>DATBJJ010000001.1:0-5469 GCA_036556425.1 Vicinamibacterales bacterium
GTGTTACAACGGGGTTAAATCGCTGGCCGCGGTCCGCTGTCCGCTATCCGCGGTCCGAAGATCATTCAGATCTGAGTCGAGCGATTGAGATCTGAATGGCCTTCCGGACCGCGGACCGCGGACCGCGAGCCGCGGACCTCAGAACAGATATCGAATCGCCACCTGCGTCTGCCGCGCGGTGCCGAGGCCGACGGTCCGGTTGAGCGGGCCGAGCATGTAGCCGAACGTGCCGGCGACGGCATCTGTGAACGGCTGTCCGATCGTACCGGCAGGCAGCACCGCCGCGGGCATCTCGTAGTTCAAGCGGTTCGTGATGTTGAACACTTCGAGCCGCACTTGAATGCCTTGGTTCTGTCCGAAGCGGATGTCCTTCGACGCCATGAAGTCGACCTGCCAGAAGTTCGGTCCGCGCAGGAAATTGCGCGGCAGATTGCCGAACGTGCCCGGCAGCGGCGCCGAGAACGCTGCGGGATTCAGCCACCGGACGCCGTTCTTCAGATACGGATCGACGCCCGGCACGAGATCCGGACGCTGCGTGCCGCGCGTGTTGCCGCCGGGGATGTTCGTGACGGTCACGCCGTTGACGGTGACCGTGTCGGGACGATTGATCGTGACGTTGATCGGCACGCCGCTGCGTGCGTTGACGATGCCGCCGACGCGCCAGCCGCCGGCGAGCGGACCGGCGAACGGGAGCATGTAGACGAGCGATCCGTTGAACGTGTGCGGAATGTCCGTCGAGTTGCGGCCGAACTCCGTGTTGTAGTCGAACGCGTTCGATGCCGTCGCCGCCTCGTTCGATCCTTGCGTCGTCCCCTCGTTCTTCGAGTACTGGTACTGCAGGCCGCCGGTTAGACCGGAGTGGAAGCGGCGGGAGAGGCTGATCTGCAGCGCGTTGTAGCTGGCCTCGCCGCAGCCGCTGATCGGATTGCCGTTCACCACGAGGCCGTCGAGGCATCCCGACGTCTTGTAGTCGACCTGGCCGACCGACGGGAACTGCCGCACGCGCGTCGCGTTGTTGAACGTGTTCGCGACGCCGCGCAGGAACATGTCGCGTCCTTTGCTCCCGGTGTAGCCGACGGTCAGGTTCATCGCGCCGGGCAGCTCGCGTGAGACGCTCGCGCCGTACTGAATGTTGTACTCGTCGGGCCGCTCGTGCGTGTAGCCGCGGATGGAGAGCTGATTGCGGTAGACCGACGGGTCGACTGGAAATGCGAGCGTGTTCGCGGGAACGTCGGTCGACTGCACGCGGCGGCGCTCGATGAAGTTCTCGATCGGCTGGATGCGATCCTCGAACTGGCCTGGACCGTAGAAGTGCCCGTAGCCGGCGCGCAGCGCCGTCTTCGGATCGAGCTGGAACACGACCGACACGCGCGGCGAGATGTTGTTCGTGTCCGCGTCATAGAACGTGTCCGCCGGCCCGAAGTCGTTTTCCTCGATGAAGAACGGCCGCGCGCGATTCTCCTTCTCTTTCACGGGCGAGTAGTAGTCGTAGCGCACGCCGAGCTCCAACGTCAGCCGGCCGTTGACGCGCCACGTGTCCTGCGCGAAGCCGATGCCGTAGAACTGCTGCGGCGTGAAGAACGGCGATTCGAGCGACACGGCGATGGCCGTCGGCCGGTTGTCGATGAACGCGTTGATGTCGGAGTACGTGATCTCGGTGCTGCCGAGGAACTTGAATTTCGACTCGATGTTCCGGTACTCGCCGCCGAACTTGAACGTGTGCGCGCCGCGCGAGATCGTCAGCGAGTCGCTCAACGCGATCGAGCGCGGATTGAAGGCCTGCCCGTTCGTCGACGCGTTGCTCGTGGCGCGAACGAGGAGGCCGCTGCGCGCGACGCCCGTCGTGCCGCGCGCGTCGATCGACTGCGACGTCACGGTGCCGGACAACGACACTTGCGCCGGATCGTATCCCGCAGGTCCGAACGCGATGGCGTCGTATTTCGGCCGATTGAACCCGACGCGCAGCTCGTTGATCACGCTCGTGCCGAACAACGCTTGATGATTGAAGACGGCGTTGAGCGGCTGCTGCGTCGCGAGGACGCGGCGCGGCGTGACCGTGCGATCCGGCGTGTCCACCTCGCCGTCGCTGTACAGCACACGGGCGTAGAACGATTGACTGTTCGTGAAGCGATGGTCGACCCGCGCCGACACCGTGTGCTCGCGCTGGTCGGCCTGCGTGTCGAGCGTCGCGAGCGCGAGGAGCGGATTCGACGTCGGTGCGGATCCCCGTGGGAAGCCCGCGAGGAGCGCCCCGACCGCCTGCGTCCTCGCCGCGTTCTGTCCCGCGCCGCTGCCGACGGGCTCGCCGGCCTGGATGCGTCGAATCGCTTCGTCGCTCGGGACCGCTTCCGTGAAGCTCAAGCCGGTCGTCTGCTTGAGCCCCTCGTAGCTGCCGAAGAAGAACGTCTTGCTCGCGACGATCGGTCCGCCGAGCGATCCGCCGAACTGGTTGAACTCGAGGTTCTGCTTCCTGTCGTCGTACTTGCTCGCCGAGTCCAGCGCGTCGCTGCGGAAGTAGTTGAAGAGCGATCCGTTGAAGCGATTGGCGCCGCTCTTGGTGATGACCGTGATGTTGCCGCCGGCGCCGAGGCCGCTCTCGGCCGGCGCGAGGCCGGAGTTGACGCGGAATTCCGCGATCGATTCCATCGAGGTCTGGAGGCGGAACTGCGATCCGGTCGCGTTCAAGTACCCGGGGCTCGCGTCCCACACGTACGTGCCGTCCACGCCGTCGTAGTTGAGATAGTTCTGCTGGTTCGATTTGCCGTTGAACCGCACGCTCGCCCAGCCGCCGTTGCCGTCGGTCGTCGCGCCCGTCGCGAGCGTCATCAGGTTCGCGAAGTTGCGGCCGTTGACGGGAAGGCTCTTCAGCTCCTCGGGAGAGACGTTCACGCCCAGTTTCGCCGAGGTCGTGTCGATGACGGAGAAGTCCGCCGCGACCGTCACCGCTTCGGTGATGCCGCCGACCATCAGTTTCAAGTCGACGGGCTTGACGTCGCCGACGCCGAGCAGCACGTCGCCTTTGCCCGGCGCGAACCCACTGAGGTCCGCTCGGACCTCGTACGGACCGGCGGTGAGGTTGGTGACGGTGTATCGTCCCTCCGCGTCCGTCACGGCCGTTCGCGTCGCGCCCGTTGCGCTGGCCTTGATCGTGACGGTGACGCCCGGGAGCACGGCACCGTTCGCGTCGATGATCCTGCCGACGATCCGCGACTCGGTCTGCTGGGCGGCGGCCGGCGCGGCCAGGGCGAGCGCCGCGATGGCGCATGCGCATCCGAGGAGGCGTGCAAGGTGTCGCTGCAGCTTCATGTTCTCCCTCTGAAAGAAATGCTCTTCGGCTGTTGCGACCCACACAGTAGTGAGCGGCTGTGATCCACATGCAACACTCTGGTTTCGTCGGAGTTAAATCCCGCATGTAACGACAAAGCTGCGGCTCGGTTAAATCTGATTGAACTCTGCTAAGATTCCGGTGCTCGCATCGAGGCCGCGTCGAGCAGGTCCACCTTTGCGCGTTGCGCTGCGGCGGACAAGGAGACAAGGTGGCGTTCAGACTGATTCCGCGCGAGGAACGGTTCTTCGACGATTTCGTTGCACTCGCGGAGCAAATCCGCATCGGTGCCGGCGTGCTCGTGCAGATGCTCACCCCGGATCGCCCGATCTGGGACAAGGCCGACGAGATCAAGGAAATCGAGCACAAGTGCGATTTCCTCACGCACGAGATCATTCAGCGGCTGCACCGCACGTTCGTGACGCCGCTCGATCGCGAGGACATCCACACGCTCGCGCGGACGCTCGACGACGTGATGGACGCGATCGACGCGACGGCCGCGATCGTGCGGCTGTATCAGATCGCACGCGTGCGTCCCGACACGCGAGAGCTCGCGCAGCTCGTCCTGACGTCCACCGAGCAGGTGGTGACGGCGATGAAGGCCCTCGGGGGCCGCACCGGCGTCGCCGAAGCAGCCATCGAGATCAATCGACTCGAGAACGAAGCGGACCGGCTGCATCAGAACGCCGTCAGACTGCTGTTCGAGGAGGAGCGCGATCCCATCGCGATCATCAAATGGAAGGAGATTCTGGACTTCCTCGAAGCGGCCACCGATCGCTGCGAAGACGTCGCCAACGTGCTCGAGGGCGTCGTCGTGAAGCACGCCTGAACCCCGCTGGATGGACGCCAATCTTCTCGCCGTCGTCGCGCTGATCCTCGTCGCGCTGACGTTCGACTTCATCAACGGGTTCCACGACGCGGCCAACTCGATCGCGACCGTCGTGTCGACGCGCGTGCTGACGCCCGGCAAGGCGGTCATCTGGGCGGCGTTCTTCAATTTCGTCGCGGCGTTCACCTTCGGCACCGCCGTGGCGAAGACGGTGGGCGCCGGACTCGTCGACATTTCGATCGTCACCTTCGCGGTGATCTTCGCGGGGCTCGTCGGGGCGATCGTGTGGGATTTGATCACGTGGTACTACGGCCTGCCGACGAGCTCGTCGCACGCGCTCATCGGCGGTTACGCGGGCGCCGCGATCACGAAGGCCGGCTGGAGCTCGATCCTGTGGTCCGGCTGGACCAAGACGCTCATCTTCATCGTTCTCGCGCCGCTCATCGGGATGGCGCTCGGCTTCACGTTGATGGTGGTGATCCTCTGGGTGTTCAGGGGGACCGCGCCGTCGCGTGTCGACCATTGGTTCCGCCGGCTGCAGCTCGTGTCCGCCGCCGCGTACAGCCTCGGCCACGGCGGCAACGACGCGCAGAAGACGATGGGGATCATCGCCGGCGCGCTCGTCGCGGGCGGCTACCTCGGCCTCGATCACGGCAAGCTGCCGATTCCGATCTGGGTAGTGCTCGCTGCGCACGCCGCGATCGCGTTGGGCACGCTCTCGGGCGGATGGCGGATCATTCACACGATGGGATCGAAGATCACCAAGCTGCAGCCCGTCGGAGGTTTCGCGGCGGAAACCGCGGGCGCGATCTCGCTGTTCACCGCGACGCATCTCGGCGTCCCCGTCAGCACGACGCACACGATCACCGGCGCCATCATCGGCGTCGGATCGATCAGGCGGCTCTCGGCTGTGCGATGGGGCGTCGCCGGCCGGATCATCTGGGCGTGGGTGCTGACCATTCCCGCGTCCGCGCTCATCGCGGCCTTCACGTACTGGCTAACCGCGACCACAATCGCGCCGTAGAAGTGCGCACGATCGAGCCGAACGGACAGGGACAACCGGCGCGGGAAGCGCGGCGCAGGCGGCTCGTGTCCGGGGCTCCGCTTCGCGCCGCGGAAAAACGCTCCTACGCGGCATGTCCTGCGCTGACGGCGGCGCCTTCAATGATCCGCACGACAGCCGGAATCGGTTCGGCAACGAGGCAAACCGTCCGCCTGAGACGAATCCACGGCGCCGCCGATCGGTACCGCTCCGGAGCGTTTTACCCCTGCCGCTGATCGCGGCGCTCAGAGTCGCCCCGGACCCGAGCCGCCC
>DATBJJ010000002.1:0-67717 GCA_036556425.1 Vicinamibacterales bacterium
GCAACAGCCGTCGACCTCGTGTTCGGAGCGCACTCTCAATTGCGCGCGATCGCCGAGGTCTATGCATCGGACGACGCGAAGGAGAAGTTCGTGCGTGATTTCGTGGCGGCGTGGGCCAAGGTGATGAATCTCGATCGATTCGACCTGGCGTGATCCCGGGCGGAGGGCTTGCCATGAGCGAGCCCCTCGGCGTGCTCGGGGCGAGTCGAATGGTGAGCCAGCTCGGAGTCGAACCGAGAACCCGCAGATTAAGAGTCTGCTGCTCTGCCAATTGAGCTAGCGGCCCCACAGAAGGCGAGGACGGGACGTGCCTGAACCTCGAAGTATACCTCAGAACACTCAGCCGCCGCAGGCAGATCCGGGCAGCGCGGCGCAGCAACGCTTCCCCCCGCACCGGGCGTATCATTAAACAAGATGAGGCTCTTCGCGCGGTTCACCGGCGGACGGTTGCGCTCGGCGGCGAACCTCGTCGTGGCGATCTTCCTCCTTGCCTCGGCCGTGATGCCGTTCACGCATCACAGCGTCGAGTGCCACGGCAAGTCGCTCGCGCACTGCACGGCCTGCACCGTCGGCTCGAGCGCGAACGCGCCGCACGTGCCCGCGGCGCCGCTGGAAGTGGGGCTCGTCGATGCCGGCGAAGTCGACGCGCCGGCGTGCCGCGCGCCTGAATTTCCCTCGCTCGGCCAGAGCTCCGGTCGCGCGCCGCCGGTCCTCGGCTGACGTTTCCACGATTCTCAATTCCGTGAGGCAGCGGTCCCGCCTCATGTCGCGATCGCCCACCGGCCGTCAGATCCGAGTTTCTCTTCGGAGGTGAACGTGCGTGCTTTCCAGATGTCCACGCGGCGCATGACGACATGCGCAAGCGTTGCCGTTGCGTTGATGATGAACGGTTCCGTCTTCGCGCAGACGCCGGCCGCGCAGCCCGGCGCAAGCGCTCAGGTGGACGCGCAGCAGATCAAGCAGGAGCTCGATCGGCTGCGGCAGGAGTTCGAGACGATTCGCGAGTCGTACGGCGCGCGCCTCGCCGCGCTCGAAGCGAAGCTTGGAGGACTCGCGCCCGCTGCAGGACAAGCGCAGCCGCAAGCGGCCGCGCCGGGGCCGCCGGCACAGCCGGGCGCAGCGGGAACCGTCGAAGTTCCCGCGGGCGCCGCGGGCGCCGGCGGACCGCAAGGCGCGCTGCCGGTGTACGGCAACCCGGCCGCTTCGTCGAAGATCTTCAATCCCGACATTGCCGTGATTGGCAACTTCCTCGGCGCTGCCGGCAAGAACAGCGTCGAGCCGCTGCCCGCGCTCGAGATGCGCGAAGCGGAAGTGTCGCTGCAGGCGATCGTGGATCCGTATGCGCGAGCCGACTTCTTCCTCGCGGCCTCGCCGGAAGGGCTCGAGATCGAAGAAGGATTCCTCACGCTCACGAGCCTGCCGGCCGGATTGCTCGCCAAGGTCGGCCAGCTGAAAGAGCAGTTCGGCAAGGTGAACACGCTGCACGCGCACGCACTTCCGTGGACGGATACGCCACTCGCGATGCGCAATCTCCTCGGCGGCGAGGAAGGCCTGAAGGATGCGGGCGTGTCCGTGTCGAAGCTCGTGCTGAACCCGTGGTTCTTTCTCGAGGCGACCGGCGAGGTCTATGCCGGCAACTCCGGCGTGTTCCAGACCCACGCGCGCAGCGACGTCAGCTGGCTCGGACGCGTGCGCGGCTATCGCGATCTCACCGAAGGAACCAATCTCGACATCGGCGCCTCGTTCGCCCGCGGCCACAACGATGCCGGGCCGGACTTCACGACGCGACTGTTCGGAGTCGACGCGACGTTCCGTTATCGCCCGCTGCGTCGAGCGATCTACCGCCGACTCATCGGACGCACCGAGTTGATCTGGAGCCGCCGCGATCAAGAGGACGGCACGGTGCCGGCCTTCGGCATGTATGTCGGCGGCGACTACCAGTTCGCGCGCCGGTGGTTCGCCGGCGTGCGGTACGACCGATCGGCGCGCGCGTTCGACGCGTCGCTCGTCGACAAGGGGCCATCGTTTCTCGTGACCTATTGGCCGAGCGAGTTCAGCCAGATTCGCGGGCAGTACCGGCGCACGCGATACGCCGAGGGCGTCGTCGCGAACGAAGCGCTGTTCCAATTCCTGTTCTCGATCGGCGCGCACGGCGCCCATGTGTTTTAGACGCGGATCGCGCGGATGTCGCGGATCACGCGGATCGGATCGTTCATAGAGGGGTCATGATCATGAAGAAACTGATACTCACGGCGATGACACTGGCGGCTTTCGCCGCGGCGGCGAACGCATCCGCAGCCGTCAAAGTCGTGACGACGACGCAGGATCTCGAGGCGATCGTGACCGAGATTGGCGGCGACAAGGTGGCGGTCGAGTCGATCGCGAAGGGCTATCAGGATCCGCACTTCGTCGAGGCGAAGCCGAGCTTCATCATCAAGCTCCATTCCGCCGATCTCCTCGTCGTCGTCGGGCGCGAGCTGGAGATCGCGTGGCTGCCGGCGCTCGTGACGCAGAGCCGCAACCCCAAGATCCAGCTTGGCGGCGCCGGTTATCTCGACGCGTCGCAGAACGTCCGAATTCTCGACATTCCGACGGGACAAATCACGCGCGCGATGGGCGACGTGCACCCGTCGGGCAACCCGCACTACTGGCTGGATCCCGCGAACGGCCGGCAGATCGCGAAGGCCGTTCAGGAGAAGCTGACGCAGTTGAGCGCCGGCGACGCCGCGTACTTCGCGCAGCGCTACGCCGATTTCGATCGCCGCCTCGGCGAAGCGGAGAAGCGATGGAAGGCGGCGATGGCGCCGTACAAAGGGCTGAAGATCGTGACGTATCACCGGTCGTGGACGAATTTCGCGGACGCGTTCGGGTTGAACGTGGTTGGCTACGTCGAGCCGAAGCCGGGCATTCCGCCGTCGCCCGCGCACACGCTCTATCTCCAGCAGGAGATGAAGCGGCAGAGCGTGAAGATCCTGATCGTGGAGCCGTACTTCGACAGCAAGACGCCGAACGCGATCGGGCGCGAGACGGGCGCGAAAGTGCTCGTGCTGCCGCCCTCGGTCGGCGGCGTGAAGGAAGCCTCGGGGTACATTCAGTTGTTCGACTACGACGTCAATCTGCTCGTGTCGGCGATCAAGGAAACAGGAACACGCTAGATGGGCGATCTCACGTTCGTTCAGATCGTCGATTTCCTGGCGGCGCCGTTCGTCGCCAGCCTGATCCTCACGGGGATCCACGCCTACCTCGGCGTGCACGTCGTGGAGCGAGGGGTCATCTTCGTCGATCTCTCGCTCGCGCAGATCGCGGCGTTGGGCGCGACGATTGCGATTCTTCTGCCGTGGTCCGAAGGCGATCCGCACGCGTCGTCGGTCTACTGGGTGAGCCTCGTGTTCACGTTCATCGGCGCGGGCATCTTCTCGATGATCCGCGGCAAGCGCGCGCGCATTCCGCAGGAGGCGATCATCGGGATCAGCTACGCGGTGGCGTCCGCCGCGGCGATCCTCGCGATGAGCAAGTCGACGTCCGAGGGAGAGCACCTCAAGCACATGCTGGTCGGCAACATCCTCGCGGTGTCGTGGCCCGAGGTCGTCAAGACGGCGGCGCTCTACGGCGCCATCGGCCTCTTCCACTACATCTTCCGCAAGCCGTTTCTCGCGATTTCGATGAACCACGACGCCGCGGAAGCGACCGGCCTCAACGTCAGATTCTGGGACTTCCTGTTCTACGCCTCGTTTGGATTCGTCGTGACCTCGTCGGTCGCGATTGCGGGCGTGCTGCTGGTGTTCTGCTATCTGATCGTGCCATCGGTGGCGGCGATGCTCTTCGCGGACACGATCGGCAAGCGCCTCGCGATCGGATGGAGCATGGGCACCGTCGTGTCGGCGCTCGGCGTGTACTTGTCGCTCGTGCTCGATCTGCCGACCGGCGCGACGATCGTCTGCACGTTCGGCCTCGTGCTCGTCGTGATGGCGATGGTGCGCGTGCTCGCCTCTCCCTGTTACCTGACGTTACTGTGACGTCGGCTTGTCCGCTGCCGACGCCCAGTGTAAGGTAGGGGGTCAAAGGTGAGACGCGTGGCGTTCATAGACGACGACTTTCTTCTGCAGAACAAGACGGCGCGCTATCTGTACGAACGATACGCGGCGCCGCAGCCGGTCCTCGACTATCACAATCATCTGCCCCCTCGGGACATCGCCGAGAATCGCCGCTTCAAGAACCTGTTCGAGATCTGGCTCGAAGGGGATCACTACAAGTGGCGCGCGATGCGGACGAGCGGCGTCGACGAGCGCTACTGCACCGGCGATGCCGATCCGTTCGAGAAGTTCCTGGCGTGGGCGCGCACGGTGCCGCACTGCCTGCGCAATCCGCTCTATCACTGGACGCACCTCGAGCTGCAGCGCTACTTCGGGATCGACGAACTGCTCGACGAGAAGACGGCGGCGTCGATTTGGAGCCGCGCGAACGCGCTGCTCGCGACCGACGATCTGCGCGCGCACGGCATCCTCAAGAAATTCAACGTCGCCGCGCTCTGCACGACCGACGATCCGGCCGACACGCTCGACTGGCACGAGAAGATCCAGGCGTCATCGCTCGCGACGCGCGTGTATCCCGCGTTCCGTCCGGATCGCGCGCTCGAGGTCCACGCTCCGGACGCGTTCAACGCGTGGGTCGACCGGCTCTCCGCGGCGGCGGGCGTCGACATCGTCACGCTCGCCAGCTTCCGCGATGCGCTCGCGAAACGGCACCAGGATTTCCACGATCTCGGCGGGCGGCTGTCGGATCACGGCCTCGCGTACTGCTTCGCGCTCGACTGCGACGAGCGGACGGCGTCGGCCATCTTCGACAAGGCGCGCGCCGGCAAGGCGGGCAGCCGCGAAGAGGCCGAGCGCTTCGCGTCGTACATGATGCTGTTCTTCGGCCATCTCGACGCGCAGAAGGGCTGGACCAAACAGCTTCATCTCGGCGCGCTGCGGAACGTCAGCACGCGAATGACGCGGATTCTCGGGCCGAACACCGGCTACGACTCGATCGGCGACTGGCCGCAGGCGGAGATGCTCGGCCGCTATCTCGATCGCCTCGACGTCGAGGACGCGCTGCCGAAGACGATCGTCTACAACGTGAACCCCTCGGACAACTACGCGTTCGCGACGATGATCGGCAACTTCCAGCGCGGACCGATCGCCGGGAAGATCCAATTCGGGAGCTCGTGGTGGTTCCTCGATCAGAAGGATGGGATCGAGTGGCAGCTCGACGCGCTGTCGAACGTCGGCCTGCTCGCGCACTTCGTCGGCATGCTGACCGACTCGCGCTCGTTCATGTCGTATCCGCGGCACGAGTACTTCCGCCGCGTGCTCTGCAGCCGGCTCGGACGCGAGATGGAGAGCGGCGAGCTGCCGGATCGCGAGGATCTGATCGGCACGCTCATCGAGAACGTCTGCTTCGGGAACGCGAACCGGTTCCTCGGGCTCGGCAACGAGAAGCCCGCGTCTACGGCTTCGACGCTGGCGTAATCTTCAGCACCACCCGCCGATAGGACGTCAGCGTCGGCGTTCCGTTGTCGACGACCTGCAGAATCACGTGCGCGGTGCCGGCGACGCGAGGCGTGACGGTCGCGCGCGCGCTATTCGCATTCTCGATCGTCGCGCGCGCGGGAGGATCGGGCGGTCCTCCAGAAGCCGCGGACGGAATGTTGCCTTCACCCGCCGGAACCGCGCGCACCGATCCCGAATACACAGGCTGACCGGGGATTCCGCTGCCGGCTTCCGGATAGACGAACCACGTGTATTGAAGCGCGTTGCCGTCGGGATCGCGCGTGCCCGCCGCGTCGAGCACGATCGGCGTTCCGACGACGGCGTCGATCGCGAGCGGTTCCTTTCCCGAACGTCCGTTCACGACGACGTCCGGATTGTGATTCGCGTCGCGAACGTCCTTGATCGTCCAATCCATCCGCGCCGCGAAGTCGTGCTGGAACGCCTCGCGCCAGCGCCAGATCGTCGCCTGATCGGACGTATAGCGCTTTCCATCGGTGCCCGTCACCGTGTCCTTCGAGTTGTCGCGGCCCGGGTACGAATCCCCGCCCTGCGTCCACGTGGGACGCGGCTCGCCGTAGAACTGCCGCCACACGTATCGGCCCGACCATCCGCCGTAGGTCGGACTCATGAAGCTCGCGAGGCCGTTGTTGATGAGGCCGAGGAACGCCGGCGTGTCGCCTTCGTGGATGCAGCACGGCATTGGATACAGCGTGCCGAGCGGACCTTTGCCGCGAATGTTCGCGTTGATCCAGTCGTCGGTGAACGTCGTGAAATCCGCGCCCGGCGCGTTCTTGTAGAAGCGATCGCCGCTGATCCCGGTCCACGTCGCGAGGTAGTACTGAGCGCCGTCCGGCGTCGACGGCATCACGACGTACGCGACCGACGGGAACTCCCGCCTGATCCACGGCCCCGCATCGTCCTGATCGGAGATCGAATAGACACGCAGCTTCGCGACGGCTCGAGACAACTGATCCGGCGTACGTGTGGCGCGGAACGTCAGCAGCGCTTGCGCGAGCGTGTTCGCGCCGCCCCACGCGAGCACCCAGAGCGGACGCGGGTCGCTCGATTCGAGTCCCTTGATGATCGACTCGGCGCCCGGCGAGAGCTTGTCGGCGCCCACCGCCTGCATCCCGAACCCCTGCTGGCCCGGCGCGACGGTGTTCCGGAGCGCCGCGGCGGTGGGGAAGCCCGGCTCGTGCTTCGCCAAATTCGGCTGCACTTTGTCGTACGCGTCGAGCAATTGGTGAATCACGTCCGGCCGCACCTTGTTCCGCATCCACGTCGATGTCGTCGCCACCAGTCCTTCGACGTCGTACTGATTCGCGTAGACGAGGAATCGCACCATCGACATCTGATCGTCCGGCTCGTTCGCGATGTCGGTCATCACGAGGACCCGGGATTTCGCGACGTAGGGATCGATGCGCGAGGCGATCGGGTCCGGCGCCTGCGCGAGCGGCTGCGATGGAAGGGTGAGGGCGATGGTCAGGGCGAACGTAGACGCGACGGTGATTCTCATGGAGAAGCAGAGAGCATAACGATCAGGGTGCCAGGGTGCCAAGGTGCAAGGGTGCCAGGGTGCAGGGTGCAAGGGTGCAGGGTGCAAGGGTGCAGGGTGCAAGGTGCAAAAGGGAGAGTGCAACGGTGCAGCGGAGCAGTGCACAGGCGTTGCACCCCTTGCACCTTTGCCTTTGCACCTTGCACCCTGGCACCCCTGCACCCTGGCACCCTTTGCGGAAACCCCTTGACTACAACTGTCGTCAACTGGTAATGTCCTTGACGACACTTGTAGTCACTGACCTGAACGGAATCGAGGCGGCGATGTCTGAATCCTCTATCGGTGAACAAGAGCTCGCGCTGCTCCGGCACATTGCGGACCGCGGGAGCCTGACGGTCGGCGAGGCGGCCGAGGAGTTCGGGGCCGGGCGCGGGCTCGCGCGGTCGACGGTGTTGACGATGATGGAGCGGCTGCGCGGGAAAGGCCACCTCGCGCGGAAGATGGTGGACGGCATTTACCGCTATCGCGCACGCGCGTCGTCGGCGGAGCTGCTGAAGGGGGCGGTGCAGCGCTTCGTCGAGCGCAATCTCGATGGATCGGTCTCGCCCTTCCTGGCGTATCTGTCAGAGGCCGATCGGATCTCGGACGCCGAGCTGAAAGAGCTGCAGGAGATCGTGGCGCGGCTGAACGCGGATCGGCGAAAGGAACGGTGACCGATCATGATGTCGACGCTTGCACGCGCATCGATCGACGGCGGGATCGTGGTCGCGATCGTCTGGGTCGTCGCGCGGGTGTTCAGATTGTCGCCGGCCGCGCGGACTGCGCTCTGGTGGTGCGCCGCCGCCAAGTTCGTCGTTGCGCTCATCTGGGTAAGTCCGGTTCTCGTTCCGATTCTGCCGCCGGTCGAGCGCATCGCTGCGCCGCCTGTGGCGACGGCCATCACCGCGCGCGAGCCGATCGCCGATTCTGCCGCGGCGATCGGAGGGCCTCGAATCCGCGCGTCCAACGCCCTCGATCGATGGTCGGCAACGATCGTTGGCTTCTGGATGGCCGGATGCGTCGCGGCCGCCGTCATCGGTCTGCGCCGCGTCGAGAAGATGAAGCGCATCGTCGCGCGCTCCTCGCTCGCGCCGCCGCCGATTCAGGACATGGCGGAACGGCTGGCCGTCCGCCTGAAGCTGCGAAGGACGCCGCAGATTCGCATGTCCGATGGCGTGACGACGCCGCTCGTCGTGGGCGTGCTGAAGCCCGTCGTCCTCCTTCCAATCCAGAGCTTCGATCGGCTCGGCGAGAGCCAGCAGCTCATGGTGCTCTGCCACGAGCTCGCGCACGTCAAGCGCGGCGATCTCTGGTTCGGCTGCACGCCGGCGCTCGCGGAGCGCGTGTTCTTCTTTCACCCGCTCGCCCACTTGGCCGCGCGCGAGTACTCGCTCTGGCGTGAGGCCGCGTGCGACGCCGCGGTGCTCGACGCGCTCGACGCGGCGCCGCGCGATTACGGCCGTCTCTTGCTCGACCTCGGCGTCGCGCGCAGGCGCACCGGGCTTGCCGCCGCCGGCGCCCCGTGGTCGTTCCCGAATCTCAAGCGGAGGATCGTCATGCTGCAGGATCCATCAATGCGCCCGAAAGGCTCGCGCTTCCTCTCCGCCGCCATGGTCAGCCTCGCGGCGTTCGCGATCGTGCCGCTGCAGTTGGCCGCGAGGCCCGCAGCCGGTCCGGGAGAGCAATCCAAGAGTGTCGAAACTAATGTCGAGAAGCACGACGAAGCCGAACAGCGCGACGGAAAGCCCAAGCCGCCGCAGAGCAGAGAGGAACTCACCCGCGAGCGAATACGCGAGCTGGAGCGTGAAATCGAGCGCTTCAAGGAACGCGAACGCGCGCGGAGCGACAGCGAACGGCCGATCGAATTCACCCGCGACGATGTCCGTTTCGTGGCGTTCTTTTCAGACGACCAGACGACGTCGTCCGGATCGGATGAGGACAGGGCGCGAGCGCGGCGGTATCGCCGGGGCAGCGATCCGATGATTTGGTTCATGCTGGATGGCCGCGAGTGTGTCGTGAGAGATCGCGAAACGATCGATCGCGTCCAAGCCGCGTGGAAGCCGGTCTACGAGATCGGCGATCTACAGGGCGTCATTGGCGGCGAGCAGGGCAAGCTCGGCGAAAAGCAGGGCGAGATCGGCGCGCTGCTGGGAACGCTCGGCGCCAGGCAGGGCGAGCTGGGCGCGCTACAGGCGAAACTCGCCGAGGAGCAAGTGCGCTTGGCCGAACGGGAGGCGCGCGCGATGACCGATGCGGCGCGCGAGGCGCTGGAACGCGACCATCGCGGCATGGAGCGTGAGATCGATGCGCGAGCGAAGAAGTTGCACGACGAGATGCGTGAGCTGAACGCGCGCATGCGCGAGCTCGACGAGCCCATCCGCAAGCTCAATGAGCCCATGGAGGAGCTCGCGCGCAAGATGTCGACCCTCAGCGGACAGATGGAAGAAGAGAGTCACCGCGCGCGCATCGAAACGCGACGGATCTTCGAGCGCGCGATCGCGAACGGCTCCGCTGAAATCGTCAAGTAGTCACGGCACGAAACGTGTAGGGCCGGCTGCATGCGCACGCAAGGTATGCGGCCGCCCCTGCGGCTCGCGGATGACGTCTGGGTCGTTCGCACCGTCTTCGTCAACGTCTTCTTCGTCAGGACCGACAGCGCGACCCGCTGGTTTCTCGTCGACGCCGGCGTTCGCGGTTCGGCGGAAACGATCCGGCAGACCGCGCGTGCGCTCTTCGGCAGCGACGCGCGTCCGTTCGCGCTCGTGCTCACGCACGGGCACTTCGATCACGTCGGATCGCTCCGCCGGCTCGTCGACGAGTGGAACGTCCCGGTGTACGCGCACTGGCGCGAGGTTCCACATCTGACCGGCAGCGCACCGTACCCACCTCCAGATCCGACGGTCGGCGGGGGTCTTTTCGCGTGGTCGTCTTGGCTCTTCCCGAGCTCGTCGATCGACGTGGCGGATCATCTGCTGCCGCTGCCCGAGGACGGCGCGATTCCCGGAGCCACGGGCTGGCGCGCGATTCCAACTCCCGGCCATACGAACGGCCACATCGCGCTCTACCGCGAGCGCGACGGCACGTTGATCGCCGGAGACGCGGTGACGACGACCCGGCCGGAATCGGCGACGGCGGTCGCGCGGCAGCGCGCCGAAGTGCACGGGCCACCCGCGTATTTCACGAGCGACTGGGGCGCCGCGCATCGATCGGTACAAACGCTGGCCGCGTTGAACGCGGAGACGTTGGCGAGCGGCCACGGTCCGGTGCTCTACGGCGAGACGATGCGTGAAGAACTGCGCAGGCTCGCGGATGGGTTCGTCGAACGCGCCGTTCCATCGCGGGGCCGCTACGTCCGGCAGCCGGCGCGAATCGAGCCCGACGGTTCCTTGATTCTTCCACCCGATCCGTTCCGGCCGGCGATGCGCACCGTCTTGGGCGCCGCGGCCGCGGCGGTCGTCGCGGCCGGCATCGTGAGGCGAATCCGAGCGTCTCGTTAGCCTGGTGGGAACGTCTTCAGCCTGATATTCCGGTATTCGACTTTCATCGGCGGCCCGACGTGCACTTGCACGCCCAGCAGCCCGTCCGCCGGTCTATTGGGTGCATCGTCGTCGACGACCACCGTCATGAGCCGCCCGTTGACGACGTGCGTCAACGAGTTGCCGCGCGCGATGATGTGGACGGCGTTCCACTCATCGGTCGCGATCGCCGCCATCTCCGCGGCATCGCCGAAGGTCGAGACCACGATCGGCGGACGGCCGCCGACGACGCGCGTGAGCTGGCCGCGCACGGCGAGGAATAACCGCCCTTTCTCCTCGTAGTTGTTTCCGACGTATCGCTTCGCGCCGTCGATGTCGCACTGGTACCCGCGCATCGCGAACTTGTTGTCGGGCGTCACCGGATCGGGAACGGTCTCGCTTCGATAGTTGATGCCGCTGTTGCCGGCGGCGGTGATCCGGTATTCGAGCTTGAGCTCGAAATCCTTCGGCCTCCCGCCGCGCCAGATCACGAAGGTGTTGCTCTTGACCACGGTGGTCGGCGTGATCTCGCCGACGAGCGATCCGTTCTCCGCTCGCCAGTACGCCGGATTTCCCTCCCATCCCGCCAGCGATTTTCCGTCGAAGATCGACTGGAAGCCGGGTTCGTCGCCCTCGATTGGCTGTGGACGGTCGCTTTGCTTTGGAACGTACTGCGCGGCCCAATTCTCCCGCGCCGCGGCGATTGCGCTTCCAACGAGAGCGCACGCGCCCAGCGAGATCGCCGCCGCTATCGCCTTCCTCATCGTCAGCTCCGCTAGGACACGCGCCGCAGCTTCGTGACGCGTCCGACCTCGACCCATTCGACGACGAAGATGTTGCCGTCGCGATCGAAGCAGGCGCCGTGCGGGCAGATGAACTGACCTGGAATGAACTTGTCGCGCGGCTCGCGCCGGAGCGGATTGTTCCATTGCGGCGCGTTCGAATCGCCGAGGTGCGCGACGATCGCGTTCTTCTCGTCGAGGAGCGTGACGCGACCGTGCAGATCGGGCACGACGACCATGCCTTTCCGCTCGTCGAAGTGACACGGCAGCCTGAAGCCTGGCACGAAGTCGATGTGCTTTCCGTCGAGCGCGAACCGCTGCAGCCGGTTGTTCCTTCGATCCGCGACGACGAGCACCGGCGGCGTGCCGCGCGTATCGACCCAGATCCCGTGCGGCTCGTTCAACTGGCCCGGATCCGCGCCGCGTCCGCCGAACGTGCGCACGTACTCCGCGCGGCTGTTGTACTGATTGATGTAGAACGAGCCGTAGCCGTCGCCGACGTAGATGTCGCCGTTCGGCGCGATCGCGACGTTGGTCGGGTTGTAGCGCGGCGGCGTACCGTCGGCGCCCGGGCGGTACGCGTCGACCGGCGGCGGCCCTTGGATCTTCCACACGATTTCGCCCTTGAGCGTCGCCTTGACGACGACGGCCTGCAGATCGGGCTGCGGAGTCATCTTCGGATTCGTCGCGTTGACGGTCAGGTAGAGGAACTCGTCGCGTCCTTCTTTGCGGAGGTGCAGACCGTGCGCGACCCCTCTGAACTCCTTGCCCCACGAGCGGACGAACTTGCCGTTCCTGTCGAAGACGACCATCGAGTCGGCGCTGTCGCTCGTCGCGTGCACCGTGTGGTGCACGTAGATATTGCGCTGCGAGTCTTCGACGACGCCGTGCGTGTTGCCCCACTTGACGCTCGGCGGGAGCACGCCCCAGTCGTGGATCGCCTCGTATCGATGCGCGTCTTCGCCGAGGATCGGCGCCCGCGTTCCCGCTTTGTCCTGCATGCCGAGGAGCACGGGAGAGGCGAGCGGCGCCACGGCCGCGGTTGCGAGGAATTGGCGTCGCGTCGTTTTCATGTCGTCACCCTCTAAGCGAACAGACCGAGATGAGGCTTGCCGATGCCGTCCTTCGTGACGTAGATGGGCCGCTTCTCCGCGACGTACGCCGTATCGGGCGGGATGCCGAGCGCGTGATAGATCGTCGCGTGCAGATCTTCCATCACGATCGGGTGCTCGATCGTCGTGCACGGCCGTTCCTCAGCGGTCTTGCCGTACACGAAGCCTCGCTTGATGCCGCCGCCGAACATCAGCAGCGATCCGGCGGCCGTGAAATGCCGGTGCATGCCGTAGTGCCGCACTTCCGTCATCACGTCGGGAATGTTGATCGCTTGGTCCTTCACCTCTTTGCCGAATTTGCCTTCGGTGATCGCGTCGCGCCCGAACTCGCTCGCCAGGATCACGAGCGTGCGATTCAATAGACCGCGCTCGTCGAGATCGCGCACGAGCTGCGCGATCGGCGCGTCGATGATCTTCTTCATGGCTTCCGCGCGCTCGTGGCCGTGCTCGTGCGTGTCCCAATAGACGAACGGTATGTATTCGGACGTCACCTCGACGTAGCGCGCGCCGCCTTCGATCAGCCGCCGCGCGAGCAGACATCCTTGCCCGAAGCGGGACGTGTTGTACGCGTCGAATGTCTTCCGCGGCTCGAGCGAGACATCGAACGCCTTGGCGGACGGCGAGTTCAGCAGCCGGTCCGCTGCGTCGAGCGATCGCACGAGCGATTCGCGTTGGAAGTCGCTTCCGTGCTGCAGCACGGGCTCGCGCGCGAGCAGCTCTTGAAAGAGTTGGCGCCGCGTTCGAAACCGCGCGTCGCCGAGCTCTTTCGGCGGGCGCACTGCGGACGCCGCGTCCTGCGGATCGACGATGAGAAACGGACCGTGCTCCGAGCCCAGGAAACCGGCCGTGTGAAACGCCTTCAGCGTTCCGATCTCGCCGGCGCCTTCGACCGTCTGCCCGATCGCGACGAACGCCGGCATGTCGGGATTCCGTGGACCCAGCGTGCGCGAGATGACGGAGCCGAGGTGAGGCATGGCCATCGGCTGCGGAGGAATGTAGCCGGTGTGCCAGTGATATTGATGACGCGAGTGGAGGATGAAGCCGAGATCCGCCGCCATGAAGGAGCGGATGACGGCGCCGCGATCCATGACGCTGCCGACCTGCTCGAGCCCCTTCGTGAACTTGATGTGATCGACGGCCGTGTCGATCGCCGGGAACGTGCTCAACACGTTTTCGATGCGTACGCCTTTCTCGAACGGCGTGTAGCGCTTGGGATCGAACGTCTCGGTCTGCGCCATGCCGCCGGCCATCCACAGCACGATGACGGCGTCGGCGGTCGCCTTCGGGTTCGGCTGCGCGCCGTGTACGAGCACCGGCTCGCGCCCGGCGAGCGCCGCGAGCGTGCCGGCGGCCGTCGCGCCCATGAAGCCGCGCCGGCTGATCGCCGAGTAGATCGATCGCTCTTCGCGTGAGAGGGTGGTTTCGGTGGTTGCCATGGCCGTCGTCATCGCGATCTAGTAGATCAGCTGAAATTCCGGCTTCATCAACACGGCCCAGAGAAGATCCGCCAGCCCGGTCGCCGACGGCCGGCCGGCGCGAGACGGATCGCGCAGGGCCGCTTCGGAGATTCTACGCTCCGCGGGCGTTGGCGCGCGGCCGAGCGCGTGCCAGAAGACGCGATCGATGGCTTCGCCAATCGTCGCCGCCGGGGGAGGCGCCGGCAGCGGAGCGCCTTCGGATGGCGGAATCAGTCGTTCGAGATCGGGCGCGCGATCGAAGACGAAGAAGCGCGTCGACGGATTGAGCGTGCCTCCGATGTCGCTCGCCTTGTTCTCGAGGCCCATGACGCCGCGCAGCTCGGTGAAGCCCTTGCCGGCGATGTCGTAGACGAGCACCGAGGGATTCTTCACGCGAACGCCAGTGCCGTTCGTGCCCGGCACGCGAATCGCTCCATCCCCGGCTCGAATGCCCGAGCCGTCGATCGGCGTCAGCGACGACAGCGGCGTCGCGCCTCCAGGACCGATCAGCTCCGCTTGCGCCCACGCGGGCTCGATCGCTTCCGGCACGTTCGAACCGGTTTCCTGCACGACGAGCCAGAGCGTGCGCGATCGCGAGACGTCGACGACGAACGTGCTCGCCGCGGCGTTCCGCCCCGCGACCGCTCTGTTATAGAGGCTCGTGGGCTCGGGCGGCAGGTCGCCGATCATGCGCCTCGCGCCGCGCGACAGCCAACGCGCGAGGATCTCTCCATTCGTCAGCTCCAAGGCCTGCAGCGTCGTCGAGGCCGCCGGACGCATCGAGATGATCTGGTCGCGGATCGGACGTCCGAGCGCGCGGGTGAGATTGGAGGAGGCAACGCGCCACTCGCGCGCGTACATGCCGGACGTCGTCGGCTGTGACGGCGCGCCGCGTCCGGGTGCGGCCGGCGCCGCAGGCGCGGCAGGCGCGGGATTCCTGATCGGCGCGACGTTCCACTCGCCGGTGATCGCGCCGATCGCATCGGCGAACTGCTCCGCCGTCAGCCGCCGCACTTCGGGACCGCCGAACACGTAGCCGCGAGCGGGCGCCTCGCTCTTTCGCGAGACCGACGGCATCTGATACGTCCGCGACGTCGCGATCGTGCGGATCAGATGCTTGAGATCGTATTTGTGCGCGACGAAGTCGGCGGCGAGCCAGTCCAGGAGCGCAGGGCTCCACGGCTCGCCGTCCATTTCATCCGGGTTGCCGACGATGCCGTGGCCGAGCAGCCGCTGCCAGACGCGGTTCACGATCGTTCTCGGCATGCGGCCCATGCGCGGATCGGTGAAGATCTCCGCGGCGGCGGCGCGTCGATCCGCGAGCGAGCTGGAGCGCGGCGCGCGCGTCAGCTCGGGAAAGAGAAAGCCCGGTTCCGCGTACGTGTCCTGCGCGACGTCGCATCGGTACAGCCGCAGCCTCGGCTCGGGCGCGAAGTACGCCGCGAGGCCGTACGCATCTTTCAACTTCCAGCGGTTCACGAAGCTGTCGTGGCACGAGGTGCACTTCAGGTTGATGCCGAGAAACACCTGCGCCGTGTTCTGCGACGCCTGCATCCACGGCGTGACCGCCGCGCTCGTCTCGCCGCGCCAGTTCACGCCGACGAGAAAGCCTTCGGGATCGGAGGGCAGCGTTGGATTGAGCAGCGTGGCGACGAAGCGGTCGTACGGGAGATTCGATCGAAGCGCTCGATGCAGCCAATCGGTGATGCTCTTGCGTCCCGCCGTTTCGGAAAAGTACGTGACGCCATCCTCGTTCCGAAGGAGATCGTTCCAGAACGAAATCCAGTGATCGGCGTACTTGTCGGCGTCGGCGAGCAGCCGATCGACGAGCGCGTCGCGTTTGTTCGGCGACGCATCGGCCGCGAACGCGCGGAGCTCACCGGGCGTGGGCAGGAGTCCCCAGACATCGAGATACACGCGGCGTGCGAACAGCGCGTCGGGGATGCCCGCCGGCATCGCTTGCCGCGTCGACAGATAGGCCGAGACGAACCGATCGATCGGGGCGTTCCAACGCGTCCACGCCGCGGTGGGCAGGGCCGGACGATCGAGCGCGAGCGGCGCTTCCCACGGCGCGGGCGCCGGCGGAGCGGCGGGCGCCGCACGCGCGCCTTCGTCGATCCACGCGCGAATGATCGCGATCTCGTTCGAGTCGAGCGGGAGCTCGTCCTTCGGCATGCGAGGCTCGACGCTGCCGGTGACGCGATGGATCAGCAAGCTGTTGCCGCTGTTTCCCGGCCGCACGACCGGGCCGTCCTTGCCGCCCTCCAGCACGTCCGCGTACGCGGCGAGCGAGAGTCCGCCCTTCCGCTTGTCCTGCGAATGGCATTCGAGACAGCGCTCCGCCAGGATCGGCTGCACCTGACGCTGAAAGTCGATGCGTCCCGCGCGCGCCGCAGGCACGCGGGTGGTCTGCTGCGGCGGGCTCTGCGCGAAGACGATCGACGCCGCCAGCCCGCAGACGCCGAGCGTCACGAGCGATCGAGAGCGGATGTTCGGAAGACTCATGGGCTGACGCGAGGGGTGTCGGGTCTCGCGTAATGATAGCCGTCCGACTCCGCGACGGCGACGGGCATTCCAAACAGCTCAGTCAGGCGCGCGGAGGTGAGCGCGACACGTTTGACACCGTCCGCCACGATACGTCCCGAGTGGAGGAGCACCACGCGATCGATCTCCGGAATGATCTCCTCGATGTGATGCGTGATCAGGATGACGGTCGTGCCCTGGCGCGCGATCTCGCGGATCCGTTCCATGAACCCGTGCCGGGCGGCGAGGTCGAGGCCCGTCGTCGGCTCGTCGAGGACGAGCGCGCGCGGCGAGGTCACGAGCACGCGCGCCAGCATCACGCGGCGCGCTTCGCCGCTCGACATCCGATCGAGCCATCGCGTGGCCAGATGCGGCGCGCCGACGATCTCGAGCGCGCGCGCGGCTCTCGCGCGCATGTCGTCGGTGATGCGCCCGTACCGAAGGATGCCGTGCGACGCGAGAAACGCCGAGAGCACCGCCGCGTCGCCGCGAATCCGCCCTTCGCTGTTGCCCGCGACGAAATGCAGATGGAGATCCGCCGACACGATGCCAAGCTGCGCGCGCAGCTCGGCCACGTTCCAGTCCGCTTCGCCGAAGACGCACACCGGCGGCGTGCCGTCGATGCGGGCGAGCGGGCGTTCGTCGTGCGTCAGGAGATTGAGGAGGAGCGATTTGCCCGCGCCGTTCGGCCCGAGAATCGCGGTGTGTTCCCCATCGTGAATCGTCAGCGAGAGCCCGTCGAGCACGCACCGATCGTCCTTGACGAGGGTCGCGTCCGAGAGCTCCAAGATTGGCCGTCGGTTCACCGACGGTGATCATGCCATGAGTTGGGAAGGGCGCGTAATAGTCGGGAGTCGGCAGTCGGAAGTCGGGAGTCGCGGTCGGCAGTCACAGTCGGCAGTCAGTCGGGAGTCAGTCGGAAGTCAGTCGGCAGTCTGAGTCGATAGGCACAGTCAACAGACGTGCGTCCGCTGCAAAGATTGTCGATCGCCGGCTGCGACTGTCGACTCTCGACTGTCGACTCTCGACTGTCGACTCTGGACTGTCGACTGTCGACTGTCGACTCTCGACTGTCGACTGTGACTGTCGACTGCGACTCCCGACTTCCGACTGACGACTCCCGACTGACACATTTCTCCAACTAGCCGCCCCAATCGGATGAAGCGAGCGCAGTCTCGAGACACTTCGGGCAGATGCCGTGGCTGAATTTCACGTCCGCGTGCTCGGTCACGTACTCCTCGACGCGGTGCCAATAGTCCGAGTCGTCGCGAATGGCCTTACAGTAGCTGCAGATCGGCAGCAGCCCGTTCAGGCGGCGCACGTTCGCCAGCGCGGATTCGAGCTCGGTGACCTTTCCCGCCAGACGCTGTTGAAGATCGATGATGCGCGTGCCCGCGTTCACGCGCGCGCGCAGCTCCTGCGGATCGAACGGCTTCACGAGATAGTCGTCCGCGCCGGCGTCGAGCCCGGCGACGATGTCGGCGCGCTCGGTCTTCGACGTGAGCAGGATCAGATAGTTCGTGCCGCCGGCCTCTCGCAGGCGCCGGCAGACGTCGGGGCCGTCGAGGCCCGGCATCATCCAGTCGAGCAGTGCGAGCTGCGGCGGCTGCTCCGACACGAGCTCGGCGAGCGCCGCGGGCCCGTCTTTCACCAGCACCGTCTCGTGCCCCCACGAGCGGTTCAACTGCTCGAGGATGCGCGCGGTCACGACGTCGTCTTCAGCGATTAGGATGCGCATCGTATGCGTTCTCCGGTGTGTGCGAGCACGGTGAGCAGCTGAGCGATCTCGGTCTCGATCCGGGCGAAGATGGTCGCGCACGTCGCCGTGTCGCCTTCGCGCGCGCGCGCTTCGAGGCGCTGCAGGTGCGCGACGATCTCCTGCGCTTGGAAATTCCCGACGGATCCCTTGAGCGTGTGCGCCGCGCGGTAGATCGCCGCGCCGTCGCCGGCCGCCAATCCGGCCCGTACGGCGTCGAGCTGCTTCGGGCAATCCTCGATGAACAGCCCGATGATCTCCAGCAGCATCTCGGGATCCGCGGCAATGTGCGAGAGAACTTCGCGCTCGCCGCCGCTCGCGATCGATCCCGCCGTCGTCTGCCGCTGGCCGAGGACCAAATCGATCTCGCGGAAGAGCATCGCGGGCGCGATGGGCTTCGGCACGTAGCCATCGGCGCCGCTCTCGAGGCAGCGCTCGCGATCGCCTTTGAGCGCGTGCGCCGTCAACGCGACGATCGGCATGTGGCCGCCGGTCTCTTTCTCGTGTTCCCGAATCTTGGCCATCGCTTCCGCGCCGCCCATCTCGGGCATCTGCATGTCCATCAAGACGAGATCGAAGGTCAGCGCGCCCAGCGCGGACAGTGCTTCGACGCCGTTGTTCGCGACGGTGACCGTATGGCCGGCCTTTTCGAGGATGCCGATCGCGACTTTCTGATTCACGACGTTGTCTTCCGCGAGCAGGATCCGAAGCGCCGGTCCCTTCTCGACGGGCTTGCGCGCGCTGCTCGATTGTTCGGCGCTCGCCGCGGGACGCGAGATCGCCTTCACGATCGCCTGGCGCAGCGCCGATTGCCGCACTGGCTTGACCAGGTACGTCGCGATGCCCATCTTGCGGCAGCGCGCGGCGTCGCCGATGCGATCGGAGGAGGTCAGCATCATGATGGTCGGCGCCTTCGGCCCGGTCTGCGTGCCGAGGTGCTCCGCCGTCGTGAAGCCGTCCATGTCCGGCATGTTGACGTCGAGCAGCACGAGATCGAACGTCATGCCCCGCGCGTGCGCCGCGCGAACCGCCGCGAGCGCCGCGGCGCCGCTCTCGACGAGCGTCGGCACCATCAGCCACTTGAGCAGCGTCTTCTCGAAGATCGCTCGATTCGTCGTGTTGTCGTCGACGACGAGGACCGTGCGGCCGATGAGCTCCGGCGACTGCAGCGTGCCGGTGCCCTCGGGCTGCAGGCGCACGGGCGTCGTGAAGTGGAACGTGCTGCCGCGCCCGACGACGCTCTCGACCCAGACGTTGCCGCCCATCATGTGCACGAGCTTCGACGAGATCGTGAGGCCGAGCCCGGTGCCGCCGTACTTGCGCGTCGTGCTGCCGTCTCCCTGGCTGAATGCTTCGAAGATCAGGTTCTGCTTTTCGGCGGGAATGCCGACGCCCGTGTCGGCGACCGAGAAGTGGAGCATGGCTTCCGCCGCCGTTTGCGGCTCGGCGAAGACCTGCACGAGGACCTCGCCGCGCTCCGTGAACTTGATGGCGTTGCCGACCAGGTTCACGAGAATCTGGCGAAGGCGTCCGCTGTCGGCGACGAGCGTGTCCGGCACGTCGCCCTGAACGTTGCAGAGCAGCTCGATGCCTTTCTGATGCGCGCGGACCGCGAGCGCCGACAGCGTTTCGTCGAGCAGGTCGCGCAGCGCGAACTCCTGCGGATCGATGTCGAGGCGGCCCGCTTCGATCTTCGAGAAGTCCAGGATGTCGTTGACGATGAGCAGCAGCGACTCGGCGGAGACCTTCACGAGCTCGAGCTGCTCGCGCTGCTCGACGGTCAGCTCGGTGTCGAGCGCGAGATCCGTCATGCCGATGATGCCGTTCATGGGCGTGCGGATTTCGTGGCTCATGTTCGCGAGGAACTCGCTCTTCGCGTGGCTGGCTTCCTCGGCGCGATCCTTCGCGGCCAGGAGCTGTGTATTGGCGGCGACGAGCTCCGCCGTGCGCTCGGCGACGACGTCCTCGAGGTGCGCGCGGTGGCCCTGCAGCTCTTCGTCGCGCCGCTGGATCTGCTCGAGCATGTCGTTGAAGCCGCCGATCAACGCGCCGATCTCGTCGCGGCGATCGTCGGTGGCGCGAATCGAGTAGTTCTTGTCGATCGACACGCGGCGCGCGATGTCGGCCAATCGCAGGATCGGACGCGAGATGACGCGCTGCAGCGCCGACACGATCGCGAAGGCCATCAGCGACGACCCGACCAGGACGAGGGCGACGATCCAGCCGAACCGCTTGAGCCGTCCGTGCTGCTCGGCGCGATCCGATTCGAGATAGATCGTGCCCAGGTTCTCGTCCCCAAATGCGATTTGGCGGAACACGCCAATCCGGTTCCACGTCACGGCCGATCCGCTCCGCTGCAGCGCGAACGGCGGCGCGCCGGCGCCTCCAGGCCGCTCGTAGCTCGCGAACGTCGCGCCGGACGGCGACACGATGCGCGCGCGCGTGAGCGCCGGTTCGGCGGTCAGCATGGACAGCTGCTCGCGCGCCGACTTCGGATCGTTGAACGAGATCGCCGCCGTGCTCGCGGCGCCCAGCATGTCGCCGAGCGCTTCGAGCCGCTTGATCTGCCCCTCGCGGAACGTGACGTAGTCGTACGCCATGAACGCGGCGCAGGCGACGAGCAGCGCGATCGCCGTCGTGCACATGCTGACCGCGATCAACTTGCCCCTGATCGACAGGTCCTTCATCAGCGTGGAAAAACGCCCCATCATCGATCTCCTGCGGCGGCCCGGACGGGGTGCACCGTCCGCGCGAGCGCCAGCAGCTTCGAGCTCACCTTGAGCTTCGACCGCTCCGCTGCGTCGAGGTTGATGTCGAATCGCACGTGGTTGCCTTCCTGCGTGAGCGCGATCACGCCTCCTTGGTGGCAGAACTTGTCGACGTCGGAGACGGTCAGCACGCTGGTGCCGTCGAGCCGCTTCAACAGGTCCGGGATGCGCGATTTCTCCGACGCGCCGACGAAGAACAGATCCAGGCTGGCGAGGTCGTCGTTGGCCGTGACGCGGCGCGACGCGAGCGAGCGGCCGTTGACCGATTTGCCCCGGACGATCTCGCGCAGCGAGTCGCTGACGTTGTCGTTGCCGAGCACGCCGATCTGGAGCGGCCCGGCATCGCCGTCCGGCCACTCGACGAACTTCGCGAAGTTGAAGAGAAACGCCGCCTTCACCTCGTCGATCGTCGCGGTCTGGCTGCGCGCCCCGGTCGAGAGCGCCGCGACACACAGCACCGTTAGCGCGGCGGCGAGCCGCGCGCGATACGTCACGAGTGTCGACGCCGAACCAGAGTTCCCCATCCGTGCGCTCAGAGCTCCACGACTAGCGCCGCGCCAGAATCGTCACAGCCTTTTCAGTTCTGTGATTGCGCGCTTCTGCACGGCGGCGCAGCGAGCGCATCAGAACCGCCATTCGAGCCTCGCGCGCAGCGTCCGTCCCTGCTGCGCGATGACGTCGCCGGGATGCTCCTCCGCGCCGGGATCGACGAGCGAGCGGTTGAACAGGTTGCCGATCGTGAGCGAGATCCGCGCGCGTGAGAGCTCTCGCGACGTGAGCGTGAGGTTCCCGAGAAACGCTCCCTCCGCCACGTTGCCGGCCAGCGTCAAGCGATCGCCCGTGTAGAGTCCCTCGGCGCCGAAGAACACCCATCGCGGGAGGAGCGGGCCCGTCACGCGCGCGTGCGTCAGGTGCCTCGGAGAGTTGCTCAGCGGTGCGTTGCCGGGATGGCTGTGGACTCTCTGATGCGTGTAGCTCGCGAGCATGTGCAGGCCGTTCCACGAGCCCTCGGCCTCGAGCTCGACGCCGGACGCGTGCGCTTCGTCCAGGTTGCCGAACGCGAACTGATCCGCCGGATCGACTGGCGATCCTTGCGAGATCAAGTCGCGCGCGCGGTACGTGAATCCGGACATCGAGAGGCGGACGCGATGTTCGAGGTACTGCTCCCACACGACCTCGGTCGTGCGTATGCGCTCGGGCACCAGCGGCACCGGGTTCTCGTAGTAGTGGAGCTCGTACGGATTCGGCGCCCGGAACGCGCTGCCGTGCAGGACCTTCACCGCCGCGTTCGCGATGGGCTTCACGATGACCGCCGCACGAAGGTTCGTCGATCCGTTCCACGCCGAATGCTCATCGTGCCGGACGCCGGCGTTCAGCGTGAGGCGCGGCGAGATCGTGAATTCGTCCTGCGCGTAGACGGCGACCGCGCGCGAGGTATCGTTCCGATCGAGCGTGCGCGGCTCGGCCTCGTATCCGGACCACTGAGCCTGCCGCAAGTGCTCTCGATACTCGATGCCTCCGGTCAGGAAGTGCTGCTTCGCCACGCGCCGCGTGAGCATCACCTCGCTGCTCAGCCAATCAGCTCCTGCGTAATCTGCGTAAGCCGCCCGCCGGGCCGGCTCGTCACCCTCGAAGAGGTCGTACATGTACGTCCCGTTGTACGTGTAGCGATCGTACGACCCGCGCCACAGGAGACCGTTTCCGCGCCACGTGCCGTCGTAGGAGACCTCGATGAAGCCGCGGTTGTCCTCCGTCGCCGACCGACGATCGTCGAGGACGATGCCGAACGCGCCGGTCGGGATTCCTTTGTTCCGCGTGGAGTAGAGTGCCCGCACCGACCAATTCTTTCGCGATGCCGATGCGAAGAACGATCGAGCCAGCTCGTCATCCATGTTCTCCGCGATGCCGACGCCTGGCACGGTGTAGCTCGAGATCCCGTCGCTCGCGAACGCCGTGCCCGCGAGCACGAATTCCGCGCCCGAGGCCATCGTATGCCCGAAGGTCGCGCTGCCCGCCCGCGTGCCGAGCGAGCCGCCTTCGACCGATCCGCGCAGCGCGCGCAGCGACGACGCGCGCTTCGTGACGACGTTCACGACCGCGAAGAACGCGCTCGTGCCGTAGATCGACGAGCTCGGGCCTCTGACGATCTCGACGCGCTCGATCAGATCGACCGACATCGGAAAGTCCATGCCGATGTAAGCGGAGTCGTAGATCGTCTCGTTGAGCCGGTGGCCGTCGAGCAGCACGAGGATGCGGCTGTTGTAGTCGCCGGGCCTGTTGAACCCGCGGACGCCGAGATAGCTGTAGTTGCGATCGTTCGTGACGTAGAACCCGCGGACGCCGCGCAGCACGTCCGCGAGGGTCCGGTACCCGAACCGCTGGATCTCTTCATGCGTCACGATGCTGACGGAGGCTGGCGCGTCGACGACTTTCTGCTGATAGCGGGACGCGCCGAACACGGTGCCGACCTCGATGTTCAAGAGCTGCTCGATGCTCGCCTCGGACACCGACGGTTGATCCGCCACGCCCGGGGCCTGAGCGAGCGCGGCTATCGGATTCGTGAAGACGAGGCCAAGCGCCACGGCGCCGATGAAGGATGGCTTTGCTCTGGTCATATCGTGCGCAGATCTCTGGCTGGGGATGCCCGACCCGGGTGCAATCCCCAGACCGCCCGGGCGCGCGGGCTCGTGCACGAAATTGCTTGGAAATCCGCGTCATGTGCGTTGGCGCGGGCCCGAAGCGCACACTCGATCGGGCCTCGGCGCACATACCGCCCGTAGGGGTGTCAGGCTAGCCGAGCACCTCGCGAACCTTGTGGGCGAGGCCCTGCGGCGTGAAGGGCTTGTGGATGAACGGCGTGCCTTCGTCCAGCACGCCGTGATGCACGATCGCATCGTCGGTGTATCCGGACATGAAGAGCACCCGCATGCCGGGTTTCGAGGGAAGAATCCGATCGGCGAGCGCGCGGCCGCTCATCTGCGGGAGCACGACGTCCGAAATGAGCAGCGAGATGTTCTCGGTCGTCGACGCGGCAATGTCGGTCGCGTCCTTCGGCGTCGGGGCGGTCAGCACGCGATAGCCATATCGCTCGAGCACTTTGCGAACGAGCGTGCGGACGGCCTCTTCGTCTTCGACGACGAGAATCGTTTCAGATCCCCGGAGCGAGCTCGTGGGCTGGCGGACGACGGCGGGCCCGACGGCCTCGTCGACGCGCGGCAAGTACACGCGGAAGGTCGCCCCTTTACCAGGCTCGCTGTCGACCCAGATATAACCGCCGCTCTGTTTCACGATGCCGTAGACGGTGGAGAGTCCAAGGCCGGTGCCTTTGCCTTTGTGTTTCGTCGTGAAGAACGGCTCGAAGACGCGAGCGCGCGTCGCGTCGTCCATGCCCTCGCCCGTGTCGGTGACGGTGAGCCGCATGTATCGTCCGGGCACGACGGTGGCGCCGTTGCGCGCGTCGGATTCCTTCATCGCGTCGTCGGCGACTTCGAACGCGAGCCGGCCGCCGTTCGGCATCGCATCGCGCGCGTTGATCGCGAGGTTCAGGATGACCTGCTCGATCTGTCCCGGGTCCGCTTTGATTCGCCCGGTCGCCTTCGTGCCGCGGACGGTGACCTCGACGTCTTCGCCGATCAACCTTCGCAGCATCGGCTCCATCGTTCGCAGCGACTCGCGAAGATCGAGCACGCGCGGCTCGAGAATCTGCCTGCGGCTGAACGCGAGCAGCTGGCGCGTCAGGCCGGTCGCGCGTTCGGCCGCGCGCCGGACTTCGGCGAGGTGCGCCTGATGCGGACTGTCGGCCGGGAGGCCTTCCGCGATGAGCATGCAGTAGCCTTCGATGGCGGTCAGCAGATTGTTGAAGTCGTGCGCGATTCCGCCGGCGAGCTGGCCGACGGCTTCCATCTTCTGCGACTGGCGATACTGCTCCTCGAGACGCACCCGCTCGGTGACGTCGAGGCCGATCCCGGCCGCGCGCACCGGCTTTCCACGGCCATCGAGGAACACGCGGCCGCTGCCGGTAATCCAATGAATGCTGCCGTCGGGCCACCGCGTGCGATACGTGACGCTCGCATCCGTCGCTTCTTCGCCGGCGAGCTGGATGCTCTTGAGCACCCGCTCGCGATCTTCTGGATCGATCAAACCGACGAGCGCTTCGAGCGTGCCCGCGAACGATCGGGGCGCGAGACCGTGCAGCGCTTCGAGCATCTCGGAGAAGCGGATCGCGCCGGCGGGAATGTCGGCTTCCCAGATGCCGACGCGCGAGGCCTCGATCGCGAAGCGAATGCGTTCTTCCGCCTGCACCAACGCCTGCTCGGCCTCGCGCTTCGCGCGCTTCAACCGGCGTTCGTCGATCGCGCGCTGCACCGCCTGACCGAGCCGCGAGAGTCGATCTTTGAGGAGATAGTCGGCGGCGCCGCTGCTGAGAAGGGAGATTGCGGTCTCCTCGCCGATGCTGCCGGAGACGACGATGACGGGGACGTCGAGGCGCGCGTTGTTGACGATCGCCAACGCGCGCGGCGCGTCGAAGCCGCGGATGTTGAAGTCGGCGAGGATGACGTCGAGCGCGTCGTCGAGCGCCGCGGCGAAGTCGCGCTCGGTGTCGACGCGCGTCCAGTCGAGGTCGAAGCCAGACTGCTCCAGTTCTCGTACCATCAACGCAGCATCGGTGTGCTGATCTTCGAGAATCAAGACACGGATACGTTGTCGGTCCAAGCGTACGCACTTTAGCATATGCACGTGAGCACTCCGGCGATCGAACCGCTCGTGGATCGCGTCGCGCGATTCACGAGATACGCGCACATCCTCGCGGCGTTCGTCGCGATCAGCGGAGTCGTCGTGTTCATCGGGTGGGCCCTGGACGTTTCTGTCCTGAAGAGTCCGCTTCCACCTGCCACGATGAAAGCCAATACAGCAATTGGGTTCCTACTGATCGGTGTGTCGCTCTTGCTGTCGGCATCGGCGCGCGCGCCTCGCCTCGCGATCGCGCTCGCCGCCGCGGTCATCCTTCTGGGCGGCGCGACGGCGAGCCAGGACATCGTCGGATGGAATCTCGGCATCGACGAGATCGCGATTGCGGATCTTTCGATGCGGGGCCAAATACCGGGACGAATGGCGTTGACAACGTCGATCTGCTTCATCGCGCTCGGCGTCGCGCTCCTGTGCTGTCATCGCAAGACAACCACTTGGGTCGGACACGTCCTCGCGATCGGCGTCACGCTCGTCGGCGCGGTCGCATGTCTCGGCTACTTCTATGGCGTCCGCGCGATCGCTGGTCCGAGCCCCTACACGGTGATCGCGACGCACACCGCGGTGCTCCTCGTCGCTGCCGCGCTCGGCATCTTGTTCGGCCATCCGTCCGCCGGTCTGATGATCGCGATCGCGAGCGGAACGATCGGCGGCGCGATGGCGCGCCGGGTGCTCCCCGTCGCGATCCTCGTGCCGATTGCCGTCGGCGGGATCTGGTTGTGGGGCGCGCGCCGCGGCGTCTACGGATTGGAGATCGGCATCTCGGCGGTCGTCGTCTCGATGATCGTCGTGCTGTCGATCGTGATCTGGTGGAGCGCCGGCGATCTGCTGCGCATCGAATCGGATCGCCGGAAGGCTGAGCACGCGCTGAAGCAGCGCGAGGCGCACACCGCGTCGATCCTCGAGACGTCGCTCGACGCCGTCATCAGCATGGACGAGAAGGGGCGCGTCACGCACTGGAACCGCCGCGCGGAGGCGGTGTTCGGCTGGGCGAGCGACGACGCGCTGGGACGCGATCTCGCCGATCTGATCATGCCCGAGCGTTTCCGCGAGCAGCACCGGCGCGGCCTCGCGCGGTTCCTCGAGACGGGCAGCGGCCCGATCCTCGGCCGGCGCATCGAGACGATCGGCCTCCGCCGATCGCAAACGGAGTTTCCCGTCGAGTTGTCGGTCATCGCGCTGCCGCTCGATGGGTCGTACACGTTCAACGCGTTCATCGCGGACATCACGGAGCGCAAGGAAACGGAGCACGATCTTCGCATTCGCGAGCAGCACAAGACGTCGCTCCTGCGTCTGTCGCGCAAGCTCGAGCTCGCGGCGACGGAAGCCGAAGTGATGGAGGCCGCGCTCCAGGAAATCAAGGTCGTGATGGGATATCGGTCCGCGTGGGCGTACCTGTTCGCGGACGACGGGGAGACGGCGTCGATCATCCACGCGAGCGGCGACGTGGCGAAGACAGCCTCGGACGAGCTGCCCGTGATTCGCGTCGCCGGCGACACGTTCCTCGAGGAGCTGCGCGACGCGAAGGACGTCGTCGTGGTGGAGGATGCGCGCACGGATCCGAGGACGAACAAGGACGTCGTCGCGCAGGTTGGGAATCGCACGATCGTCAACGCGCCGATGCTGCTCGCGGATCGAAAGATCGGCATCGTGGGAACGGGCAGCATGGGTGACGAGGGCGTCAAGGTGCCCGATCGCCGCCAGTTGGACTTCTTCGCCGCGATGGTCGGGCACGTGGCCCTGGCGATCGATCGAATCCGGCTGCTGGCCGATCGCGCGCGCGCGGTCGAGGAAACACGAGGGCTCAACGCGGAGCTGAACGCGCGCGTGGTCGAGCGTACGACGCAACTGCAAGCGGCGAACAAAGAGCTCGAGGCGTTCTCGTACTCGGTGTCGCACGATCTGCGCGCGCCGCTGCGGCACATCGACGGGTTTTCGAAGATCCTCCTGGACGACTACGGCGCCGCGCTCGATCCGAGGGCGCAGCGGTATCTGTCGCTCATCCGCGGCGGCGCGGTGACGATGGGCCGCATGATCGACGACCTGCTGCAGATGGCGCGCGTCGATCGGCGCGATCTGTCGTTCACCGAAACCGATCTCAACGAGATCGTCGAAGAGGTGATCGACGAGCTGCGCGCGGACGTCGGCGATCGCGCAGTCGAGTGGGAGATCGAGCCGCTGCCCGTCGTCGTCTGCGATCCCGGCCTCGTCAAGCTCGTGTTCGCGAATCTCCTCTCGAACGCGGTCAAATACACGCGCGACAAGGAGCGCGCGCACATTCGCGTCTCGCGCGAGCCGGGCAGCGAGCCGCCGATCATCGTCGTGCAGGACAACGGCGCGGGTTTCGATCCGCGGTACGCCGACAGACTGTTCGGCGTGTTCCAACGATTGCATCGCGCCGAAGAGTTCGAGGGTACCGGCATTGGGCTCGCGACGGTGCAGCGCATCGTACAGAAGCACGGTGGGCGCGTGTGGGCGGACGCCGGTGTCGGCAAGGGCGCGACGTTTTCGTTCACCCTGTCCCCCGCGGCGTCGGCACCGGACGCGACCAGTGATACCCTGGTGTGAAGCCGCCGATGCCGTCGCGAACCGCAGATATCTTGCTCGTCGAGGACAGCCCGCATGATGTCGAGCTCGCGCTGCACGCGCTGCGCCAGCATTGCGCGGAGACCATCGTGCACGTCGCGCGCGACGGCGAAGAGGCGCTCGATTATCTGTTTTGCCGTGGCTCGTTCGATTCCAGACCGTTCGGTCTGCCGCGGCTCGTCCTCCTCGATCTCAAGCTGCCGAAGGTCGACGGCATCGAAGTGCTCGAAGCGATTCGAAGCGATCCGCGCACGAACGCGATTCCCGTTGTCGTGCTCACGTCCTCGAAGGAGCAGCGCGACATCGCCGCGAGCTATCGGCTGCACGTGAACAGCTACATCCAGAAGCCGGTCAACTTCGGAGAGTTCCAGGACACGGTGCGACAGCTCGGGTTCTATTGGCTCGTCGTCAACGAGACGCCGGCCGCGTCGTGAGCGATCGACTGTGCGGGATTCGCCTCGCGGCTGTGCGCAACCGCTCAAACCGCCGCTGTTCGCTATTGAGCCTCTCCCGTAAACCACACAACCCACAGTAACTTGTCCCGCGCCGCGCCGTTCGCCGCGGGGGCATGCGCCTTGAAGCAGCAGTCGCGATGCATGTTTACGGCGCGCCCGGCACGCGTGAATGGCCCGCGTCCGAGGACGGCGCGAACGAGACGGAGACGGCCGCGCGGATTCGTCAAGCCACGAAGATGGAAGCCGTCGGGCGGCTCGCGGGCGGCGTCGCGCACGATTTCAACAATCTGCTGACCGCGATTCTCGGATACGCGAACCTCGTGCTCGACGAGCTCGGTGCCGATCACCCATCGCGGCCCGACGTCGAGCAGATCCAGCACGCGGCCGAGAGCGCCGCGTCGCTGACGCGGCAGCTCCTCGCGTTCAGCCGGCGGCAGCTCCTGCAGCCCCAGATTCTCGATCTGAACGACGTCGTTCGAAGCATGGAGTCGATGCTGCGCCGGATGATCGGCGAGCACATCGTGCTGGACACGGATCTCGCGCCCACGCTCTCGCACGTCGACGCGGATCAGGGACAGCTCGAGCAGGTGTTGATGAACCTCGTCATCAACGCGCGGGACGCGATGCCCGCCGGAGGCCGGCTGCTCATCGCGACGAAGGACGTCATCGTCGGCGAAGAAATGATGCGGGCGCACCGAGGTCTCACCGCGGGTGCGTACGTATCGCTCGACGTGTGCGACACCGGCTTCGGCATGGACGAGAACGTGCTCGCGAATCTGTTCGAGCCGTTCTTCACGACGAAGAGGCGCGGTGAAGGCACCGGGCTCGGGCTCGCGACGGTCTACGGCATCATCAAGCAGAGCGGCGGCTACATCGCCGTGCAGAGCGACATCGGCGTCGGCACGACGTTCACGATCTATCTGCCGCGCACGTCGAAAGAGGCGCGGCCCACCGAGTCGAAGCCGACCGAAACGCCGAACGGCGGAAACGAGACGATTCTGCTGGTCGAGGATCAGCCCGAGGTTCGCGCGATCGCGCGCACGCTGCTGACGCGGCAGGGCTATACCGTGATCGAAGCGGACGGTGGACCGCAGGCGCTGACGCTGGTGCGCTCGCAGACGGCCCCGATTCATTTGCTGTTGACGGATGTCGTGATGCCGGCCATCGGCGGGCCGGAACTGGCGCGGCAGCTTCGCGTGATCCATCCGGAGCTGCGCGTTCTATTCGCGTCCGGTTATACCGACGACGCACTGGCGCAGCAAGGCGTGCTGCAGCCGGGATCAGATCTGATTCAGAAGCCGTTTACGCGAGAGGCGCTGCTGCAGAAGGTCCGTTCGGTGCTGGATGCTGCAACGCGTGCAGCGCACCGCTGATCCCCGCGAACCGCATTTGCGCGCGCGCGAGCACCTGCTGCGCGTCGCCGCAGCGTCCTTCGACGGCGAGGTCCTCCACCATCCGCAATTGCTCGGCGAGCGCGGCGACGCCGCACATGCCGCTGGCTCCGGACGCGCCGTGCACGAGCCGTGCGGCCTCGCGAGCGTCGCCGGCCGCCAGCGCGGCTGACGCGAGCGCCAACTGTTTCCGCGTATCCTCCGACCACATCTCCACGAGATCGTCGAACGCGAGGCCGGATTCCTCCGCCAACTCGCCCAGCTTCTGTATCGCGATTGCCGCGTCCTGGTTGCCCACGACAGACCTCCGGGCATTCGCTGAGCAAGACGCGGGCCTGCCGGCGCGTTCGGCTAACATCTCCTGAGTCAGCGACTTACATTTTGGTTCCGGCCGTGCACAGCGGTCCGCGATGTGTGCGCTGGGCGGCTTCGCACGGGTCGGCGCGCCGGCCGAGCTCGAACACCCCGCGTGAAAACGATCGCATAATGCCTTCGAGCATGCCGTCCGGTTCCCATTCCCCGACGCTTCTCGTCGTCGACGACGAAGCTGCCATCCGCAACATCTTGAAAGAGGTGGCACAAAAGGTCGGCTTCCAGGTGGTCACGTGCCCGGGCGGGCGCGAAGCGCTCGATCACCTGCGCGATCACCACGCGGACATGGCAGCCGTCGATCTGCAGATGCCGGGGATCGGCGGAATGGACGTGCTGCGCGCGATCCGCGAAACCGATCCGGATTGTCAGGTGTTGCTCATGACGGGCCGCGCGACGATCGAAAGCGCCGTCGAAGCCGTCAAGCTCGGCGCGATCGATTACCTGACGAAGCCGCTCAACTTCGATCGCATCAAGGAACTGCTGACGAACGTCCGCGAGAGCGCGTCGAAGCGGCAGCGGCTGCTCGAGGCAGAGCAGCAGGCCGCGAAGAATGCCGAGTTCTGCGGCATGATCGGGCGAGGTCCGGCGATGCTGGAGCTGTTCGGGCTGATCCAGCGGCTCGCGCCCCACGTTCGCACCGCGCTCATCACGGGAGAGACGGGTACCGGCAAGGAGCTCGTCGCCCGCGCGCTCTATCGATCCGGTCCGCGCCGCGACAAGCGGTTCGTCGTCATCAATTCGTCCGCGATCGTGCCCACGCTCTTCGAGAGCGAGCTGTTCGGCCACGCGCGCGGTGCGTTCACGGGCGCATCCGACAACAAGCCGGGGCTCTTCGAGTACGCGCACGGCGGCACGCTCTTCCTCGACGAGATCGGCGAGCTTCCGCTGGCGGTGCAAGCCAAGCTGCTGCGCGTGCTCGAAACGGGCGAAGTGCAGCGCGTCGGCACGATGGAGCCGAGGCGCGTCGACGTCCACGTGCTCGCGGCAACGAACCGCGATCTCGCCGGCGAGGTCGCGGCTGGCCGATTCCGCGCCGACCTCCTGTACCGCCTCAACGTCGTCGAGGTTCACGTGCCGCCGCTTCGCGAGCGGCGGGAAGACATTCCCTATTTGACGGCGGCGTTCGTGCGAGAATCGGCGGCGCGTCTGGGAAAGCGGTTGAGCGGTTTGACGCCCTCGGCGGAGCGAACGCTCATGAGCGCGCGCTGGGACGGCAACGTGCGCGAGCTGCGGAACGTGATCGAGCGCGCGTGCATCCTCGCCGATGGAGAATTCGTCACCGAACGGGAGCTGACGCAGGGGCGGCCGCGCGCCGCGCCCAGCGCGGAGCCGATCGCGGCCGCGTCGGCGGACGACGAAGCCGCGGAAGATGGCCCGTTGTCGTCGATCGAGCGCGAGCACATCGTGCGCGTGATGGAAAGCGTGGGCGGCAATAAGATGTCTGCGGCGCGCATTCTGGGAATTGGACGCCGCGCGCTCTATCGGCGCCTCGAGCGCTACGGGATCGGGACCATCGAAAAGCGCGACAAGCGCAAGTGACAGCAGCGAAAGCAGCCGACATGATTCCGAGCGCAGACAAGTTCCTCAAGGTGCGGATCACGACGCGAGACGACTTCGCCGACGACCTCTGGATGATCCGCGTCGATCCCGGAACGGAGTTCAAGTTCGCCGCCGGACAGTACGCGACGCTCGGCGTCGAGAACGAGAAAGGGCTCGTCGAGCGCGCGTATTCGATCGTGTCGTCGCCGTACGAGCGGGAGCTGGAGTTCTTCTTCGAGCTCGTGCCCAAGGGGGAGCTGACACCGCTCCTCTACAAGCTCAACCCGGGCGAAACGCTGACGGCGCGCAAGGTCGCGAAGGGCCGCTTCACGCTCGACACGACGAGCGGACGGACGAATCATTTTCTCTTGTGCACGGTGACCGGAGTCGCGCCGTTCGTCAGCTTCGCCCGCGGACTGATGACCGACTGGAAGGCCGGACGATTCAAGGGCGAGCACAAGCTGTACGTCGTCCACGGCGCGAGCCATTCGCGCGAGTTCGGGTACCGGGACGAGATGGAGCGAATCGCCGCGGACATGCCGTGGCTGACCTACGTGCCGACGATCAGCCGGCCGTGGGACGATCCCGAGTGGCCGAACGAAACTGGACGCGTCGACGATCTGATCCGCAAGTACTCCGATCTATGGGAGCTCGACACGAATACGACGACCGCGTATCTCTGCGGTCATCCCGAGATGGTGGAGCACGGCAAGGCGATTCTGCGCAGGCGCGGGTGGAAGAAAGAAGCGTTGAAGGAAGAGATCTATTTCGTGCCGGCGAAGCCGGGCGCGACCGAGTAAGAGGTGGGACGATGCTCAAAGCTGCGACGTTGTCGGTGATTGTTCTCGCCGGTGCGGCGGCCGCGCCGGCGTTCGCGCAAACGGCGCCCGATCAGTACAAGCCGACGGTCGGACAGCCGGGAAAAGACGCCGTGTGGGTTCCGACGTCGCCGGCGCTCGTCGAGAAGATGCTCGACATGGCGAAGGTGACGGCGTCGGACTTCGTGATGGATCTCGGCTCGGGCGACGGACGCAACGTCATCGCCGCCGCGAAGCGCGGCGCGCGCGGGGTGGGCGTCGAGTACAACCCGGATCTCGTCGTGTACTCGAACCGCATCGCGGAGAAGGAAGGCGTCGCCGACAAGGCGAAGTTCGTGCAGGGCGATATGTACGCGGCGGACATCTCGAAAGCATCGGTGCTCGCGCTGTTCTTGTTGACGGAGAACCTCGATCGGCTGGTGCCGAAGTTCCTCGATCTTCGTCCGGGCACGCGCATCGTCGCCAACACGTTCGGCATCACGGGATGGACGCCCGACGAGACGCAACAGCTCGAGCACGATTGCACGAACTGGTGCACGTCGCTCTTGTGGATCGTGCCGGCGAAAGTGCAGGGAGCGTGGACGGTGCCCAACACCGGCGAGCTGTCGCTGAAGCAGGAATTCCAGATGGTGACGGGCACGCTGACGATCGGCGGCGCGGCGAAATCGATCAGCAACGCCCGCCTGCGCGGCGATCAGATTCGATTCACCGCCGACGGCGCGGACTACGAAGGACGCGTGAACGGCAAGGCTATCGAAGGAACGGTCACGAAGAACGGCGCGACCAGCAAGTGGACAGCGATGAAGAAGTGAGTCGGCAGTCGTCAGTCGACAGTCGTCAGTCGCAGTCGGTAGTCGCAGTCGGCAGTCGACAGTCGCGCTGTGATACGATCGCACTTCGTGTTGCGACTCTCGACCGTCGACTGTGACTGTCGACTCCGACTGTCGATCGACGACTAGCGACTGTCGACTGCAACGTGTGCGCCCGTAGCTCAGTTGGATAGAGCGCCGGCCTTCGAAGCCGTAGGTCGGGGGTTCGAATCCCTCCGGGCGCGCTTTATTATCCGGGGGGCTTCGCCCCGCCGGACCTCCTACACGCGCGCTGCGCTCGTTCGTGTGAACGGGCGCTTCCTCCCTCGCATTCCCTGATCTCCTCCTCGACGTAAGGTTCGTCGACCGCTGCGATCCACCAGCGCGGCCGTTCACTATTGTCGATCTCGTCGACGGTCGATCGACGTATGAATAGAACTTAGAGAGGAGTGTCTCGTGTCACACGCAACGTCATCACTTTTGATTCCAACGCTCCGCGCGGAGCTCAACGGCAGCGTGATCGCGCCGGGGGATAGCGGGTACGACAACGCTCGAACGATCTTCTTGGGTGGATTCGATGTTCGCCCGGCCGTGATCGTCCGGCCGAACGACGCGGCAGGCGTCGCGCGCGTGATTGCGCTCGCGCGCGAGACGGGCCTTCCGCTCGCCGTCAGGAGCGGGGGCCACAGCGGCGCGGGCTACAGCACCGTCGAAGACGGCATTATGCTCGACGTGCGCGGCCTCAGAGCGCTCGACGTCGACGCGAAAGCACGAACGGCGTGGGCGGGATCGGGCCTGACGGCCGGCGAGTACTCGCGAGCCGTCGGCGAGCAGGGTCTCGCGACGGGCTTCGGCGACACCGGCTCCGTCGGCCTCGGCGGCATCACGCTCGGCGGCGGAATTGGATACCTCACGCGCAAGCATGGAATGACGATCGACAGCGTCCTCGCCGCGGAGCTCGTGACGGCCGCGGGCGGCGTGATTCACGTGGACGACGCATCGCATCCCGATCTCTTCTGGGCGATCCGCGGAGGCGGCGGCAACTTCGGCGTCGTCACGCGCTTCAAGTACCGCCTGCATCCCGTCGATCGCGTGGTCGGAGGCATGCTGCTGTTGCCGGCGACGCCGGAGGTGATCGTCGGAATCATCGATCGTGCGTGGGAAGCGCCGGAAGAGTTGTCGCTCATCGCGAACGTCATGCCGGCGCCGCCGATGCCGTTCGTCCCGCAGGAGCATCATGGGCGTCTGTCCGTCATGATCCTTTTGTGCTACGCCGGCGACGAAGAGTCGGGCGCGCGCGCGGTCGCGCCGCTGCGCTCGCTCGCAGCGCCAATCGTCGACATGGTCCGGCCAATCCGCTATCCGGAAATGTTTCCGCCCGACGATCCGTCGTACCATCCGGCCGCGATCTCGCGGACGATGTTCATCGATCGCGTCGATCGGCCGACGGCGGAGACGATCGTGGGCTATTTGCAGCGATCCGATGCGAGCATGCGCGTCGCGCAGCTGCGCGTGCTCGGCGGCGCGATGGCGCGCGTCCCGCCGGACGCGACGGCATTCGCTCACCGGCAGAGTCGAATTCTCGTGAACGTCGCCGCGTTCTACGAGGGTCCCGATCGTCCGATGCGCGAAGCGTGGGTTGCCGAGTTCTCCAAGGCGCTGAACCAAGGAGACGATGGCGCGTACGTCAGCTTCCTCGGAGATGAAGGCGATGCGCGCGTGCGCGCCGCGTATCCGGGCGCGACGTGGTCACGGCTCGCCGCGGTGAAGGCGAAATACGATCCAGCGAACGTGTTCAGCAGAACCCATAATGTGCTCCCGTCAGTCGACAGTCGTTAGTCGGCAGTCGAGAGTCACAGTCGACAGTCACAGTCGATCGTCGACAGTCGGAATCGAGGTCGAGCGATTCGTGTTAGGATTAGGGTTTCGATTCCGCCGTCGTTTGAGACTGTCGACTCTCGACTCTCGACTGAGACTTTCGACTGTCGACTCTCGACTGCGACTTTCGACTGTGACTCTCGACTGCGACTCTCGACTGCCGACTACCGACTGCCGACTGTTATGCGCCCGTAGCTCAATTGGATAGAGCGTCGGCCTCCGGAGCCGAAGGTTGCAGGTTCGAGCCCTGCCGGGCGCGTTTATGAATCGAGGGGCTTCGACCCTCGAACTCCCCTACACGCTCTCTCGCCGCGTTGGGTCTTCGTTCGGTGGCGGGATGAGCGCCGGTGCTGCTGATTAGTCGGGCACTCTTTTCCCCACACCGCGCTTGATAGTCTGACTCTTCTCGAGCATTTGCGCCGTTCTCATGGTGTCACCGTCCATGATTAATGAAATGACGGCCCATATCGGCGCTCCGTTTTCGCGCATTCCAGCCTGATGGCTGATCGTGAACACCAGCATCTCTCCGTCCTTGAAGATGCCGGTCGCCTCGATCGCAGGGAACTTGCCGATCTGAACGCTTGCGCCGATAACGCCGTTCTTCTGCGAGACTCTTATTGTCTGCTGCGAACCTTTTAAGGCCTCCGGCTCCGTCATCGTGAACGCCCACGTTCCAACGAACGCAGCCAACTGTGCGTCAGGAGTCGGCGATTTTTGCCCGCTCGCGACTGCTGTCACGAGCACAACAAGCAGGGCCGCCGTCGTAAGGATTTTTCGGTGCGCCATCGTTCGTCTCCGCTAGACGAAACCTCGCCGAAGCTCGAACAACGTGAGCGGGCTCTCGCGCGCCCTCGAACTCCCTTACACTCCCAGCGCCGATGAGATCCCGCTGAACAAGAGGAAGGTGAAGAAAAACGGATCGTGCCAGTCCTCCGCGCCGGAAGGACGGCTCTGATCGATCCACGCGCGGTGCCAGCGATGAGGGTGGAACTTCGCGGCGAGTGTGCCGAAGACGCGCTGCGCGAGCGTACGGCGCTGCGGCAGCGGTTCTTCGCCCAGCGTGCGGACGAAATCGTCCTGTCCGTACGCACGCAGCGCGAGGGCGAATCGCGAGCGATCCGCCGGCGCGATCTCCTCGCGATAGTAGAGCGCATCGCCATGAACGACGGTGCCGCCCGCCGACCCTTCGAAGGTGCGTCGCCACGCCGATCGCCGGATGCCGAGCAGCATGAAGCCTTCGTCGCGCAGAAAGCGATCGACGTCGCCGAAGAGCGGCTGCCCGAGATAGAGCGGATTGAATTCAACTTCCATCTCGACGAGGAACGCGTGCGACAACGCGTCGCGGCCGCCTCGCAGAACGTGCAGCTCGGAGCCCTGCGTATCGATCTTGATGACGTCGGGGCTGATGCGCTCGCGGTCGCACAGGCTGTCGAGCGTCGTGAGCGTCAACGGAACCGTCCGTTCGATGGTGAACTCCTCGCCATACGGAAACTGCGCGAGAAACGCGCGGTTCGGCTGGAGCACCGACGAGCAGCCTCGGTGCCGCGTCAAATAGAGCGTCGCGTGTTCGCCGTCGCACGCGCCGAGCGCCGCGGCGATAGGCCGGAACTGGACCGGGAACGTCAGCCGCGCGAGACGCGCGCATTCGTCGGCGTCAGCTTCGACGCCGACGACGTCGACCATTTGCGCGAAGGGATACCACCGTGGATCGGGTCCGCCGCGCACGCCGATGTCGAGGACCGTCAGCATGCCACCTCGGAAAGAGGAATGAGCCTACCGCCGGACGGCGGCCGACGACAAGCGAATTACGACATAACGGTGTAAAGATCGGAAAGTTCAGGCAGTCACGAATTGTCCGCTTCGATCGTGATGCGCGGGATACGGGATCGCGTCGGCGGCCGGGTCAGCGCGATCGCGGATCGGGGAGTGGATTCTTCGCGAAGCAGAGATCTTTCACGATGCGGCCGCCGATGAGGTGCTCTTGAATGATCCGCTCGGCGTTGTCGGGCGTGACGTCGCGGTACCACGTCCCCTCGGGATAGACGACGCAGATCGGACCGTCGGTGCAGATGCGAAGGCATTGCACCTTCGTGCGGTAGAAGGGGCCGTCGGCGCCAGTAATGTTGAGCTCCTTCATCCGCTTCTTCAGATAGTCCCAGGTCCGCTCGCCGTCGTCGCGATCGCAGCAGTCGGGACCGAGGCAGAGAAACAGATGCCGCGTGAGCTTGCCGACGCCGAACGCTTCCGCCGCGAGCTCGGGTGTCTTGAACTTCTTGCCCATCCGCACGCGATCATATCGCAGCGCGCTCAGGCGTACTTCCGGAAGACGGCTTCGAGATTGGCTGGTTTTCCAGTGCGCAGCCGCGCCCACAGATCGCCGACCTCGCGAAAGCGCGACGGCGCCGTGACGATCGTGTAGTCGCGCGGATCGATTCCTTCGTCGATCTCTTTCCAGGTGAGCGGCGTCGAAACGCCGGCGTAGTCGCTCGCGCGCGCGCTGTACGCCGTCGCGAGCGTCTTGCCGAGAATGTTCTGCAGGAAGTCGACGTAGACCGTGCCGCGCGGGCGGCGCTTCACCATGCGCTCGACCGTCGCGACCTTCGGGTGCTTCGCCGCGACGACGGTTGCGACGATCTGGCAGAAGAGCTGTCCCGATTCGTACGAGGTGCCGGGCGGCAGCGGCACGTAGATGTGCAGCCCGCTCGATCCCGACGTCTTCGGCACCGCAGTGACCTTCAGCGAGTCGAGCTCGTCGCGCACCCACCGCGCCACGTCGAGCACGCGCGAGAACGGCGTGTGGTCGTCGGGATCGAGATCGAGCGCGACGTAGTCGGCGTCGAGCGGCGACTGCACGCGCGAGAACCAGGGATCCTGCGAGATGGCGGCAAGCTGCGTCATGTAGAGCAGCGTGATCAGGTTGCCGCCGATGAATCGCTTCGCGCCCGGTCCGGCGACCGGATCGAGATCTTCTGGCAGCACCTCGACGCGAACGCCTTCCGGCGGCTGTTCCTGCTGTTTCTTCTGCTGATAGAACGCCGCCCCGTCGACGCCGTGCGGAAAGCGTTTCATCACGAGCGCCCGATCCTCCACCGCGGGCAAGGCGAACGGCGCGACGGTCGCGTAGTAGCGGAGCAGGTCGCCCTTCGTCAGCTTCAGCTTCGGCCAGAACGGTTTCGCGAGATTCGTGACGCCCAGGCGCGTGCCGTCCGGGAGCGCGATGGTCCCGTCCTTGCGCGCGTCCTCGAGCGCCTGCAGTTGCGCGACGACCGGCGACGTGTCGAGCTCGGGGTCTTTCTTCTTCGCCTTTCGTTTTCGATCGGTTTTCACGACTTCCCGCACGACCTGTTTGGCCATCTTGTCGTCCCGCAATCCGAGATACACCGGATGGCGCAGCTTGCGATCGTCGGTCCATTCGGTGAAGCGCACCTGCGCGACCAATTCCGGTTTCGCCCAATGCGCGGGCTCGTTCGTCTTGATCGGTCCGTTGAACGGAGAGACGCGCGTTTCGCGCGTCTTGAGCAGCTTCGAGACGCGATCGAGCTCACGCTGGTCGAAGCCGGTACCGGTGTGTCCGACGTATGTGAGGCCTGACTTGCCGTCCTCGTGAACCCCGAGCAGGAGCGCGCCGAAATGGGCGCGCGTCTGGCGCGGCTCCGTCCAGCCGCCCACGACGAACTCCTGCTGCTGGACGATCTTCATCTTGCGCCAGGTCGGACTGCGTCGTCCCGACTGATACGGCGCGGCGGCCTCCTTGACGATGAGGCCCTCCCAGCCTTCGCGCGTCGCGCGGTCGTGCAGCGCGCGGCCGTCGTTGAACGCCTGCTCGCTCAAGCGAAGCGTCTTCGAATGCGCGGGCTCGAACAGCCGCTCGAGACGCGCGCGGCGCTCGGTCAGCGGCAGCCCGCGAAGATCGTCGTTTCCGTCGCGGAGCAGATCGAACGCGATGAGCGCGACCGGCTGCTCGCGATCGATCCGCTCGACCTCTTTCGCGCCCGCGAGATGAATCCGCCCTTGCAGCCGTTGGAATCCCGTCGGCCGTCCGTCGCGATCGAGCGCGACGATCTCGCCGTCGATCACGAGCGGCCGTCCGGCCGCCGCGCCGAGCCGCTCGAGCGCCGACACGATCGACGGAAACTGCGACGTCTTCTCGTTGCCGAGGCGCGACCAGAGGTGCACCGCGGCGCCACCGCGCGACGGCGTCAGTTCGGCGATAGCGCGAATGCCGTCGTACTTCGGTTCGTAAACGAGGTTCTTGCCGGTGAGCGGTGGGTCGGCGAGCGTGGCCAGCATGGGCCGCGCGCCTCCAGGCTTCTCGCGCCAGATCACGGAGCGAGCATATAGAAAATCGTGCGGCGGCGGGTCCGGGGGACGAACTCCCCGAAAAAAGGAAATCGGTCGCCAAGTATTCGGAGACTGACGAACGCGGGCAGGGCGGGAGGAGGATGCCCTAGCTCCACATCTGACTCAATCTCCGAATACTAGGCAACCGACTGCGAACATCTTCAACCAATTGCCTACATTAATCAACACCCTTTCGGGATATGCGGTGCACTTCTAGCGTCATAATTGAGACGAATTATTAGCGTTTTCGGCCGAGTCGCGGGCCGGCCGACCGGCTGAGCCGGCGGGGGGCCGTGGAAGGGTCCGGCTTTGGCCGGACCCGAGCGCTGCATGCAATTCTGTGCAGCCGATACGGCCCTGGTCCAAACGGCCGATAATCAAGGCGCATCTCAAACCTACGACAGGAGCGCACATGGCGGCTCGTCCCACGTGGAAAGGGTTTCTGAAAATCAGTCTCGTGAACATCCCCGTGCGCGTGTTTCCAGCGACGGACGCCGCGGCCACGATCAGCTTCAACCAGCTCCACGCCGAATGCCAGACGCGCATTCAGCAGAAGCGCTGGTGCCCGAAGTGCGAGCGCGAGGTTCCAATCTCCGAGATTGCGAAGGGCTACGAGTTTGAGAAGGGACGCTACGTCGTCATGACAGAGGACGACATCGCGAAAGTGCGGCCCGAATCGACGCGCGTGATCGATCTCGTGCAGTTCACCGATGCCGCGGCGATCGATCCGATCTACGTCGAGCGTCCGTACTATCTCGCGCCCGACGGCGCGATCGCGCGCGAGGCCTTCGCCGTCATGCGCGAGGGCATGAAAGGGAAGGCGGGCATCGGGAAGCTCGCGCTCTACGGACGCGAGTATCTCGTCGCCGTGCAGGCGCGCGAGAAGGGGCTGGTGATGTACACCATGCGGCACGCGAAGGAAGTGCGCAGCATGGAGAACATCGAGGAGCTCGAGGACGTGCCGACGAAGGTGAAGCCGGACGAGATCAAGCTCGCGAAGCAGGTGATCGGCAACTTCGAGGCGGCGCTCAATCTCGAGGAGTACAGCGACAAGTATCAGGAGGAGCTGCAGCGGATCATCGACGCAAAAGTGGCGGGCGAGGAGGTCGTGGCGACGGCGGAGGAGACGCCACCGAAGGTCGTCAACCTCATGGACGCGCTGCGCCAGAGCCTCGATCGCGTGAGCAGCGGCAAGAAGAAGTCGGCCAAGGCAGAGATCGAGAAGCCCGTGAAAGCGGTTCCGAAGAAGAAAGCCGCAGCAAGGTAAACGCGGATAACACGGATCAAAGTGCAAGGGTGCCAGGGTGCAGGGGTGCCAAGGTGCAAGGTGCCAAGGTGCAAGGTGCCAAGGTGCAAGGTGCCTAGGTGCAAGGTGCCTAGGTGCAAGGTGCCTAGGTAAGGTGCCAAGGTGCTTTGCATCTGAGACGTGGCACCCTGCACTCTGCACTCTGGCACCCTGCACTCTGGCACCCTTGCACCTTGGCACCTTGGCACCCTGATCGTCACCTCCTCTTCGATGTGATCGGCGCGGCTGCCGGCGTGATCGTCTTCGCGCCGGCGATGGCGCTGATCGCGATAGCCATCCTGATCGAGGACGGCGGGCCGGTGCTCTTTCGTCAGCCGCGTCTCGGCTACCGACGCGTCCCGTTCGACATTCTCAAGTTTCGATCGATGCGCGACGGACGGATCACGCGTGTAGGTCGAGTGCTCCGCGCGACGGGTCTCGACGAGATCCCGCAGTTGTTCAACATCCTTCGCGGCGAGATGAGCGCGGTCGGCCCGCGGCCGCTGACGGCGGCCGACGTGGACCGGCTGGGTTGGAGCGGCGAACGGTTCGACTTCCGGTGGGAATGCGCCCCGGGCCTGACCGGCCTGGCGCAGCTGTTGGGCATGGGCGCGGCGGACGCCGCGCTCGCGTGGGACCGCGTGCACGCGGAGCGGTGGAGTCCGTGGCTGGATTGCCAGCTCATCGCGTGGTCGTTCGTCGTCAACGCGTTCGGGAAGGCACGCACGCGCCGCTGGATTCACCGTTACGCCCAGCGATTCGCCGCGGAGCAATTCGCGCTTGCCGTCGCGGGGCGAGTCAATGACAATACGCCCATTCGGGTCGAGCCGCCGCCGTCGGACAACGAGCCGGACGGCCCGCAGGCAAGCGCCGGGCGAAGCCGCATCGAGGAGGGCTCATGAAGGCGACGAGGAAGAAACGCCAGCGGACGATGACACGCCGTGAGTTCGTCGGCGGGCTGACCGCCGCGGGAATCGTCACCGGCGCGCCGGCGCTGCTCCGCGGGCGCAATCTCAACGAGAAGCTCGATATCGCGTTCATCGGCTGCGGCGGTCGCGGGATGGCGAGCCTCAGCGAGCTCACGATCGATCCGAATCGTCCGCCGAACGCGGCGCAGGGCCGCGGCGGCGGCAACATCGCGCCGGGCGTGCCGCATCCGGACGAGAACGTCGCCGTCCTCTGCGACACCAACCAGCTCGCGGTCGACGCGGCGATGAAGCGCTTTCCGAAAGCGCGAGCGCTCAACGATCTCCGGCGCCTGTTCGACAAGCCGAACGACTTCGACGCGGTCGTCGTCTCGACCGCCGAGCACACCCACGCGTTCGCGACGTACCTCGCGCTGACGCACGGCAAGCACGTCTACTGCGAGAAGCCGCTGACCTACAACATCTGGGAAGCGCGCTTCATTCGAGAGGTTGCGGCGAAGTACCCGAAGCTGTCCACGCAGATGGGCAACCAAGGGCACGCGTCTCCCGCGCGCCGCTCGATCAAGGAGATCCTCATGACGGGCGTTATCGGTCCCGTTCGCGAGGTGCACGTGTGGGCCGATCGCGCGTGGGGGCTCCAGGACTTCGAGTCCGCGGATCGGTACGACCGGCCGCACGGCTTCTACAAGGACGTGCAGATCGTCGATCGATTCAAGGAAGAAATGGTCCCGCCGCCAAACATGCACTGGGATCTCTGGGTGGGTCCCGCGCCGCTGCGGCCGTTCCACGAGACGTACTTCCCCGGACCGCGATGGTATCGGTGGTGGGACTTCGGCAACGGCACGATGAGCGATCTCGGCAGCCACGACAACGACGTGCCGTACACCGTGCTCGACATCAAGACGCCGTTGACGATCGAAGCGAAGTCGCCGAACGGACCGGTGGCGCACAAAGAGCTCGCGCCGGCGACGATGACGGTGACCTACCAGTTCGCCGCGTCGCCGTCGGGCGCGCCGCCCGTGAAATTGATTTGGCACCAGGGCGACAGCAAGCCGCCAGGCTGGGTCCCCGCGTGGGGCGGACGATCGCAGATCTTCATCGGCGACAACGGCATGCTGCTCGGCAACGGCACGCTGCTGCCCGAGGAGAAGTTCAAAGACTTCCAGAAGCCGGCCGAGACGCTGCCTCGCTCGCCGGGCCACTGGGTGGAGTGGGTGAATTACGCCAAAGGCACCGGACCGGTGCCCGGCTCGAACTTCCAGTATTCCGGTTGGACGACGGAAGCGAACCATCTCGGCAACGTCGCGTATCGCGCCGGGAAGAAGCTCGAGTGGGACTACAAGAACCTGCGCGCGACGAACGCGCCGGAAGCCGCGCCGTTCATCAAACGGCAATACCGAAAAGGTTGGGACGATATTCTCAGGACCTGACGGGACCCGGGATCCGGGACCCGGGATCCGATAACTGACAGCTGACAGCTGATAGCTGATAGCTGACAGCTGACAGCTGAAAGCTCGGAGCTTCTCATGCGACTGTCGCGACGAGACTTCGTGACGCACACGGCGATCGCGTCTGCGTTGATGCCCGGCGTTGCGCGCGCCCAGGCGAAGACGGCCGTCAACCCCGTGCCGGTGCGCGTCGGGATGACGGATTGGAACCTCGGCCAGCGCGGTGACATCACCAAGATCTCGCTCGCGCGCGAGATCGGCCTCGACGGGATCCAGGTCAGCGTGCAGTACCCAACGGATCCCTCGGCGCCGACACTGCGCGACCCGAAGACGCAGGCGGCGTTCAAGCGCGCGGCGCTCGACAACGGCATCCAGATCTGCTCGCTCGCGATTGGATCGCCCGGCAAGTCGCGGCTCCCGCTGCACACGAACCCCGCCGCGGCGATTCTGCTCGCCGAGGCCGTCGAGATCGCGCACAACATCGGCACGAACAACATCCTCGTGCCGATCCTCGGCGACAGCCACATCGACATGACGAACGCGTCGCAGGTGAATGCGTTCGTCGCGATGATGAAGGAGATTGCCCGCTACGCGGAGAGGTTGGACGTCGTGGTCGGCATCGAGGATTGGATCTCGGCCGAGGACAATATCAAGCTCCTCGACGCGATCGGATCGGATCACATCGCCGTCTACTACGACGCGCACAACATCGTCTCTCGCGCGGCGACGAAGGACATCTACGCGGAGCCGAAGCTGCTCGGCAAGCGGATCAACCAGATCCACGTGAAGAACGCGAACATGCTGTTGTCCGATCCGGGCGGCAAGCTGGACTGGCCGCGCATGGCGCAGGAGTTCTACGAGATCGGCTATCGCGGCTGGTACGTGCTCGAGACGCCCGCGCCGAGCAAAGACCTCGTCGCCGATACACGCGCGAACATCGAGTACGTGAAGAAGACGTTTCGCATGCCGCCGGCCAGCTAGGCCGCGCGGTCAGCTCTTCTTCTTCTTCTTCCACTCCCACCAGTCTTCGACGACGGCGTCGACCATGTCCCGGGCGGCTTTTTCGAGCCATCCGGACTTTCGTTTCTTCAGATCGCGAACGATGAGCGACGGCCGCGCCGTGCCGAGGTGCACGTTCGCGAGCTCCCACCCCATCGCGCGCAGCAGCTTGCGCTCGAACGTCCGGCCCGGAAGATACGCGACGTCGATCTTCGTGCAGTCCGGCGAGAGCCGCCGGACGCTCCACCCTTTCCGAATCGCGAAGAACGGATCGCGGTCACGCACCGCACGCTCGAAGATCGTGGAGGACAAGGTGCGTGCGCCGGCCTCGCCAGCCGCCCACGCGAACGCGGACGGCACGACCGCCTTGGCTTCTCTCGCGATCGACGCGCCACGGTACGTCCCGAGTGCGACGAAACGCGGACGGCCGAGGCTGCCCATGCCCGCGATGCGCCTGCGGATCCGAATGCCCGACGTGCCCTTCGGCAGACGCAGGATCCCGGCCGCGTCGCGCGGAGGGCGTCCGTGCTTCGGCGCGGAGTCGAGCTTCTTCCAGAAGTTGTGCGGATCCTTGAGCGAGTATTTCGCGATCTCGCCCAGCCACTGGTGCGTTTCGGCGAGCACGACTGGATCGCCGCCGGACGTCATCGAGGCGGCGTAGCCTTCGAGGATCGCCCTGCACAGATTCCGTATCGATATCGCGAGCTCTCCCTGATGCTTCGCGAGCGCGGCGCTCGTCGCGAGCCGAACGAGGTCTTGAGTGTAGGGAAGCCGGTACGCTTCGTCGGGATCGTTCACGCCCCACACTAGCCGGCCCTCGTCGTCGCGCCAGGTGCCGAAGTTCTCGAGGTGGAGATCGCCGACCGCCACGACCTGCGGCGCGTCGGCGAGATCGGAGCACATGGCGGGCCAGATCTGCGCCCATCGATAGAACGTGGCGCGGAGGAACACGAACGGGTTCCGCTTCATTTCCTCGTGCTTGAGGCGAAGGTCGGAGGACACGACGCCGGTGTGCGCGCGAAGCCACGATTCGTAGGAGCGCGTGGCTTTGAGGATGTTCATCGCCCGGCGAGTATATTAGGTGCGGTCTCTGGCGGCGCGCCTGCCGGTGACGCGGTCTATTTGAATGCGGTAGACGACCATTTCGTGGCGCTCGCCCGATCTCAGCCGTCCCGCGGCGGGGAGCCACCATTCGCGGCGCTCCTGGAAGAGGCGCTCGGCGCGCCGGCGCGCCTCCGCTTCCTTCGGCGATTGGTGAATCTCCTCGTACCGCCCGAAGACGACGACCGTCGTCCAATGATCCTTATCGGCGATGTCTTCGATCTCGAGACAGACCTTGGGGTTCTGTCGCATCCACTCGATCTTCTGGCCGATCGTCGAGAACGCGTAGACGCAGTGCCGATCGGCGTCGAACGAAAAGTGGATCGGGATGATGTAGGGCTGGTTGTCGTGCGCGCAACCCAGGCGTCCGAGATGGACCCGGCTCAGGATGTCGAGGCACTGCGAGGACGTCAGCTCGAGAATGCGCATTCCGCCGCGAGTATACGACGAACCCCGCGGGCGGTTTCTCCGCGGGGATTTTTCCGCGGCGCCGGAGAAATCCCGCGTCTCGATGCTCGATTGACGCGGGTTTTCGGTGGTTTTCGCGCGGCATGGAACATGCCTCTGATCGCTCCGAGGTCACTGCCATGGAATGCGCGGAGCGGCGACTGGTTCTGGATCGATCCTTCGACGAGGCGGTCGACGTCGTGCTCGATGCGTTCATTCGAGAGGGGTTCAGCGTCCGGTCGCTCGACGGCGGCGATCTGCGAGGCGGCAGGATCGAATCGTCGCGCCGCTATGCGCTGCTCGACGTCGTGCTGCCCGAGCTGACGTGTTGTGCGACAACGCTCCACGCCGACGACAACGTGCTCGTCGGGTGCCGGTTGGCGCTGTTCGAGCTGACCGGCTCGTGCACGCTCCTGACCGCGGAAAACCCGATGATGCGGTTTCCCGTGCTCGCGGACCTCGTGTCGAAGGTCAACGAACGGATCGGATGCGCATTGCGGACCGTCGGCGAGAGCCGCACGGCCGTGAGCGCGGCGTGACAGCCATGCGGATCAAAGCGCTTTCGCTCGAGGAATGTCAGGACGCGCTGCGGCGCGCCGGCGTGGGCCGCCTCGCGTGCGTTCGGTACAACCAGCCGTACATCGTGCCGATCTCGTTCGAGCTCGTCGACGACGCGCTCTATGGGTTCGCGATGGCGGGACGCAAGATCCACTGGATGCGATCGAATCCGAACGTGTGCGTCGAGGTCGACGACATTCGCGATCGCTTCAATTGGACGTCGGTGATCGTCGAGGGCCGGTACGAGGAGCTGACCGATTCGAAGACGCACGAGGCCGACCGCGCGAGGGCCGAGCAGTTGTTCCGAGGCCGCCCGCATTGGCGGTATCCGGCGTCCGCGACGCTCGATCCGGCGCGCGCGTTGAATCCGGTGTTCTATCGCATCCAGATCGAATCGATCAGCGGCCGCCACGCGTTCCAGCCGTCGCGTCTCGATCGACTCAAGGTCGCGACCCGCGCCGCGAGGCTGCGGCAATGGTGGCGGCGCGTCGCTCGTATCGAGAAACCGCGCGTGGCAGCGCGTAGTGAGATGTGAACGCGACCGCTCGACGCGCCTAGACGTCAGCCGTCGATCAGTCGGACGGCTTCGGGTCCGTAGCGCGCCAGCATGTCTCGAAGCGCCTTGCCCGCTTCGTCCTCGAACGTCTCGTCGAGCATCGTGGATGCCGTGACGCGATCGAGGCGGAAGTTCCGGAAGTCTCGGCGCAGCTCGCACCAGGCGGCCAGCGTCCACGTCCGGCCCCAGAAGAAGATCCCCAGCGGACGCACGGTCCGCTTCGTCGCCGCCCCATCGGCCTTCGCGTACAACAGCTCGAGCTTGCGGCGTGCGATCAGCGCTTCGCGCGCGAGCGCGAGCGCATCGGCGGATCTTCCCGCGCCGATCGTCGAGGGCACGAACAGCCGCGTCTCGGCGACGAACGGCGCGAGATCTTTCGGGACGATCGCCGCGACCTTGCCGAGAATCGTATCGCTCGCGCGCGCCAGCGCGGGATCGCCGAACTGCCGGACGATGCGCGCGCCGAGCACGAGCGCCTGGATCTCATCGCGGTCGAACATGAGCGGCGGCAGGTCGTAGCCGGGACGGATCCGGTAGCCGACGCCCGCTTCGCCGTCGATCGGCGTGCCGGCGAGGATCAGATCTCGTATGTCGCGATAGACCGTGCGCTCCGACACGCCGAGCCGCTCGGCAAGATGCGCGGCGGTCGTCGCCGTCCGGCGCCGCCGCAACACGCTCACGATTTGGAACAGCCGATCGGCTCGACGCATCGGAGGATTGTGCCATCAGGCGGCCTGTGCTTCGACGAGGCCGATCGCGTGCCCCTCGGGATCTTCGAAGATCCCGAGCGTGACGCCGGGCATGACGGTGCGCGGCATGACGACGCGTCCGCCCAGCCGCTCGACGTCGGCGAGCGACGCGGTGACGTCGGGCGTCTGGACGTAGAAGGTGACCCACTCGCGCGTGCCCGGATAGCTCACGCCAACCCCGCCCGGAATGCCGCGGCCGTTCGACTGCACCAATCCGTACGTCGACGGGTCGCCACCGAACGACCAGCCGAAGAGGGAGCCGTAGAACTGACAGAGCTTGCCCGCGTCCTTGCCGAGGACCTCGAACCACATCACCGGATGCTTCATTGCTGTCTCCTTTCAACGTGCAGGATGACAGCCGGCTGCTGACACCGTCCTGTCAGCAGTCACTCCGTCGTTGAGTGTTCACGGCGGGCTGGACTAGAACTGCACGGGCAGCGTGACGGTGACGACCGTACCGCCGGTTGACGGACACGCGATCGAGATCGCGCCGTTCTGCGCTTCGATCAAACGCTTGGCCGTGGGAAGTCCCAGCCCCGAGCCGCGGGACTTCGTGGTGAAGAACGGCGTGAAAATCTTCTCGCGCACCTCCGCGGGGATGCCGGGCCCGGTGTCGGCGAACGCCACGACGCACGAACCATCATCCGTCTTCACATCCACCTGGATCCGTCCCTGTCCGGACATCGCGTGCGCGCTGTTGAGGATCAGATTGTGGAAGACGATCTTCAGCATTTCCGGATCCGCGGGAATCGCGGGCGCCGTGCCGACGACCTCGATATCGACGTGTCGCAGCGCGGGGTCTTCTTTGAGGAGGTTGACGGTCATCTTCACGAGCGTCGCGATCTCCGTCGGCGCGGGCCTCGGCTTGGGAGGACGCGCGAAAAGCAGCAGATCCTTCATCATGTCGTTCAGCGCGTCGATGCGCGCGACAATCTCTTTGATCATCGGCGCGCCGCGGCTGTCGGGCGGCAGCTGCGGCCCGATCGCCTGAATCGCTCCGCGAATGCCCGCGAGCGGATTTCGCACTTCGTGCGCGATGACGGCCGCCATTTCACCCAGCCGCGCGAGCGCCGCGCGCTCGCGCAGCTGCTCCTCCATCCGGACGCGGCTGCTCAGGTCGTGCAGGATGCCGGTGAACTTCCGTTCGCCGCCGAGCGTGAACTGGCCGACGGACAAATGCACGGGGAACGTCGTGCCGTCTTTTCGCTTCGCCGAGACCTCGCGGCCGATGCCGATGATCCTTGCGTGCCCCGTCTCGAGATAGCGCCCGAGATATCCGTCGTGCTCCTCGCGGTATGGCGACGGCATCAGCATGTTGACGTTGCGGCCGATGACTTCCTGCTCCGAATAGCCGAACAGCCGCTCCGCCGCGGGATTGAAGGCTTCCACGCGGCCCGTGCCATCGATCACGATGATGCCGTCGACGACCGTGTTGAACACAGCGTCGAGCTGTCCGGCGCGCCCCGTGCTCTGCGCGGCGGTCGTGCGGTGCGACGCTTCAGCCGAGAGCCGCCGGTGGTTCAGCCATGAGATCACAAGGCCGGCCAGGACGACGAGGGCGACCGAGAGCGGCGCCCGATCCCAATACGCCACGATTGCCGCGCCTGCGGCAATGGCGATCGCGTAGCCGAGAATGGGTGAGCGGACCACGAGCGAAGTGGAGCGCCTCCTCGTCAGCGCTCGCCGTGTATCTTGTGGACGTAGTCCGAGCGAGCCTCGATCTCGCTCAGGCGCTCGCTGGCGTGCAGCGCGGCGTCCGCGAGCAACTTCCGAGCCTCGGCGTCGTTTCGCGCAAGCAGCTCGTGATAGTCGAGGCCGGCAGCCGACAGGTACTCGGTGATGAATTGCCGCTCCAATCCGGAGAGCGGCTCCTCGATCGGTCGTTGCTCGGGATCCTTGGTCGTCATGGTGCCTCTCCGAACGATCTTATAGCCGCGGTCGTCCGTCGGCTGGACATTTTTTCCGTCTACCAAGGCGGGAGCGTCATGAACAGAAACTCGCGCAGGAAGTCCTCCTGCGACGCGAGGAGCTCCGTGCCGTTTCCGCGAAACGTGATCCGGCCCTCGTGCAGCACCATGAACGTCGCGTGCGCCGCGCGCTCCTGCGGAACCTCTTCGATTCGAAGCGTCCCGTTCTCGCGGACGGCTTGGTGCGTGGCGACGTAGAACGCGTCGCGGATTTGGTGCGTCACCACGATCGACGTGACGCCTTCCAAGTCGCGCAGCTTGACGATCTCGTCGTCGACGGACGCCGCCGTGATTGGATCGAGGCCGGTCGTGGGATCGTCGAAGAGCAGGAGGTTCGGCCGCGACGCGATCGCGCGAGCGATCGCGACGCGCCGCCGTTGGCCGCCGGACAGCTCGGACGGCATGCGCGCAATGAAGTCCTTGAGCCCGACGAAGCCGAGCACCTCCTCGACGCGCGTGCGGACGTGATCGAGCGGCATGTCGCTCTCTTCGTACAACCGGTAGCCGACGTTCTCGTCGACCGTCAGCGAGTCGAAGAGCGCGTTCTCCTGGAAGAGCATCCCGACGTCGGCTCTGATCGCCATCAGCTCGCCCTCGCGCATGGCGACGATGTCCTGCCCGTTGACGAGGATCGTGCCGGAATCGGGTCGCAGCAGCCCGAGAATGAGCTTGAGGACCACCGACTTTCCGGCGCCGCTCGCGCCGAGGAGCAGCTGCATGCTGCCCTTGGGCACCGTGAAGCTGACGTCCCGCAAGACGGCGTGATCGTCGAACGAGAAGGACACTCTGTCGAAGACGACGGCCGGCGCGCTGTTCTTGCTTGGAATCACGTCTTGGGATGATATCGGAAGCTGGATATCATTGCGGGACTCGGCTCGTTTCAACGGCTCCGGGGCTGCCATGCGACGAGCTTCCGTGCGGTTCGCGGTAGCCGGACTAATGTCCGGCGCGTTTGCGGTCGTTTTCGGTCAAGACGTGGCTTTAGATCCCCTGAATGGAGAGGCCGATGGACGCAAAGCAATCGAGGTTGACGCGCCGCGCGGTGCTCGCGGGCGCCGCCGCCGCTTCGGTGCACTTCTGGATTCCCAAGCCGGTGACCGGCTACTCGTCCGCCGAGCTTCGCGCGATGACGGTCAACGAGAAGGTCGTGCCCGGCATCTCGAAGTGGGATCTCGAGACGCCGGCGCTCTGCCTGGATCTGGACAAGATGGAGAAGAACGTCGCGGCCATGCAGGCCGCGTTGAAGAAGTACGGTCTTCCCAGCCGCCCGCACGCGAAGACCCACAAGTGCGCGGCGATTGCCAAATACCAGTTGTCGACCGGATCGATCGGGATTTGCTGCGCGAAGCTCGGCGAAGCGGAAGCGTTCGCGGCCAGCGGGATCGACAAGATTCTGATGACGACGTCGAATCTCGCGCCGACGAAGATCAAGCGCGCGATGCAGCTGCGCAAATCGAACCGCTACTTCATTCAAGCGGTGGACGAAGAGCGGAACGCGCGCGATCTGTCAGCCGCGGCGAAAGCCGCGGGCGTCGTGGCGGATGTCGTCATCGACGTCGCGGTCGGCACGCGCAGCGGGATCCCGCCCGGAGAGGGGGCCGTGAAGCTCGGTCAGCTGATTGACACGCTGCCGAATCTGAAGCTGCGCGGCATCCTTTCGTACGACGGCGGCGTCCAACACGCGAAAGGATTCCAGAGCCGCAAGGAGCGCGCGCTCAAAGCCATCGCTCCGAACGTCGAGACGTTCGATCTGATGAAGAAGGCCGGCCTGAACATGGAGATCTTCAGCGGCGGCGGAACGGGCACGTACAACATCATGCATCTCGTGCCGGGATTCACCGATCTGCAGGTAGGCAGCTACCTCTTCATGGACATGCAGTACCTCGCGATCGGGAGTGAGAGCGGCGACGAGGTCTACACCGACTTCGCGCCGTCGCTCACGGTCCTGACGACGGTGATGAACAACCGTTTTCCCGGACGCTTGACGACGGATGCCGGCGCGAAGGCGCTGACGCTCAACACGCCGAACGCGGGCGTCATCGGCGAGCCCGGCATGGACTACAGCGCGAGCTCGGACGAGTTCGGGGCGATTCGATTCACCGCTCCGCCCACGAAGGACTACAGGATCGGCGACAAGCTCGAGGTCATCGTCCCGCACTGCGATCCCGTCGTGAACGAATACGACCAGGTGTACGGCACGCGCAAAGATCGCGTCGACGTCGTCTGGAAAATCACCGCCCGCGGGAAGTCCCAGTAGCGCTCGATCCGCTTCCACACGTTCTCGCGACTCGGCCGCAAGCGGTCGGGCCGTTCGGTTTCGTATCGCTAGCGCGCCGCCGATTTCGCGACCTCGGCGAGCGCCGCCTTGAAGCCACTGGCGAGCTTCTCGGCGGGGCCCGTTCCCCAGTAGTGGAGGAAGAATACCGTCGGCTGCGTCCCGGTCATGTGGTGATGAATCGCCACGACGTCGAGCCCGTTCTTGCGCAGCGCTTTCAACACGGGCGTCACTTCGTTCGCCAGCATCGCGACATCGCCGGCGATCGCAGCGTTGTCGTTCGAGCCGACGAACGCGGCCCACGTGTTCAGCCCCATGCGCGCGTTGATCGGCGCGCCCATTTCGGTCAGCTTCAAGTCGTCGCGGCCGATCGTGATCTTGTAGACGGCGCCGGTCTGCTCGCCTTGCGTGCCGACGATCTGCACGATCTTCGCCGTATCGAGCGTCGCCGTTGACGCGGCGGGTGCGGCGGGCGTCGGCGTGGGCTGCGAGGATCCCTTGCCGATCAGGTCCAGCGCGGGCTTGAGGTTCTTCGCGAGCTCCGACGCCCGTCCATGGCCGTGCACGTGCATGTAGAACATGCGTGGCTCGTCCCAGAAGAAATGGTTGTGGAGCGCGGTGACCTCGATTCCGCTGTCGAGGAGCGCCGACACCACCGGGTTCACTTCATCCTGCGTCAGGACGAGATCGCCCATGAGCACTTCGATGCCGCCAGCGCCCTTCGTGAGCGCGACCCATCCGCCGAACCCGAACGGCGTCGGCGTCTTCACGTTCTTCACGGTCACGCTGAGGTCGTTCCTCGGCACGTTGACCTTGAGAACGTTCGCTTTGTAGTCGCCCTGCTTTCCAAGCGCGGTCAGGACGTCCTTGTATTCCGCCGGCATCTCCTGCGCCCACGCCGTCGTCGAGAGCGCCAGCGAGATTGCGATGCTTGCAACGATCCGTTTCATGATGGCCTCCAACGGAATTCAGACGGCCGCCAGCAGCACATGAGCCAGCTTCCGCTCGTCTTACGACGGCAGCAGAAGGCAAGGACGCGCTGACCGCTACTGCGTCCGCAGCGCCACAACCGGATCGACGCGCGCCGCGCGCCGTGCCGGCAAGTACGCGGCCGCCGCCGCGACGACGGTCATCACCAGCAGGACGGAAACCAACGTCAAGGGATCCGAGGGCTGAACGCCGAACAGCTGTGATCTGATCAGCCGCGCGAGGCCGAGAGCGGCGGCGATGCCGAGCAAGACGCCGATCACCGTGAGCGCCATTCCGCGCTGCACGACCATTCGCGACACGTCGATCCGCCGCGCGCCGATCGCCATGCGAATGCCGATCTCGCGCGTGCGCTGCGACACCGAGTAGGCGATCACGCCGTAGATGCCGAGCAGCGCCAGCGCCGTCGCGAGAACGCCGAACACGGCGAGCAGGCGCATCAGGAACCGCCGCTGCGACAGCGCCGATCCGATCAGCTCGGGCATCGTCCGCACGGAATACACCGGCAAGTCGGGATCGACGGCTCTGATTTCACGCGCGAGCGCCTCGCTCAAGCGCGGCGTGTCGCCGCGCGTGCGGAGGAGCAGCGCGAGCGACAAGTCGGACGACTGCTCGAGCGATCGATACATGATCGGCTGCGGCTGATCGGTCAGCCGGCGGTGGATGACGTCGTTCACGACGCCGACGACCGTCATCCACGGAAGCTCCGGAGACAGCCGGACGCGCTGGCCGATCGGATCCTGATCTCTCCACAACGTGCGCGCCGCAGCGTCGCTGACGATGACAACGAGCTCGGAGCCGGCGCGATCGGAGTCGCTGAACGGACGCCCTCTGAGAAGCTTGATTCCCAGCGTGTCGAAGTAGCCGGGGGAGACCTGAAAGTCGTGCATCACGGGCCGAAGGCTTCGATCGTCCGACTCGCGTCCCTGAATCTCGACGAACAGCGGCGGATTGAAGCCGCCGAGCGGGATCTGCGTCGACATCGCCGCGCGCTCGACACCGGGAATCGCCGCGACGCGCCGCACCGCCTCGCGATAGAACGCGACGCGCCGCGCGGGATCGAGATACGCCGCGCGAGCGGGATCGTTCGGCCGCGGCAGCGTGATGCGAGCGGTCACGAGACGATCCGTCTCGAAGCCGGGCGGAACGTTCAGCAAGCCCACGAGGCTTCGAACGAGGAGCCCCGCGCCGACGAGCAGAACGGTTGCCATCGCCACTTCCGCGGCGACGAGGATGTCGCGCGCGCGCCCGGCGCGTCCGCCGGTGGTTCGTTCCCGTCCGCCTTCTTTCAGCGCGGCGAACGTCTCGACGCGGCGCGCGTTGAATGCCGGAACGAAGCCAATGAGAACGGTGACCGCCAGCGAGATTGCGCCGGCGACGAGAATTGCGGTCACGTCGAGAGTGACCATTTCGATCCGCGGAACGCGGCTCGGCGCGAGCGTCAGCAACATGCGCAGTCCCCAGGACGCCACGAGCACGGCCAGCGCGCCGCCGGCTGCCGCGAGGAGCGCGCTTTCCGTCACGAGCTGCGAGATCAAGCGTCCGGCGCTCGCGCCCAGTGCCTGACGGATCGCGATCTCCTGACGGCGGCCCGCCGAGCGCGCGAGGACGAGATGCGTCACGTTCACGCACGCGACGAGCAGCAGAAGACCAACGCCGCACAGCAGCATGAACATCGCCGTCGACACGCCGCCGACCACGTCGTCTCTGAGAGAAACGAGTCGCGGCCGCCAGCCCGTCTGCGCGGGGTAGTCGGATGGAAACTGTTGGCTGATCGTCACGCCGTAATCGGCGAGGCGCGCCTGCGCCTGCTCGAACGTGACGCCAGGCTGCAGCCGCGCGAGGCAGCCTTCGACCCGGCGCCGGCTGCGGCTCGACGATCCCGGCGCCGTGCCGCGGAAACCGGCGGGACTCCACACCTCGACGTCGGTCTGAAGCGTGCGTCCTGGATGACGAAATCCGGCGGGCATCACGCCGACGACGAGGATCGGATCCTCGTCGATGACGATCGTCCGGCCGACGGCGGCCGGATCCGCGCCGAGCTTGCGCCTCCAGAATCCGTCGCTGACGACGGCGATGTTCGCGACGCCTGGGGTATCGTCGGATGCCGCGAACACTCGCCCATGTGCCGGCGCGACGCCGAGCACCGCGAAGTAGTTCCAACTGACGAGCATCATCTCGACGCGCTCCGGCGTGCCGCCGCTCGTCACGTTCGCGTTGATCGGCAGCAGTCCGGCGACGCCGGTGAACAGGTCCGAGCGCGTCTGATAATCGGCAAGCTCCGCTGCCGAAACGCCCGTGTCCGTTGCGCCGAACCCGCGCAGCTCGCTGGTGATGCGCACGAGTTGCCGCGGCTCGGGGTACTCGAGCGGCCGCAACACGACCGCGTTGACGACGCTGAAGATGGCGGTGCTCGCGCCGATGCCCAGGGCGAGCGTCAGAACGACGACAATCGTGAAGCCGGGCGATCGTGTGAGGTTGCGAATGGCGAATTGCGCGTCGCGCAGCGTGCGCATGGTCGAAGCCCTCTGGCGGACCGACGGATCGGTCACAGCGTGAGGTGCGCGACGCCTCTTGTCAAGCTGATGTCAATGACAGGCGCCGCTCCCGGAATCGCGCACGCGTCCGTCGATTCCGATGAACTCCCACGTGTACGACGCGCTCCTCAGCGTCAGCTTCAGCACGCCGTACTCGTTGACGATGGTCTCCGTGTTCGCGGCGACCCGCACCGTCGGATAGAGCTCCGCGCCGCCCGTGCCGACGGTGAATTGGCGAATGCCGCGCGCGGCGTCCATTCTCCCGTCCGGATCCTGAGGCGCGAAACGCTCGTAGAGATGGTCGTGACCGTTGAGGATGACGTCCACGCCGGCGTCGTACAGCGATCGCCACAGGCCGCGCGTCTCCGGAAGGCCGCCGTGCGGTCCCGAGCTGAACAATGGATGGTGCCAATACGCGACGGCGCACGGCGTCTGCGACTGTTGAAGCGCGCTCTGCAGCCACACCACCTGTGAAGACGAGGAGGACATCGGCACGTTGCTGTTGAGCGAGAACGCCGTCCACTCGCCGGCGCGGAAGCTGTAGTACCCGAGTCCGCCGGGACCGGCGGCCGCGCCGAAGTACTCGAAATACGGGACCGCGCCGGCCGTGTAGTAGTCGTGATTGCCCGGCGACGGACGGGTGCGGTCGCGGTGGCGCCCCCACGTCGGGTGGTAGCAGTCGCGAAAGTCCGCGGACGTCCCGAGCGGGTACGCGTTGTCTCCCGCAGTGAAGATGGTGCCTGGAATTGCGTCGAGAAGCCGCGCCGTCGCCTCGGTGGCCGACGACGCGCAGACGCCGATATCGCCGGCGCCGACCAGCGTCGCAGTCGTCGACCCCGAAGAGACCGGCGTGGACGACGGACCGATCGGCCCTTCGGTGCCGCAGCCGGCAATCAAGATACACGTGATCGCGAGGAACGTCCGGCGACCGAGGCTCTGAATGGTCGCACTCCGAGGGGAGACAATCCACTGTACCGAAAAACATGCTTTCCGACAAGCGTTGACGTGTTGACTGCCAACACACAAACGTGTAGGCTGCCAACCGATGATCCTCCGAGGTCTCTTTCGCGCGCGTCGGCTGAACCAGGACCTTCGCGATCAGATCGACGCGCACCTCCAGGAAGCCACCGAGGAGTACATCCGGCAAGGAATGTCGCCCGACAACGCTCGCCGCGCGGCGCGGCTCGACTTCGGCAGCGTCGCCGCGTCGGAAGAAGCGTACCGCGACGTCGCCGGGCGCTGGCACGACGACCTGTCGAAGGACGTCGCGTACGGGTTCCGCATTCTGCGCCGCAATCCCGGATTCGCGGCCGTGGCGATCTTCTCGCTCGCGCTGGGCATCGGCGCGAACAGCGCGATCTTCAGCATCATCAATGCGATGCTGCTGCGCCCGCGGCCGTTCGCGAATCCCGATCAGATCGTCGACCTGTTCACCGGCGACCGCGCCCATCCATACGAGACCACGTCGTATCCGAGCTACGTCGAGTTCCGCGAGCGCAACGGCGTGTTCACGGGACTCGCCGCCTATGGCATCAGGCAATTCAATCTTGGCGATGCCAATGAAGTGGAAGAGATCTGGGGAGAGGCCGTCTCCGCCAATTATTTCGACGTCATTGGCCTGCCGGCTGCCGTGGGAAGAACGTTCGCCGGTGACGAGGACGTCGTGCCTGGGAGGAACCCGGTCGTCGTGATCGGCCACGGGCTGTGGCGGCGGCGGTTCGATTCGGATCCGAACGTCATCGGCCGGCCAATCACGATCAACGGCCAGCAGTTGACGGTGATCGGCGTCGCTCCGGCGCATTACGCGGGGATCATCCGCGGCCTCGCCAGCGACGTCTGGGTGCCGACGACGATGATGCCGCTGCTCGAACCGGCGCGAGGGAAGGCGATCCTGACCCGCGGCAGCCGGTGGCTCGCGATGCTGGGCCGCCTCGCACCGGGAGTGACGCTGGAGCAGGCGAAAGCGCGATTCGATCTGCTCAGCCTGGAAATGCAGGCGGCGCATCCGCAGGAGTGGAAGTCGAAGCAACAATCGGGATCCATTCGCGAGCTGTTCGTGTCGGTGCTGCCCGAGCGCGACGCGCGAATCCTTCCGGATCTGCAAGGCGGTGCGTACGCGATGGCCGCGCTGCTCGCGGTCATCGTGAACATCGTGCTCGCCGTCGCGTGCACGAACCTCGCGAACATGCTGCTCTCGCGCGCGGTCGTGCGGCGGAAGGAGATTGCCGTCCGGCTCGCGCTCGGCGCGGGCCGCTGGCGGATCGTACGGCAGCTCCTCGCGGAGAGCGTGTTGCTTTCGCTCATTGCCGGAGCGATCGGTATCGTCATTGCCGTCTGGTGGCTGGATCTGCTGCTGGCGCTCATGCCTTCGCTGCCAACCGGCATTCGCCCCGCGCTCGATCTGCAACTCGACTGGCGTGCCGTGATCTACACGTTCGCGTTCTCGATGGCGACCGGCGTGTTGTTCGGGCTCGCGCCGGCGCTCCAGAGCGCGCGCGCGGATGTCGCGTCGGTCTTGAAGGATGACGCGGTCGCGTTCGCCCGGAGCGTGCGCAAGTCGCGTGTCAGGGCGGCGTCGATCGTGGCGCAGGTCGCGTTTTCGCTGCTGCTGTTGATCGCCGCCGCGCTCGTCCTGCGAAGCCTGGACAAAGTGAGACCGGTGCGATTGGGTTACACCACCGAGGAGGTCGTCGTCGCGTGGCTGCGGGCGGACGAGCCTCGCTACGACCGGCCGCGGATGCTCGCGTTCTACCGGGACCTCACCGAGCGCTTGTCCGCGCTGCCCGGCGTGCAAACCGTGACGCTGGTGGACGGCATGCCCGGTGGATTCTTCGGCGGATCGCGCCGGGGCACCGAGATCGAAGGATATCAACCAGCTCCCGACGAGAGCCTGGAGATCGACAACGCCATCGTCGGTCCGAGCTACTTCGCGAACATGAGCGTGCCGATCGTGGAGGGGCGCGACTTCGACGCCCGCGATCGCGATGGCGCGCCGTGCGCCGCCGTCGTCAACGAAGCCTTCGGCCGGCGCTACTTCAGCGGGAGCGGCTCGCCGCTGGGCAAACATCTCGCGCAGTACGACTCGTCTGGAGCGAAACAGCCGTGCACGATCGTCGGCGTCGTCCGCGACGACCGCTGGCAGTCGCTCGAGGCGCGGGTGCGGCCGTTCTACTGGCTGTCCGTGTACCAATCCAATCAGAGACGCATGTCGGTGTTCGTCCATACGGCGAGCGACGCGGCGAGCCGGATTGCGGAGGTCAGGCAGACGATTCGCGCGCTCGATCCGAACATGCCGTTGAACGACGTCGCCACGCTGCACCAGTTCTTCAACGCGTTCGTATATCCGTACCGTCTGCTGGGTATGGTATTCGGCGCGGCGGGTGTGATGGCGCTGGTGCTCGCGACGATTGGGATCTATGGAGTCGTGTCGTATGCGGCCGCCCAGCGGACCCGCGAGGTCGGCATCCGGATGGCCCTCGGCGCGCTGCGCCATCAGATTCTGCGCATGGTTCTTGGACAGGGTGTGACGCTCGTCGCGTGGGGCCTCGCGTTCGGCCTGGCGCTGAGCGCCGCATTGACGTGGATTCTTTCGAGCTCGCTCTTCGAAATCGAGCTGCTGTTCGGCGTGAGCGCGATCGACTCGCTCACGTTCGTGGGCGTGACGCTGCTGTTCTCGATCGTTTCGCTGATCGCGTGCTATGTGCCGGCGCTTCGCGCGACGAACGTCGATCCGATCGACGCGTTGCGCTACGAATGAGTCAGTCGATCCGCAGCGCCACGATAGGGTCGACCTTCGCGGCGCGATGGGCCGGAAGCACGTTGGCGACGAGCGCCGCGGACGCGAGCGTCGCGACGGTCAGCACGAGCGACGCGAGATCGCGCGGCGTCACGCCGAACAACAATCCGGACATCGCGGGGGCGGAGAGAATTCCCACGGCGGTGCCGGCCGCGAGACCGGCGGCGGCGGGCGACAGCCCTCCGCGCAGCATGAGACCAATCACGTCGCGGCGCGATGCGCCGAGCGCGACGCGAATGCCGATCTCCTTGGTCCGCGACGTCACCGCGAACGCCGAGACCGCGTAGACGCCCACGGCCGCCAGGAGGAGCGCGACGGCGGCAAACGCGCCCACGAGCTGCAGGTTGAATCGGCGCGCCGCGAGCGTGCCCTCCATCCATTGATCCATGCTGCGCACGAACGATGCAGGAACCGCCGGATCGACCGCGCCAATCTCCCGGCGCACGGCCTGCGCCGCGCCGAGCGGCGCGCCGTCGGTCTGGACGACCCAATACATGTTGTTCGCCAGCCAGATGGTCGTCGGGTCCGGGACCTGCGCGATCGGCACGTACACTTCGATCGTGGCTTCGCGCTCGAGGCCAAAGTGCCGCACGTCGCCGACGATGCCGACGATCTGTACCTCGCGCGGCGTCTTCTGCCCATCGTCGAGACGCATGCGCGCGCCGAGCGGATCGCGCCCATCGAAGAACTGCCTGGCGAGCGTCTCGTTGATGATGGCGACCGGAGCCGAGTCGCTGCGATCGGTGGCGTCGAACGCGCGGCCGCGGCGCAGCGCGATGCCCAGCGTCCGGAAATAGTCCGGACTGATCATCCGGTAGTGCGCCGCGGGCGCGTCCTTTGCGATCACGCCGTCCACGTAGAATCCCGCGGTCGCAAGATACCCGTTCATCGGCACGACATTTCCCGCGGCAACGGCGCGGACGCCGGAGAGCGACGCGATTCTCGGCTGCAGTTGGTCGTAGAAGTTCTCGATCGCCGCGCGATTGCCGTATCGCGCACGCGGCAGCGACAACCGGACGGTCAGCACGTGCGACGGCCGGAATCCTGGATCCACGGACTGGACGTGCTGAAAGCTTCGCGCGAGGAGCGCGGCCGTCATGAGCAGGACGGTCGAGAGCGCGACCTCGGCGAAGACGAGGACACCGCGAAGGCGATTGCCGCCGCCGCTCGACCCGCGCTCGCCTTGCTGCAGCGCATCGCGCAAGTCGCGGCGCGCCGCCTGCAGCGCCGGCACGATGCCGACGAGAACGCTCGTGCCGAGCGACACGATCAACGTGAAGAGGGCGACGCGGAGATCGATGCCGACCTCAGCCACGCGCGGCAGATTCGCCGGTCCCGTCGCGATGAGCGTTCCCATCAACGCGCGCGCGATGAGCAGCCCCAGCGCGCCGCCGAACACACCGAGCATCGTGGTTTCCGTCAGCAACTGCGTCACGATCCGGCCGCGCGAGGCGCCAAGCGCCGCGCGAACTGCGAGCTCTCGCCGGTACGCGGTGCCGCGAACGAGGAGCAGGTTCGCGATGTTCGCGCAGGCGACGAGCAGCACGAGCGCCACCGCACCGAGCAGCATCCACAGCATCGCCGCCGACCGTCCGCTGACGTCTTCGTGCAGCGCGACGACTCGAACCGCGGTGTCGGAACCGTGGGAATCCGGATGCTCGTCGCGAAGCCGTCTCCCGATCGCGGAGAGATCGTCCGCCGCCTGCGCGAGGGAGACTCCCGGTTTCAACCTGGCGATGACGCGCAGGAATCCCTGCGCGCGGTTGCTGCGCCGCACGTCGGTGGCCGGCGAGTAGGGGACCACGATGTCGGCGTCGCGGACGAGCGTCACGAAGTCCGGCCGCAGGACGCCGACGATCGTGAACGTCTCGCCGTTCAGGACGATTGACTTTCCGACGGCGTCCGAGGCGCCGCCGAACCGCCGCTGCCACGTGCCGTGGCTGAGGAGCGCGACGGCACGCTGCTCGTCGTCTTCGCGCAGAGGGCGCCCGAGTGCGACGGGCGCGCCCGTTACGGCGAAGTAGTCGGCAGAGACGCGCATGCCGGAGAGGCGCTCCGCCTCGCCGCCGCCGGTGACGTTCGCGCTCCATCCGAACATCGAGACGATGCCGTCCAACGTGCGATTGGATTCCTTGAAGTCTCCGACGTCCAGGAGCGAGAGGGGCTGGCGGTCGGTGCCGGGCCGCACGATTGTGAACGTGATCAAGCGATCCGGATCGGCGAACGGCAGCGGACGCAGGAGAATGCCGTTCACCAGCGCGAACATCGCGGTGTTGGCGCCGATGGCGAGGGCGAGCACCGCGGTCACGCAGAGCGCGAAGACCGGCTGCCGGCGCAGACGCCGAAGGGACTGCCGAAGCTCGAGGAATCGCATGACCATCAGCGTACGGACCGTGCGCGGTATAATGAAGCTCATTGTTTTCATCCGAATGATGAAGTGAGTTCATGGATATCGACGTCCGGCATCTCCAGATGGTGGCCGCGATTGCCTCGGCGGGCGGCGTGACGCAGGCGGCAGGACACCTGCACCTGACGCAGTCGGCGGTGAGCCACCAGCTTCGCGGGATCGAGGAACGGCTCGGGACCGCGCTCTTCCTGCGCGTGGGGAAGCGCATGCTGTTGACGCCGGCCGGAGAGAAAGTGCTCGCCGCGGCGCGCCGCGTGCTCGACGACATCGAGCGCACCGAGGCGGACGTCCGGCGTCTGGGCGCCGGCGGCGCGGGCGTGCTTCGCGTGTGCGCGCAGTGCAACACGGGTTACCACTGGCTGCCGCCGCTCGTCGAAGCGTATCGGCGCAAGTATCCCGCGGTCGACGTCGCGCTGGCCGTCGAGTGTACGATGCGGCCCGTGGAATCGCTGCTCGAGGGCAAGCTCGACGTCGCGATCGTCACGGCGGCCGTGCGGCGCGAGCACGTCCGCGTGCGCCCGCTCTTCGAGGACGAGCACGCGGCCATCGTCGCGCCCGATCACCCGTTCGCCACACGAGCGTTCGTGCGCCCCGAGGATCTGGCCGGCGAGCGGCTGCTCCTCTATTCGAGCTCGCCGGACGACAGCTTCACGCTGCAGACGATCCTGCGGCCCGCGGGCGTTACGGCACGCCGCGTGTCGTTCGTGATGCTGACGGAAGCAATTCTCGAGATGGTGAAGGCGCGCCTGGGCGTCAGCGTGATGCAGACGTGGGCGATCGAGCCCGCGCTCGCCGCCGGCGACGTTCGCGCGGTCCCCATCACCGCCGCGGGCATCCGACGGCAATGGAGCGCTGCGACGTTGAAGGAAGCCGGCCGCGTGCCGCACGTCGACGCGTTCATCGATTTGCTCGCCGCCCGCGCGATGCCGGCACGTCAACGCCCCTTGTCGCGCCGCCGCACGAGACGACGTTGAGCGCGGCGCGTACGGCGCGCGAGGGAAGCGCTGCGAAATCGCATCGATCCGACGTCGGCTACTTGACGCGCGTCAATCGGGTGCGGCTGTACACCTCGAATTCCTTCCCGGGCTCCGCGAGCTCGAAGATCTCTTCGAATTGGTCTGTTCCCGAGAACACATGCGTCTCGCGCGCGCGAAAGCCGGGCGGAATGTTCTCGATCGATTCGCTCGTGAAGACCAGACGATCCGGAGAATCGGCCGGCTCGAGCACGTACTGAGTGACGAAGCCTTCGGTGTGAAACTGCCTGAACACGATTCGCTTTCGACCTCGGTCGAAGCCGAGGAAGCCGATGTCCTCGTGCGTCTCGCCTTTGGGGTTTTTCTCCTGCGGCGGATAGACACTGCGATTGCGCGCTTGAATGAAGCGGTCGCCAAGCACGCGTTCGTACGATCGTTCGACACGTCCCTTGCCCGGCTGTCCTTCGGACGTTCCCGTCCAGCGGCCGACGAGCCGCGCGACCGGTGCCAGCGAATCGCTTGAATTTGTCGGTTGAGCGCCGACACCGACACCCGCGTTCGGGAGAGCCGCAGCGAGGAGAAAGAAGATCGCGGTCGACGCCGGTCGCGTCGGCGGCGCGCCTTGCGGATATCGCTGCGTGACGAAGCCGACGATCGCTCCCACGAGCATCCCTGGGAGTACGATCTCGAAGTAGTGATCGCTCTGACCGATTGCGGCGAGCGAGCTGAGGACGAGGCCGATCAGGACGCCGGCGCCGATGCCGAGCGTCATCGAACGGCGCGCTCGCGCGATGACGCCGGCGGCGAGTCCCGTGACGAGGCCTTTGACGGTCGACCCGAGGACGATCGTCAGCATCATCGAGCGCGCTTCCGGTGAGAACCAGGCCGAGCAGCCGTCCAGGAATCCCAGGACGGCTCCAACCGTGAGGCCGAGCATCGGCTTGCTCACAGACATCCCTCCCCGCGATCCCTATTACACACGCGAAGAGTCGTTTGTACGCCACTGATTACATCAGTCGTCCGACGTGAAGGACCGGCGCGCGTGTGCGGCTATACTCCAGCCGAGAGGGGTGACTGCATACGGGCGTTGATCGTCGCCTTCCGCCCCGCGGGAAAGAGCAAAGGATTCTCGTGCGTCGTGATTGCGACGCTCGCGGTCGCGACCGCCGCCAAGACGGCGACCGGCTACTTGGGATTGCTCAACGAACGCGTATACGCAACGAGCGCCGCCATATCGTCGCCTTTGATTTGCGGGTGGCTCGGCATCAGCGGTTTGCCTTTCATCGCGCCGCCCATTTGAATCACGTCCGTGATCTGCTTGTCGGTCAGCGTGCTCATGTACGCGCGATCGGTGTGATCGCGCGGCGGCGGCTTCATCACCCCGCCCGCGGGCCCGTCGCCCTTCCCGGTTTCACCGTGGCACGCGACGCAGTAGGTCTTGTAGACTCCGCGCCCTTTTTCGAGCATCGCAGCGGATACCGCCGGAGTGGCGGCCGCGCCAGGCGTACCGCTCGCCGCGTTGGGTGGCGCGGCCTGGGACGAGCACGCGGCGCCGCCGGCAAGGCCAAGGAAAACCACGAGGATTGAGATGCCGTTTGCAAGTTTCATTGGTACTCCGAACACGAGCGATCGTCTTTCGCTCGGCAGCGTGAATTTGATCACCGCGCCGATGACGGGCATCGCGATCCACAACGCGAGCGATGCGAGGAGGAGCGCCGCGGCGCCGGACGGCGCGAGGCGCGCCGTCAGGAATGCGCCCGCGGGACCCAGAAGATAGAGATCGGGCTCGAGCGCGAGGACGCCGAGCACTCGCGCGGCATCGACGGGATTGGCGACGAGCGACGCAGCCAGCCATCCGATCGGTAGTCCGCTGACCGCGAGTGACGACATCAGCACCAGGTCGTACAGGAGCACGAACGCGAACCAGGTGAAGACGGCGGTGCCCTGCGACTGCGCGGCGGAACGGCTCGCGACCGAGATGAAGAGTCCCACGCCGGCGAGGGCAGCGCCCGCCAGGAGCGCGATCGCCGGAAACAGCAGGTAATGGCCGATGATGTCCGCGCCGGCGTGTGCCGCGATGAGCGCGCCGGCCGGAAGGAAACCTGCGAGCGTCGCGATCGACAATGCGATGAGCAGTCCCGCGTACTTCGCCAGCAGCAGGCCGGAGCGCGCAATCGGCTGCGCGAGAAGATAGTCCAGCGTTCCGCGCTCCTGTTCACCGGTGATGGAAGCGGCACCCATCAACACCGCGACGAGCGGAGCGAGCAGCAGACACAGATTCATCAGTGTCGCCGTGGTCCGCCCGAACGCCTGCAGCGCGAGGCCCGATGCGCTGTCGATGCCGACGGATGCCGCGGCGAGTCCGAGCACGGCCAGAAGCGACGCATACCCGATCAGCCATCGGCTGCTGATTGCGTCCGTGAGCTCTTTCGTGACGATCGGCAGGAGCGCGCCGCGACGGATCGGATCGGTCGGCGAGATCGATGCCTGCGAATCGGCGGGTGCGATCGCTTCATCCGCGATGACGCGGCCGTCTTCGAGCACGACGCGGCGATGACCGGAGTCGAGGAGCTCCTGGCTCGCATGAGTTGACACGACGATCGTGCGGCCGTCCGCGGCGAGCGCGCGCAGACGGTCGGCGAGCCACCGGCGGCTCGCGCTGTCGAGGCTGGCGGCAGGCTCGTCGAGCACGAGGATCGACGGATTTGTGACCAGCGCCAGGGCGAAGCCGAGCCGCTGCCGCAGACCGCCCGAGAGCTCGCCCACTGTGACGTCACGGTAATCGGAGAGCCCTGCCTGTTCGACGAGCGCCTGCGACCGCTCGAGCGGCACGCCGCGGATCTCTGAATAGAAGCGCATCGTTTGCGCGACGGTGAGGTCCTGGTGCAGTCCACCGCTCTGCGGCATGTAGCCGATCAGCGATCGAACGGCGCACCCCTCGCCGAGCGGATCGCGTCCGCCGACGCGAATGCTGCCCTCGAACCCGGTCGTTCCGAGGAGGCACTTGAGCAGCGTCGACTTGCCGGCGCCGTTCGCGCCCAGCAGCAAAGTCACTTGGCCGCGATGGAACGTCAGCGACACATCGTCCACTGCCGTGCGAGTACCGTAGCGCTTCGTGACGTGCTGAATCGTGATCATCGGGGGCCTCGTGAAGGAATCGACGTGAGCGGATAGTCGTCGACGAGCAGCGGCCGTCGGCGGTAGAGCGGGAAGAGGCGAGCCGCCGCTTCGAGCGCCATGTGCGCGGGCGTGTAGAGAAAGGCCTGCGCGCTGGCATTCCGCCGCAGCAGTGCGTCCATGGCGTCTTCGACGCTGTGAGGTACGTCGCCCACGCCGTTGCCGTCCGCGTCGTATCCGCGGTACTGGCCCCACGAATTCCCCCGGCCGTCGCGCGACCATCGCATCGCCGGCGACAGACCGTTCCCGAGCGGCCTGACGTCGGTGAGGTTTTCGGCGATCCGGTTGCCCGACACGGTGAGCGCGGCGTTGCTCTGCAGAGCGAGACCCACTTCGTTCCCCGCAATCAGATTGAACGCCACGACGGCTTCGCGCGACGAGCTCGACGGAACGCCTTCCGCATAGATTCCCACGCGATTCGCGAGGATCTCGTTTCCATCGGCGATCAAATCGCCGATGTCCTTGAGCAGGACGCCGTACGCCGCGGGGCCTTTCCGATGCCGCTCGATCCGATTCGCTCGGAGCACCAGCCGATCCGACATCATCAACGCCGCGCCCAGGAGGTTTTCGGTGACCGTATTGTTCTCGAACCGCGCCTGCTGCGAGTACATGGAGTGCAATCCATACCTGCACCCGGTCACGACGTTCGAGGCGACGACGATGCGATCGGTGAACGAGAGATAGATGCCGTCGCGCGCGTGAGAGATCCGATTGCGGAGGAGGCGGCTGTCGACGAGATTCCACGCGCTGATGCCGTGTCCCGGCCGCGCGCCGTGCGACTCGCCTGGCGTGATCACGTTGTCTTCAACGACGGCGCCCCCGCCTCCGCCGATGTGGATGCCGAAGTAGACATCGGACACCTCATTGGCTTCGATGCGATGGCGGTTGCCGGTGACCTTGATGCCTGCCGCCTCCTCCGTGACCTCACGGCCGCTGTTCCGAACGGCGAACCCACGAAAAACCACGTCGTCGCCCTCGATGGTGACCACGCTGCCGACGCCGCCGCCGTCGATCGCCGCGCCTGGCTGGCCGATGACCGTGAGCGGTCCGCGGATCACGATCCGTCCGTGATATGTTCCGCGCTCGATCGTGACCGTGCTGCCTTTCGGTGCCTTATCGATCCGCTCCTGCAGCGTCGTCTGGCCGAACGCCAGCGACGCTGGAGCGATCAAGAGCACGAGCGCCGCGGCAACCCGCGCGCGGGGTTGTTGAACGGGGCGGCGTTCCTCCGTCGAGAATCGATCGGCGATCCGCTTCGACAGCAGCAAGAGGAGCGCGGCCAGCGCGAGACACACGAAGCCCCACGAGACCATGCCCGTGGACTCGAAGTTCCCCATCTTCGTTTCGCCGATCACGAGCGGCGTGAAGGGCTTCAGCCGAATCGGGGCCGTGGGATTGAGCGAGTGGCCGAACGCGTAGAGCCGCCACTGCAGATCGACCAGAACGGCAAGCGGCGTCGCGATGGTCGCGGCGACCGTCAGCCGCCGGATCCACTTGCTGACAGGCGAGAGGAGACACAGCGCGATCAGGATCGCGATGCCGATCGGGAACATCGACGTCTCGAGCTGCGGCGCCTCGATCGGCGGCATCCCGATGTAGTGGTTCAGAATGTTCA
>DATBJJ010000003.1:0-75372 GCA_036556425.1 Vicinamibacterales bacterium
CGATGGCATTCCCGTGGTGGACGTGGCAACGATCCTTCGACGTCATCCGACCGTGTGCCTTGTCGACGGCCTGGCCTATGACAATCCACCGGGCAGCCGGCATCGCAAGCGGTATGAGGACGTTCAGGAGATCGTCGACCAGGGCGTCTCCGTGCTCACGTCCATAAATCTGGAGTACGTCGACGAACAACAGGAATTCGTGCGCACGGTGACCGGGGCGGCGCCCCAGGAAACCGTTCCGCAAAGTTTCATTGCATCCGCCGACGAAGTCGTTGTGGTCGATGCACCAGCAGAAGCGGTGCTGGAGGAATGGGACGGCGAAGGGCTGATGCTGCATGCGCGCCTGGCGCTGCAGCTCTCGCAGTTGCGCGAGCGGGCGCTCCTGCTGACCGCCGACGTCGTGGATCGCCAGCTCGAGGCGTACCTCGAGCTCCATGGCATTGAAGCATCCTGGGGGACGCAGGAGCGCATTCTGGTCTGCATGACGCCCCGGGCGGATGCCACGGCCATGCTCGCCAGCGGCCGGCGCAACGCCGATCGATTTCATGGTGAACTGTTCGCCATCTACGTCAACCAGCCGAATCTGTCCCCGCAGGACCGCATCGCCAACGAGCGGAACATCAAGGTGGCGCGTGCCGAGCGGGCCCGTATCGACGTCCTCGACGGAAAGGACCCTGTCGCAACGATCCTCGAGTACGCGCGCGAGCACGGCATCACGCAGATCTTCGTCGGCCACAATCTCCGGCGCGACTGGCGGGCCCGCCTCCGCGGCAGCCCACTGGATCGGCTCATCGAAGGCGCCGAAGGTATCGACGTCCGCGTTTTCCCCCACCGCACGTGACCACGGTCCCTCCCAAGCGCGGACGCCTCAAAATCTTTCTCGGGTACGCCGCTGGCGTCGGAAAAACGTATCAGATGTTGACCGAAGCCCGAGAGTTGAAGAAACAGGGAGTCGACATCGTGGTGGCGTATTTCGAGCCGCATGGCCGTAAGGACACCATGGCGCTTGTTGAGGGTCTCGAATTGATTCCGAGGAGGACCATCGAGTACAAGGGCTCGTTCCTCGAAGAAATGGACACGGATAACGTGCTCCGACGGCACCCGCAGATGGCGGTTGTTGACGAGTTTCCTCACACGAACGTGCCCGGTTCGCCACGCGCCAAGCGGTGGGAGGACGTGCGTGTGCTACTCGACGCGGGCATCGACGTGCTCACGACCATGAACGTACAGCACGTGGAGAGCCTGAACGATCAGATCTGGCAGAGCACCGGTGTGCGCGTTCGGGAGACGGTGCCGGACTGGGTGGTCAAGCAGGCGGACGAGGTCGTGATGGTCGATTTGACGCCGCGAGCCCTGCTCAACCGGTTGGAACGTGGTGTCGTCTATCCGCCCGACCGTGCCCGCGCGGCGCTTCAGAATTTCTTCAGGGAGCCGACCCTCGTGGCTTTGCGAGAGCTGGCGATGCGCCAAACGGCCCACACGATCGGGAGCCGGCAGCATCCCGAGGAATCCACGCTCGCCGCACCGGCGGCACAACCGTCGGTAGAGGCGAGCGAGCGCCTGCTCCTCGTGATCGAACCGGATCCGGCCAGTGCCGCGCTGATTCGCCGGGGTCGCCGCGTAGCGGACTACTTGCGCGCCGATTGCCTTGGTGTATACGTCGGGGCGACGGCCGATCTGCGGCATCTCAGCGACGACGATCGCGATCGACTTCAGCGTCATCTCGGCTTTGCCCAAGCGCTCCAGATCGAGACGCGCGTGTTGGAAGGGGCGGATTTTGCGGAAACGCTCGTGACGTTCGCGAGGCAGCAAAGGGTCACGCAAATCTTCGTCTCTCGGCAAAAGGAGCGAACGTTGCGAAGCTGGCTCACGGAAGGACTCGTTCAGCAAATCGTGAATCTCGCGCAAGATATGCAGGTCACCGTCGTTGCCGATCGCTCCGTGCGAAAGCGCGGCGCATAGCCGCGGATACGGCTGGTCGTGGAGGCAATCTCCAGGCGCGGCTGTCCTTCTGCGGAGCGATTGAAGCAGTGCCTTCATGAACTCGGAAGGCGCGTTGCGGCCGCCGCGCTCTCCAATTCGCGCGTTCTCCTTTCTCTGATGCGAAGGGATGATCGAGTTGCGTCCGCTGAGATCCGTACATCGCATCGCGGCGATGCGACAGCCCGGCGGTTCTCTATTTGACATCCAAATAGAATGCGTATATTCCATTGGCGTGGCTAATCAAGGGCCCGCCAAAGCCGACGTCCTGCAGGGGACGCTCGACATCATGATCCTGCAGACGCTTGTCACATTGGGGGCGTCGCACGGATACGCCATCGCGGCGCGCCTTGAGCAGGTGTCGAGCGGTCGCGTGCAGCTGAACATGGGCACCCTCTATCCAGGACTGATGCGGCTCGAGCAACGCGGCTTCATCAGCGGCACATGGGGCGTGACCGACAACAAGCGCCGGGCACGCTTCTATGCGATTACCGCGGCCGGCCGCAGGCAGCTCGCGGTCGACAAGCGGGAATGGAATCGGACGGTGACGACCATGCAGGCGCTGCTGAGCGAGTCGAAGTGATGTCCGTCATGCGCGAGTGGCTGCGGCGGCTGTGGGCCACGTTCCGCAACGCGCCCGAGGACGCCGTCATGCAGGAGGAGCTGAGGCTTCACCTCGACATGCTCGCGGCCGACTTGCAGCGCCGCGGCGTGACGCCGGAGGAAGCGCTGCGCCAGGCGCGCCGGCAGGCGGGCGGCGTCGCGCAGGCGATGGAGCAGCGGCGCGATCAGCGCGGTCTGCCGTGGCTCGAGGGTCTGCTACAGGACGCGCGCTTCGGCACGCGGATGCTCCGGCGCGCGCCCGTGGTTACGGCCGTGGCGCTCCTCACACTGACCCTCGCCATCGGCGCCAACACCGCCATCTTCAGCCTCGTCGATCCGCTGTTGTTTCGCGATGTGCCCGTGCGTGATCCTGCCCGCCTTGTGCAGTTCACGTATCAGTATCCGCGTGACCCGCCGCTGAACAACTTCGGTCTCGCCTATTACGAGCAGGTTCGCGACGGGAACCACGTCTTCTCTGATCTGTTCGGCCTCGCGGCGCTGACGACCGAGTCGCGTACGGGTGAGGATCCGATCGCTGCCGAGGTGGTCACCGGCAATTTCTTCCAGGCGCTTGGCGTGCGGCCGGCGCTGGGCCGCGTGCTCGACGTCTCCGACGACAAGCCCGGCGCGGCCGCGGCCGCAGTCGTGAGCTGGCGCTACTGGAAGAGTCGATTCAACGGCGACCTGCGGGTTCTCGGCTCCGCCATCGACATCAAAGATACCCGCGTGCCCGCGCCCATGCATGTCACGGTAGTGGGTGTTGCCCAACGGGAATTTTCCGGGATCGTCGTCGGCTATCGTCCGGACGTCTGGATTTCGCTCTCCGCGGTGCCGGATGCCATGCGATCCCGAGGGGGGCTGGCCCTCGCCGCGCGGCTCAAGCCGGCCGTGTCCATCGACCAGGCACGTGCCGAGATGCGGGTGCTATATCGGCCGACAAGAGATGCTCTTGCACAGCGAGATCCGCAGTGGCTTCGGGTCGAAATCGATGTCACGCCGGCGCGCACCGGACTCTCGACCCCTCTGCATCAGCAGTTCGGCGGGCCGCTGCTGCTGCTGATGACGATGGTCGGCGGCGTGCTGCTGCTGGCGTGCGTCAACATCGGCAGCCTGCTGCTCGCGCGCGGCGCCGCGCGGCAGCAGGAGATGGCGGTCCGCGTTTCGCTCGGCGCCGGCCGCTTCCGCATCGTACGGCAGGTGCTGACCGAATCGTTGCTCCTCGCCGCGATTGGCGGCGTTCTGGGCATCGTCGGCGCGCGATTCGGCGCGACGATGCTGATGCGGATCATGATGTCGGGTACGCGATCGCCAGGTCCTTCGCCGCATCTGGACATTCCACTCGATGCGCGGGTGCTGATGTTCACGGTCGTCGTCACAGTGCTGGCCGCGCTCCTCTTCGGGCTCATGCCTGCGATCGCCGCGTTCGTGTCCACCCCGGCGCCGGCTCTGCGCCAGAGCGGTGCGGCCCAGCCGAGATCCCGGCGCGTCTTCGGCAACGGACTGGTGGTCGCACAAGTGGCTATCTCCCTAGCGCTCCTGAGCGTGTCGCAGCTGTCCATCGCGCATCTGCGCCACCTGCGTGATCGCAGTCTCGGCTTCGATCGCCATGGTGTGCTGCTGGTCTCAGTCAATACGTCGCGCGCGCAGAATCGGCAGCAGCTCGCGGCACTCTACCAGGACATCGTTCCCCGCCTGGAGGCGATTCCTGGCGTGCGTGCGGTTGCGGCGAGCGGGTTGACGCCCGGTGCCCTCGCCGCCGCGAGCCGCTTCCTGCAAGCCGAAGGATTCGACGAACCCGTGCAGGACAGGGCGCGGGTGTCGCTGAATTGGGTGTCTCCCAACTATTTCGCCACCTTCGGAACGCCGCTCCTGGCGGGACGGGACTTCAGCGACGCTGACTCCCAAGAGCCGCGCCGCGTCATCGTCAACCAGGCGCTGGCGCGGCGGTACTTCGCCGGCCGCGATCCGATTGGCCGCCACGTCTGGCTCGAGAACGAACGCGATCCCTACGAGATCATCGGCGTCGCCGGGGATGCGAAGTACCAGGACATCAGGCTCCCCGCGCCGCCCATCGTCTACGTCTTCGCGCCGATGTCGAGAGGATCGACCACGCTTTCACTGCGGGCGGACGTCAATCCGACCACGGTCGCCGCCGACGCGCGCCGCATCGTTACCGAGGTGATGGGTGCCGATTCGGTGCGACGCGTGACCACGCTGGCCGAGCAGGTCGATGCCGCCGTCGTACCCGAGCGGTTGATGTCGATCCTGGGCGGATTCTTTGGCACGGTTGGCGCGCTGCTCGCGGCCATTGGTCTGTACGGGCTTCTCGCCTATACCGTCGCGCGCCAGACAAAGGAGATCGGGATTCGCATGGCGCTCGGCGCGACGCGCGGTGACGTCATGCGGATGATGGTGCGCCGCGGGCTGACGCTCGTCGCCGCTGGGTTCGTTGTCGGTGCGCCGGTAGCGTTCTGGGGAACACGATTCGCCGCGACAGCGATCGAAGACCTTTCGGGCGGCGGCGTGCCGCCCGTTGCAACGGCCGCGGTGGCCATGCTCATCGTTGCGGCGCTGGCGGCGTTCATGCCGGCGCACCGCGCCACGCGCGTCCAGCCCGTCATCGCGCTCCGGTCGGAATAGCCTGCAACAGGAACTCCAAGCCGAGCTTTTTCGCGGGATGAACGCCGTGCGCGGTCCCCGAGACTCTCCGATGAGAGAAGCCGAAGCGAGGTCAGGGAGACAGGGGCGACCGATAAGCCAGCGGTGCCCGTCAGTGTTTGTGCTTGTGGCTGTGGGCGGGTTCGTGTGGCTCGCCCATTTCGTCCGGTGACTTGGGGTTCAGCGCCTCCATCTCCTTGATCTCTTCGGCGCTGAGCTTCGGCAGGTGACGCACGAAGTGCACGAGCCGCCAGCTGGCCATCTCCCCTTCCTTCGTGCCTGTGCTCCACGCCGGCATCCCGGTGAAGCGAACGCCGTTCTCGATGATCCAGAACAGCTCGCCGTCAGACAAGTTCTGCGTCTGCGCGAGCCGCATGTCGGGAGCCTTCGGCCACATCCCGCGGCCCATCGCCGTGTCGCCGCTGCCGTTGTTCGCGTGGCACGTCGCGCAGTGATCGGCGAAGTGCGCACGGCCTTCGGCAATCACGTCCGCAGAAGATTGAACGGGATTCGTCAGCGATTTCGCCCGGCGGGCGATCGCCATGTCGCGGACCCGCCGCGCCGCGAACTGCTCGACACGTCCCGGCTGATCCTTGGCGCTCACGCCGCGGCCGAGGACGTACCAGAACCCCATCGCTCCCACGGCAATGCCGAGAATCAGAAGCAGCAGAAACGCTTTCAGTACAGCTCGCATCGCCACCTCGCTAGGCGCCGACTGAATCTGCAACTGCGGTGCCCATTTCTCGTCAGGTTGACGTTCGGCCTGAGCCGGGCGTCATCGCCATCGTCATCGGAACGGCGCTCGTGGTGCTCGATCCGGTGACGATCCTGCGCGCCGACTGAACTTCCTGTCAACCGATCGCCTCTTCATGCGTAATTAATGGACGAAACACCTGGGCGCGTGAGCCACGCGCCTGGTTGCAATAGTAAGATATCTGAGTAAGACTGCTCCGCACGTCAGGAGGTCACGGGATGTCGTGGTGGTCGCGGATCGCGAACGTATTCCGCTCGGCGCGCGTCGAGGATGACTTGGAGGAAGAGCTTCAATTCCATCGCGACGAGCGTATCAGGGAATGGCTTGCCGAGGGACGAACGCGGGCGGAGGCAGCGGTCGAAGCCCGCCGCCGGTTCGGGAATCCGATGAAATGGCGCGAAGACAGCCGCGACGTGAAGCTTCTGCCCTGGCTCGACTCGCTCGTCCGCGACACGCGGCTGGGATTGCGCATGCTGCGGAAGAACACAGTCGTCACGAGCGCGGCCATCGTGTCGCTGTCCCTCGCGCTCGGCGCGTGCGTGGCGGCGTTCTCGCTGGTGGACGCGTTGATCCTGAGGCCCCTTCCCGCCCGTCATCCCGAACAACTGGTCTACCTCGCGTTTCCCACCTACTCGAGCGAGCGCCCGGAGGCGGATACGTTCAACGATCCGACTTTCGTGCGACTTCGCGAGGCCGCGCGGGAACAGGTCGATCTCTTCGCGATGAGCACGCAAGTGGTCCGGCGAGCGATCTTTCCGGACGGTGGCGGCGAAAAGGAGCCGCTGCGGACGCAATACGTGTCCGGCGACGCGTTCGAGAAGCTGGGGATCGATCCCCGCGCCGGCCGGCTCATCCTCCCTGACGACGACAAAGAACCGGGCGCCAGTCCGGTGGCCGTCATCAGCCATGCGTACTGGATGCGCCGATTTGGCGGCGATCCGGCCGCTGTCGGGCGCTGGTTCACGATGGACGATCGTCAACTGCAGATCGTCGGCGTGGCCGAGCAACGTTTCACGGGAATCGAGCCGGGCCGTCCCACGGACGCATGGATCACGTACGCCATGTACAACCCGAGGGCGTTCGGCAACTACGATTTCAACTGGTTCCGCGTGCTGGGGCGCCTTCGGCCATCCGCGCGCGTCGAGCAGGCACAAAGCGTCCTCAGCGCAACGTTCTCGACCATACGCGCCGAGCGCGTGCCGTCGCTCGGGCCGAATCGATCGCCGGAAACCGTCGAGCGCTTCCTGCGAACGCCGTTGTATCTTCGATCGGCCGTCAACGGTCCGTCACCGCTCCGCCGCGAGTTCGAACGGTCGCTTTGGATTCTGATGTCGATCGCGGCGCTGGTCGTGTTGATAGCGGGTTCGAACGTCGCGAACCTGTTTCTCGCGCGAACGGCCGCGCGCGAGCGCGAGATGGCGCTGCGCCTGTCGATCGGCGCCGGCCGGGCGCGGCTGATCCAGCAGGTCCTCATCGAAAGCGCGATTGTTGCGGGCGCCGCCTGCGCGCTCGGGCTGCTCTTCGCGTCCATCGCCGGACCCGCGGTCGTCGCGATGCTCGCGCCGCCGGACGATCCGGTGCGGCTCGATCTTCGTCTCGATTGGCGCGCGATGGCATTCGCGGCCGCCCTTGCGTCGATCACGACGGCCGTCTTCGGGATCGTCCCGGCGCTGCGCGCGTCGGATGTGTCGCCGATCGTGGCGCTGAAGGCAGGCGGCGTGCGGTCAGGTCTCCGCACCGGTTTCATGCGCCCGTTCGTGGCGATGCAGGTGGCCTTCGGTCTGATCGTCGTATTCGTTGGCGGCTTGCTCGTGCTCTCGTTCGCGCGGCTGTCGTCCGTGAACCCGGGATTCGCCACGTCCGACGTGCTGCTGGTTTCACTCGAATCGGTCCGCCGCCTCGAAGCCAACGAGCAGCGCGACGCGCTGCTGCTCGTGAGCGACCGTTTGCGGAGCATTCCGGGCGTCCAATCCGTCAGCTCCGCCGAGTTCAATCCGATCGGACGGGCGTGGACGCACTACGTCCGCGTGCCGGGCACGCAGCACAAGAACATCGAGGCGACGATGGCGCCGGTGACGGCGGACTACTTCGAGACGATGAGAATCCCGGTGGTCGCGGGACGCGCGTTCGTGAATCGCGACATGGATCCGCAAAGCGCGGCGATCGTCATCAACGAAACATTCGCGAAGCTGTACTTCGGCGAGGCGTCACCCATCGGCGGCCGCATCGAAGCGCGATTCGCGGATCTCAACAGCCCCGAGATTCACGAAGTCGTCGGGGTCGTCGCCGACACCCGGTACGATCTGCGCAAGCTCGCGGCGCCTACCCTCTATATACCGTTTGCTCAGCGGACCACCGGCCGGTTGGGCACGATTCACGTGCGCGTATCCGGCAATGCGTCGTCGCTCGCGCTGCGTCTGCGCGAGGAAATCCGCGCCGCGAGCCGGTTGTTCCGCGTCACCTCGGTCAGACCTCAGTCCGCGGTGGTGAATCACACGCTGATTCGCGAGCGGCTGCTCGCGCTGCTCTCCGGGTTCTTCGCGATTGTCGGGCTCGTGCTCGCGGCGGTCGGCTTGTATGGCGTGTTGAGCTACTCGGTCGTTCAGCGGACGCGTGAGATCGGGATTCGCCTCGCGCTCGGCGCGCGACAGCTCGGCGTCGTGCGCATCGTGCTGTCGGAAGTTGGCATCGCGGCTTTCATCGGCGCGGGCTTCGGGTTGGCCGGCGGCCTCTATCTCTCTCGCTTCGTCCGCGCGCTGCTGTTCGAGATCACGCCGCTCGACGCGTGGAGCCTCGCGATTCCGATCGGAACGCTGCTCGTCGCGGCGCTGCTCGCGGCGACGATTCCAACGCTGCGCGCCGCGCGCGTGGATCCGGTGATCGCGCTTCGAAATGAATGACAAACGACTTCAAGGAGACTCGTCGATGACTCGCAGATGGTTCGTGCTGGCCTGTTGTCTGATGCTGACCGCCCCGGCGACGTCGGCGCAATCCCGCGGCGGAAAGCCGACAGCGAAATCCGATCCGATCACCGGCACGTGGACCGGCGAGCTCGTTCCTCCCGATGGCGGCAGCCGGCCCGTCAAGATGGAGCTGAAGTTCGACGGCAAAAGCATAACCGGCATCGTGTCGGGCATGCCGAATCCCGCCGATGTGAAGGCCGGCAGCACGTTCGATCCGAAGACCGGCGCGCTGAAGCTCCAATTGGGCCGGGCCGACGGTCCCGCCGTTCTCCTCACGCTCGAGGGCACCGTGGCGAAGGGCACGGCGAGCGGCAAGGCAACCGGCGACGGCGGCGGCGGCACGTTCAAACTGACGAAGAAGCCCTAGTCTCACTGGACCGGATATCATGCGCTCCACCAGCGCATGAGCACCGCTTACAGCCACAGCAGCGAGTTCAAAAAAGAGCTCGGCCTGCGCGACCTCGTACTCACACAGGTCCTCTTCATCGTCGGTCTCGGGTGGATCGGGACGGCCGCGCGGCTGGGACCGTCGCACGTCGTGTTCTGGTTCCTCGCGATCGTCCTGTTCTATCTGCCAAGCGCCGCCGTCGTGATTCACCTGACGCGGCTGATGCCGCTCGAGGGCGGCCTCTATCAATGGGCGAAGCTCGGCTTCAACGAGATGATCGGCTTCCTCGTCGCCTGGAATCTCTGGCTCTACGTGATCGTGAACACCTCCGAGCTGGGACTGCAGGTGACGACCTATCTGTCGTACGCGCTCGGCGGCGACGCGCGGTGGATGGCGAGCCACAAGCCGTTGATCATGTTTGCGGGGTGCGCGTTGATCGGAGGGCTCGTCATCGTGTCGACGCTCGGCCTGGGCGTCGGCAAGTGGCTGCACAACGCCGGCGGCATCTTGATTCTGGTGCTCTTCGGCGCGCTCGCCGCGCTGCCGGCGATCAACTACTTCAACGGAACGCTGCCCGATCCGCGGCCGTTCTCGCTCACGGTTCCAGCATTGACGCTGCTCAACCTGAACATTCTCGGCAAGATGGGGTTCGGCGCATTGGGCGGGTTCGAGTACATCGCGATCGTCGCAGGCGAGTGCCGCGATCCCGCTCGAGCGATCGGCCGGTCCGTGGTGATCGCGGCGCCGGTGATCGCCGCGATGTTCATCCTCGGAACCGGATCCGTCCTCTGCTTCGTGCGGCCCGACGAGATCGATCTGATTGGACCAATCGCGCAAGTGCTCGACATCGGGTCGCGATCGCTCGGTCTCGTCGCGCACGTCGTGCCCATCGTGATCATGACGATCACCGTCGTCCGCGTGGCGCAGGCCAGCGTGAACTTCACCGGCAGCACGCGGCTGCCGATGGTCGCGGGGTGGGATCACTTGCTGCCGCAGTGGTTCGCGCGCCTCCACGCTCACTACCGCACGCCGGTGAACTCCATCCTCTTCGTCGGCGCGGTGACGCTCGCGCTGGCGATCGCGGTGAACATCGGCGTCGGCGAGCAGGAAGCGTTTCAACTGCTCAACAACGCCTCCGGCATCTTCTACGCGCTGACGTACCTCGTCTTGTTCGCCGTACCGATTGTCGGCTTGCGCCACGCGGAGCCGGCGCCGCTGTGGCTGAAAATGGCCGCGGCATCCGGCTTCGCGATGACCGCGCTCTACGTCGGCTTGTCGATCTTCCCGATCGTTCAGGTGGGAAGCGTGGCGCTCTTCGCGGCGAAGATCAGCGTGATGATTCTGCTCACGAACGCCGTCGGCGCAGTGATCTTCGCTGCCGCCCGCGCCCGCCGCGCGGCATCGATCAAGCGCGATCGCGGCGCGTCAACGCCGCGACCAGCTTCGAATCCGAACTGATCGTCTCTTCCGCGAGCCAATCGTCTTCGATCGGCGCACCCGCGGCCACGAGCTGACCGACGACTTCGTAGTACCGCTCCGCCGGCACCTCTGGCGATCGATGGCACAGTCCCCAGATCGCCCAACCGAGCGGTGTCGCCCGATAGCTTGGATCTCTGACATCGATCGGCGCGCCGCGCGCGATCAGCGTTCGGACGATATCGGGATGCCCGCCGAGCGCGGCGCCGTGCAGCACTGTTTCGCCGCGGCGGCCACTCGTCACATCGAGTCCACGCTCGAGCAGATAGTCGACGACGTCGCGGTGACCGTATTGACAGGCCCAAAAGGCGCCGGCGGCCATCTGATGTGAGGAGGCGTTCGGCTTCAAGCGGCCCCCTCCGTCGAAGAAGGTTTTCACGACGTCCAAACGGCCGACGCCCGCGGCCCCTTCCAGATCCAGCGTCGCGCCATGCGCCGCGACAATCTGCGCGCCCTCTCCGCGTCCGTTGGCAAGGCACGCATTCACGACGAGGCCATCGGTGTAGTCCGACGCCACGGCGCGATCGAGGGAGGCGCCCGCCTTCATGAGCACGTCGATGATCTCCGCTTGAACGCCCGCCGTCACCGGATGGACGCTCGTCGCGACCAATCCGATGGTCGTCGTGCCGCGATACATGTCGCCGACGGCGTTCACGTTCGCGCCGGCGTCGATCAACCGTTGAGCGATCCGCGCGGCATTCTTGGGCGTCTTCTGACGAAACCCTTCGACGCCGTTGGCGCCCACGTACAGCAGGAGCGTCGAGTGGTGCGCGCGCGGCGAGCGCGCGTGAACGAGCTCGGGATGCGCGCGAAGCAGACCGTCGAGCGTGGCTTCATCGCCGCGGACGATCGCATCGACGGCCGCCTCGAATCGAGCGGTTGGAGATGATTCGTCGGCGCGCTCTCGTGCGAACACCGCGAACTCGTCCCATGTCGAGAAATTGTTCTTCTCGGCAATGATCGATTTGATATCGCTCGATGAGAAATGCGGCGGAAGCCCCTCGATCCCCGACGCCTCGAGCGCGCCTTGCCGAAGCACCGCCTCGTTCTCGCGAAACAACGTTTCGAGGGCGGCGACGTCGCCCGCGATGATGGCTCGCTCGGCGAGCGCATTGATTTCGGGGTTCACGGGTTCAAGGGTTCAAGGGTTCAAGGGTTCACGGGTTCACGGGTTCACGGGTTCACGGGTTCATGGGTTCACGGGTTCATGCGGCGCGCAGAATTTGTCGAAGGCCTGCGTGAGCGCGGTTGCGATGTTCTCGGCGCTTTGATTCTCGATCTGGCGGCGCTCCATCATGTACAGCAACTGGCCGTCGCGCAGGATCGCGATCGATGGCGAGGACGGCGGGTACGGCGCGAAGTAGCTGCGGGCGCGATCCGTGGCCTCGATGTCGCCGCCGGCGAATACGGTTCCCACGACGTCGGGCTTGACGGAGTGCTGCAGGGCGAGCGCGATTCCCGGTCGCGCCTTGCCGGCGGCACAGCCGCACATCGAGTTCACGACGACCATCACCGTGCCTGGCGTCTGGCGAACCAGCGTATCGACGTCCGTGGGGGTGCGCAGCTCGCGCACGCCGAGCCGCGTCAGCTCCTGCCGCATGGGGCCGATGAACGATTCCGGATAGGGCATGCTGTCTCTCCTCTCGGTATTCTATTCAAAGACGCAGAAACGTCCGGATGCGATCCAGCTCCGCGTCCAACCCGCGAGCGAACGACGGATCGGCCGGCCGCTTCGAGACGTAGCCAAGCTGCGCGCGAAGCGCGCCCTTCTCGACGGAGAGATTGCCCCATCCGATGACGCGGTCGCGCCAGAGCAGCGGCAGCGCGTAATACCCGAGCTTGCGCTTGGCCACCGGGGTGTAGGCCTCGAATCGATAGGCCCACCCCCAGAGGATCTCGAACCGGCCGCGATCCCAGACGATCGGATCGAAGGGCGACAGGAGCCGAACGGCATCGTCCGGCGCGTCGCGCGGCAGCCGCTCGGCGCTCGGCCAATACCAATCGTCGCCGTCGACGCGCGCGTGCGCGAGGCGCTCCTTCGCGCGCTTCAACGCGCCACGAAGATCGCCGCGCAAGTGCGGAGCGCCATAGCGAAGACGGTTCACGAGGACGGCCAGGCCGAGCCGCGTGAGCGGCGCGTAGGGACGGACCGCGAGGTCCACGAGCGCATCCATTTGCGCTCTCTCCGCGGTCCGATCGGCCGGACGCGGCGCGTGCTCGTGCGCGGCGTAGATCCGGATTCCGCGATCCCGCTTCACGACGCGAAGCAGCCCGCGATAGTGCATCAACGTCATCAGATGGGTGGTCGCGTTCGATGAGCCTCCCCAGAAGTTGGTGACGCGGCCGTGCGCAAAGTGGTCGTCGACCTCGCGCGGGTGCACTTCGCCCCGCTCACGGACGAACGCGAGTAACGCCGCCGCTTTCGTGTTGCTCGATCGGCTCCAGGGCAGCGGACCGCCGCGCGGGTGCATCAACGCATGCGCGGCGCGCGGCATGAAGCCGTAGTTGACGAAGAAGTCCTCTTCGACGTCGAGATCGGGATAGCGGCGCTCGAGATCGCCCGCTCGATACCTGGCGACGCGATGCCGGAGCGTCAGGTCCTGCGCTCGTGCAGGCGAGCGGATCGGATCCGCCTGCACGAATCCGAGCTTCTCGATCGCTCGTTGGATCGTCGTCGGCCGGAACAGCGTTCGCCGGACGGCGTACCGCCGCAGGTCATCGAGCGTGATCGGCATACGTCAGCCGTGACACCTCTCACCTCGACGACGAGAGCCGGACCCCGGCGGAGATCCACCGGCCCGGCATCGCCACGCCGAGGATCTCCTGATACGAGCGATCGAAGAGGTTGGCGGCATCGACGACGACCGTGACGCGCCCCACGGGGCGCGAGGCGCGAAGATCCACCGTGGCGTACGAACGTCCGTCGTTCCGCCGCGTCCACGCGATGCGCGGTCCGACGTCGACGGCAAACGGCGCGCGGACCAATCCGGAGAGAACGAGATTGTGCGCCGCGAACTCGAGGACGTATTTCGACAGAAAGCCGGTCAATGCGTTCGCATCGTTGTCGAGCAGCGTGTATTGCGCATCCAGCATGCCGGTCGTCCCGATCGCGCGGCGGACGCCGAGCTCCAGACCCTGACCGGAGACCCGCCGCACGTTGGTCGTCCGCCAACGTTCCGCGAGCGACGGGCGCGTCCAGTCGATGACGTCGCGGTCGCGGCGCAGGAAGACCGTCGCGCGCGCCATCGTGTGCGACGCGGCGATCCAATCGATGCCGGCCTCCGTGTTCCACCCGCGCTCCGGCGTGAGATCGCTCCGCGCCTGATGGTTGGGATCCTGATAGTAGAGCTCGGTGAATGTGGGAACTCGAAACGCGTGACCCGCGGATGCGCGAACGCTCACGCCCGAGCGGAGCGCGGCGCGCAGCCCAATTGACGGACTCCACGCGTCGCCGAACCGCGAATACGCGTCGTAGCGAAGTCCCGGATAGAGAATCACGCGGTCGCCGGCGCGCGCCTGCAACTCGACGAAAGCGCTGGCGCGCCGGAACGAGCGATCTCCGAGGTTGCTCGAGTCGATCCAATCGCCGCCGACTTCCGTGCCCGCGCTCGCGCGAAGCCGCGATCCGAGCGTCCGGTTGGATTTGACGAGGATCGTCACCGCGTGCGTGCGGTGAAAGTTCTCGGCGACGCCGGGACGATTCCTGTCGTACAGGAAATGATCTCCGTGCGAGCGATATTGCGCTTGCGCCGTTCCCCGCCAGGACGAGATCTTGAACCCCTGCGTGAGCGCCACGGCCGTTTGATCCGTCGTCTCCCGCGACTGCGAGGGCCCGTAGAAACCGTCAGCGCCGAAGTCTTTTCGTACGACGCCGAAGAACAAGCGCGTGAAGGCGCCAATCGCGGTGCGCGTCGACGCCGCGAACGTCTCGAAGTCGCGGTCGACGTCGAATCCGGATGAACGCGCGGCTTCCGCGGCCATCGAATGCTTGATCTGTCTGCCGCCGAAGGCGACTCGGGCCCTTCCGCCGGCGAGGCCGTGCTCGCCTCCAAACACCGCCGCGTTCGTCCCCGCGTCCGGCGCACGCGTGATGATGTTGACCGTCCCGCCGAAGGCATCGGCGCCAAACAGCGACGAGCCCGCGCCGAGGAGCACCTCGACGCGCTCGATGTCGTCCAGCGTCAACGGCACGTCGCTGTTGTGGTGCCCCGACTGCGCGTCGTTCATCCGCACGCCGTCGATGAGCACGAGCGTCTGCCCGAAGCTCGCGCCGCGAATCGCGAGGTCCGCCTGCAGCTGCGGCCCGCGCGCGCGCACGTCGACGCTCGACGCGAAGCGCAGCAGATCGTCGATGGATCGGACGGGGAGCTTGGCAATTTCCGCCCGCGTGATCACCCACACCGCTCGGCCGACGGTCTCGAACGGAATCGGCTCAGCGGAACCCGTCACGATGACCGACTCGTGGAGCGACGGCTGCGCGGCGGACGGGATCGCGTGCGCGGATATTGCCGCAGACAAGAGCGCGAGGGATGCACCTCTCCTGAGAATCATGACCGGCCATTCTACGGCAATCGCGCGGACGTCGACTATGATCGCGCTTTCATGATCGACTCGCCGCTCGCTCCTGTCGTGACGGCGCCGCTCTTTCCGGAGCTGGATCGCGAGCTCGTCGTGCTTCTCGAGTCGCTGACGCCGGACGAGTGGGAGCGCCGCACGATCGTGCCGAAGTGGAACGTGAGACAGATCGCGGCGCACTTGCTCGACACGGCGCTGCGGCGCTTGTCGTTCGGCCGCGATCGCACGGTGCTGCAGCCTCCGCCCGGCGGAGATCTCGTCGGCCTCGTGAACGCGCTGAACGCCGAAGGCGTCGCGGTGTACGGCCGCTGCAGCCCGCGAGTGCTGATCGCGATGACACGCATTGCGGTGAATGAACTGTCGGAATATTTCGCCGAGCTCGATCCGTTCGCGCCCGCGTCGATCGGCGTGAGCTGGGCCGGCGAGGAGCGATCGCTCAACTGGTTCGACGTCGCTCGCGAGTTCACGGAGCGCTGGCACCATCAACAGCAGATCCGTCTCGCGACCGACCGCCCCGGCATCATGACGCCGCGGCTCTACGCGCCGGTCTTGGAGTGCTTCATGCGCGCGCTCCCGCATGGCTATCGCAACGTCTCCGCCGCGATCGGCGACGTCGCTCGAGTTCACGTCCCTGGCGACTGCGGCGGCACGTGGCATCTTCAACGAACGTCAGACGCCTGGGCACTCGTTCCACACGTCGATCCCAACCGCATCGTCGCCTCGACGACGATCCCTGCCGACATCGCGTGGCGCATCTTCACGAAGGGCATCACGCCCGTTGCCGCGCGCGAGCTCACCTCCATCGACGGCGACGTCCGGATCGGCTCCGCCGCGTTGAGCACGATCGCGATCGTCGGATGAAGGTCCGGCTAATGAGGTTCGGCTGAAGCCGGACGCTACAGCGGCGTGAGCTCAGCGGCGTCGCGGCCGCGATGTTGCATCACTCGCGTCGCCGCTGCGGCCTTTCATCCCGGAGGAAAACGTCACGTGTTCCGTCGCCAGAGGGAATCTTCACTGTATGTCCGTCCGCTGTACACACTAGTTCTGCTCTCGCTTGCCGTCGTGCTCGGTCTGCAGCCGAGCCGCGGGAGCTCGGCTTTTCAGTCGGCTGTTACGCTCGTGAGAGGTCCGTACTTGCATCAGGTCGGCGCGACGAGCGCCGTCGTTGTCTGGGCCACGCGCGAGACGGGTGCGGCAAGCGTGCAATACCGACCGGGTGCCAGCGGCGCGTTCGAGAGCGCTGCGGCGACGACGGTACTGCGCTCGTCGTCGTCGACGGGCGTGCCGACGTACTATCAGCACGAGGCCACGCTGACGGGGCTGAGTCCGTCCACGACCTACCAGTACGACTTGCGCGTCGGCGCGGGCGATCCAACGCCGAGCGTCGTCGATCAGTTCCGCACCGCGCCGGCGGATGGAACCGGAACGATCAGATTCGTTGCGTTCGGCGACAGCGGCAACGGCTCCACGGCGCAGGGACAAGTCGCGTCGCTGCTCGATGCGGCGACATTCGACTTCGCGATTCACACGGGAGACATCGCGTACGGCCAGGGAACGTACGCGCAATTCGATTCGTTCTTCTTCCCGTACTACCGCGACTGGCTGCGGCATGCGGCGATCTTCCCGTCGATCGGGAACCACGAAGACATGACCGGGTCCGCGACGCCGTACCGCACGCTCTTCGCATTGCCGAGGGACGGCGCGAGCGCCGCGTTCCCGAACAACGCCGAGCGCTTCTACAGCTTCGACTACGGCCCGGTTCACTTCATCGCGCTCGACACCGAGGCCGCGTTCCTGAACACCGCGCGCCGGCAGGAGCAGGTCGCGTGGCTCACGAGCGATCTTCAGTCGTCGCAGGATCGGCCGTGGCGGGTCGTGTTCTTCCACCGCCCGCCCTACAACTCAGGCATGGAGCACGGATCCGATCTGACGATCCGCCAAACGTTCGGCCCGCTCTTCGAGCACTACAACGTTCAGCTCGTGCTCAACGGCCACGAGCATCACTACGAGCGTTCTGCGCCGTGGCGCGAGAGCACGAACGTCGATCGTCAAGCCGTGACGTATGTCGTCACCGGCGGCGGGGGCGCGACGCCGCACCCGACCGGACGCAGCGCCTGGACCGCGTTCTCGCGCTCGGCCAACCACTACGTCCGGGCGACGATGACGGCATCGGATCTCACGCTCGAAGCGGTCGGCACGAACGGCGCGGTCTTCGATCGCTTCACCCTGAATCGCGCGCTCCAAGAATCGGACGCGGCGGCGCCGCAGGTCGCGATCGATTCGCCGGCCGCGGGCGCCGTGTTGAGCGGCGTCGAAACCGTCGACGTGACGGCCGACGACGACAGCCGAGTGGAGAAGGTAGATTTGCTGGTCGATGGTCAGCTGCGCTCGATCGATCTCGCGGCGCCATACTCGTTCCCGCTGGACACGACCACGTTGAGCAACGGGTCGCATACGCTGCAGGCGCGCGCGCACGACATCGACGGCCGGCGCACCACCGCGTCGCGGACGGTCACGGTGTCGAACGGTCTCTCGCCGGACGACATCGTCTTCTACGCGTCGGAGGCGCCAGTGCGCGTGGGATCCTGGAGGGTCGTCGCTGACTCCGCGGCCGCCGGCGGCCAGCGGCTCGAGCAGCCGGAGGCGGGCGCCGCGACGATCGATCCGCCGCTCGCGAATCCGGCGCACTACGTCGAGATTCCCGTCACAGTCCAGGCGGACCGTAACTATCGCATCTGGCTGCGCATGAAAGCGGCCGGAAACTCCGGCTACAGCGATTCGGTCTGGGTGCAGGCGTCCGGCACCGTCGACGCGAGCGGCGCCGCGATCTACCGGATCGGATCGACCTCGGCCACGCGGGTCAATCTGCAGGACTGCAGCGGGTGCTCGGTGAGCGGCTGGGGTTGGCAGGACAACGGCTACGGCACCGGCGTGCTCGGTCCGGCGCTGCGCTTCGCAACGGGCGGCACGCACACGATTCGCATCCAGGCACGCGAGGACGGGGTGTCAATCGATCAGGTCGTGCTGTCGCCGTCGACGTACTTGAACTCGTCGCCTGGCGCGCTGAAGAACGACACGACGATTCTAGGACGCTGATCGCGCGGATTGCGCGGTCGATCCGCGTAATCCGCCACAATCCGCGCGATCCGCGTCTTCCGGGAATGGATCTTGCTCGTATCCGCGTCATGACGATACGGCAACAGGTCGTTCAGTATGGACAGCGCCGCATCACCCGGCGGCTGCTGCGCGCCGCGCCGTGGCTTGGCGGCGTCGTGGCGCTCGCGACGCTCGGCGCCGCGATTCGCCGCAAAGGCGCACTGCGCGGATCGGTCGACACGATGCTCGACTTCATTCCGTTCGTCGGCGGCGTGAAAAACACGGTTGAGATCGTGCGAGGCAGAGACCTGCTGCGCGATCGTTGAACTCCGCTGTCCGCTGCCCGCTTTCCGCTGTCCGCTGTCCGCTGTCCGCTGTCCGCTGTCCGCTAAGAGCATGAGACCTAGTCGATCGACTGCGATCTGAACGTTCTCAGCGGACAGCGGTCAGCGGACCGCGACCGTCAGAAATACACCTTCACACCCAATTGAATTTGCCGCGGCGTCGTCGAGAGCGATCGGATCGTTCCGAAGTCGGTCGCGGATCGATTGCCGTTCGGCGATCCGAAATTGCTCTTGTTCAGGACGTTGAACGCCTCGACGCGGAACTCGAGGCGGCTCTCGCTGAGGCCGAGGCCGACGCTCTTGTGCAGTCCGAGATCGAGCGCGTAGATCGCCGGTCCGCGCGCGACGTTGCGCGGGGCGTTGCCGAACGGCTGCGTGCGGTCGGTCGGGATCACGACATTGTCGCGATTCAAGAAGTTGTCGACGGTCCCGTCGCCATACACGTCGCCATTCAGATTCGGCCGGTACGTCGGCGCGCCGCTCACCGAGAACGAGCTGCTCGGCGAGTAGCTCAGATTGACGGGCAGGCCGCTCGTCATCGTGTTGATCGCGGTCAGCCGCCAGCCGCCGACCAGGCCTTCGACGATCGGGCTCAATTCGGTCGCCCATCGGCGGCCCTGTCCGAACGGCAGCTCCCACACGACGGTCGTCGTGTTGTTCACCGGCTGGTTGTAGCCGGAGATGCCCCACTCGCCTTCCAGGTTCCGGAAGTTGACGCGGCTGTTGTCGCCGTTGTTCGCCTCGAGGTGGCCCGACGCGTTGTCGCGCGCCTTCGAGTACGTGAACGAGTTCAGCAGATACAGGCCGCGCGTGTAGCGGCGCTCGACCTTGATCTGCAGCGCGTGATAGCTCGCCTTTCCGCCGTCGAACGCCGCTTGGATGAACTGATAGCCCTGAATCGGACGGCGCGTCTGCAGCGGCACGTCCTCCCCGGCGTTGTTCGGCCGCGCCTGATTGAAATCGCCGAGGATGACGAGATTCCGGCTGCGGTTGCCGATGTAAGCAACGTCGACGAGGAGATTGGGCAACAGCTCGCGCTGCACCGTCACGTGCCAGTTCTGCACGTTGCCGGTCTTCGTGTCCGGCGGAATGTAGTTGACGCGGCCGTTGAGCGGATTGAAGTTCGCCGGCACGTTCAAGCCTTCCGGATACCCCTGCTGCGTGAGGCGGAAGCAGGTCGTCGGCGCCTGATTCGCGGAGCAGAGGCCCTGTGACGGCTGCTGCGCGATCGCGATCGGCACGACGTGGGGGCCGTTGAACGAGAGCAGATTCTCGCCGCCGAGCCGGTTGAAGTGAATGTAGCTGGTGCCGAACGCCGATCGGACGACGGTCTTCGGCGTGATGCTGTAGGCGATGCCGAGCCGCGGCGCGAAGTTGTTCTTGTCGGGATTGACCAGCGCGCGATCCGCGATCGATCCGTCGCGCGCGGCGATGAGCGTGTTCGTCGCCGGATTGAAGTTCGTGAGGAAGTTGTCTTCCTCCCACTGCGGCGTGCCGAGCTCGTAGCGCAGCCCGAGATTGAGCGTGAGGTTCGGCTTCACGCGCCAGTCGTCCTGCACGTAGCCGAAGTGCATCCGCTGGCGGAGGTGGAAGACGAACGGGTTGACGAGCTCGTACTGGCTGCGCGCGCCAAACATGAAGTCGACGAGGTTGTACGTCGCGGGATCGGACGCGGCGCCCGTCGGCCGGCTGAACTGACCGCCGTAGGTATCCAACCCGTACTTCGGATGCACGTCGTCCACGTCGGTGTTGATGCGCTGATACTCGTAGCCGCTCTTGATCGTGTGGCGGCCGCGAATCCATGAGTAGTTGATGCGCGCATCCCAGACGAGCGGATCCTGGAATTGCGGATTGCTGCTCTGCCGGCCCCACGCCGTCCAACCGGACACGCTCTGCTGCGTCAGCCCGCCGGCGAACACCGCGTTCGTCGGCAGCCCGGTGATGCCGAATCGATCGAGCATGTTCGGCGTGCCCGTGCCGAGCGCGGTCTTGCCCGCCTTCGTGCGCGACAGGCCGACGCGGACCTCGAGGAGTGATGCCAGGCCGAGCGTCCGCGTGACGCCGGTCGCCAGCTGCTGGTTGAGGACCTCGACGTACGCGTTCGACGGGCTGCTCGTGTCGCCAGGAATCGGCGGCGGCTCGAAGTTGTTCGCCTTGCGATGGCTGAACCGCACGAACGCGCTCGTCGCGCTGTTGAACTGCTGATCGACCTTCACGTCGAACTTGTCGTTGTAGTCCTGGCGCCGCGGGAGCGTGTCGAAGTTGTTCGAGACGCCGGCGCGCGTCGGGTCCGGCAGACCCGCGAGCACGCCGCGCGCGAATGGCGTGATTGCGGACTGCGGCACGATCCCGTCCGCATACACCTCGTTGGTGACGGGATTGCGAATCGGCTTCCCCATGATGCCGCGGCGCTGGTCGAGCGTCGGGATGCTCGAGAACGTCACCGTCCGCTGGATCTGGCGGAAGCCTTCGTAGTTGGCGAAGAAGAACGCCTTGTCGCGCACGATCGGTCCGCCGAACACGCCGCCGAACTGGTTGCGGCTGAGCGTCGGCTTCACGCCGGACGATGGCTTGAAGAAGCCCGTTGCGTTGAGCGACGTGTTGCGGTTGAACTCCCACGCGGTGGCGTTGAAGGAGTTCGTGCCGCTGCGAAACGTCGCGTTGATCACGGCGCCGCCGGCGCGGCCGAACTCGGCGCTGAAGTTGTTGGTCTGCACCTTGAATTCCTCAACCGCGTCGGGCGCGACCTGCACGACCTGGTTGGAGAAGCCCTGGTTGCTGGTGCCGTACGAGTTGTTGTCGACGCCGTCGAGAATGAAGTTGTTCAGCGAGCTGCGCAGGCCGTTGACGTTGAACGACGCGTCGCGCGATTCCGCGATCGACGATCGCCGCACGCCGGGGCTGAGCAGCGCGAGGTCGGCATACGCGCGGCCGTTCAGCGGCAGGTTGACGATCTGCTCGCGGCCGATGACTTGCCCGCGATCGCTCGATTCACTCTCGAGCAACCGCGCGGCGCCCGTCACCTGCACGGTCTCGCCGATGTCGCCGACCTTCATCGTCAAATCGACGCGCTGCCGCGCGTTGACGGTGACGGCGATGTTGTCCGCGATGGCCGCCGAGAATCCTTGCAGCTCGGCGCGCAGGCTGTACGTGCCGACGCGGACGTTGAGGAATTGAAAGTTCCCCGACGTGTCGGTCACCGCGGTCGCGGTGATCCCGGTGTCTGCGTTCTTGAGCGTAACGGTCGCGCCTGGAACGACGGCGCCGGACGCGTCGGCCACCGTCCCGAGCACGGTGGCGGTATCGAATTGCGCGGACGCGAGCCGCGGGACGAGCAGGCAGATCAGGGCGAGCGCCAGCGCGACGCCCTTCGACAGACGCTGGTACAGAAACATCAATTTCTCCTCCCGACGGATGTCCGATGGGACGCCGTAGCCTATCAGGTTACAGGCGGCCAATGCTACGGCCGCCGTCGCACTCACGATGTCACGACAATCAAGGCACGATGAGCGCGACGACACGATGAACACGATGAAAAAACTCTGTCGTCGTGATCGCCGTGGCCATCGTGTCCTTCGTGTCAACGGTTCGAGCACCCTAGTGCGTCACGTCAATCAGCGCCCGCGCCGCGAAGTAGCTCGCGAGGGCAAATAGAATCGCCATCAGCACGTTCTCCCACCACCGATTCTTGTGCGCCGGGCCGATCAACCTCGGGCTGGCGGTGATCCACCACAACCCGCCGGCGAGCAACGGAAGCAGGATCACTTGCGCGCTGTTCGCGGCGAGCGTCAGCGCCACGAACCCCGGCATGCCGGGCATCGTCCACACGAGCGGCGTCGCGAGGCACGAGATCGCAATCCATCGATAGCACGCGTGATGACGGTAGTCGGCGGTGAGCGGGCCGGACGGCGTCTGCCAGCGCAGCCACGCATGCGTGCCGAGCCGGCCCAAGCCTGCGGCGTGGCCGATGATCGACGTGTAGACTGCGGAAAAGATCCCCGCGTAGAAGAGCAGGCGGCCCGGCTCGCCGAGCAGCGTGCTGAGAAGGTTCGGGAGATCGTCGAGCGTCGCGATGTGCTTGTCGGGATAGAGAACCTCCGCGCCGAGGACCCAGATCGCGAGGTTGAGGACGAGCATCGCGATCACGCCGAGCAGGAAATCGTAGAACTGCACGCGCCGGTACTCGGGGCCGCGCCAGCCTTTCGCGTCGAGGAAGTACGGATAGACGAGATTCATCAGCGATCCGCCGACCGCGCCGATCATCGCGAGCGCCACCTTCCACGGATCGTACGCGCCGTGCTGGCCCGGCATCTCGAGGCGCACGAGCCCGCGCGCGACGTTCAACGGATCGAAGCCGACCCAGATCGCGCAGCCGAGAAACGACGCCGAAAGTACCGCGAGGAAGAAAAAGAACACGAGCTCCAGCCCGCGGAAGCTCGGTCGAAACACGAGATAGAACCCGAGACCATTCCACGCGATTGCCCACTGCCAGATCGCGCCGAAGCCGAACACGTTGCGGCTCACTTCTCCGACACCGCGCGTCATGTACGAGCCATAGACGTGGCCCATCACGATCGCTGCAAAAAACAGAACCGGCGCGTAGAACCGGTTCAACCGGACGAGCCCGTCGAGCACCCCTTCGCCGTGTTGATTGCACAGGTGATACCTGACGATGAGCGACACGAACAGGAATCGGAATAGAATCGCGACCACGAACACCCACAGCAGCGCGTAGCCGTAGTTCGCGCCGGCGGTGGCCATGTCGACGACGTCGCCCGCGCCGAGCCACGTGAGCACGATCACGATCCCCGGTCCGAACGAGCGGACGTATTCGGCGAAGGTCCGCGGCACGGGCGGCCGCGTTGCAGGGGTTGTGAGCTGTGTCATCGCGCGGCCGGGTATTGTGTCACGCTCGGGAGAAAACTCGCATGCATGCTTCGCACACGCTCGTTGCCGCGCTGCTCGTGTCGACAGCGACGGCCGTTGCCGCTCAAACGCCCCAGGAGATTCCGCTGTGGCCCGGAGGCGCGCCCGGCTCCGAGGGAAAGACCGCGCCGGAAACGGTGACGCGATCCGCGAGCGGCGAGATCAGCGTCGCGAGCATTCACAAACCCAGCATCACGCCGTACCTTCCGGCCAAGGAAAAGGCCACGGGAACGGCCATCCTCGTGATTCCCGGCGGCGGCCATCGCCTTCTGGCGATCACGCACGAGGGGTACAACGTCGCCGAATGGTTCAGGGATCGCGGCGTCGCCGCGTTCGTCCTCAAGCATCGCCTCGCGCGTGAAGCGGAGTCGACCTACAAGATCGACGTGGAGTCGCTCGCCGACACGAAGCGCGCAATCCGGTTGATCCGCAGCCGCGCCGCGGAGTGGAACGTCAATCCCGCGCGCATCGGCGCGATGGGATTCTCCGCCGGCGGCGAGCTCGTCTGGCTGGCGGCCTCACGGCCGGACGAAGGCAATCCGCAATCAGCGGATGCGATCGATCGTCAGAGCTCCGCGCTGACGTTCCAGGCGCTGATCTATCCCGGACGGTCGGGAGACATTCAACCGACGGCGTCTGCGCCGCCGGTGTTCATGGCGGCGGCGTACAACGATCGACAGGACATCTCCGAAGGCCTCGCCGAAGCGTATCTGCGATTCAAGCGCGCCGGCGTCCCGGCGGAGTTGCACATGTACGGCACCGGCGGCCACGGCTTCGGCGTCCGCGTGACCAATCGTCGTCCGGTCGGACAGTGGATCGTGCGGTTTGAAGAATGGATGAAAGAGAGTGGATGGTAATCCGGGTTCACGGGTTCACGGGTTCACGGGTTCACGGGTTCACGGGTTCACGGGTTCACGGGTTCACGGGTTCAAGGTTCAAGGTTCCCGAACCCTGAACCCTGAACCTTGAACCCTGAACCCTATTCATGTCTCAACGCTGTAGCGGGATTGACTGAAGCGACGCGCAGCGCGGGCACGAGACACGCGACGAACGCAACGACTGCGAGCAAGATCGCGATGACGGCAAACGTCGCCGCGTCGGGCCGGATGCTCGCGGGAAGCCCTCGCAGAAGCGGCAGCGAGCCCATCGCGCCTACCGCTCCCACCACGAGACCGATTGCGGCGAGCCGCGCGCCGCGGGCGAGGACCAGGCGCGCGACGCCGGCCGGATCCGATCCGAGCGCGAGCCGCACGGCGAACTCGCGGCGCCGCGACGTCACGCCGTACGAGATGACGCCGTAGAGCCCGATCGTCGCGAGCGTCAGCGCCAGGGCGGCGAAGAGCCCGATCAGCCAGCGATACAGATTCAGCTCCCACAGCGAGTCGGCGACGATGCGATTCATCGTCTTGACGTTGAAGATCGCGAGGATTGGATTCACGTCGCGCACCGCGGCGCGAACCGCCGGCACGATCGCGTCAGGCGATCCGGCCGTGCTCACGACGAGCGTCATTCCAAGATTGCTCGCGATGCCTGCGTCGCGATTCACGCCCTGGTAGATCTCCGGCGCGGCCGGCCGATCCAGCCGCGACTGCCGGACGTCGCCGACTACGCCGACGATCAAGCCGCGATCCAGCTCGCGGCCGATCGGATCCTCCTCGCCGAAGTGCGCGCGCGCGAGCGCTTCGTTCACGAGCAGCATGCGCGTCGCGCCGATCGTGTCGGCCTCCGTCACCAGCCGTCCGCGAAACGGAATGCCCAGCGCCTTGAAGTAGCCGGACGTGACCGTGCGCAGCTCCGTCGTCGGCCGGTCTTCCTTGGGACGGCCGGTGATGTGGAAGTCGCCGGTCCATCCCCAGTTCTGGAGCGGAACCATCTGGATCAGTCCCGCGGCGCGGACGCCCGGGAGCGCGTTCACGCGCTCCTCGATCGCGTAGTAGTCGTGATCCGCAACGCGCGGCGTCAGGTGCAGCGTGATCACGTTGTCGGTGATCATCCCGGAGTCCGTGCGCTCGAGCAGCCGCAGCTCGCGAATGACGCCGGCCGCGCCGAAGGCGAGCACGAACGCGAGCGCGACTTCCGCGATCACGAGGCCGTCGCGGAGATAACGGTATCGGGACGCCGTCGTCCGTCCTCCGGATTCTTTCGTGATGCTCTGCACGTCCGCGTGAGAGGCCGCGAGCGCCGGCGCCAGGCCGAAGAGCACCGCGGTGAGCACGCAGACGACGAACAGGAACGCGAACGCCTGCCAATCGAGCGCGACCTCGTGCGCGCGCGGGATCTTCGCTGCGCCAATCGTGATCAACACGCCGACGCCCCAGAATGCGAGCGCGACGCCGGCCGCGCCGCCCGCGAGCGACAGCAGGAGGCTCTCGGCGAGAAACTGGCGGACGAGGCGCGACGGTCCCGCGCCGAGCGCGGCGCGCGTGACGATCTCTTGAGCCCGCGCCGTCGTGCGCGCGAGCAGCAGATTCGCGACGTTCGCGCACGCCGCGGCAAGGACGAGGCCGACGGCGCCGAAAAGCAGCCACAACGAACGGTGCACCGCGCCGAGGACTTCATCCGCGAACGGCGTGAGCTGCACGCCGGGCGCCCGGTACGGAGGCGGCGCGACCGCATCCTGACGCTTCTGCACGAGCAGCAGCTCCTGCTCCGCCGCGCGGACCGATACCCCCGGCTTCAATCGTCCAATCACGCTCCATCGGCCGCCCGCGAGATCGTTGGGAATCCACATGTCCGTGCGCGACTCGGGCAGCGCTCCCGGAAACCCGGCCGAAGCGGCATACGGGAACTGGAAGCGATCGGGCATCACGCCGATGATGACGACCTCGCGGCGTTGGATCACCGATCGCCTCGCGGCCGGATCCCACCGGTTGCCGTTCAGCGCGATCGTCCTGCCGACGATCGACGGATCGCGATCGAACTGTCTCGTCCACAGCGCTTCGCTGATGACCGCGACGGCGAGCGAATCGGCCTCGGCGAACGTGCGGCCGACGATCGCGCTGACGCCCAACACTGGAAAGAGCTGGCGATCGGAGGTAACGACCGTGATGCGCTCCGAGCCGGCCGGCGTCTCGAGCAGCCGGGTCGACAACTCGTAGCTCGCGAACCGTTCGAACGACTCGCTCTGGAGCCGGAACTGATCGAGATCCGCGAGCGCGACGGGACCCGCGCCGCCGACGCGCATCATCACGCGGACTTGCACGAGCCGATCGGGATTCGCGAACGGCAGCGGCCTCAGCAGCACGCCGTTCACGATGCTGAAGATCGCCGTCGTCGCACCGGTCGCGAGCGCCAGCGATACGATCGTGACGATGGTGAAGCCGGGGGTCCGAAGCAGCGTTCGCGCCGCAAACCGCGCGTCGCGCGCGATGTCGTCGAGCCAGCGCCAACCCCACACGTCGTGCGCGCGTTCGCGGACGACGACCGGGTTGCCGAATCGCTTCGGGTCCACCATCATCGCCCGATGCGACTCGATTTCGGTCCGCAGCGCGGCGTCGCGCGCGGAGCGGTTCAGGAGGTAGCCGATCCGGCGCAGCCACTCGGCGATCGCATTCATCGTGTTCGCTCCGCCGAGGCTAGGCCGTCTCGAGCACGGTCGTGATCGCGTGCGAAAGGCGGCGGTAGTTGTCCCGTTCGATGTCGAGCTGCTTGCGTCCGCCCGCGGTAATCCGGTACTCGCGGACTTGCCGCCCCGTCTCGGAAACCGCCGGCGTGGCCCTGACCCAGCCCTTGAGCAGCAGCTTCTGGAGCGCAGGATAGAGCGATCCTTCTTCCACGCTCAACTCGTCGTGCGAGAGCTGCGCAATGCGCTGTGCGATCGCATAGCCGTGAAGCGGCTGGCTCGCCAGCACGCGGAGGATGAGCATGACCAGCGTGCCGGGCGGGAGACCGTCTTCTCTAGGCATAGTTGTCCTATGCCTAGTCTCGGCGAGCCACCCGTCGATGTCAAGAGCGCCGACCGTTTTTTATTACACTGTCGCTATCGATGCGCATCAGACTCACTCGCCTCCTTGCAGGAGCTCTGTTCGTCCTCGCCTTGTTGGTCGTCCTTGCGGTTGCCGCGATCGAGATCCGCTCGCGCCGGACGTTCGACGCGCCGTTCCCGGCGATCGCCGCGTCGAAGGATCCCGCGGTCATCGCGAGAGGGCGTTACATCGCGTACTCGACCGCCGCGTGCGCCTACTGTCACGTCCCGAGGGATCGATGGTCGTCGCTCGACAAGGCGGAGATGCCGCTCTCGGGCAACCATGTCTTTCCACTCCCCTTCGGCGAGCTGATCTCGCCAAACATCACGCCGGACGACGAAACGGGCATCGGGCGGCGCACGGATGGTGAGCTCGCGCGCATCCTCCGGTACGGCGTGCGTGCGGATGGACGCGCCGCGTTTCCGTTCATGGCGTTCCAAGACATGAGCGACGAGGATCTGACCGCCGTGATCTCGTTCCTGCGATCGCAGACGCCGGTCCGTCAGGCCGTGCCCACGCACCGGCTGTCGCTCTTGGGGAAGGTGCTGATGGCGTTCGCGATCGTACCGCTCGGACCGACGGCGCCGCCGCCGAGCGTCAGTCCGGTGGGACCGTCGGTCGCGCGCGGCGAGTATCTCGCCACGCGGGTCTCGTCATGCGCCGAATGTCATACCGATCGCGATCCGCAGAACGGCCAGTTCGTAGGTCCGAAGTTCGGCGGCGGTCAACGCATGGATCTTGCCGCCGACAGCACGAAGGTCGCCGTGCCGCCGAATTTGACGCCGGATCCAAGAACGAGCCCGATTGGTCTGTGGTCGGAAGACGTGTTCGTCGGACGGTTCCGCATGGGTGAAACGCTGGCGGGCACGCCGATGCCGTGGGGCGCCTACGCGCGGATGACCGAGGACGATCTGCGGAGTATTTTCCGGTACCTGCGAACCCTGCCGCCGCACGAGCACGACACGGGTCCGCGGATGCAGCAGAAATAGCGGGGACACTCACACGGACAGTCACGTCACTGTCACCGGCGAGTGTCCCTACTCTTCGTTCTCGTCGAAGGCGTCGTCTCCCCACGGCGACGGCTGCGGACCGGGGACGATGCCCGCGATGTCCGGATCCTCGTCGCCGTTCGCGGCGGGACGCGCGGCCTTGCGCGACGCCGCCTCCAAGCGGCGCGCGGTTTTCTGTTGCTGCTTCTCTTGACGCGCGCGTTCGCGCGCCCGTTTATTTTGCGTTGGTCGTGATTTCTGCACCGTGCCCCCCCGGCTCAGTATACCCCGGGGGAACGCGTGTCAGCGCCAGGTGTAGCCCACGCCGAACTTGAACTCGGGGCTGTCGAACGCGCCGATCTTGAACTCGAAGAACAGCCCCTTCGCGTGCTCGACGCCGACGAGCGCGTTCAATCCGCCCTCGGCGCGCGTGTCGTCGTCATGCTTGATGATGTTCAACGCCGGGCCGCCGCCCGCGTAGAGATGCCACGGCGAGCGCGTGGGAAAGAAGTACGCGAACTCGACGTTGAATCCTACGAGCGTCTGGTCGTCGCCCAGGCCGATCTCGACGTTCGGCCGGAACCGCAGGCGATCGATGATCGGATCGGTCTGCACGTGCGCGCCGAAGTAGAACTGATCGGGATCGACCGACACGCCGGCGCGCGCGCCCACCTCGAGCTGCTGCGCTGACGCGGCCCGCGCGCCGATGCCCGACGCGGCGGCGACGACGAGAGCACAAATGAGGGTCCGCACGACGGATTGCAAGCTCTTCTTCATCACACCTCGCCTTATGAGTAAGTGTTCGGCGCGGACTCGATGCAAGATCCGGGTCAGCGCCGTACAAGAAAAAGGGACGGGCACCCGCCCGTCCCTTTTAGACGTTTTGCCGATGGCTCCAGCCGGCCGTCACTCCTCGCCCATGAACGGATACGTGTAATCACGCGGCGGCGAGAACGTCTCCTTCACGGTGCGTGCGCTGACCCACCGAACGAGGTTCAGTTTCGACCCGGCCTTGTCGTTGGTCCCCGAGGCGCGCGCGCCGCCGAATGGCTGCTGCCCCACGACGGCGCCGGTCGGCTTGTCGTTGATGTAGAAATTGCCCGCCGCGTTGCGAAGCGCGCTCAACGCCTGACGCACGGCGATCCGATCTTTCGCGAACACCGCGCCGGTCAACGCGTACGGCGACGTGCGATCGACGACCGCGAGCGTCTCGGCCCACTTCGCATCGGAATAGACATGCGCCGTGACGACCGGTCCGAAGATCTCCTCGCAGAGCAGCCGGTACGCCGGATCGGCGGTCTCGATGAGCGTCGGCTCGATGAAGTACCCGGTGTCGCCCTTCGCCACGCCTCCCTGAATGACCTTGGCGTTTTTCTTCGCGTCCGCGAGGTACTCGCTGATCCGCACGAACGCTTTCTGATCGATGACCGCGCCCATGAAGTTGCGGAAGTCGCGGACGTCGCCCATCCGGATATCTTTCATCATCGCGACGGTCCGATCCCTGACCTCGCCCCACAGCGACTGCGGCACGTAGATGCGGCTCGCCGCCGAGCACTTCTGCCCTTGATACTCGAACCCGCCGCGCGCGATCGCGACGGCCACTTCCTGCGGATCGGCGGATGGATGCACGACGATGAAGTCTTTGCCGCCGGTCTCGCCGACCAGGCGCGGATAGGATCGATAGCGGCCGACGTTCTCGCCGATCTTCTTCCACATGCTGTTGAAGACGGCGGTGCTGCCGGTGAAGTGCACGCCCGCGAGGTCCGGCGAGTCGAGCAGCTGATTCGTGATCGCCTGCGCGTCGCCGGGCAGGAAGTTGATGACGCCCGGCGGCAGGCCGGCCGTCTCGAGCACCTTCAGCGTGTAGTATCCGCTCAGCATCGCGGCGGATGCCGGCTTCCAGACGATCGTGTTGCCCATCAATGCCGGCGCCGTCGTGAGGTTCCCTCCGATCGCGGTGAAGTTGAACGGCGTGATCGCGTAGACGAACCCCTCGAGCGCGCGATACTCCATCGAGTTCCACACGCCGGGACCGCTGACGGGCTGCTCGCTGTACAGCTCCTGCGCGAAGTACGTGTTGAATCGCCAGAAATCGATCATCTCCGACGCGGCATCGATCTCGGATTGAAACGCCGTCTTCGACTGTCCGAGCATCGTCGCGGCGTTGATCGTGGGGCGCCACGTCGTCGCGAGCAGCTCCGCGGCGCGAAGGATGACGGCGGCGCGATCCTCCCACGGCCAGCTCGCCCACTCGCGGCGCGCCTCCGCCGCGGCGGCGATGGCCTGCTGCACGTGCTCCGGACTCGCCTTGTGATATTCGGCGAGGACGTGCTTGTGATCGTGCGGCATCACGGTCTTGTCGATGTTGCCGGTGCGAATCTCCTTGCCGCCGATGACGAGCGGGATCTCGATCTTCTCGGCCGCCATGGAGGCGAGCCGCGCCTTGAGCTCGGCGCGCTCCGGCGATCCGGCGGCGTACGTGCGATTCGGCTCGTTGACCGGCGGCGGCACGCGGCGGACGCCCGCGAACGCGGCGTCGAGCGTGACCGAGCCTGCCGGATTGTCGGTCGAGCTCGAGGTGGTGGTTGGTGCGGTCCCAGCGGTGATGGTCATCGTGATTGCGCCTCAAAAGACGTGGAGCGTTCGAACGAATCCAGACTTTCTATGCTACCCGTTCGGCTGCGGAGGTGGCGTTTCGTTCTTCTTATTTCCTCATTATCCTTCGCTTGACTTTCGTTTTTTATTCGCCTACACTCACGGGTCTCTTCGCGCGCGACAGGAGGATGTGAACGATGGATCAGAAAGCGCTCTTCATGAAGTTCTGGGAGAAGGAAGCCACCGCGACACGGAAGGTGATCGAGCGGATTCCGCAGGACAAATCCGACTACCGCGCCGATCCGAAGGCGCGGACCGCGCGCGAGATCGCATGGGTCATGGTGCGCGAAGAAATGGTGCTCGGCAGCGGGCTGGAGAAGGGCGCGCTCGAATGGGAAGACATTCCGACGCCTGCCACCGTGAAGGAGATCCTCGATACGTACGACAAGCACCATGGCGCCGTCACGAAAACGCTGCACTCGATTCCGTCGGAGCGGTGGGAAGCGAGCGTGCCGTTCATGTGGCAGGGACAGGAAGTGATGCGCGCGAGCGGCTACGACAACGCGTGGGGTTTTCTCCTCGATCTGATTCACCATCGCGGCCAGCTCTCGACGTACTTGCGGCCGATGGGCTCGACGGTGCCGGCGATCTACGGCCCGAGCGCGGACGAGAGCTAGGGGCGGAACGGAATCGAGGATAAGCTCACGTCATGCAAGACCTCACGACTGGATCGATCACGCGGCACCTGCTGAAGACCGCCAGCTTCATGTTGGTGACGATGATCTTTCAGACGCTCTACTTCCTGATCGATCTGTACTGGGTCGGCCGGCTCGGCAAGGAAGCGGTCGCGGCGGTTGCGATCGCGGGCAACCTCACCTTCATCGTGCTCGCGATCTCGCAAATGCTCGGCGTCGGGACGACGACGCTGGTGTCGCACGCCGTGGGTCAGAAGAATCAGGAGCGGGCGCTCCTGGTGTTCAACCAGTCACAGGTGCTGTCGATCCTCGTCGGCGCGGCGTTCCTCGTGGTCGCGATGCTGCTTCGGCGCGCGTATGCCTCGACGCTCGGCGCGGATGCCGGCACGGCGCAGATGGCGACCGAGTACTTGACGTGGTTCATTCCCGCGATGGCGCTGCAATTCGCGATGGTCGCGATGGGATCGGCGCTGCGTGGAACGGGCAACTTCAAGCCGGGAATGGTCGTGCAGACGGCGACGGTCATCCTCAACATGATCCTCGCGCCCTTCCTGATTTTCGGCTGGGGCACGGGCGTCGCGCTCGGCGTGGCGGGCGCCGCGCTCTCGTCGCTCGTCGCGGTCGGCGTCGGCACGATCTGGCTTTCGTTGTATTTCCTCAAGCCGACGGACTACCTGCATTACGTCGTCCCGACCTGGCGTCCGCAATTGCCGCTCTGGTGGCAGATGCTGAAGATCGGTCTGCCCGCCGGCGCCGAGTTCGGGCTGATGGCCGTCTACCTGTTCATCGTCTACGTGATCACGCGGCCGTTCGGCGCGGCCGCGCAGGCTGGCTTCGGGATCGGCCTGCGGCTCGTGCAGGCCGGGTTCATGCCGGTCGTCGCGCTGGGGTTCTCGGTCGCGCCGGTGGCCGGACAGAACTTCGGCGCGCGGCTCGGCGATCGCGTGCGGCGAACGTTCTGGGACGCGTCGATCTTGGCGACCATCGCGATGGTCGTCTGGGCGCTGGTCTGCTACTTTGCGGCCGGCTCGATGGTCCGGATCTTCACCGACGATTCCGAGGTCGTCGCCGTCGGCTCGGAGTATCTGCGCATCGTCTGCTGGACGTTCATCGGGTCGGGCATCATCTTCGTCTCGTCGAGCATGTTCCAGGCGATGGGCAACACGCTCCCGCCGCTCGCGGCCTCGTTCAGCCGCGTGCTGCTCGTCGCGGTGCCCGCGATCCTGATGTCGCGCATGCCGGGATTCACGCTGCGATGGATCTGGTATCTGTCCGCGTTCACGATCGTTTTTCAGCTCGTGGCCGTGCTCTTGCTTTTGCAGCGCGAGTACCGCGTGCGGCTGACTTCGCCCGGGATGATGCCGGCTTCCGCGACGACCGGTACACGCTGACCCATTTGTCCATCGGAATGCTCGCGATCACCCCGCCGATCACGTCGAGCGGCAGATCGTCGGCGGCCTTGAAGTGCACGCACGCTTTCCCCATGTCGAGCTTCTTGCCACTCGCCTTGAACTGCGATCGAAACCGCTGCTCCGCTTTCTTGTCGGCGTACAACGGCATCAAATGGATCGACATGTAACTCTTGTGCGAGGACAGCGCCGCGTAGCACAGCGGATGGCCGTTGTACGTGTCCGGACAGACGGATAGCGGCACGGAGTACATCAGCATCCCCATCCCCATACTTTCCTCATAGCCGCGCGGAAGGTTGTCGACGATCACCTTCCTCACCGTCTCGATCGCCGACCGGCGATCGTCGGACAGCGAATTCATGAATTCCTGCACGGTCGTGGGTCTCGTCGGCATGGAGAGTCCTCCTTGCGCTCACTTCGAGGCGACAAAGGATGGATCGCCGTGGGTTCGTTTCGCAAGACGTATGAGCCAGCGGAGAACGCCGAGTTTCAACGCTGAGCGGCAGAGGAGCAGAGGCTGGCCGAGGCACCACTCGCTCGTGCGCGCGGCCGCTCGGTTGTTTCCGTCGAAGAGATAGGCCTCTGCGAATCTCTCGCCCTTCGATCACAATTCACGAATCACGCAAGACCACCATGGGATCGACGCGTGATGCCGCGCGCGCGGGAAGATACGACGCGAGCGCGGCGACGGCCAGGACGGCGAGCGCCGTGGCGGTGAAGACCGATGGATCCGTCGGCTTGACGTCGTTCAACACCGCGCGCAACACGCCGCCGAGCAGCCAAGCGCCGAAGGCGCCGAGCGCGGCGCCGATCGACGCGAGCAGGAGTCCTCTGAGCACGACGAGATTCCTCACGCGCCCGGCGTTGGCGCCGAGCGCGAGACGGATGCCGAACTCGCGCCGCTGGCGCCGCACGTCGTACGCCATCACACCGTAGACGCCAACCATCGCAAGGAGTCCCGCGAGCGCTCCGAAAAGTCCCGTCAGCGCGGACATCAGCTTCGGTTGACCGACGGATCCTTCGACGACGGCCTCCATCGTCTGGATCTGCGTGAGCGGGAGCGCCGGATCCATCGAGCCCACGATTTGACGGGCCGCGGGAATGACGCGCGTCGGATCGTCGGCGCGCGTGCGAATCACGACGGTCATGCTGCCGAACGACGACTGGTCGATCGTCCGATAGAACTCGTACAGCGAGTTGAACATCAGCCCGCGCGATCTGATGTTGCCGATCACGCCGACGACCTCGTACCACGTCGAACGATCGCTGCCTTGGCCGAAGCGCTTGCCAATCGCATCCTGGCCCGGCCAGAACTTATCCGCCATGGCTTGATTGACGAGCACCGTTCGCGTGCCCTTGCCGTCGCGCGAATCGAGCAGTCGGCCCTTGACGAGCGGCACGCCGAGCGTTTGCAGATAGTCGCCGTAGATCCAGCGATACTCCACGAGCGGCGCCTGATTCGCCGTCCACGGCGTGCCGCCCTCGATTTGGAACTCGCCGTTCGATCCGAAATCCATCATCGGGAGGTGGCTCGTGAAGCCCGCGTGCTCGACTTCCCGGACCTGCGTCAGGCGCGCGTACAGGTCGCGGTAGAACGCGACGACTTGATCGGCGGATGCGTATCGCGGTCCCGCCGGCGTGATGCCGAACGAGACGACGTGGTCGGTGCGGATGCCGGCGTCGCGGTTGCGAAGGAGCACGAGATTCTTCACCAGCAGACCGGCGCCGACGAGCAGCGCGAACGTGAGGGCGATCTCCGCGATGACGAGGCCGTTCCCGAGGCTGCGGCCGCCCGCGCTCGAGGTGCGGACGTCGTTCTCGCGGACGGTGCTCGTCAGATCGCTCGTGCGCAGGCGGACGAGCGGCCACACGCCGCACACGATGCCGACGAGGAGCGAGACGGCGGCGGCAAACGCGAGCACGCGCGCATCGATCGTGATCGTGTTCGCGCGCGGCAGCTGCGTGCCCGCGAGGATGACGAAGACGCGCACCATCCATCGCGCGAACACGACGCCCAGCACGCCGCCAACGAGCGCGAGGAGGATGCTCTCGGCGGTCAATTGCCGCGCGACATCCGATCGCCGCGCGCCGATCGCCATTCGAATCGCGAACTCTCTCTGCCGCGCGAGCCCGGACGCGAGCAGCAGGTTCGCCACGTTCGCGCACGCGATCAGCAGCACGAGAAGGACCGCGCCCAGCAGCAGGCGCAGCGACGAGCGAACGCCGCCGACGACCACCTCGTAGTAACTGCGGACGTCGATGCCGTGGTTGTGCCCGAACTCGCGCGCGAGCGCCGTGCCGAGCGTCCGCATCTCCGCCGCGGCTCTCTCCAGCGCGACGCCTTTCTTCAGGCGCGCATAAGTGACCAGAAAATGATTGCCGCGCGTCGACGGCTCGAGCTTGCGCTGCAGCGGCACGAAGAACTGGCCGCGGCGATGCGCGAATCCCTCGGGCATCACGCCGATGACGTCGTACGGCTTGCCGTCGAAGAGGATTCGTTGGCCGACAATGTTGCGGTCACCGTTGAACTGACGCATCCAGAAGTCGTAAGTGAGCACGGTCACGGCGGGCCCGCCGAACTGATCCTCCTGCTCCGAGTACCACCGCCCGAGGGCCGGCTGTACGCCGAACACGTCGACGAGGCTCGCGGTCGTCGAGAGTCCTGGCACGCGAACCGGATCGCCGGACCCGGTCAACGTGTACGAGGCCTGCGTGGATCCGCCGATCGCGGCGAAGACCGTATTGCGCGTCTTCCAATCCGTGTATTTCGGGAACGAGGCCGGACAGGTCGCGCACGCGGGCTGCGTATCGTAGACGGAGACGATCGCGGCGGGATCCGGATACGGCAGCGGTCTCAGCAGGACCGCGTTGAAGATGCTGAACACCGCGGTTGTCACGCCGATCCCGAGCGACAGCGCGATGACGGCAATCGTGGTGACGAACCGGGACCGCCGGAGCGTGCGAGCGGCGAACTTCAGGTCCTGGAGCAGGCGCATGGGGCCTCCGCACGCTTTGACGGAGGTTTGAGGAGCCGCGTTGGTTGCCGTCATGCACTCCAATTCCGATTCGAAGTACAGAAGTGCGGCGCATGCGCGTAATGTAGGTACGGAGGTTACATGCGACGTCTCGCGATGATCCTGTGCGTTCTCTTCGCCGGCGCGGATGCGCTGCTCGCTCAGCTCACGACACCCACCGATTGGAAGTGGCGTCAGGACGCGCCCGCGCCGGTGGCGACGAAGATGGAGCCTGGATCGTGGGTGTTCGTCCAGATGCCGCCTGGATGGCACGTCACGACGGGCCCCGGCGCGCTGCTCTATCCGGACAGCGGCGGCGACACGTCCGGAAACTTCTCACTGGAGGCGGAAGTCTTTCTGTTCCCCGGCGAGAGCCAGAGCGAATACGGCGTGTTTCTCGGCGGCCGCGACGTCGACGGGAACGCGCCGGAATACACCGCGTTCGTGTTGCGCCGCGACGGACAGGCCGCAGTCCTTCGGCGGCGCGCCGGCCGGGCCGCTCCGATCGCCGACTGGCAGCGGCATGACGCGGTCGTCCCGCACAAGGGCGGCAACGATGCGGTGAAGAACGTCGTCCGCGTCGACGTCGATCCGCAGAACGCGACGATGCTCGTCAACGGAACGAAGGTGGTGTCGATCGCGCGGAACGAGATCGGCGCCGATGGACGCGTCGGCCTTCGCGTGGGCGACGCCATGAACCTTCACATCTCCACGTTCAACGTGACGCGGAGGTTCGCGCCCACGCCGGTGAAGAAGTCGCAGTAGTCAGCGTTCCACGAACAGCGGCGCGAGCTCGCCGCCGTGCGTCTGCCATCCGCCGGGCGACATCGCGGCGAGCTGACGGAAGTCGCGCGTCATGTGCGCCTGATCGTAATAGCCGCACGCGACGGCGACGTCGCTGAGCGGCTGCCCTTCGCGAATGCGGCGAAGCGCCGACTGCAGGCGGATGATCCTCGAGAAGGCCTTCGGCGTCAGACCCACGTCCTGCTGGAATTGACGTTCGAGCTGCCGCAGGCTGACGCCGGCCGCGAACGCCACGGCATCGATCGACACGCGGCCGCCGCTCTGCAGAATCGCCGCGACGACGCCATCGATCTCGCGGAGCGGCGACATCCATCCCATCGTCCACAGCCATTCTTCCAGCGCGCGCATGCGATCCGCGTCGTTCTGCGCTTCGCCGAGGCGATCGCGGACGCCGCGGATCGACGGGAACAGCGACTCGAGCTCGACGAACTGTCCCGTGACTTCGTGCATCGAGACGCCGAGAAGCGCGCGCGCCGCGGCGGGGCGTAGGCGAATCGCCGCCACCGCGGTGTATCCGTGCGGCGCGAGGATCACAGGCTCGTACATCTGTCCGACGAGAAGCGTTGCCGGCTGACGCACGGGCGCAGCGTCGTGTCGATGGCGCCAAATCGCGCCGCCGTAGTGGACGATGAGCTCGACGCGGCCGTCGGGGATGATCGCGTCGGTCGCGCCGGCGGCGTCGCCGTCGAGGAACCAGAAGCGCTCGACGAGCTGCGCGAAGCGCGGAGCCGGCGCGTATTCGGCGTAGCGCATGAGGGATCGCGGGAATTGTACTAACATTAGGAGTTGGAACGAATGCCCCGCCCCGCCGCGGTCACCTTCATCTTCGTCACCGTCGTTCTGGACGTCCTGGCGCTCGGGATCATCGTTCCGGTCCTGCCGCCCCTCGTCGTCGAATTCCTCGGCGGCAACACCGAGCGCGCCGCGGAAATCTACGGACTCTTCGCGACCGCGTGGGCGTTGATGCAGTTCGTCGCCGGGCCGATCCTCGGCGCACTGTCGGATCGCTTCGGCCGCCGGCCGATCATCCTGCTCTCGATCACGGGCCTCGGCCTCGATTACATCCTGATGGCGCTCGCGCCGACGTTGGAGTGGTTGTTCGTCGGCCGCGTGATCTCGGGGATCACGTCCGCGAGCTTTGCGACCGCCGCGGCGTACATCGCCGACGTCACGCCGCCGGAGCAGCGCGCGAAGAGCTTCGGGATGATCGGCGCGGCGTTCGGCGTGGGATTCGTGCTCGGGCCGGCGCTCGGTGGACTGCTCGGAACCGTGAGCCCGCGGCTGCCGTTCTGGGTCTCCGCGGCGTTGTGCTTGACGAATGCCGCCTACGGGGTTTTCGTGCTGCCGGAATCGCTGACGCTCGACCGCCGCGCGCGTTTTTCGTGGGCGCGTGCGAACCCGTTGGGGTCGCTGCGGCTGCTGCGCTCGCACCACGAGCTCTTCGGCCTCGCCGCGGTGACGTTCATCTATTACCTCGCGCACGAAGTGCTGCCAAGCACGTTCGTTCTGTACACGACCTACCGGTACGAGTGGGACACGGCGACGGTCGGCCTGACGCTCGCGCTCGTCGGCGTCTGCACGGCGATCGTGTCCGGCGGGCTCGTCGGACCAATCGTCGCGCGCCTCGGCGAACGCCGAGCGGCGCTCCTCGGACTCGCGTGCGGCAGCGTCGCGTTCTCGACGTACGGCCTCGCGCCGACGGGAAAGCTGTTCGTCGCGGGCGTGCCGATCATGGCGCTGTGGGGTTTGTACGGACCGTCGGCGCAAGGCATGATGAGCAAGCGCGTCTCGGTCTCGGAGCAAGGACAACTGCAGGGCGCGATCATGGGGCTGAGAGGCCTGAGCGGCCTCATCGGCCCCTTCATCTACACGTTCACCTTCGCGACCTTCATCGGCACGCGCTCGGACCTTCACTTACCGGGCGCACCGTTCCTCTTGTCTTCCCTGCTCCTCGCGATCGCCTGTGCCCTGGTCTGGCGCGTGACGCGCCGTCCGCTGTCGCGCGTCGTCACTTCGACGGCGGCGCAGGATTGACGATGCCCGTCAGCGGCACGCCCATCGGGCCGACCGGGATGTACACCACGGTGTGATTCGGCGAGTTCACCATCTGCTTCTGCGCTTCGATCGCTTCGTGCTGGATGTACATCGCGCTCAGTTGCCCGCGGATAATCTGCATCGCGTTCGCGATGCCCTGCGCCTGCACTTCCCGCTTCGTGCGCTCCTTGCGCTCGATCTCGATCTCGGTGTCCTTCCGCTGCAGCTCCTGCGTCGCCGCGAGCTTGCGCGACACCGCATTCGCGACTTCCTCGGGGTACTGCACGTTGCCGACGACAACGCTCGCGATCGAGAAGGGCGAGCCTTCGGCGTACTGGCGAATCCGCGCGAGGACTGCTTCGCCGATCGGGATCAACGCATCCTTCACCTCGAGCCCGTTTCGCCGCTGCACTTCATCGCGCGCGAACGTCTTGAGCGGCTCGCGAACGAAATTGCTGTATGCGACTTGAACGATCGAGTCGGGATCCTTCTCGTGAGCCTGCCGCGTGACAGTGGTGCTGAAGCGCTCCATGAAGAGCGGAATCTGGTTCTCGTCGATGCGCCAGACGGTGTGGACGCGGAACGCGATCTTCAAATTGTCGCGGCTGAGAACGGCCTCCTCGCCCGTGAAGTTCTCGGTGTAGGTGTACGGCGTGACGCTGATGTTGGTGATCTCGAGCAGCCACGTGCGTCCGGGCGACGTCGGGCCCTTTTGCACGCCATAGAACCGCGATTTGCCGACGAGCGCGCCCTTCGTCAGATAGCCGACGTAGCCGGCCGGCGTGAACGGATTGCGCGATCCAATGAGCCACATCAATCCCAAAGCGAACGTGAGGAGCAGGACGATCGTGGTCGCGGCACCCAGGCTTCGACGCTCGGGCACGAATGAGACGTGGAACGGCTGAAACACGGCAGGCTCCAATTCGCCGGCGAGGTTAGCTGACGGGCTCGAGGTTGGAGTCCTCTACCGGACCGTGGTCCGGATACGCCCCGTGGCGCGGATATCGCGCCGGTGGTTCCCCCGCGACGCCGTTGAGCGTCTTTGGCGATCGACTTGACCCTACACCCGGCGCTCCCCGCTGTCAAAAACGGTGTTCCGAACCGAAACAGCCATCCGATCGCAATTTCCGAGAAGCCGGCGCCGCGCCGCTCGATCACAATGCATCAGGTTCGGAGGAGCAACGATCATGGGCAAAAGAGACAAGCGCGTCGACGCGTACATTGCGAAGTCCGCGGACTTCGCCAAGCCGATCCTCACCCACTTGCGGGCGCTCGTGCACGCCGCCTGCCCCAACGTGGAGGAGAACATCAAGTGGGGCGTGCCGGCCTTCGAATACAAAGGACCGATGTGCGGCATGGCCGCGTTCAAGCAGCACTGCACCTTCGGATTCTGGAAGTACAGCCTCCTCGTGGACGACGCGGCGGCGGAGGACGCGATGGGGAACTTCGGACGGATCGCGTCGCTCGCGGATCTGCCGTCGGACAGAACGCTCACCGGGTACATCAAGAAGGCCACCGTGCTGAACGACAACGGCGTGAAGGTCCCGAGGACGCCGACGGCGCCGAAGAAGCCCGTCGTCGTGCCGAAGGATTTCGCCGCGGCGTTGAAGAAGAGCGCGGCGGCGAAGAAGCACTTCGACGCGTTCAGCCCGAGCGCCAAGCGCGAGTACGTCGAGTGGGTGACCGAAGCGAAGACGGACGCCACGCGACAGAAGCGGCTGCTCACGTCGGTCGAATGGATCAAGGAAGGCAAGAGCCGCAACTGGAAGTACATGCCGAAGTGATCGCGCGGATCGACATGGAGTAATCGAGTACTCTATGGCGCGATGACCCAGGTCGCCCATGCGGACGGCCGCGTGGAGCTGCGCGATACCGCGCGCATCCAGGCCAGTCCGCTCTACAACCCCGATCTCGCGCCGGTCGCGCTCGCCGACCGCACGTGGTCGACGTACAACTACGCCGCGCTGTGGATCAGCATGGCGCATTGCATCCCGACCTACATGCTCGCGTCGGGGTTGATGGCGAGCGGCATGAACTGGTGGCAGGCGCTCGTCACGATCCTCCTCGGCAACACGATCGTGCTGATCCCGATCCTGCTCAACTCGCATCCGGGTACGAAGTACGGCATTCCGTTCCCGGTCTTCGCGCGCGTCGCGTATGGAACCGTCGGATCGAATCTTCCCGCCTTGATGCGCGCGCTCGTCGCGTGCGGCTGGTTCGGCATCCAGGCATGGATCGGCGGCGAAGCGCTCCACACGTTCTTCTCGAGCCTGATTCCAGGCTGGCCGCAGTTGCTCGGAACCGGATTCGGCGGACACACGACGACGGAATGGCTCTCGTTTCTGCTGTTCTGGGGCCTCAACGTCTTCGTGATCTATCGAGGGATGAACCTGCTCCGCGCCGTCGAGAACTGGGCCGCGCCGTTCGTGCTGGTGATGGCCGGCGTCCTTCTCGTATGGGCGGTACGCCGCGCGAACGGCCTGGGTCCGCTGCTGGCGCACGAAGGATCGCTCACCACGCTCGGCGAGTTCCTGCCGATCTTCATCCCGTCGCTCACCGCGATGATCGGCTACTGGGCGACGCTGTCGCTCAACATGCCCGACTTCACGCGCTTCGGGCGCAGCCAGCGCGAGCAGATCGTCGGGCAGGCCGTGGCGCTGCCGACGACGATGGCCGTGTTCGCGGCGATGGGCGTGCTCATCACGAGCGCGACGGTCGTGATCTATGGCGAAGCGATCTGGGATCCCGTGAAGCTCGTCGCGCGATTCGACACGCCGCTCGTCGTCGCGATCTCGATGTTCACCGCCGTCGTCGCGACGCTCGCGGTCAACATCGCCGCGAACGTGGTCTCGCCCGCGAACGACTTCGCGAACGCGTTTCCACGCGCGATCGACTTCAAGACCGGCGGGTTGATCACGGGGCTGCTCGCGATCCTCATGCAGCCATGGAAGCTGCTCGCCGATCCGTCGGGATACATCTTCACGTGGCTCCTCGGCTATTCGGGTGGGCTGGGCTCAATCGCGGGCGTGTTGATTGCGGACTACTGGATCGTCAGGCGCACCGAAGTGCACCTCGAGGATCTGTACCTCCCGAACGGCCGGTATCGCTATGCCAACGGGTGGAACATCCACGCGGTGGTGGCGACGCTGATCGGGTGCGCGCTCGCGTGGGGTGGGCTCGTGATCCCGCTGCTCGCGCCGCTGTACGCGTACGCGTGGTTCGTCGGCTTTGGCGCCAGCTTCGTGGTCTATGTAACACTCATGAAAACGGGGACACCCAATCGGGACACTCAACGTTGAGTGTCCCCGCCCTGGATCAGCGAGCTGACGTGGATCGCGCGGCGGATCCGGAGGCGTCGCAGGGAACTGCGCCTGCGAGCCGAACAAGACGAGCGCGCAAGCGATCTCGAGCATCGCGCGCATGGCGCGTTTCCTAGCGCTGCCCTCCGGCCGGCGTGGACGCGGTCTTCGGCGGCGCGGCCGTCGCGGCCGCGAGATCGTTCCAGTTCAGCACGGCGTTGAACACCATGTTGAACTCGCCGTGATTCTGCCAGCGATAGATCGGATTGTTCGCGAAGAGCACGACGCGCCCTTTGCCCGTGAAGCCGCCCGCCACGTCGACGGCAAACGGCCGCTGCCGAATCTCGTCCGCTCCCTTCATCAACCCGCTGAGCACCGCGTCGTCTCCACCGACGTAGCGCGCGAGGACGCTGCTCTGATCGGGCGCGCCGACCGACATCAACGGCCCACCGAGATATTTCACCGGCATCATCTTGTCCGTGTAGCCGTAAAAGACGGGATGATCCAGCTTCAGGATCTCGGCGTTGACGATCGGCCGCGGCGCGTAGAACTGTTCCGAGGTCGATCCCGACGCGTCGACCGTTCGCGCGAATCCAAGCTCCGTCGGGAACCGGACGGCGTTCCCCATCGCGATCAGCGTTCCGCCCGCATCGAGGAACTTCGCGAAGGCGTCGACGCCTTCACCGCCCATGCCACCGGTAATGTCGGGGCTCTCGCCGTACATCCCCAGGAACTTGTACTTCTCGGTCTTCACGTATGGGACGGCGCGCGCGGCGGGCGCCTGGAACACGGCCTGCCGGTTCGCCTGCTGTGTGGGCATCAGGATCACGTCGTAGTCGGCGCGCAGGTTCCCTTTCTTCACGCGCTCCTTGTAGATGAGATCGTAGGGAATGCCGAACTTGTCGAACGTGTAGCGGACCCATCCGATTTCCTGCGTGCCGCTCCACGAGGAGTACATCGCGATTCGCGGCACGTCGGCGTCGTGCATCGTCACCGACGGCAGCGACGAAAGCGCCGCGGCGGTGAGACCGAATTGCTCTACGGCCGCGCGGACGGCGGCGAGATCCGCCGGCGCGGAGATGACGAACGAGCCTGCCGGAAACTCGATGCGCTCGGCCGTGAAGCTCTTCGACGCGATCTTCATCGGCACGCTGCGCAACTTGAATCGGAACGCCGCCATATTGGTCGAGCCGAAGTGGGCGACGGCAAGGCCGGCCGATCCGGATCCGCTGATCCGTCCCTTCGCGCTGGCCTGTGTGACGTTCGTCGTCTTGACGGTCAAGATCGCCGGATCGCCGATCTCTTTCACGTCGGTCAGCATCGCGAGCCCCATCGTCCACCCGCTGTCGTCGTAGGTGCGGAGGTTGGGATCCGGGAACGTCTGCCGCTCGAGCAGGTTCTTGGCGAGCCGTCCGTACGGCTGATCGCGCTTGACGACGTACGACCCGGCTGGAAAAACGCCTTCCTTGACTTTGATCTCGGACGCCGCCTGCCCTACTTCGATCCGCTGAACGCGAAGCAGGTTGACGAGCTCGGCGACGCGCGTCATGTCGCGCTGGACCGGAATCACGTATCCATGCGGCGCCTGCGTCTTTCCCGCCTCGATCGAGTTCTTCGTCTTGCGATAGAAATTGTCGAGCACGAGATTCGGGAACGTGGCGGTGAGCTGCAGCGCGCTCAGGACGCCCGTCTGCATGTAGTTCGTGTTGTTGCGGCGCGAGAAGTTGTTGGCCGCGCCCGGCGGCACGGGCAGCCCGCGGTACCACTCGCGCTGCTGCGTACCGCCGCGTCCGGTCGGCGCCGTCGTCCCGCCTCGTCCTCCCCCGCCGCCCGCGCGGCCCGCGTCGGCGGTTGCGGTCTGCGCTGTCTCGGTTGTCGCGGTCCCCGATGGCGGCGTGTCGCCGCCGCGTCCCGCGCCGCGTCCGCGCCCGCCCTGTCCGCGTCCCGCGCCTCGTCCTGCGGCCGCGCCCGCTGGAGCGGCGCCGGCCGCTTCACTCGCAGCGGGCGCGTTTCCGCCGCCGCCACCGCCGCCCGGTCCACCCTCGCGGCCCGACTGCGTTTCGTACATGCGCATCATGCCGTTGTGGTTGTATGCGACGGATCCGAGATAGCCGGGCGACCATCCGTCCATGAACGCGTGCGTGTAGACGCCGGGCATGCCCCACTTCGTCATCTGCGACAGCTCGAAGTTCGAGAAGAACGGCAGCTCGGTGAAGAGAATTGGATCGAGATTCGGATTCTGCGGCGCGGCGCCGCTGTAGGTGTAGAGCAGCGTCAGCGACTCGTGCAGGTCGTGCACGATCGGCGGATACGCGGTGAAGTACCAGTCGACGATCGCGCGCATCGATTTCTGCGAGAGATTGATGTCGCGATTGTTGTCGTGGTACACGTACTTGCCCCAGTACGGGAGCGCGCCGCCGCCGCGGCCGCCGCCCGCTTGTTGTTCCTGCGTCCGATAGAACCAATCGACGTTTCGATCGCGGCCATCGGGATCCGCCTGCGGCGTGACGGAGACGATTACGTTCTCGCGAATCTGCTTGATGAGTGGCGACGTCTCGGTCGCGAGGCGATACACGAGCTCCATCAGCATCTCCGACGGACCCGTTTCCCCGCTGTGCAAGCCGCCCATGAAGTGATAGTGCGGCCGTGTCGTCGCGACGAGGCGGCGGATCTCGTCGTCCGACAGACCGCGCGGATCGGCGATCTTCGCGAGGTTGTCGCGATTGCGCTGGAGATCTTTGATGTTCTCGTCAGAGGAGACCCATACGACGACGAGCTCGCGGTCTTCGTCGGACTTGCCGATCGTCTCGACCTTGACGCGCGGCGTGGCGGCCGCGAGGGCGCGGTAGTACTTGAGCGCGTCGGCGTAGTAGGTGAGCTTTCCGGGCGCGCCGATGTGATAACCGAGCACGTCGTTGGGCGACGGAATGCCCTGCACTTTCGGGAGGTGATCGACGAGCGGACTGATGAAATACGGCTGCGTCGTCCACTCCTTGACCGCTTTGGCAAAGTCCTCGTCCTGCGCCTGCGCGGGGTCGCGGGTTTCGGTCACCATCTGCTGCGCGGGCAGCGAGATGGCGCCGCCCATCAGCGAGAGCCCGACGAATGCCGCACCGACGAACGCCGCACGGAAGCCCGTCATCGCTCAGTGCTCCTTGAAATGTTTGGGGATTCTACCAAATGCGGGGACTCGACTCAGACTTGACTCAGACTTGACTCAGACTCAACTCAGACTCGACTTCGACCTGCCCAGACTCGGGATCTCAGGTCAGACCCGAGTCTGGGTCGAGTCTGGGTCGAGACTGAGTTGAGTCTGAGTCAAGTCTGAGTCGACTGTCCCCCTCTCCCTATTCCGCGTACAATGTTGCCGGCCATGAACACCACCATCGGCAAAGGGATCACGATCACCGGCAGGATTGAGGCGCAGGAGCCGGTGACGATCGCCGGGACGGTGCATGGCGACGTGCATGCGCAGGATCATGACGTGACCGTCGAAGCCGGGGCCCGCGTCGAAGGCGCCGTGACCGCGCGCAGCATCACGATCCGCGGACGATCGTTCGGCCGACTGATCGCTCGCGACGTGGTGCGCGTGCAGCAGACCGCAGCCGTGAAAGCGGACGTCCGCGCGCCGCGGCTCGCGCTCGAAGACGGCGCGACGTTCAACGGCTGTGTCGAACCGGCCAAGACCGACGCGGCCTTTCTCGTCGCGGCGTACCGCAGCAAGAACGAGAGCTCAACAAAAACGGCGTAGCAGGAACTGCACGATTCTGCGTGCGCCGTTGTGGCACGCTGCGTCGCGCCGTGGCGCAGCGCTGCACGAAATCTAAAAAAAGTCCCAGGGAACCGCGGCTTTTGTCGTCCCAGCTGAACTATTATCCCGCCCGGCGACGCGGGCGGGTTTGACGGTCGGGAACCGCACACGGTAGGATCGAAGTTCCCCACAACTCCCTGCCGGTACGCGTCCGTTCACCGGGGGGCGACCGTGCACAGAGAGCCGCTGGTTTTGCTGGTCGAGGACGATCCGCAAGCTCGAGAAGGATACGCCGAATTCCTGGAGACAGGTGGATTCCGCGTCGCGCAGTGCGGCACCGCCGAAGATGCATACTCGCGGTCGCTCGAGCTCGTACCCGACGTCGTCGTCACCGACATCGCGCTGCCTGGACGCGACGGCTTCTCGCTCGCGGCCGATTTGCGCGTGCAAGCGCGCACGCGCGCCATTCCGGTCGTTGCGATGACGGCGTATTGGGCGTCCGATGTGCACGAGCGCGCGGATCGCGCAGGCATGACGGCGATCCTGATGAAACCCTGCCAGCCGGATCATTTGATCGCCGAGCTGCGCCGCGTGCTCGAGCGCGCGCGATTGCCGCGCCTCGCGCAGCCCAGCACGGCGATGTGCGTGCCGCGGCCGTCGCTGCGCGAGGCAAACTCAAATTCCTAGCGACGCACAGCGCCCGGGCAACCGCATCACGGCGCGGTGGCTCCTCCTAGCGGCCGCGCTCCTCGCCGCCACCGCCCTCACGCTCTCGCTGATGGGCCAGGTCCCGATCTGCAAGTGCGGCTACGTCAAGCTGTGGCACGGCGTCGTGTTCAGCTCGGAGAACTCGCAGCACATTTCGGATTGGTACACGCCGTCGCACGTGATCCACGGTTTTGCGTTCTACGGACTCCTCTGGTTGATCGGACGGCGATGGCCGCTCGGCTTGCGATTGCTGCTCGCGATGGCGATCGAATCGGGATGGGAGATCTTCGAGAACACGGATCTCGTGATCAATCGCTATCGCGAGGTGACGATCTCACTCGACTACTACGGCGACAGCGTCCTGAACTCGGTGTGCGACGTGCTCGCGATGGTCGCGGGGTTCTTCGCGGCGTCGAGGCTGCCGGTCCGCGCGACCGTTGCCGCGACGATCGGCTTGGAGCTCCTCGTGCTGTTCTTCATCCGCGACAACCTGACGCTGAACGTCATCATGCTGATCTACCCGCTCGACAGCATCAAGACGTGGCAGGCGGGCGGCTGACGCGGCGGAGCCTATCCCTGTTCAATTGACGGGAACCCTCACGGGCTGGCACCACGCGACGCGCCCGTTGCTCTCGAGCACTTTCGCCCGCACGTAGCTTTCGTTGCCTTTGAACGCGTATTCGGCAGGGCTGTCGAGCGCTTCGTGCAGCACGCGGCCTTCCTTGCCGATGAACTGAACCCGGTACTTCGACCACGTATCCTTCTTCACGGTCACGGTCATCGATTTTGGCGTGACGACGTAGTCCGCAAGCTCCACACCGGTCGACGCGTAGAAATCGCCCGCGTCCAGCGCGCCGACGATCGCGCGCGCGTCGAAACGATTCGCGCGGACCATCACCCACCCGCGCCCTGGTCCCGCGACAGCCGGATTGCCCGGCTGCTTGAACGTATGCGCATCGTCCACGGCGATGCCGTACACGAGCGTGCCGCTCGTCAGGAGCACGTCCCACATCTCCTCGAGTCCGGGAACGCCGCCGCCCCCGAGATTGTTCACCTGCGGGTGGCCGTTGAAGATCTCGAGGAGCCGGTAGTTCTGCGTGCGCAGGAGATCGTCGGCCGTCAGCGACCACTGAAAGTTCGGATGGTTGATGTGCGGCACGCCGCCCACGCGGCGGACGGCGTCCACGTTGCGCTGCAGCACCTCGATGAGCGAGCTGCCCTTTTGCGGATCGATTTTCTCGGGAATGTCGAGCCCGTTGACGTGAACGTGCTTCCCTTCGAACCGGTCGGTGACCTCCTCGCCCCTGATCAGGAGGAATTTGCCGTCGGCGCCATGCAGCGCGTTCAGCGCGTCGACGGCCGTCAGCTTGTTGTGATCGCTGAGCACGAGAAAGTCATAGCCGTGATCGCGATACCACCGCGCGACGTCATCGGGCGGCGAGTCGCCGTCGCTCTCCGTCGTATGCGTATGCGTGTTGCCCTTGAGCCAGCGCGCGCCAGCGGCCGTCTGCGAGGTCGCCATCGCGGGCGCCGTCACGTGCCGGACAATCAGGAGCGTGATGACGAGGCTCGCGGCCAGCGCAAGTCTTCTGAAAGCGAGGGACTGCACGCCCGGAGGATACCTGAATCCCTCCGTCGGCGCTGCAACATCTATAATGCCGGGCCATGACGCGAGTCGCTTTGCTCACGACGGTCTTCATCCTCACCGCACACACCGCCGCGTACGCGACGTGGTCCGTCATCGCCGTCGACAGGGACCGCGGCGTTGTCGTCATCGCGTCTGCGACGTGTGTGCAGCAGGCGAGCCTCGAGAAGTTTCCGGCGAAGGATCTGCGCGACATTCAGGCGATCGTCGTTCCGGGCATCGGCGTCGCGGCCGCGCAGGCTGGCGTCGACGCGACGCGGGCGAATCAGCGGTTGATCTTCGCCGAGCTGCAGAAAGGCACCGCGCCGGATCAAATCCTCGAGCTTCTGAAACAGGATCCCGCAATCGAGCGGCGGCAGTTCGGCATCGTCGACATGCAGGGGCGAATGGCCGGCTTTTCCGGAACCCGGAATCAGCCCGTGTCGTTGGACCGTCACGGCCAAGTGCCCGGGACCGAGATCTACTACTCGATTCAGGGCAACATCCTGACGAACGAAGCGGTCGTGACCGACGCGGTCAACGCCCTCGTCTCCGCGCGCGGCGACCTGACCGATCGCGTGATGGCCGCAATGGAAGCGGCGGACGCGAAGGGCGGCGACAATCGATGCAGTTGTGAAAAGGGGCCGCAGCTCAAGGCACCCTGCACGACGAAGACCGCGCACGTCGCGTACATCCTCAGGGCGGACAAGGGCGATCGGAACGGCGACTCGTTCAACGACGGCACCTACGCGATGTACATCAGCGTCACCGATTCCGACATCACGGCTGCGGAAGACGCCAATCCCGTCAAGACGCTGCGAATGCGCTACGACACGTGGAAGAGCGCCAGGAAATGAACGAGGCGTGATCCAGGTCTGGGCGTTCTTGGGCGTCGCCGTGCCGCTGGTGTTGATCCCTGGGGCCTCGACCGCCGTCGTTCTGCGGAACAGCGTCCGCGGCGGCACGCGCGCGGGTGTCGAGACGGCGATCGGAGCCAACGCAGGATCGACCTGCTTCGGCGTTCTCTGCGCCTTCGGTTTCTCGATGATCGTGCGTCAGTGGCCGACAGCATGGAACGCGATGCGCGTGTGCGGCATCGCGTATCTTCTGTGGCTCGGCATCCAATCCGTGCGCCACGCGTTCAAGCCGGCGGCAGCCCGCAATCGTCAGCTCGAGTCGAGCGGGGGCGCAAGCACGCTCGTCAGAAATCTGCGAGATGGGTTCGTCACGAACGCGACCAATCCGGCGCTCGCGACGTTCTACTTCGTGATTCTGCCGCAGTTCATTCCGCGCGACGCGCCAGTCGCGCGAACCGCCCTGATGCTCACGGCGATCCATGTCGCGCTCGCGTTCACGTGGCACGTCGTATGGGCCGCTGCCGGTGGGACGTTGGCCCGCGCCCTGTCGGCCGGCCGTCCGCGCCAAACGCTCGACTTGATTGCGGGCGTCGCGCTCGTCGCGCTCGCGCTGAAACTGGCGCTGTGACGCGAGCCCATCGCCCTCTAGCCACATCCATAAATCCACATACACACATCTTGACATCGACCGCGGGATTGTTTACGCTCTGCCCTGTTCGCCTGATACGGCGGACGTTTATCCAGAGTGGCTGAGGGAACAGGCCCGACGACGCCACAGCAACCTGGGCCGACGCGCCTCGACGCGGACGGTTCGTGGTGCTACTTCCTGCCCGATCACCGGGAGAGATAAAGGCCTCGGCGGACCGCTCCGGTCTTACGAAGTTCCTGCTCCCATCGCGTGCGTCGAAGGAGTGTGTGTCATGCCGCTCGTTGAACACCTGCCGGTGGGAGCGCCGGTCGAAGCCCGCCGATCGCGGGCAACGGACCTCCGCGTCGGCCTGCTCGGCCTCGGACGAGTCGGATCGGCTGTCGCCCGGCTCGCAAACGAAACGTCGATTCGGATCGAGGCCGCGCTCGTGCGCGATCCCCGCTCGCGGCGACGCGTCGACGATGTGCCATTGACGACGCGCGCGGACGCGATCCTCGACTCGCGGCCGGACGTCATCGTCGAGGTCCTCGGAGGCCTCGAGCCCGCGCGGACGATCGTGCTGCGCGCCATAAATCGCGGCATCCCGGTCGTGACCGCGAACAAGTCGCTCCTCGCCCATCATGGCGACGAGATCATCGACGCGGCGGACGCCGCGGGCGTGCCGCTCTGTTACGAAGCCAGCGTGATTGCCGGTGTGCCGTTTCTCGAGACCTTCGCGCGCCGGCCGCTCGCCGCGCGCATCACCTCGCTCACCGGCATCGTCAACGGCACGACGAACTACATCCTGTCGAGGCTGGCCGCCGGCGCCGGCGATTATCGTGCGGCGCTCTGCGAAGCGCAGCGCCTCGGCTACGCGGAGCCGGATCCATCGAGCGACGTCCGCGGCGTCGACGCGGCCGAAAAGCTGATCGTGTTGCTGCGGCAGTTCGCGGCACGATCGATTCAGATCGCCGACGTCGAGACGATCGGCATCACCGCGCTCACGAGCGCCGATTGCGTTCACGCCGCGGCGCTCGGCGGAACGATCAAGCCCATCGTGCACGCCGATTGGTCGAGCGGAGCGCTGAGCGCGTTCGCCGGACCCGCGTTCGTGCCATCCACGCATCCGCTGGCGGCCGTTCACGGCTCAGCGAATGGCATTCTCCTGCGCGATTGCAGGCGGCAGACAATCGGGCTCACCGGTCCTGGAGCCGGACCTGAATCCACGGCAATCACGATCCTTGACGATGTGCGCCAGGCAGCCGAAGGCCGAACGACGCCCGCGACCGTGCGTAGGCGGGGATGGTTCGAGCTGCCGGAGACTTCCTGGCTCGTGAGGCTCGCCGGCGCGAACTTGACGGGCGAGCGCGAGATCGAAAACGCGTTCGTCAGCCGCGGAGTTGGAATCGTCCGCACATCGTCACGGCCTCGCGATGACCACGCGCAGTGGCTTCTCACCTACCCTGCCGAGCGCCCTCGCATCGAGGCGGCGGCGAGAGCGCTGTCGGCGGCCGCGTGTTGTTCGATCTCGTGCATCCGCGCCCTTGCCACGCCGGAGCTTTAGCGGCGGCGGGCCACGCCGGAGCCTTAGCGAAGGCGGGCGGCGCCGGAGCTTCAGCGAAGGCGGTTATGATCGGGGCGCCTCCATGCGTCTTGCTTCCGTCCCGATCCCGCGCGTCCTGACGGCGTGCGGCGCCGCCTACCTCGCCGCGATTCTCGTCCTCGTCATCACGCAGACGCTGCTCGGCTCGCGGCTCTTCTTCGCGGTGTCCGCGGTACTGATCGCCGCGTACATCATGATGATCGCGCGCATCTGGCACGAGCCGCGCGCACCCCGGCGCCTGCTCTACGCCGCGTTCGCGTTGGCGGTTGCGTTCCGCATCCCGCCCGCGGTCGCGCCCGTCAATTACGACAGCGATCTGGTGCGCTATATCTGGGATGGCCGCGTGCAGCGGCTCGGGTACAACCCTTACAAAGTGCTCCCCTCCGATCCCGCCCTCGCGCATACGCATTGGGATCGATCGGCGGAGATGCCGAGCAAGAACGCCCGGACACCGTATCCTCCCGCCGCGCAGCTGTTCTTCCGGCTCGTCGTGTCGCTGAGCGATTCGCGGCTGGCGATGAAGCTCGCGTTCCTCGTCTGCGATCTCCTGACGATGCTCGTGCTGTGGCGGTGGCTCATAGCAACCGGACGATCGGAATGGCTCACGCTGACATACGCGTGGAATCCGCTCGTCGTGCTGGAGATCGCGCACAGCGGACACGTCGACTCGCTTGGCGTGCTGTGGATCGCGGCAGCGGCGTTCTGGCTCACGCGGCGGCGCACCGCGCTCGCGGCGATCGCATACGTCCTCGCCGTGGCCAGCAAACTCGTGCCGATCGTCCTCGCGCCGATCTTCGTGGGACGAATCACCAAGCGCGACGCGTTCTTCGGCGGTCTCTTCCTCGTACTTCTCTACCTGCCCTTCTCCACCGACGGCACGCCTCAGCTCGGCGCGGTCCCGAATGTCGTGGATCACATCCGCTTTAATGCACCAGCCTTCGTCACCCTACGAGGATTGACGTCGCCGCGCATTGCCGCGGCGGTTGCGTTGGCGCTTGGGTTGTCCGTGGCGATTTGGACGAGGGTGCGGCTCTCCGCAGCCGATCCTGCCGCATGGGCGTGGCCGATGGCAGTGGCCATCCTGTTCGCGCCGGTGATCTACCCCTGGTACATCCTCTATCTCACGCCGTTCCTGTTCTCGGTCTCGACGCTGCCGCTCAGCGCCTGGACGATGAGCATCATCCTCGTGTACGAGGTGTGGTACCAGTCCCGGCATGGCGCGCGCTGGGTGGTGCCCATGTGGGTGACCGTCGTCGAGTTCACGGCTGTAATTGCCGTGGCGATCATCGTCGTCCGACGGCAGAGGCGCACACAGCCGGCACACGAAGAAACGTGAGGGTTGGCGGCAGAGCTGGGACCGAGCACATTTCTTGCGATACGAGCGGGCAGAGCGGACGATGGTTACACACCCTGCCTACCCAACGGCCACGCACCACCATCGGGGCGCTCAATCCAGCCTGGCAATATTGACACTCGTGCTTGCAAGCGCTGCACTGTGCGCTGCAACTGATACAGCTGCGCGGCAGGAGCCGCTTCCCGCTCTGCAGGAAGCGCCGCTCAAGCAGTACCGGGCGTTCCGAAAGATGCACGCGAAGAACGCGCGTTTCAATCAGGAAGCCTGGATCGAGGCGTGGACCGAGCTGAACGGTACGACGTTCACCTACGAGATCACGAGCGAGCGCGGATCCGACTACATCAGGGACAAGGTACTGAAGACGCTGCTCGCGCGCGAGCAAGAGCTCGTCGTCAAGGGAGAGGCGGGACGCGCGGAGATCTGCGGCGCGAACTACCTGTTCGAGGAGTCGGAACCGCAGGATGACACCTTCCGCTACGTCCTCTTGAAGCCGCGACGCAAGGACATCCTGCTCGTCGACGGCAGAATGGTGCTGAACTCCGCCGGCACGCAGTTGCTGCGCGTGGAAGGCACGCTCGCGAAGAACCCGTCGTTCTGGACGAGCAGCGTGAACATCGTGCGGGAGTTCGCGCACTTCGACGGCGTCCGCGTACCGGTCGCGACTGCCACGATTGCGAAGCTGAAGTTCGCCGGGCAGGCGCACATGGACGTGAGCTACGAGTACGAGTCGGTGAACGGCCGTCCCGTTCGATCCAACTAACCCACCTTCGTCCCGCGATCCGACCCACCCTGGCTTTCTCTTGACAATCTACAAGAGCGGCTTCTATGCTCTTGTCGTTCGTCTACAAGACGCCGGAGGCGCTCGCCATGAAGTCCTTCTTCCGCATGATGATCCTCGTTCTGGCTCCGGCCGCGATCGCTGCGCAGACGCCCGGCGGCGCTCCGCCGGACGCGTTGGACGGCCTCGATCCGGTGATGCTCGTCCAGGGCAAGGAGGTCGAAGGGAAATCCGCGTTCAGCCTCGCCCACGGACCGTTCACGTACCTCTTCTCGACGGCCGAGACGAAAGCGGCGTTTCAACGCGAGCCCGCGAAGTACGAGATTCAGCTCGGCGGGTTGTGCGCGCGCATGGGAAAGACCACCGGCGCGAATCCGGCCGACTACCTCGTGTACAAGGGAAAGATCTACGTCTTCGGCAGCGACGAATGCCACAAACGCTTCGCGGCGAATCCGGAGAAGTATCTGCCCTCCGCGCGCGTTCCGCTCACCGCGTCGCGTGCGCTGCTGACGAAGGGCCAGCAACTGATCGAGGACGCGGCGCGCGCCGTCGGCGATCCGAAGGCGATCGACGCGGTCACGACGTACATCGAGACGTTCTCGCAGGTCCAGAAGCGCGCGATTGGCGAGGTCAACGTCACGACGAAAACAACGTGGAGCTTTCCTGGGCGCGTCCGTCAAGAACGGGCGATGTCGATGACCGGCAAGACAATGTCGTCGGCGACGGTTCTCGCACCCGACGGCATGTGGTTCGTCACCGGCGGCGGGCAGGCGTATCCGATGCCCGCGGCGGGACGCGATAGCCTCGAACAAGACTTCGGCCGCCATCCGTTTGCGCTGTTGAAAGCGCGGAAGAGTACAGGGCTCAAGGCCGCGTCAGTTGGCCCGGCGCGAATCGAAGGCGCGGACGTCGAACAAGTACGCGTGGCCACGGCTCGATTCGACATCACCGTGAACCTCGACGCCCAGCGCAGGATTCACAGCATTCGCTTCAACGATCGCAACGGCGAAGGCATCTACGGCACCTATACCCTCCTTTACTCCGACTACAAGACGGCCGATGGCCTGACGCTGCCGCGCACGGTTCGCGCGCTGTTCGACGGCCAGCCGGATCCGATCTCGTCCTGGACGGTCGACTCGATCGCGATCAACACGCCGGTCGATCCTTCGATGTTCGCGCCGAAGGCATCCGAGCCCGGGAAATGACGACGCTGCGTCTCTCGCTCCTCGTGAGCGCGGCGCTGCTCACGGGATCCGAAGCGGCGACGGACACGACGTCGTGGCCGCAATGGGGCGGCCCCGCGCGCAACTTCGTCGTCGACGCGCGTCCGCTCGCGACGACCTGGCCGGCCGGCGGTCCACGCAAGCGTTGGCGAAAGGCGATCGGCGACGGCTTCTCCTCGATCGTCACCGACGGTCGAGCGGTGTACACGCTCTATCGCGACGGCACCAACGACGTCGCCATCGCGCTCGACGCGGCAACGGGCGACGTCCTCTGGCAGACGCGCTACGAGGCGCCGTTCGTCGAAACATGCTCCGAGCGCCTGGGACCCGTTCCACGTGCCGCTCCGTTGTTGGCGAGCTCGCGCGTCGTGACGGTCAGCGCGGGCGGGCTGATGAACAGCTTCAATCGCGCGACCGGTCAGCGCCTGTGGAGCGTCGATCTTCACGCCGGCGACGCGCAAGCCGTGCGCGCGTGCGGCTACGCGTCGAGTCCTCTCGCGTTCGAGGATCTCGTGATCACCACGGCAGGCGGAACGGGACGCGGCGTGATCGCGATCAAGAGTGCGACCGGCGAAATCGCCTGGAAGTCGCAGGACTTTCAGAACGCATACTCGTCGCCGCTGCTGATCGATCTCGACGGGCAGCCCGAGGTCGTCGTCTTCACATATGGGGAAGTCTCAGGCTTGAATCCGCGGACGGGAGCGCTCGAGTGGACGCATCCCCATGCCGCGGATCAGGGCGTCAACGTCGCGACGCCCGTATGGGGAAAGGACAATCTGCTGTTCGTGTCTTCGGCGTACAACGGCGGAAGCCGCGTGCTGAAGCTCGCGAGATCGAACGGCAGGGTGTCCGTTCAGGAGGTGTGGGCGAACCGGCGGGTCCGGATCCACTTCGGGAACGCCGTCCGGATCGGCGACAACCTCTACGCGTCGAATGGCGACTTCGGCGCCGCGCCGTTCGCCGCCATCGACGTGAAGACCGGCGACATCGTGTGGCGCGATCGGAGCGTCGCCCGATCGACACTCATCGCCGCCGGCGACAAGCTGCTGATCCTCGACGAAGACGGCACGCTCGCGCTCGCAACGCCGACGGGCACGGGCCTGACGGTGCTCGCGAAAGCGGCCGTCCTCGACGGACGGTCGTGGACCGTTCCGGCGCTCAGCGGATCGACGCTCTACGCGCGCAACGGAAAAGAGATCGTCGCGCTCGATCTCAGTCCGTCCGCAATGCCGTAAGCGGATCGACGCGGGTCGCGCGCGTCGCAGGCACGAAGCAGGCCGCCAATCCCACGGCCGCGAGGACGAGGCACACCACGGCGAACGTGATCGGATCGCCGGGCGTGATCTCGAACAGCAGCGTCTGCAGGAAGCGCGACCCCGCGGCCGCGCCAATCAAGCCAAACGCGAGCCCCGTCGCGATGACGACCGAGCCTTCTCGCAGCACCATGCGGCGAATCGCGGGCGCATCCGCTCCGAGCGCCATGCGCAGGCCGATCTCCCTCGTCCGCTGCGTCGTCGTGAAGCTGATGATGCCGTAGATGCCGCTCGCGCACAGGATGAGCGCGACGAGCGCGAACGCCGACATCACCGTCATGCTGAACCGCTGGCGAACGAGCGACGCGTGCACGAGCCGGTCGACGATCGCGGTGTCGTAGATCGGCTGCATCGCATCGACGCTCCAGATTTGCCGCTTGACGCCGTCGATGAGCGCGGCGGACTCGCCGCTTCCCCGCACGACATACGTCATCGATCCGAACGGCATCTGGGCGAGCGGGAAGAACACTTCGGCGCGCGGCGCGACATCGAGCGCCTCGTGCCGAATTTGACTCACGACGCCGACGATCTCGGCCTCGACCGGTTTTCCCTGCCACGCGACCTTGAATCGGCGTCCGATCGGACTCTCGTCTGGCCACTCTCGGCGCCGTAGCGCGTCGCTGATCACGGCGACTCGCGGCGAGGTTTCGCTGTCACGATCGTCCAACAGCCGTCCTTCGCGCAGCGGAATCGACATCGCGCGGAAATAACCAGGCGTCGCGATCGTGACGTAAGCGTTGGTTCGTTCGATGTCTCCTGCAGGCGGCCGGCCGACGATCTCGAAGTCGCCGCGGATGTTGATGTTCGACATTGCAAACGGCATCGCCGAGACCGCGCCTGCGGCGTCGACGCCGGGCAGCGCTTGCATTCGTTCGATCGTCGAGCCAAAGAAACCGCGCAGGTCCGCCGCTGTAGGATGCCGATTGTTGGCAAACACCTGCGCCGTCACGACGTTTGCCCCGTTGAAACCGGGATCGACGGACAGCAGGCGCTCGAAACTTCTCACCAAGAGACCCGCGCCAGAGAGGAGCACCAGGGCGATGGCCACCTCGGCGGACACGAGGCCGCGGCGAAGCGTTCCGCGCGGCCCTTCCGACTGGCGCTCACGAAGACCGTCGCGGCCAGCGCGCGAAAACTGGAGAGCGGGTATCAGACCGAACGAGATCGCCGTAACGGTCGTGAGCCCCAGCGCGAACAACAGCACCCGGCCGTCGATCGCTGCAGCCTGCAGGCGAAGAACCCCGCCCGGCGCAATCGCGACGATGGCGCGGAGGCCGAGGTGCGCCACGGCAACCCCGAGCGTTGCCGCGACGGCCGCCAGCAGCAAACTTTCCGCAACGAGCTGACGGATCAACCTCACCCGGCCCGCGCCCAGCGCGGAGCGGATCGCAAACTCGCGGCTGCGCTCGATGCCACGCGCCAACAACAGGCTCGCGACGTTGGCACAGCCGATGCCGAGGACGAGGACGACGGCGGCGAACATCAGAAACAGCGGACGGCTCACGCCCCCGGTGAGGTGCTCGCGGAATGGAACGACGACCGCGGTCGTCGTCGCGTTGGTGCGCGGATTCTCTTTCGTCAGCTCGGCGGAAATACGATCCATTTCACTCTGCGCCTGCTGGACCGTCACGCCCGGCGCCAGCCTCGCGACGACGTTCCACCAGGCGCTCGCGCGAATGCGCTTTTCATACTCCTGGACCACCTTGGGGGTCCAGACCGAGAGCTCGCTGCGGCGCGGAAGGAACTGCGGCGCGAACGTCGCGGGGAGCACGCCGACGATCGTCCAGGGCTCGTTGTCCAGACTGATCGCCTTGTTGATCACGTCGGGATTGCCGCCGTAGCGCGATTGCCAGAACGCATACGTGATGACGACGGCACGGCGTCCGCCCGGGCGATGCTCGTCGGAAAGAAAACCGCGGCCGATGGTCGGCTTCATGCCAATCGCATCGAAGAAGTCTTCGGTGACCTGCGCGCCGAAGAGCACCTCGGGCGTGGTGCCGCCGGTGTAAGTCCGTGAGTACGGAACCATCGCGGCGAAGGACGAGAACGATCGCGTGCGCTCCCGCCAATCGAGAAAGTTCGCGGGTGCGACGTCCTCCCGTTCAGTCGCCTGCGACGCCTTTTGTTGCCAGAGCGTGACGATGCGATCGGCGTCCTGATACGGCAATGGCTTCAGGAACAACGTGTCGAGCAGCGCGACGATCGACACGGTTCCGCCGATGCCGAGCGCCAGGATGAAGACGGCGGCGATCGTGAACGACGGCGCTTTTGCGAGCATGCGCACGCCGTGACGCAGATCGTGGACGACATCGGCGTCCGCGGTGAATTGGCGGCGAAGCCAGGCGGCGTCGGGGAAGGCGCCGAGCGCGCGGCGAAACAGGTCCATACGCGTCCTCCAATCCAAGCGATCGCGGCGATCCAGCAGATCCCAGCGATACCGCACCTCGTTCTCCCATTCGGCGCGCCAATCGGCGCGAGACGCGCGCGGCACCACGACGGCGCACGCACGAACGACCGCAAGGCAGGCGCGAAGCGCGATCGGATCGCGATTCATGGCCTCAGATTCGCGACGGCTTCAGCCGCCGCGGCACGACCGCTTGGTCCAGCGCGCGATAGCGTTGAACGGCATCGGCGAGCATCGCTTCACCCGCCGGCGTAATCTCGTAGTAGCGACGCGGCGGCCGCTGTTCGCGCTGCGCGGCGGCCGCTTTCTCCCAGGTGGATGTCAGGAGCCCCTCCCGGTCCAGCCGGCGCAGGATCGGGTAGACCGTGCCGCTCGGCAGGCCGGTCGCGTCCATGATGTCGAACCCGTAATGCGACGCTCTGGCGAGCGCCTGGAGGACCAGCGCCGTCGGGTAGGTCAGATTCAGCCGTGGAGACATGATCATCAACCCTATGTAGAGTTCTATTCAGGTATAGACGGAAATGAGCGACGAAGAGTTGGCGGGGTAATATCGCGGCAGGGCGGCAAACTTCATGCAACCAGCCCGAGTATGAGCGCCTCCGCGGTGCGCGCGATTGGCCTGACGGTCACCGCCCTTTACGCAGGGCTCATCGTCTGGCTCTACGCGGCCCAGCCCCAGACCGTCGCGCAGGTGACCGGCGGCCTGACGTCCACCATCGGCGCGTACCGGATCGATCAGCAGGCCTTCGACGACGGCCTGTCGTTCTTCCGTGAAGACAAGTTCATCGAGGCGCGCGCGGCGTTCGCCCGCGCGGATCCCGCCCAGCGCGATGCGCGGACCGAGTTCTACATCGCGTACTCGTACTACCGCGAAGGCTGGGGACGGCTTTACAGCGACGACGCGCTCTACAAGCAAGGTCTCGCCGCAGTGGATAAAGCCATTGCCCTCGCCCCGAACAATCGGCTCGTCGTCGACGACGCGCTGCTAGGGTTGCATTCGGCGGACGAGCTCCGCGCGGAGCTCCTGCGCGGCCTTACGCGCGACGCGTCGGATCTCAACCCGCTCGGCGTGTTGAGGCCGAGAAAATGAGGCCGCTGCGCGAAGCGCTGATCGTGCCGTGCCTCTTCCTGACCGTCGCGCTCCTGGGCGGCCTGCGGCTCGGCGATCGCGTGCGGCTCATTCCGCCGCCGCTCATCGCGCTCGTGTTGGGCATACTGCTGATCGCCGCGCTCGTGCGATCGCACGCGCTCGTGCCGGATCGGCTGATGCGGCAGTCGCGAACGCCTCTCGAGAACGTGTCGGGACTCACCGTTCTCCTCACACTTTTCATCGCGTCCGCGCAGGTCTTCAATCTCGTCACGCCCGATCGCGGACTCCTGCATCTTCTCGTGAGCGTGTTCTTCTTCGTGCAGTTGCTCACCGCGCTCACGGCGGTTCGCGATCGCCTGTCGATGCTGCGCGGCCTGGCCGTCCTCCTCGGGTCGGCGTTCGTGCTGCGATTCATCGCGCTCGAATCGTTGTATGCACCCGGGCGGGGTTTGATGAAACGCGTCATGACGGCGCTCCTCGAAGGATTCACGCTCGGCGCGCTCGAGTACGAACCGTCCGGCGCGGCAACCGGCTATGTGGCGTTCGCGGCGCTGATCTTGTTTTTGATCGGCCTGGTGCTGGTCGGACGGAGCCCGGAGCGACCGGTCGCGAACGGCATGGTCGTGTTCCGCGATGCGCCGACCGACATCGTGTCCACGTCGCTGCTGTTGCCGCTGTGTCTCGCGCTTGCGCCGCTGACGCTGACGGCATGCCGGCCGATAGAAGAATCGGCGGCGGCGCGTGTATCCGGCACCGCCGGCGGCACCGTCGATCGCGATGCGCTCCTCGCGACCGCTCGCGTGTGGGAACCGCCCGCCGTGCCGATCGCCAACGCGCAGCTCGGCGAGAATCCGTCGGCGCCTTGGCCGTTCCGCACGACGGGTGACGTCACGTGCCGCTTCGTCGTCGCGCCCGTGAATGGCACGACGTCGAAGTTCAACTGTGAGCTGCCAAGCGGCGAGATCGTGAAGGTGAAGTACGGCGCCCACAACCCGGAGCTCTTCGCCGAAGTCGCGGCCACGCGCTTGATCGCCGCGCTCGGCTTCCCCGCCGACCGCATGTATCTCGTCGCGCGCGTCCGGTGCAACGGATGTCCGAGGTTTCCGTTTCAATCGCTCCGCTGCCACGCGCGGACGCCGCTCGGCAGCGCCTGCTTCGCGGGCGGCCTCGACGCAACCGAGTCGGTCGACTTCGCGCCGGCGGTGATCGAGCACAGGCTCGAACGGGAGGCCATCGAGACGTCCACGATGCAGGGATGGGCGTGGTACGAGCTCGATCGACTCGATCCGGCTCGTGGAGGATCGCCACGCGCGCACGTCGACGCGCTTCGACTGTTGGCGGTGCTCCTGTCGCACTGGGACAACAAAGCCGAGAATCAGCGGCTCGTCTGCCGCACCGCCGGAACAGCCTGCAATCAGGCGATGGTGATGATGCACGATCTTGGCGCGACCTTCGGTCCCACGAAGCTCGATCTGCACAATTGGAAGCACGCGCCCGTGTGGATGGATCGCGCCCGCTGTCTCGTCAGCATGGAACACCTTCCGTTCCGCGGCGCGACATTCCCCACCGTCCGGATCTCGGAGGAAGGTCGAACGATGCTGCTCGGGCTCCTCGAGCAGTTGTCGCCGCGTCAAATGCGTGAGCTCTTCGAGGGTTCGGGCGTGTCCGGCTTCGATGGCGTCAGCGGCGAAGGCCGCGATCCCGACGCGTGGGCACGCGTGTTCGCCGGCAAGGTTCGTGAGATTCGCGGCGGCGGCCCGTGCTCAGGATCCTGACGGCGCCGGCTCCGGCGTACGCGCGATCACCCCGGCATCGATCGTCGTCCCGTCTCGCGCGATCGTTTGAAAGTACAGCGCGTCGCCAGACACTTCGATCAACATGAAATGACAGTCTTCGTCGTAGCCGGCGGCCGTCAGCGCGGACGGCCGGATGTCGTGCTTCCGCAGCGCGCCGCCGCCGCCTGAGATGAAGTACGAGATCCCGTGCTGCGGATGAATACGCTCGTAGAAATGCTCGTGCCCCGCGAAGACGACGTCGACGTCGCCGGCGACGAGCAGCGGCTCGAGCGCGAGCCGGACCGCGTACGCCGCGCTGCGATAGCGCCCCGACGTATAGAGCGGATGGTGCAAGTAACAGATCTTCCACGTCGTGGACGAGGCCGCGAGCTCGCGTTTCAGCCAGGTCAACTGCGCGTTGTCGAGCGTTCGGCTGTCGAGCACGAAGAAGCGGACGCCGCTGCCGCTCAATCCGGCGAGCCGGCGCTCTGATTTCCTGAACGTGTAGTACCGCTTGCCGCCCATGTTGAACGGCGCATAGTTCACTTCCGACGGATCGTCGTGGTTGCCGATCGCCGCATGAAAAGTCACCCCCGCATCGAGCAAGGGACGATACGGATCCTCGAACTTGCGGCGGTAGTCTTCGGGCGTGTGCGGAGGATAGATGTTGTCGCCGAGCATGACGACGAATTCGAACGCGAAACGCTCGCGCCAGGCAATCATCTGGCGCGCGGTTTCCCGCTGTGCCTGATCGCCGCGCCCGACGTCACCGATGACGGCGAAGCGCACGGAGCCGTCGGCGAGCGGCAGCGCCAGCGCGCCGGCGGGCGGCGTCAGCTTCCGGACGCTCGTGCGCGTCGTTCGCTCGACCGATCGGTCGAGCTCCGACCGGCACGCACCGGCGACGACTGCCAGGCCGATCGCCGCGAGCGCTTTCCAGAAAACGCGTGACACGGCGCGCTAATCAGGGAGCCATCCCAGGCCCACGAGCTGCACGGAGACCTGGCCGCGTTTCGGCGAGAGCTGGAGCCGCTCGATCGAGGGGACGCCGCCCGCGTCGGCGATCTTCCGCGTTTCTTCGACGATCTCCTCTTCGAGCGCGCGCTCGCGATCGCGGATCGCCTCGACGTTCTCGGTCGCGCGCTTGATGTCCTCGCTCTCTTTCATGCTGCGCCCCACGCCGCGCGCCGCGGTGGTGGCGCGGCCCAACGTGCCGGTGCTGATCGTCTTTCGTCCGAACAGCGCGCCGAGGATCGTCGCGCCCACCGAGAGGCCGGTCTGCAGCCGCTGCTGCGACGCTTGCGACGATTCGCGTTCGACGGCCGCCTCCGCGCGGCGCCGCTGCTCGGCGAGCTGCGCCCGCTTCGAGCCGTACTTCGCGCGAATCGCATCGACGGCCGCGTCGCGCGCGGTGCGCTGCGATTCTTGTACGCGAACCATGAAGTCGCGCTCCGACTCCCCTGGCGTCGACGTCAATTTGAGATCGCGCTGGCGCATCAGCTCGAGCTTCTCCGATTGGGCGAGCCAGCGGCTGAGATCCTTCTCCCATGCTGCGTAGTTCTTCGCTTGCAAGCCGGGCGCCGGCACTTGCGCGAACGTCGCGCCCGCTTCCGGAGATTCGCGAAGATCGCCGGCGGTTCCGTCGAGCCTCGATGCCTTCGACCAGTCGATCGTCAGCGGCCCGGAGCCCAGCGGCGCCACGTACAGCACATCGCGCACCTCGTCGACGCCGAGCTTCGAGTCGCCGAACCCGACGCGCGCCGCACCGAGCACGACTGGCGTGTAATGCGTCGCACCGGACGCGCGCGTGCCTTGCAGCGACGAAGGAATGAAGAATTGTTGGATGCCGGGTGGGAGTACCGGCGGCGACGTGTCGGCGGCGCTGGCTTTCGTTTTCGTCGACGGCGCGGGCGCAGCCGCCGCCGCAGCGGACTGCCCGGCTGGCGGGGCCGGCGTCAACGCGCGGATCTGATCGCGCGAAAGCGGACCGCGCAAATACGACAGCGTCCATCGCGTCTGAAACGTGGTCGGCGCTTTCGCGTGGACGTCGTGCAGCAGGAACACGCGCTTCTCGAGCGCCGACAACAATCGATCCGTCTCGGCGCGATCCATCGAGCCGGCCGCCGCGCCCTCGAGGCCGTCGAGCATGCGCGCCTTGTCGCGTTCGGTCTGCAGCCGCCCGAGAAACCACGTACCGGTGTTCGCGAGCCCCTTGTAATCGAGATCGACGGGATTCTGCGTCGCGAGCAGGACGCCGATGCCAAACGCGCGGCCCTGTTTCAGGAGCGTCAGCAGCGGACCCTTCGATGGTGGATTCGCGACCGGCGGAAAGTACCCGAGGATCTCGTCCATGTAGACGACCGCCCGCAGGCTCGTCGTTCCCGTCTGCCCACGCATCCAGGCGACCACCTGATTGAGCAGCAGCGACACGAAGAACATGCGCTCCGCATCGCCGAGATGCGCGATCGAGAAAATCGCGACGCGCGGTTTTCCTTGCGGCGTGTACAACAGGCTCGCCACGTCGAGCGGCGCGCCTTCCATCCATTGCGCGAAGCCCGGCGCCGCGAGCAGTCCATTGAGGCGCATCGCAAGATCGAAGCGCTCTTTCGAAGGGAAGAACGCTTCCAGATCCACGACGCCGACTTTTTGAAACGGCGGCGTCTGGACCTGCTGGATGAGCGACGGGAGATCGAGATCCAATCCCGCCGACCATGCCGTTCCGAAGATGCTCGCGAGGAGCGTGTGCTCGCGGCTCCTGGCCTCGGCGCTCACGCCGGCAAGCGAGAGCAGACCGGTCGCGGTGTTTCCGGCGCGCTCCGCCAGCGATTCGGCGTCCTCGCGCGCGGCGGGTGGAGGCGCCGCGAACGAGCTGAGAATCGAGACCGGAAGGCCGGCGCGGCTGCCCGGCGTGTAGATCGCGAAGTCGGCCGCGTCCCGAAGCCGCCGAATCCGGGCTTCGTCCTGACCCCATTGCGCGATTCCGGCGCGCCACCGCTCGGCTTCCGCGGCGGCAAACGCGTCGGGATCCTTACCCGCGCGCCGCGCTTCATCCTCGTCGATCCACGGACGGAAGGCTTTCGCGGAGAGCTCGGGAAATGTCAGCAGCAGGTTCCCGAGATCGCCTTTCGGATCGATCGCGATCACGGGAACGCCGTCGATTGCCGCTTCCTCGATGAGCGCCAGGCACAGTCCCGTCTTGCCGCTGCCGGTCATGCCGACGCATACGGCATGCGTCACCAAATCGCGCGATTCGTAGAGCACGGGCTCGTCGAGCGCCTTTTTCGCGCCCATGTCGTACCGCCGCCCGAGGTAGAACAGGCCGAGCTTCTCGAAGTCCTGCATCGATCGTATGTTCTCCGTTCCGGCGTCTAACCACAACTCCAGGGGTACCGAGAGGATTGGATACTTGCGGCGAAGCGCGATCACCCGGTTCGCGTAGTCCGGTTTGGGAATGCGGCCCGCGACGAGGGCATCCCGGAGGCGCCGGATCTCGTATCTGTAGAGGTCGCTCACCGCGTCGCGCAACACGGTGGGCGGCGTGGCCGCGTGAGGGACGAGCCCGTGGTCCGCGAGCGCCTCGAGGATCCGGCTGTCGTATCGATACTGTCGGCTCACGTCAGCGACCCAACTTCGTTGCGCGTTTCCGCCGCGTCTCTGTTAGTATGCGCGACACACTTTCCGCGCAGGCTGACGAGTGCCGCCACAACGGGTGCGAAGGGAGCATCTATGTCCGACGAGCGAGAGACCCTTGGGGGGAGCGACAACGATCTGTTGACACGCACGGCAGAGGTCGTGGGGGGCACGCTGGGCTCGGCGACTCGCGTCGTGAGCGACACGGCCCAAACCGCGGCCGGCGCCGCCGCAGGCGCCGCGCAAACGGCGACGTCAACGGTCAAATCAGCGGTATCGAAAGCCAAATCGACCGGCGGCGCCGCGAAGAAGGCCACGAAGAAAGCGGCGCGGCGCGTCGTCAAGAAGGCCAAGGCGACCGTGAAAGCCGCCCGGCGCGCCACCAAGCGCACGGTCCGCAAAGCGAAGAAGGTCGCCGCGCGCGCCAAGAGCGCGCGAAAAGCCGCACGAGGCAAGCGCTCGTCCAAGAAGCGCTAAGTTGGTTCCGGGTTCCAAGGGTCCAGGGTTCCAGGGTTCGGGTTCGAACCCGGAACCGGAACCCGGGAACCCGGCACCTCAGTTCGTTACTTTCCGCTCAAGAAGATCCCGTTGAACAAGAACTTGAAGGTCCCGTGCGGCTGCGCGCGGAAGGTGATCTCCGGGCCGAACACGAACAGCTTGCCCTTCCCGACCGTGGCGTCGACGACCACGACGCCGTCCTGAAGATAGCCCTGACCGTAGGCCCAGCCGCTGCGCAGCGGCGTCGCGCTCGCGAACCATGCGACCGGTTTCACGCCCTTGATGACGGCTTCGGGTTGCAGGCGGAAGACCGGGCTGTTGTCGAAGAACACGTCGAGCGGGTTCGAGATGCCGTGCGCAATCGGCGCCGTGGTATCGACGGCGACGCGAAGGACCGATCCCGGCACGTAATACTTCTCCGACGGCAACTGGTCCCACTCGCCGCTGGGGGATCGCTCGGCGAGATGGTTCTCGAGCGGAACGCCCATGATCTCGGCCAGCGCCGCGCTCGATCGGCCCACGCTCAGGATCGTGCCGCCATCCTCGAGGAACTTCTTCAACTGCGGACCGGTTTGCGCCGCGGTGTAGGCGCCGACCTGGCTTTGATATTCCGCGGGGATGTTCTGTCCGCCGCGGCCGCCCTGGCCACCCCTGCCGCCCGCGAGTCCTGCTCCGCCGCGGCCCGCGCCCCGGCCGCGGCCGCCGCCGGCCGGTCCGACGCCGGACGGGAAGATGATCACGTCGTAGCGGCTCGACAGGTTGCCGAGATCCAACGCCTGCGGGAACACGACCTCGAATGGAAACTCGAACTGCTCGAGGAGCCAGCGCGTCCATCCCGACGGCATCGACCCGCCGTATTGGTCGGCGAGCGCGATGCGGACTTTGCGGAGCTTGATCGAATCGCCCGCCGGCTTCGCCGACACGCCTTCGAAGCTGACGCCAAGGTCCGCGGCGATCTTTCCGACAGCCGCCGCCGTGGACGGTTTCGACGCGACGAAGAAAGCGCCTTGACTCGAACCGGACGTGATCCAGAACACGTCCTCCCCCCCGGCGATCAGTCGATTGATGGCCGTGAACGAATCGTTCAGCGCGTGGCTGAACGTATAGCCCGCTGACGCGGACGTGCTGACGCTCCCGGCCGCCGGCTTCTGCAGCCCCGACAACTTCTCGAGCGGACCGTCGAATCCTTCGAGGATGCGATCGAACTTGACGCCCATCTGATACGCGAGCGTCCATCCGGCGTTGTCGTACGGACGGCTGGGCGGACCTCCCGGATACGGAATGTCGTCGGGATGATCCTGCGGCTCGAACATGTCGAGCACGTGCGGACGGAACGCCTGCGCCGCCTTCACGACGTACGATCCGGCGGGATAGTTCTTGCCGCCAGCCGAGAACGCCGCGGTGGCACGATGGACGGTGACGCCGGTCTTCATGAGGGCGTTCACGAACTTCGTCGCGGTTGGAAAATCCGGCTGATCCGAGGGCATGATGAATCCGCGCGGATCGCGCGCCGCCGGATCGCGAAGGAGTTTCTTGAAGTCTTCCGCCGTGCCCCCGCCGCCGCGTCCACCGCGCCCGCCTGGCGTGTCGGGCTCGTCGCCGCCGCCGCCGCCTTCGCCGCGTCCGCCGCGCCCGCCAAGCGCCGCCGATGCCGCGATGATGCGCCGCGGCGTGGCGGTCCAACTGTCCCGATTGCCGCGATCGATGGAGTTCTTCCCCATCTTGTAGATGTTGTAGAGAAAGTTCTCCTTGTTCCTCGACGCGATGTCGAACACCGCATAGTTGGCGGTGACCGAGTAGTCGATCGACTGCCGGAAGTGCCACGGCTGCGGCTCGATCGGCGCGTGGAGATTCGAGTCGGGCAGCTGCTTCGGCGGGAGGAATGGAATCGTCACCGGCGTCGGATTGCCGATCGTCTCGGTCAGCAATCCAATCATGTTGTGAAAGTACGCCATCGTCCGCAGGCCGCCGTTCCACCAGGTCGAATAGTTCGATCCCTTCCGGCTCGTGACGCCCGGCTTTCCTTCGGCCGCGAAGCGGCTGTGCATGGCCGCAGCGACGAGATCGAGCTGCGCGGGAATCAGCGGATCGAAGTTGTAGTTGAACGGATCGCGGAAGGGCGGCGCGAACATCACCGTGCCGGCCGGGCCGGTCTGATGATGGTTGTACATGATCTGCGGATACCACTCGAGGTACATCACCCGATTCATGTTCGTGCTCTCGGGCTGAGTGGACATGTAGAAGTCGCGGTTGTTGTCGTGGCCGATGTACTTCTGGTAGAGGCGCGGCAGGCCGGCGGTCGAGCGGCGCGCGGGATCCGGCTCGCGCATGTACCAACTCGACACCAGCTCCATGCCGTCGGGATTCGCGTGCACCGCGAGGATCACGAGGTCGTTGAGAAACCTCGTGGTCTCGGCGTCGTTGCGCGAGACGAGCTGATAGACCGTTTCGATCAACTGGTGGGCGCCGAGCACCTCGGTCGCGTGCAACCCGCCGTCGAACCAGACGATGCCCTTCCCTTCTTTCGCCAGCGCGCGGGCTTGATCGTCGGTGAGCCCTTCGGCGCGCGCGAGCTTCGCGGAGATCTCTTTGTAGCGTTCGAGCTTCTTGTGGTTCTCGGGCGACGTGATGATCGCCATGAGCTGCGGCCGGCCTTCGGCGGTCTTGCCGATCTCGACCACTTTCATCCGGTCGGATTCCTTGTCGATCTTCTGCCAGTACGCGACGAACTGCGTGTAGGTCGCGAGCTGATAGTCGTCGCCGATGGTGAATCCAAAATGCTGCTTGGGTGTGGTGATCGCCGGCGCGGTTTGCGCGGCGGCGGTGGCCGCCGACGACACCATCGCGAGCGCTACGGCCGCAGCGATCGTCACGCGTCTCGTGCCCGTTAGCATCCCTTCCCCCTCGAAACGCGGATCACGCGAATAACGCGGGATCGCGCGAACAAACGCGGATCGCGCGGATTAAGGCGGATCACGCGGACTGCGCGATAACGATATCAGATAGTGGTGGGTGACGCGGATTGCGCCGGCCGGACACGATCAGAAGGCTCGACGAGGATTGCGGAGTGTGTGGAGGTGTGGGGATTCCGGGCATCGGCGGACTACGCGGATCGCCGTGATCCGCGTAATCCGCGTCCTGCCTCCTCCGGCCCCTGACCCCTCGAAGCTCAGTGAATCGGCGCTCCCTGCGCGGGAGCGCCCGTCTCGGGCATGATCGCGGAGAGCGACGCCGTGTGCTCGTAGATGGCGCCGTCCGCATTCGACGCCAGGAACCGCGCGGGCGGTGTCACGTCGAGTGGATCCGCAACGACAGCGTAGCCTGATGCGGCGGCGCCGGCTGCGAGCCCGTTGCAGGATCCGGGCGCGCCCGGCAGCCCGGTCCCCGCCATGCTGAAGAGATATCCGCTCTTCACGAACGTCGGACCACCTGACATCTCCGGCGCGAGGAACGCCTCGACCGACGCCGGCGGCCTGACGCCCAGCGTCTGGAAGTCCGGCGAATAGAATCCCAGGCCGCACGTGATCGCGAAGCTCAGTTGCGCGCTGTTGACCACCTTGATCGTGCCCAACGCGGACGCCGATTGCGCCGCGCCGCGCGCTCGCATCAACCCAGGAAGCGCCAGCGTCGACAGTAGACCGATCAACGAAATCACGAAGAGCAGATCGATCAGCGTGAAGCCCGACTCACTCCGTTCTCCGCTCAGCCTCATGGAAGCCATCTCAGCACCCTTTATCCTGACAATTATTGGCAACCTTGCCATTTTGCGGCAGCCGGAAATTGGCGACCCCGCCCGTCCCCCCGTGCCACCCGCACGCCCTTGCCTTCGCTAACTGATTGATACGGCCCTCATTACCCGTATCTATCACTCCGTGATTGCTGGGGGACGCCTGCCAAAGTGCAAGAAGAGCACCACGGCGAGTGTCGCAATTCCGCTCACATCGGCGACCGGGGAGGCATAGCAAAGGAGCAAGCCGGCGGCCCCTGCCAGGACACGCTCGGGGAGCGAGGCGCGGGTTCGAATCCAGCCGCCGAACGCCGCGGCCAGCGCCAGGATCCCGAGGGTGGCGGTGGCGCTCGACGTCACGATCGCGGCCACGCCGCCCTTCATCAACACGCCTTGGCCTTCCGGCGTCAGCGTGAACACGAACGGCACGAGGAACGCCGGAAGCGTGTACTTCCAGGTGAGCATCATCGTGCGGAACGGATTGCCGCCCGTGAGCGCCGCCGCGGCAAACGGCGAGAGCGCGGTCGGCGGGCTGACCTCGGAGAGAACGGCGTAGTAGAAGATGAACATGTGAGCTGCGGCCTCGGACACGCCCGCGTGCACGAGCGCGGGTGCGACCATGACCGCCGCGATGATGTACGACGCCGTGACCGGAACGGCCAAGCCGAGCATCCAGACCGCGAGCGCCGAGTAGACGACCGTCAAAAAGAGGTGCCCGCCCGCGAGCGCCACGATCAGTCCGGAGATCTTCAAGCCGAGTCCCGTGAGCGTCACCACGCCGACGATGAGGCCGGCCGTGGCCGTCGTCGCGGCGACGCCGAGGACTCCAATCGCGCCGCTCTCGAGCGCGCCCGCGAGACGCCGCGGCGTCAACGCGGTCTCGCGCCTGACGTAGCTCAACGCGACCGCGAGCACCGCGGACCAGAAGACCGCGCGGAACGCGGACATACCCAACACCATGAACACCGCAATCGCGGCGAGCGACGTGAAGTGGTATCCGTACCGGCGGAAGAGCGCCCCAGCCGATCCCGTATCGATCGACACCGCGCGCGTCCCGAGCCGGCGCGAGTCCGCTTCGATCATCAGCAGGATCGACAAGTAGTACAGCGCCGTCGGAATCGTCGCCATGACGAGCACTTGCAGGTACGAGATCTTCAGGAACTCGGCGATGAGGAATGCCGCGGCGCCAAGCGTCGGCGGCGAGATGAGCGCGCCGATGCCGGCGGCGGAGAGGATCGCGCCCGCTGTTTCGGGACGATAGCCGGCGCCGCGCAGAAGAGGCCACGCAACCGATCCCAGCATCACAGTCGTGGCGACGCCGCTGCCTGAGACCGTTCCGAGCAGGAAGCCGGCGACCGTGACCGTCCGGCCCGGCGCCGCGCCCGAGCGCGATCGCCCCATGGCAGCCATCGACCAGTCGATGAAGAATCGTCCCGCGCCCGACCGCTCGAGCAACGCGCCGTAGATCGTGAACAGGATGATGTAGGTCGAGGCCACGTCGAGCGGCACGCCGAACATGCCCTCGAGCGTCATGTAGAGCGTACCCACGAGCCGATCGAGCGCGTATCCGCGATGCGCGATGAGCGGCATGCCGACGCGATCGAAGATCGGCCCCGCCCATCCGTACGCGATGAATCCAATCGCGGTCGCCGGCAGGATCCATCCGACCGATCGACGCGTCGCTTCGAGCACGACGACGATCGCGATCGAGCCGAGCGCGACGTCGACGGCGAGCGGATCGGCGGCGCGATAGACGAACCGCGTGAAGTCCGCGATCGGCCACGCGAGGGCGACGATCGTCGCGGCGATCGAGATCCAATCGATCGGCTCGACGCGATCCAACGACACGCCGCGCCGGCGCGGAAACAGGAGAAAGATCAGCACGACCGCGATCAGCAGAAAGCTGACGCGATAAACCTGAGGCTGAACGATGAAGAGGACCCAGTAGAGCGCGTAGCAGGAGAGGGCGATCGCGAGCACGCGCGCGGCGGCGCCGACCCAGCCGCCAGGCGATCGGCCGGCGGGCTCGCCGGGCGGCTCTACGCCGTCATTCACCACGCGTGGAGCAGGCGACCGATCGTCAGGAGCGCGCCCCCGCCGAGAATGGCAGCGGCAATCAATCCGCACGTGTCGAGCGCTTTGATGAGCGGCGCGTGCTGCCGCGCGTTCGCGCGCGCGGCGATCAGACCCACGAGGAATCCGCCGACGACGCCGCCCGCATGGCCCGCGTTGTCGATGAAGACGTAGCCGGCGACCCCGGTCAGCGCGACCATCCCCAAAATGCCGAACAGCCGCTTGCGCATCCAGTTCGGCGCGCTGCGCGGCCCGACCCGGACGGCGAGCGCATAGCCGAGGAGTCCCAGGATCGCGCCCGACGCGCCGACGCTCGTGTCAGCGATGAAGACGGTGCTCGCGACGCTGCCGGCGATCCCGCCGGCCAAGTACGCGAGCGGCACGCGAAGGCGCCGGTCGTAGATCTCCACGATCGTGCCGAGCGCGAGGAGACCGGACGCGTTGCCGCACAAGTGCAGGAGATCGCCGTGCAGATACGTCGCCGTGAGCAAGCGCCACCACTCGCCCGCGCGAACCGCCGGCTTGACGAGCCCCGCGAGCGCAAACGATTCCCGGATGCCCGCGCCGAGGAACTGCGCCGCCGTGACGACGATGATCATCGCCGCCAGCACGAGCGTGACTACCGGCTCGTTGGCCGCAATCCTCGCCGCGTGCTCGATCTTCGCGGATCGCTCTTCGATGTCTTCCTGCCGCTCGCGGCGCCAGCTCTCGAGCGGATCCGATCGGCGAAGCGTCCACCATTCGAAGACCGAGACGGCGGCCCACGCGACGAGGAAGACCGGCAGCGTGATGATGAACGCTCGGCTGCGGGAGAAGGCCGCAATCACGATGAGCGCCGGAACGAGCACGAGGCACGAGAGCGCGAAGATCATGCGGCCGCGCGCCAGATCCACCGCGTCCCGGTGGATGTCTCGCGCGGCGTCGAGCGACGGCGCTTCGACGTCCTCGCGATCCGGCGGAACCGCGGGATCGTGGATGTCGTCGAGCGACGAGGCGATCGTGCCGGTCACGGGAATCATCTGCAGCGCTCCTCACGAGCCGTGTTGCTTGTAGTACCGCAGCGCTCCTTCATGATACTCGGCCGGAGAGCCTTTGGCCGCCTTGGCCGGATCGAGGTTCGACGCCTCGGGATGGATCGCCGCAAGCTCCGGTTTCTTCTCGAACAGCAGGCGTGTGATGTCGTAGGCCAGATCCGCCGGCATCGATCGATTGACGACGAGCACGTTCGCGACGCCGATGACCGGGATCGGGCGATCCACGCCGGGATACGCGCCGGTGGGAATCTCGAGCAGTGAGTAGAGATCGCCGTGCTCGCGCTGCAGCGCGGGCAGCAAGCCGCCGCTCGGCACGAGACGGATCGTGATGCCCGGACTGTGCGCGAGATCCTGGACGGCCGCGGTCGGCAGCCCGCCGCTGAAGAAGAACGCCGCGATCTTGCCGTCCTTGAGCGCGCCCGCCGATTCTGACGCGCCGAGCCCCTGGCGCGTGACGTCGCGATCCGGATCGACGCCGGCCGCGCGGAGCAATCGAATCGCGATGATCTCGGTGCCGCTCCCAGGCGCCCCGGTCGAGATCGTCTTGCCGCGAAGATCCGCGATCGCGGCGATGCCCGTATTCGCGGCCGTCACGATCTGCGTGTAGTTCGAGTAGAGCACCGCGAGACTGGCAGCGGCCACCGGCCGCCCTTCGAACGGCCCGCGGCCAGCGACCGCGTCCGCCAGCGTGTCGGCGAGCGTGAAGGCTATGTCGGCGCGTCCGTCGCGAATCAGCTTCAGGTTGTCGACCGACGCCGCGGTCACTTCCGCTGTGGCTCTGACACCCGGCAGATTCTCGTTGAGGATTTTGGCGAGGCCGCCGCCGTACGGGTAATACACGCCGCCCGTTCCACCCGTCGCGATCGAGAGGAAGCGAGGCGTCTCGCGCGCGCCACTGGAACAGGCGGCGGTCACGATCAGGAGCGCGAGCGCGCTGTATCGCGTCACCTAGCGTGTCAGTTTCCGATATTTGATGCGGTGCGGCTGATCCGCGTCGGCGCCCAGCCGCCGCTTGCGATCGGCCTCGTAGTCCTGATAGTTCCCCTCGAACCACACGACCTTGCTGTCTCCCTCGAACGCCAGCATGTGCGTGGCAATCCGATCGAGGAACCAGCGATCGTGGCTGATGACGACGGCGCAGCCGGCGAACGAGAGCAGCGCTTCCTCGAGCGCGCGCAGCGTGTCGACGTCGAGATCGTTGGTCGGCTCGTCGAGCAGCAGCAGGTTCGCGCCGCCCTTGAGGAGCTTCGCGAGATGCAGGCGGTTGCGCTCGCCGCCCGAGAGCGCGCCGACCTTGCGCTGCTGATCGCGTCCTTTGAAATTGAACCACGACACGTACGCGCGCGAGGCGACCGTCCGCTTCCCCAGCTCCACGTCGTCGTGCCCGCCGGTGATCTCCTCCCACACGCTCTTGTCGGCGTTCAGCGCGTCGCGCGACTGATCGACGTAGCCGATCGTCACCGTCTCGCCGAGCCGCAGCGTTCCGCCGTCCGGCTGCTCCTGCCCCGTGATCATCCGGAACAGCGTCGTCTTGCCCGCGCCGTTCGGACCGATCACGCCGACGATGCCGCCGCGCGGAAGCGTGAACGACACGTCGTCCATGAGGAGGAGATCGCCGTAGGCCTTTCGCACGCCGCGCGCTTCGACGACGATGTCGCCGAGCCGCGGACCGGGGGGAATGTAGATCTCGACCTGTTCGATCTTCTGCGCGCCTTCTTCGCGGAGCAGATCCTCGTACGCGTTCAGCCTGGCCTTGCCCTTGGCCTGGCGCGCCCGCGGCGACAGCCGAATCCACTCCAGCTCGCGTTGAAGCGTCCGCTGCCGCTTCGTTTCCTGCTTCTCCTCGATCGCCAGCCGGCGCTGCTTCTGATCGAGCCAGGACGAGTAGTTGCCTTCCCACGGAATTCCCGATCCGCGATCGAGCTCGAGGATCCAGCCGGCGACGTTGTCGAGGAAATACCGATCGTGCGTGACGGCGACGACCGTGCCCGGATAGTCCTTGAGAAATCGCTCGAGCCACGCGACCGATTCGGCGTCGAGGTGATTCGTCGGCTCGTCCAAGAGCAGGAGATCCGGCGAGCGCAGGAGCAAGCGGCAGAGCGCCACGCGGCGGCGCTCGCCGCCCGACAGTCTGGAGACTTCGGCATCGGGCGGCGGAAGGCGGAGCGCGTCCATCGCGAGCTCGAGGCGCGAGTCGAGGTCCCAGCCGTTCGCGGCCTCGATCTGATCCTGCACGCGGCCTTGCTCGGCGAGCACTTTCTCCATCTCGTCCGGCGAGAGATCCTCGCCGAACTTCGCGTTGATCTCGTCGTACCGCGTCAGCAGCGCGCGGATGTCCGCCACGCCCTCCTCGACGTTGCCGAGCACGTTCTTGCTCGAATCGAGCCGCGGCTCTTGATGGAGGAACCCGACGCTGATGCCTTCGGCGGGAAACGCTTCTCCCACGAAGCTGTGATCCTCTCCGGCCATGATTCTGAGCAGGCTGCTCTTGCCGGCGCCGTTCAACCCGAGGACGCCAATTTTCGCGCCGGGCAGGAAGGACAGCCAGATGTCTTTCAGGACGACGTGGTCGGGCGGGTGAACCTTGCCCAGACCTTTCATGGTGTAGATGAATTGCGGCATAGGGCGATCAGCTCTCAGCTCTCAGCTCTCAGCTCTCAGCTCTCAGCTCTCAGCTCTCAGCTCTCAGCTCTCAGCTCTCAGCTCTCAGCTCTCAGCTCTCAGCTCTCAGCTCT
>DATBJJ010000004.1:0-2702 GCA_036556425.1 Vicinamibacterales bacterium
GGCTGGCGCGGGGCTGATGATTCGTTCGATCCAGAAGCTCGCGGCGATTGACCCCGGCTTCGAGGCCGCGAATGTGCTCATGGTGAACGCGACCATTCCCCGCCAGACGGCGCCTCCGGCCGCGCCGGGCGCGGCGGCTGCGGCGCCCGCGCCGTTCGTGAGCTCGCATGCCGATCTGCTCGATCGCATCCGTGCCGTCCCCGGCGTCGAGGCGGCGAGCCTTGCCAGCGACCTTCCGTTCGGCGGCGCGTCGGCGATCTTCTATTCCGCCGAAGGGGACGCGACGGTCGCCGCCGAGACGATGCCGCGCGCGTACATTCATCGGGTCACGCCGGAGTTCTTCGCGACCCTGCGAATCCGACTCGAGGCGGGCCGGACGTTTCTGCCAAGCGAAGAGACGCCGGACAGCCCGGCGGTCATCGTCAGCCACAACGTCACGCGGCGGTTCTGGCCGAATCAGGATCCGATCGGTAAGCGCATCAAATTCGGCGCACCCGGCAGCCAGAATCCATGGCTGACGATCGTTGGCGTCGTCGACGAGGTGAAGTATCGAGGACTGCCGGAGAATCCGACTCGCGATCCCGATCTGTACTTGCCCTACGTCGACCGTGCCACGCAGGGCGTCCTGGTCCGTACTCGCGTGGAGCCGTCCTCGCTCACGTCGGCGATTCGCGCGGCGATCCGCGGTGGGAATGCGTCGATCCTGACGTTCAACGCGCGCACGCTAGCGGATCTGGTGGCGCAGCAGTCATCGGCGTCCCGTTTTACGAGCTGGTTGCTCAGTGTATTTGCGGCGACCGCGCTGGTGCTGTCGGTGGTCGGGCTGTACGGGGTGATGTCATATCTCGTGGCGCAGCGGACGCGCGAGTTCGGTATTCGTTTAGCGCTGGGTGCGAGCCGCATGGAAATCGTGAGGCGCGTCCTGCGCGACGGCACGTGGCGAGTCGCAATTGGTGCCGCGATCGGTCTGGCGGCCACGACAGGATTGGCACGTCTGTTGGCGGGGCTCGTCTACGGCGTGGGTACGTTCGACATCTCCTCGCTTCTTGCGGCGGCCACGCTCGTAGTCGTCGCGATCGCCGCATGCGGGATCCCGGCCGTGCGCGCGACGCGGGTTGATCCGGCGATCGCGCTGAGAAGCGAGTAAAGCACCCGCGCCCGTTTAAGCAGGAACGTAGGCCAAGTTCGTGTCGGTCGTCCGTGCCGGTGTGACGTCGTCGGCGTTGGGACCGTCATCGGCTTGAGCGGCGGTTTCGCCCCATGCCCCGGATTGCGAGCCCCGACAGCGTCAGGGCCTCCGCCCCTCCGGCAGGACGAGCTCGTTGGTTTTGCCGCCGGCTTGCTCCGGAGTGAAGCCTTCGTGCCAGGCGGGGATGGAGGCATGGCTGGCGTCGTAGAGCGATTCCATCGGACCCCAGACCTTGTCGACTCGCGACGTGAACAGATCGCCAATCAGCAGATCGGTCACGGTGTTTCTGAGCTCCGGGTAGCGGCGAACGAAGCGGCCGAAGCTGAAGCCGTTGTAGTACTCGCAGACCAGACGGCGCATCCGGTCGACGCCTGCGTTGAACGCGTCGCCCCACTTCCCGAGCTGCGACGCGGTGACGTCTCCGCTCTTCAGTCCCTCGACGATGGCGTCGGCTGCCATCTCGCCCGATCGCAGAGCAAGCAGCACGCCCGACGAGTACAGCGGATCGAGGAACCCGAACGCGTCGCCAACGAGCACCCATCCGTGGCCGGCGACCTCTTTCGCGCGATACGAATAGTCGCGCGTCGCGAAATAGCCCGTCACGCGCGTCGCCTTCGCCACGCGCTCCCTCACGGCCGAACAGCGATCGACTTCTTCCCGATACGTCTCCTCGTGGCCGCCGCGTCCCTTGAACAGGTAGTCGAACGGCGCGACGACGCCGACGCTGACGATGTCGTCGTGCAGCGGGATGTACCAGAACCATCCGTTCCGGTTGACCGTCTGCAGGACCATCGTCGCGCCCTCGTCGCGCCCCGCGTCGCGATACGCGCCCTGCCAATACGTCCAGATCGCGCCTTTGTTGAGGATGGGATCCCACAGGCGAAGCTTGAAGCGATTCTGCAGCATCGCCGCCTGCCCGCTCGCGTCGACGACGACCTTCGCGTGAATCTCGCGGCGGACGCCGTTCTCGGCTATGCGCACGCCGGTCGCGCGATCGCCCTCGAACAGCACGTCGACGACGTGCACGCCGTCGTAGGCGTCGACGCCGTGCTCGCGCGCGTTGTCGAGCATGAGCGCGTCGAACTCGCTGCGCACGACCTGCCAGGTCTGCGAGCACTCGTGCGGCTTGTTGTCCCAGAAGTAGAAGGGCGCCGACAGCTTGCCGTCCGCGTTCACGAACTGCACGCTGTATTTCTTGATGAAGTGGCTGCGCTGCATCTTCGGCAGCATGTCGAGCCGCTTCAGCACCCAGTAGGTCTCAGGGATCAGCGACTCGCCGATGTGGAATCGCGGAAACTTCTCGCGCTCGAAGAGGCCGACGTTGACGCCCTGTTGGGCAAGGAGTGTCGATGTGGTCGATCCGGCGGGACCGCCGCCAATCACAACGACATCGTAATCGGAACGTATGGGCATTTAGGGTTCAAGGGTTCAAGGGTTCAAGGGTTCAAGGGTTCAAGGGTTCAAGGGTTCAAGGGTTCAAGGGTTCAAGGGTTCAAGGGTTCAAGGGTTCAAG
>DATBJJ010000005.1:0-39146 GCA_036556425.1 Vicinamibacterales bacterium
GGTGCCGGAACCGATCTGCTTGCCGCGGAAATGGCCGGTGAGCATTGGCCCACCAGAAACTCCGATGGTGGGCAGGTCGCAGCTGGCCGCGCCCATGAGCAGCGAGGGCGTGGTCTTGTCGCAGCCCATCAGCAACACGACGCCATCCAGCGGATTGCCGCGGATCGATTCCTCGACGTCCATGCTGGCGAGATTGCGGAACAGCATGGCGGTGGGCCGGAGCAGCGCCTCGCCGAGCGAGGTGACCGGAAACTCGACCGGGAAGCCGCCCGCCTCCAGCACGCCGCGCTTGACGTGCTCGGCGAGCGTGCGGAAGTGCGCGTTGCAGGGCGTGAGCTCCGACCACGTATTGCAGATCCCGATCACGGGGCGCCCGTCGAACAAATCCTGCGGATAGCCGCGCATCCAACTGCGGTGGATGAATCCGTCCTTGTCCGTGCGCGCGAACCACCCCGCCGAGCGAAACTTCTGCTTTTTGTCGTCCTTCATATGCGGCTCTCACTATATCGCTTTGTGCCGGCCGCCGAGGCCAAGGAGTCGAATTGCGTTCTCTTTTAGAATCAGCGGCCGGACTTCCGGTTTGATGTCGATTTTGTTGAAGTCGTCGAGCCACCGATCGGGCTGGATCCACGGATAGTCGGATCCGAACAGCACCTTGTGCTTCAACAGCGTGTTCGCGTACTGCACGAGCGTCGGCGAGAAATATCTCGGCGACCAGCCCGAGAGATCGATATAGACCTCCGGTTTGTGAAGGCAGATCGAAATCGCTTCGTCCTGCCACGGAAACGACGGATGCGCGAGGATGATCGGCATCTCCGGAAAATCCACGGCCACGTCGTCGATGTACATCGGATTGCCGTACTTCAACCTGATCCCGCCCCCGCCCGGCATGCCGGTGCCGATGCCGCTGTGGCCCGTGTGGAACAGCACGGGCAGCTTCGCTTCGGCAAATACTTCGTAGAGCGGATACGCCTGCCGATCGTTGGCAAAAAACTGCTGCACGGGCGGGTGCAGCTTGAGTCCGCGGATCATGCCGGTGGCGACGAGGCGACGCGCTTCGGCGACCGCTGGCGCGCCGCGCGTCGGATCGACGCTGGCGAACGCGATCGCGATGTCCGCATTCGCTCGAGCGAAGTCGATCACCGCGTCGTTGCTGACGTGCGGGCGTCCCGTCAGATGCTCGTCCACGGTGAAGACGACGCAGCCGATCTTTCGCGATCGATAGTACTCGGCCAACGCGCCTGGGCCGTGCGACGCCGCGGTCTTCCCGAAATACTTCATCGCGGCCTCGTCCGTATCCGTGGGCTTCCCCTCGTGCTCCAAATGCACGTGAACGTCGATGGCGGAGAGCTGCGCTACGTCCATTCGGTTTCCCCGCAAGCAATGACGCGCGGCGACGGCCGCTCCGCGTGGAGATCCTCGACGAGCGCGCGCCGTCGATCGAGTATCGCGCGCTGATTCAGCGATCCTTTGTCGGTGAGCTCGCCCGCGTCGAGCGACGGCGGCTCGTCCAGGAGGATGATCCTGACGACGCGCGTGGCGCTGCCGGTTGCGGTCGACGCGAACTCCTCCAAGAGACAGCGCATGCGATCGCGAACGGCGTCGTGCGCGAGGACGTGCGTCGGCCGCGCGTCGCTGCCGACGTCGGGACAGAGCGATCGGCACGCGTCGACGTCGGGCACCGCGAGCATTCCGACCTCGTCGCGATCGTGTCCGGTGATGACGGCGTCGCGAACGTACGGCGCGAAGTGCTGAACGATCCTCGCGCGCAGCGGTCCGACGCTGACCCAGGTGCCGGTAGACAGCTTGAAATCCTCTTTGATCCGGCCGTCGAACACGAGCCCCTTCGAGAGATCGCCGCGATCCACGGGACGCACCGCGTCCCCCATGCGGTAGAAGCCCTCGTCGTCGAACGCTTCCGTGGTCAACGCCTCTTGTCGCCAGTATCCCGGCGTCACGTTCGGACCGCGGATGCGCAGCTCGAGCTTGCCGCCGCACGGCGCGAGCTTCGCTTCGACGCCCGGCACCGGCAGCCCGATCGCGGACGATTGATCGCTCGGCCACGGACGGCAGACCGCCATCGGCGCTGTTTCGGTCGCGCCGAGGCCGGTGACGAGGATGAGCCGCGCGCCGCATGCCTGCACCGCGAGCTCCTGAAGCTCGTCGGCGACGTGCTGCGCCAGGCTCGCCGCCGCATAGAACAGGACCTTCACGCGCGAGAAGAACGTCCACGCGAGATCGCGATTCTGCCGGAACGCGCGCACGAGCTCTTCGTACCCCTTCGGCACGTTCAAGTACATCGTCGGCGACACCTCCAGCAGGTTGCGGATCGACTCGCCGAAGCCGCCGGGCACGGGACGGCCTTCGTCCACGTACAACGATCCGCCGTTATAAAGCACGAGGCCGATGTTGTGATTGCCGCCGAACGTGTGATGCCACGGCAGCCAGTCGACGAGCACGGGCGGCGCGTCGCCGAGGAACGGCAGAGTCTGAAGGATCATCTGCTGGTTGCTGCACAGCATGCGATGCGTGTTGACGACGCCCTTGGGGCGGCCTGTCGATCCGGAGGTGAACAGAATCTTCGCGATGTCGTCCGGCGCAATCGCCGCGTGGCGAGTCGCGACGTCCGGCGTTGCGCTCGCACGGAGGAGCGCGTCGAAGCCGCCGCCCGTGATGACTTCGACGCTCGAATCGACGGCCGCGTTGATCGCGGGCGCGAAACGTTCGCGGTCACTCGCAAAGACCAATCCCGGCGACAACGAATCGAGCACGTACCCGAGCGCGCCGAAATCGGTCGAGACGAGGGAATACGCGGGCGAGATCGGCGCGTACGGCACGCCCGCGTGCTGCGCCGCCAGTGCGAGCAGGAAGTGCTTCGAATCGTTTCCCGACAGAATCGCGAGCGGCCGCTCCGCTGACAATCCGCGATCGATCAGGGCCTGACCGATCCGCGTGACGGCATCGAACGCGTTGCGATACGTGAGCCGCTCGAACAGCTCGCCGTTCCGCCACGCGAGAAGCGTTCGATCCGGCACCGCGCTGGCCCAGTGCTCGAGCCGATCGGTCAGCGTCGCCGGGTACGGACCGAGCGGCTGGATCGCGCGCATCACGATCGAGCCGTCGGCTCGCTCGTCGACGATCGGCGTCAAGTCGCCGAGCCGGACGGGGCGCCACATTGACATAGCTTTCAGCTCTCAGCTCTCAGCTCTCAGCTCTCAGCTTTCAGCTTTCAGCTCTCAGCTTTCAGCTCTCAGCTCTCAGCTTTCAGCTTTCAGCTTTCGGCCTTCGATCTACAATCTGCATCGCTCTTCGTCCGATTCATTCCCTGCTGAAGGCTGATAGCTGAGAGCTGATGGCTCCGTCCCAACCCATCGACATCGCAGCGCTCCTCGACGACGGGCACTGGACCGCGCGGCAGAAGCTGTTCGTGCTGCTCACGGCGCTGACGATAATCTTCGACGGCATCGACAACCAGCTCCTGGGCATCGCCGTGCCCGCGATGATGCGCGAGTGGCAGGTGGCGCGCGCCGCGTTCGCGTTCGTCCTCGCCGCCGGCATGATCGGCATGATGGTCGGCGGCGCCGTCGCCGGCATCGTCGGCGATCGCCTCGGCCGCCGCGTCGCGCTCGTCGGCAGCGTCGTCGTCTTCGGCGTCATGACCGGGGCCGCGTCGCTCGTCGACGATCTGCGCCTCCTCGCGGCGCTGCGATTGCTGGCCGGCGTCGGCCTCGGCGGCGCGATGCCGAACGCCGCCGCGCTCGCCTCCGAATACGTCCCGCGCCGCCATCGTCCGTTCGCGATCACGTTGACGATCGTGTGCGTGCCGCTCGGCGGCACGCTGGCCGCGTTCGGATCCGGATACCTGCTGCCGCTCCTCGGCTGGCGCGCGCTCTTCGCGATCGGCGGCGTGCTGCCGCTCGTCATCGCCGCCGTGCTGCTGCGCTTTCTTCCGGAATCCCCGCGGTATCTCGCGCGGCATCCGGATCGCTGGCCGGAGCTCGCCGGCATCCTCCGCCAAATCGGCCACGACGTGCCGCCGCAGAGCGCATTCGTCGACCGCGGCGAAAAGGCGATCGTCGAGACGTCGATCGCGTCGCTCTTCGTTCCGGAGTTCCGGCGCGACACGCTGGCGCTCTGGGGCGCGATGTTCGCGTGCATGCTGGCCGTGTACACCGGCTTCAACTGGGTGCCGACAATGATCACGAGCGCGGGGCTCCCGATGTCGGTCGCCAGCAACGGCCTGGCCGCGTTCAATCTCGGCGGCGTGGCCGGCGCGATCTGCGGCGGCCTCGTCATCTCCCGGATCGGATCGAGGCCGACGATGCTCGCGATGGCGGCCGGCGCGATGGCGGGCGCCGTCGTGCTGTCGGCGACGCCAATCACCGCCGTCGCCGCGACGCAGCCGATCATCGTGATGCTCGGCTTCACAGGCGGATTGATCAACGCCATCCAGACGACGTTGTACGCGCTGGCCGCGCACGTGTATCCGACGATGGTGCGGGCGACGGGCGTCGGCACCGCGGTCGCGTTCGGCCGCGCTGGCGGCGTCCTCAGCACGTTCGCCGGCGCCTGGGCGCTCGACGCCGGCGGCAGCCGCGCGTTCTTCATCCTGATGGCCGGATCGATGGGCATCGTGTTCATCTGCCTCGCGATTGTGAAGCGGCACGTGCCAAGGCGATAGTTTCGCTGTCCGCTCTCCGTTGTCCGCGGTCCGCGTTTTCATCAACCCCACACTTCCGCGGCGGTTTCGACGATCAGGCGCAGCTTGGCCTTTTGTTCCTCGATCGTGAGCGCGTTCCCCTCGACGGTGGACGAGAATCCGCATTGCGGGCTCAAGCACAACTGATCGCGGGACACGAATTTCGATGCTTCGTCGATGCGCCGTTTGAGATCGTCTTTCTGCTCGAGCGCGCCCTTCTTGGTCGTCACGAGCCCCAGCACCACGAACTTTCCCTTCGGCACGAACCGCAGCGGCTCGAATCCTCCCGATCGCGCGTCGTCGAACTCGAGGAAGAAGCCGTCGACGCGGAGCTGGTTGAACAGCGCGTCCGCGACGTGCTCGTAGCTGCCGCTCGCGACCCAAGACGATTTGAAGTTGCCGCGGCACATGTGGGTGCAGACGCGCATCCCGGCGGGCTTTCCCGCGAGCGCCGCGTTGAGGTGCCGGATGTAGGTCTCGTGCTGGTGTTCGCCGTCGCCGCCAATCCGCGTGATGTAGTCGCGCTGCGATGGGTCGTTCAAGTATGCGAGGCTCGTGTCGTCGAGCTGCAGATACGTGCAGCCAAGCGCGCCGAGCGCGGCGATCTGATCGGCGTAGACCTGCTCGAGGTCGCGCCAGAACTCTTCGAGATCCGGATAGACGTGGGGATCGATCGCGGCGCGGCCGCCGCGATAGTGGACCATGCTCGGCGAGGGAATGGTCAGCTTCGGCGTCCCGCGCGTGATGGATTGAAGAAAGCTGAAGTCGTCCGCGAAGATGCACTTCTCGAGCTTCAGCCTTCCCGTCACGCGCAGCGCGGCCGGCGTGAACTCGATGTCGCCCCTCTCGTTGTGGAACTGCACCTTCAAGTTGTCCTGGGCCTTCGTGATCCCGCCGATCTGATAGATGAAGTCCATGTGCCACGAGGCCCGGCGGTATTCCCCGTCGGTGATCCCCTGCAGCCCGATCTCCTCCTGCATCTTCACGACGTCACGGATCGCGGCGTCCTCGATCGCGCGCTTTTGCGCGGCGTCGACGCGCCCCTCGGCGAAGTCCTGCCGGGCCCGGTGCACGGCAGGCGTTCGGAGCAGACTGCCGACGTGATCGGCTCGAAATGGCGGCTCTGTTCGCATAAAGGGCGGGGACACTCAACGTTGGGTGTCCCGATTGGATGTCCCGATTGGGTGTCCCCGCCCTGTTGCATGCAGAATGCGTGGGACGGCGGACGGCGAAGGCCGCTTTCCATCGGCCAGCGCGCATGATTTAAACACAGGTCGCGCGACGATTTCCGGCCTTGCATGCAGAGTGATGACCGTGCTACGGTTCCCCTTCACGGACCACGCCTTGACCCAGCGCAGCGTCAGCCTCGAATCGCAAACTCTGCGTGCGCTTCTCGAGATGCGCGAGTTGATGCTCCGCGGCGAGTTCCGCCCGGGCGAACGGCTCCGCGAAGTCCCGCTCGCCGCGCGGTTGAACGTCTCCCGCACGCCCCTGCGCCTCGTGCTCGATCGGCTCGCGCAGGAAGGCCTCTTGAAAGCCCGCCCGACCGGCGGCTTCGTCGCGAACGGGTTCAGCGTCGAGGACATTCGCGATGCGATCGAGATCCGCGGCGTGCTCGAAGGCGCCGCGGCGCGTCAGGCCGCCGAACGCTTCAAGACCAACGACGAGATCGCGCGCTTACGCGCCTGCGTCGCCGCGCTCGACGCGCTCGTGCGCGAAACGCCGGACGACTTCGAGTTCTTCGCCCGCTACATCGACCTCAACGGCCAGTTCCACGCGATGGTCGTCGCGCTCGCGAAGAGCGCGATGCTCAATCGATCGATGGAGCACGTGCTCACGCTGCCGTTCGCGTCGCCGAACGCGTTCTTCCTGACCGAGACCGAAACGCCCGAGGGCAAGGAAACGATTCTGCTCTCGCAGGCGCATCACCGCGCGATCGCGAACGCGATCATCGACGGCGAAGGCGCGCGCGCCGAGTCGCTCGCGCGCGAGCACTCGCGGCTCGCGCGGACGAACCTCGAGACGGCGCTCAGGCAGCAGCTCCTGACCAGGATTCCCGGGGCGTCGCTCATCAAGTTTCCGGAGGCGATTTGATCATGATTCGCACGCGTTCCCGCGTCGCGCTCGTGGCCGCGCTCGGCGCGGCCTGGTGGGCGGGCGTCACGCTGACCTCGCAGCAGGCCACGTCCAGGCGCACCGCCGCCGCCATGACGACGGCGGCCACCGCGTTCCTGCAGGGCCTCACGCCCGAGCAGCGTCAGCAGGCCACCTTTCCGCTCGACGATGCGGAGCGGGTGCGATGGAACTTCATCCCCACGAACATGTTTCCGCGCAAGGGCGTGCCGATCAAAGAAATGTCGGAGCCGCAGCGCAAGCTCGCGCACGAGCTGCTCAAGGCCGCCGTCGGACAGCGCGGCTACATGACGGCCACGTCGATCATGCAGCTCGAAACGATCCTGCACGCGCTCGAGAACTCCGGCGGCCGCGTCGGCAAGCAAGTTCGCGATCCGGAGCTGTACTTCTTCACGATCTTCGGAACGCCCTCGCCGAAAACGCCGTGGGGGCTGCGCGTCGAAGGCCATCACGTCTCGCTGCACTTCTCGATCAACAACAACAGCGCGGTCGCGAACACGCCCGCCTTCTTCGGCACCAATCCCGCCGAAGTGCGCGAGGAGGGACCAAAGAAGGGCCAGCGCCTCCTCGGATCGATGGAGGATCCGGCGCGCGCGCTCGTCGCCTCGCTCGACGACGCGCAGAAAAAGATCGCGCTCATCACCGACGTCGCGCCGAACGACATCGTCACGGCGACGAACGTCAAGATCGATCCGCTGCTACCCTCCGGAATCCCGGCGGCGGATCTCAAGCCGGCGCAGATCGATCTCCTCATGAAGACGATTCAAGCCTATACGGCGCAGATGGCCGACGACGTCGCCGCGGAACGGATGGCCGCGATCGAGCGCCAGGGCAGAACGAAAATCAATTTCGCGTGGGCTGGACCGACCGAGCTCGGCAAGCAGCACTACTACAGGATTCAGGGACCGACGTTCCTGATCGAGTACGACAACACGCAGAATCAGGGGAATCACGTGCACTCGGTGTGGCGCGACTTCGCGGGCGACTTCGGCCGCGATCTCCTGCGCGAGCACATCAAGTCAGTGGCACATTAGTCGCGGACCGCGGACAGCGGACCGCGGACCGCGGACAGCGGAACAGAGGGCACCATGATCAATAGACGCAAATTCCTGGAGACCGCCATCGCCGCGGCCGCGGCCGCGCAGGCCAGGCCGCTCTTTGCATCCGACGCCCGCGGCATCCAGGGCGCCAACGATCGCATCCGCGTCGGCCTCATCGGCTGCGGCACGCGCGGCGGTCAGGTCTCGACCGACTGGATGAAGCACAAAGACAGCGTCTTCATCGCCGCGTGCGACGTCGCCAAGGATCGCCTCGAGAAGATGTCCGCGTCGATGGGAACGACGCAGGGCAACAAGGTCGACACCTACGAGGACTATCGAAAGATCCTCGAGCGCAAGGACGTCGACGCGGTGCTCATCGCGACGCCCGATCACTGGCACAGCCCGATGACGCTCGAAGCGATCTCCGCCGGCAAGGACGTCTACTGCGAGAAGCCGGTCTCGAACGAGATCGAGCCGGCGGTGCGCATGCTCGAAGGCATCCGCAAGAGCAACCGCATCGTGCAGATCGGCACGCAGCAGCGAAGCTGGCATCACTTTCAGGAAGCCGCGAAGCTCTTTCACTCCGGCTACATCGGCGAAAGCGTGAACCACTGTCAGATGTGCCCGCCAGGAGGCGGCGGCGGTGGCGGCGGCCAGCGCGGCGCCCAGGCGGCCAGCGGGCCGCAGCCCATTCCCGAAGGCTTCAATTGGGAGGCGTTCCAGGGACCGGCGAAGCGCAAGCCGTTCGAGCCCGGCCGCCGCAACTGGCGCGGGTGGTACGACTACGGCGGCGGCAACCTCACCGACTGGGGCGTGCACCTCACCGACATCATGAACTGGTTCATGAAGACGGACGGCAAAGCGCCGCTCCTCACGAGCGCGTCCGCGCAGTACGTCCGCATCCCGCGCAATCCGGAGCGCGTGCCCGACACCTACGCGGTGACGTGGCAGTACGAGAACTTCGTCGCCACGCTGTCGAACGCGATGATTCCCGGCCTCCAGGATCCCCGCGACCTCTACGGCAACTTCTTCTTCGGCGACAAGGGCGTGCTCCTCGTCAACCGTATCGGCTACGAGGTGAAGCCGTATATTCCAACGCCGCCGCGCACGGCCGCGCCGAATCCGAACGCGCCGCCGCCGGTGCCGCCAATCGAGGCGAAGAAGTTCAAGGATCCCTCCGGCATGTCGGAGATCGCGGAATCGTCGTTCGGCTCCGCCACGCACCGGCACGTGCGGAACTTCCTCGATTGCGTGAAATCGCGGCAGCAGCCGGTCTGCAACATCGAGATTGGCTTCTACTCGACGCTTCCCACGCTGCTCGCCATCGTCTCGGTCAAGGAGGGCCGGACGGTGAAGTGGGACGGCAAGACGGCGAAGACGACATAACCGAGCGCGCGCGACATCGGGAGCCGGTAGGGCTCGCAGGGCGGGAGGGAGTTCTCCCGCCCCTTTTTTTGAGTCCAAGAAGATCGTCAACAACCGCGTCGCGATTGCCGTATTAGCACCAAGCAAAAGGGATTTCATGCTGATCACCAGAACTGCCGCGCTCGCCGCAGCGCTGACCGCCGCGCTCGCCGTTGTCGAGGCGCAGAATCCGCCGGCCGCCCCGCCGCAGACCGGCGCGCCGGCGCAGCCTCCCGCGGGAGGATCGGCCGCAGGTGGACCAGGCCGCGGCGCGAACAGTCCGGGCGCGGCCGCGTACGCACAGTTCTGCGCCTCGTGTCATGGACCGACGCTTCAGGGCGGCTCGGCCACGAGCCTCGTCGACGACGAGTGGAAATTCGGCGGAGACGACGCGAGCGTCGTCGCGAGCATTCGCGACGGCAGGCCGGGCACGGCGATGGTGGCGTTCAAGGATCTCCTCAGCGCGGAGCAGATCCGCCTCCTCGTCTTCCACATCCGCAATCAAGCAGGGATCCTCAAAGGAAAGCCGGAGACGAAAGTCGATCCCAACGGCGCGATCGTCAAGTCGGAGAAGCAAACGGTGAAGCTGGAGGTCATCGCGAAGGATCTCGAGACGCCCTGGGGCATCGCGTTTCTTCCCGACGGCCGCATGTTGATCACCGAGCGTCCGGGGCGCTTGCGCATCCTCGCGAAAGGCACGCTGCTTCCGCCGGTGAAGGGAACGCCGGAGGTTTGGGTGCGGCAGGACGGCGGGCTCTTCGACGTCGAAGTGCACCCGCAATACGCGAAGAACGGTTGGATCTATCTCTCGTATTCGGAAACGCTGGAAGGCTACACGCCGCCGCCGGCCGATGCGGCGCCGGCGCCGCCGGCCGGTGGACGAGGCAATCAGCCGCCCAGTCCGCCGTCGATGACGGTGATCGTTCGCGGCAAGATCCGCGACAACGCGTGGGTCGATCAACAGGTGATCTACAGAGGCACGAAGGACCTCTACAACGATCGCAACTTCCACTACGGATCGCGGTTCATCTTCGATCGTCAGGGACATCTCTACTGGACGCTCGGCGACAAAGGCAAACCGGAGGACGCGCAGGATCTGTCGAAGCCGACCGGCAAGATCCACCGCATCAACGACGACGGATCGATTCCGAAAGACAATCCCTTCGCGAACAAGGAAGGGGCGTTCAAGTCGATCTGGAGCTACGGGCATCGGAATCCGCAGGGGCTCGCCTTCGATCCGCGAACGAACAAGTTGTGGGAGACGGAGCACGGACCGACCGGCGGCGATGAGCTGAATCTCATCGAGGCCGGAAAGAACTACGGATGGGCGGTCGTGTCGTACGGGATTCAGGCGGGCATCACGAAGTCGGAAGAAGAAGGGATGGAGTCGCCGAAGGCGTATTGGACGCCGACGATCGCGCCGGCCGGCATCGCGTTCTACAACGGGTCGCGCTATCCCGGGTGGAAGGGCGATCTGTTCATCGCGGCGCTCGGCGGCCAGCAACTTCGACGAATCGAGATCGTGAACGACAGCGTGACGAAGCAGGAAGTGATCTTCAACGAGTACGGCCGCGTGCGCGACATCATCATCGGTCCTGACGGGTACTTCTACGTCGCGGTCAGCTTGCCGGGCCAGCGCCTTTCGGACACGACGTCGGGCGTCATCGTGCGGATGATTCCGCAATAGACAGGGTTCACGGGTTCAAGGGTTCACGGGTTCAAGGTTCGCGGGTTCACGGGTTCACGGGTTCACGGGTTCAAGGTTCGCGGCTTCAAGGTTCGAGGAGGACTGATATGAGATGGAGGCATTCGGCGATCGCGTTGACCGCCGCGGCGGCAGCGATCGTGATGACGACCGGCCTGCTGCACGGACAGGGGCGCGGGGGCGGCGGCGGGCGCGGGGGTGTCGGGGTTGGGCTCTTCACGGCGATTGACGGCAACAAGGACGGCGCCGTCACGAGCGACGAGATGAAGGCGGCGTTCGATCGGTGGTACACCGAGTGGGACACCGCGAAGAGCAACGCGTTGACGCAGGAGCAGCTCGCCGCGGGGTTGAACGCGGCGTTGCCGGCACCCGCGCCGGCGCCTGGATTCACCGGCGCGGCGGGACGCGGGGCGGCGCCGCAGCCGCAGACGCCCGATCCTGCGCACGTGCAGGCGATGATGGCGGCGCTGCCGGCGTCGGCACCCGCCAAGCCGAAGCAGGCGCGCAAGGTGCTCGTCCTCGCGAAGGCAGCCGGGTTCGTCCACTCCTCCATTCCGATCGCCGCACGAACGATCGAGGAGATGGGCAAGAAGTACGGCACGTGGTCGACGACGATCACCTACGACCCGGCCGACATCAACGAGGCGAACCTCAAGCAGTACGACGCGATCTTCCTCGCGAGCACCACGGGCGCGTTCCTCGACGAGCCGAGCGACGCCGCCGTGACCGAAGCGCGGCGCAAGGCGCTGCTCGACTTCGTGCGCAGCGGTAAGGGACTCGCGGGCATCCACGCCGCGAGCGATTCGTATCATCAGAATCGTCCCGATCCGAACGCGACGGCCGGCGGCCGTCAGGGCCGAGGCGGCGGCTTCGGCCGCGGCGGACAGGCCGCGCCGGTCGTCGCGCAGTTCATCGCGCAGGGCGACAAGAACGCGGATCAGAAGCTGACGAAGGACGAGTTCACGGCGCTCGCGCCGGCGTGGTTCGCGAAGATGGACACCGACAAGTCCGGCCGCATCACGCAGGCGGACTTCCCGCAGCGGTTCACCGCCAACGTGATGCCGCCGCCTCCGCCGCCTCCGGCCGCCCCCGCGCGCGGCAACGGCCAGGCACCGGCGACGCAGCTCGGACCCGACAACCAGGTCGGCACCTGGCCCGAGTTCAACACCATGATCGGCGGCTTCTTCAAGTTCCACTGGAACGACGGCCAGGACATCGCCGTCAAGGTGGACGATCCGAACAGCCCGCTGACTAAAATGTTCAAGGGCAACCCGCAGCTGACGAAGGAGCACCAGGGCGTGAAGCTGCCGCCGATGGTGATCGTCGACGAGACCTACACCTTCGGCCGCGAGACCTACTCGCGCAAGAACCTCCACGTGCTCACCAGCATCGACTACGCGAAGATGACCGAGGAGGACAAGAAGAAGGAGCAGAATCCGCGCGCCGACGGCGACTACGGCCTGAGCTGGATCCGCCGCGAAGGCAAGGGCCGCGTCTTCTACGAAGCGCACGGCCACAACGAGAAGATCTACGCGATCACGCCGATGCTCGAACACGTGCTTGCCGGCATGCAGTACGTCCTCGGCGATCTGCAGGCGGACGATAGCCCGAGTCAGAAGTAAACTTCGTCGCGGTCCGCGGCTCGCGGCTCGCTGCTCAGGACGGGCAGCGGTCTGCGGGCAGCGGACTGCGATCCTTCATCGAATGAACGCGAGCGCGGCAAACGCCGCCGCTTCCCTCTTGTGGCGCCACTGGACCGGCGCCACGCGGCTTCCCGCGCTGCCAATCGAGTGCCGGCCGGAAACTCGCGCGGACGGGTACGCCATTCAGCGCGCGCTCGCAAGCCTGTCGGGACAACCAATCGTCGGCTACAAGATCGCCGCGACGAGCGCCGCGGGGCAGCGCCACATCGGCGTCGACGGCCCGCTCGCAGGGACCCTTCTCGCGGATCGCGTGCTCGACAGCGGCGCCTCGATTTCGATCGAGGGCAACGCGATGAGAGTCGCGGAAGCGGAGTTCGCGTTTCGCATCGGTCGCGCCCTTCCGCCGCGCGGCCGTTCGCACGACATCTCCCAGGACGAGGTGCTCGATGCGGTCGACGCGCTGTGCCCGACGATCGAGATCCCTGACTCCCGGTACGAGGACTTCGCTCGCGTGGGCGCTCCGCAGCTCATCGCCGACGCCGCCTGCGCCTGGTTCCTCGTCGTCGGCGCGCCGGCGCGCGTCGACTGGCGCGCGCTGGACCTCGCGGCTCACACGGTCGCGACGTTTCTCAACGGCGCGCCCGCCGCCTCTGGCGCGGGCAGTAACGTGCTGGGCGATCCACGCATCGCGCTCACATGGGTCGCGAACGAGTTGTGCCGGTTCGGCGAAGGGCTGCGCGAAGGAGATCTCGTGACGACGGGCACGTGCATTCCGCCAGTCGCCATCGCGCCCGGGGATTCGTTCCGCGTCGATTTCGGTGTGCTGGGTACGTGTTCCGTCCGGACCTAAATCTTCAACAACAGCTTCCCCGTCGTCTTACGGCTCTCGAGATCGCGGTGCGCCTCCGCGGCATCGGCGAGTGAATACACGCGGCCGACGCGAACCTTGACCGCGCCGGATGCGATGTACGAGAACACATCGTTCATCCGCGACACGAGCTCTTCCCGCTGCGCGATGTAGTGCGCGAGGTTGGGGCGCGTGAGGAAGAGCGAGCCGCGCTGATTGAGAATCGCCGGATCGATTGGCGCGACGGGCCCGCTCGATTGGCCGAAGAGCACCATCGTGCCGCGCGCGCGAAGGACGTTGAGGCTCTTGTCGAACGTCGTGCGGCCCACCGAGTCGTAGACGACGTCCACCCCGCGGCCGTTGGTGCGCCTCTTGATCTCCGTCTCGAAATCCTGCGACGTGTAGACGATCGTCTCGTCCGCGCCGAGCTCGCGCGCCTCGCGCGCTTTCGCCTCCGTCGATACCGTCGCGAACACACGCGCGCCGCGATGTTTCGCCATCTGCACGATGAGCCCGCCGGTGCCGCCCGCGGCGGCGTGCACGAGGCACGCCTGACCTGGCGACAACGGGAACGTCGAATGCGTCAGATAGTGCGCAGTGGCCCCTTGCAGCATGATCGCCGCGGCGGTCGCGAGGTCGACGGACTCCGGGATCTTCACGAGCTGCGCCGCCGGCACGACGGCGTACTCGGCGTACGACCCGCGCACCATCGCATACGCCACGCGATCGCCGGGCGCCACCTCCGTCACCTCCGGGCCGACGCGCTCGACGATGCCGGACGCTTCGCTCCCGAGGAGCACCGGCGTCTCCGCTTTGTAGAGGCCGATCCTGAAGTACACGTCGATGAAGTTCACGCCGCTGTACGCGATCTTCACGAGCACGTCCTTCGATTCAGGCGATGGAGTCGGTACCTCGAGGACGGTCATCTTCTCGGGACCGCCGTGCTCGTTGACGATGATGCGTTTCATAATGAGCCTTTGTTGACTTCCCTTTCGTAGGCTCGCGCGAGAAGCGAGATCGGATGGAACACTTCCATCGTTCGCCCTCGATCGCGCAGGCCTCTCGCGATCTGCAGATGGCAGCCCGGATTCGCGGTCGCGACGATCTCCGCTTTCGTGCGACCGAGGTGATCGACCTTTCTCTGCAGGAGCGCTTCGGCTTGCGCGGGCTGCGTCAGCGCGTAGATGCCGGCGCTGCCGCAGCACCACGTCGACTCCGTCAGCTCGACGAGCGATACGCCTGGAAGAAGGCGCAGCAGCGCGCGCGGTTGAGCGGTCACGCGCTGGCCGTGCGCAAGGTGGCAGGAGTCGTGGTACGTGATGACCGCCGCGCGATCGAAGGGCGGCGCCTTTGGCGCGCGGCAGCCAATCTCCACGAGCCATTCGTTGATGTCGCGGACCTTGGCATCCCAGCGCTGCGCGAGGCTCGCGTAACGGCGATCGTCCTCGAGGAGGCGCGCGTAGTGGCGGAGATGCGATCCGCACCCGCCGGCGTTGGTGATGATGGCGTCGTAGCGATCCGGCGGGATCAGATCGATCATCCGCCGCGCGAGCGCGCGTGCACCCTCCGTGTCGCCGTTGTGCGCGTGCAGCGATCCGCAGCACGGCTGCGTCGGCGGCGTGTCGACGGCGCACCCGTTGGCGAGCAGCACGTCCGCGGTGTCTCTATTGATATCCGCGAACACGAGATCCTGAACGCATCCCGTCAGCAGCGCGACGCGATGGGCGTGCGGCTGCCGCGGCCGCTCCTCGCGGGCGATCAACGCGTTCGAGAACCGGCGCGCGATGCGCGGCGCCTGCGGCTCGAGCGATCGCAGCGATCGCGGGAGGAACAGCGACAGCCCGAAACGGCGCGCGGCCGCCTCGAGGCCGCTCCGTTGATAGACCCGCAGCAGCCGTCCGGCCATGCGCAGCGCGCGCGGCCGCTGGAACAGGAACCCGAGCGTCATGCCGCGCCAGAACGATCGCGACGCAGTGTCGTTGACGTTCGAGTGCTCGATATCGTGACGCGCGGTCTCGAAGAGCTCCGCGTAATTGACGCCCGCCGGACACGCCGTCTGGCACGCGAGGCATCCGAGGCAATAGCTCATCTCGTCGGCGAACGTGCGTGAGACCTCCAACTCGCCGTCCGCGACGGCGCGCATCAGCGCAATCCGTCCGCGGGGGCTGTGGCGCTCCCGCTTCGTCGCGTCGTAGGTCGGACACGTCGGCAGGCACATGCCGCAATGCATGCACTGCTGCAAAATGCCGTAGTCGAGCGTCTTGAGGGTGTTAATCAAAGATCTTTCCGGGATTGAGCAGGCCGTCCGGATCGAGCGCCCGTTTGATCGCGCGCATGAGCGTGAAGCTCGCGTCGCCCATCTGCATCTTTAGCCACGGCTTCTTCGCGAGGCCGACGCCGTGCTCGCCCGTGATCGTGCCGCCGAGCTCCAGCGCCTTCTTCATGATCGTATCGAACGCGCGATGCACGCGCGCCATCTCCTCCGCGTTCCGCTCGTCGGTGAGGAACGTCGGGTGCAGATTGCCGTCGCCCATGTGCCCGAAGGTACCAATCTGCAGATCGAAGGCGGACGCCGTCTGCGCGATGAACGCGACCATCGCCGCGAGCTCGCTGCGCGGCACCGTCACGTCCTCGAGGATCGTCGTCGGGCGCTGGCGCGCAAGCGCGGCAAACGCGTTTCTCCTCGCGGAGGCCAGCTGCAGCGCCTCGGCGTCATCCTTCGCCGACCGCACGCCGCGCGCACCGTGCGCGCGGGCGATCGCGGTCATTCGCTCCGCTTCATCCGCGACGGCCGCGGGATGCCCGTCGGTTTCCATCAGCAATACGGCAGCGCAGTCGGTCGGAAGGCCGACGTGCGCGAAATCCTCGACCGACGTCGCAGTCATGCGATCGAGGAACTCGAGCGTGCACGGAATGATCTTCGCCGCCACGATCGCCGATACCGTTTCCGCCGCGTCCTCGATCCGATCGTAGAGCGCGAGCATCGTCCGGCGCGCCGCCGGCCGAGGCAGGAGCTTCAAGAGAACTTCCGTGATGATCCCGAGCGTTCCCTCGGATCCCACGAAGAGATCCTTGAGCGAGTAGCCCGCGACGTCCTTCACGCACGCGCTGCCGAGCCGCGCGACGTCGCCATTCGCGAGGACGACCTCGAGCCCCATGACGTAGTCGCGCGTGACCCCGTACTTCAGTCCGCGCAGGCCGCCGGAGTTCTCCGCGACGTTGCCGCCGATCGTGCTGATCCGCTGCGAGCCGGGATCGGGCGGATAGAAGAGACCATGCGTGCCGGCGGCTTCGTCGATGCGCTGCGTAATCGCGCCGGGCTGCGCGCGCAGCGTGAGATTGCGCGGATCGACGTCGAGGATCCGATCCATCTGCGTGAGGCAGACGACGACGGATCCCGGCGAGGGAACGCTGCCGCCGCTCAGCCCCGTGCCCGAGCCGCGCGTGACGATTGGCGTCCGATTCTTCGCCGCGAGGCGCACGCAATTCGCGACGTGCGCGGTCGTTCGAGGGAACACGACCGCGGACGGCCGCTCCTTGATCGCGGCCGTGCCGTCGAAACTGTACGGCACGAGATCCTCGGGAGCCGTCAGAACGGCATCACGTCCGAGAAGCGAAGACAGCTCCTGAATGATGGTTGACATGATCGTACGGGGTTCGGGATCCGGGATCCGGGATCCGGATTCTCCGAGCCCCGAACCCTGAACCCCGGATCCCGAATCCCGGATCCCGAATCCCGTCTGAATTCTCTATTCCACGACTCGCTGCCGCTGCTCGCCGAGCCCCTCGACGCCGAGCCGCATCACGTTGCCGGGACGCAAGTAAACCGGCGGCTTCTTGCCGTGACCCACCCCCGGCGGCGTGCCGGTGCTGATGATGTCGCCGGGCTGCAGGCTCATGAACCGGCTCAAATAGCTGACGAGAAACGCGACGCCAAAAACCATCGTCGCCGTCGTGCCGTTCTGATAGCGATTGCCGTCGACCTCGAGCCAGAGATCGAGATCCTGACAGTTCGCGATCTCGTCCGCCGTCACGAGCCACGGACCGATCGGGCCGAACGTATCGGCGCTCTTGCCCTTGACCCACTGCCCCGTGCCTTCGAGTTGATAGGCGCGCTCGGAGAGATCGTTGACGACGCAGAAGCCGGCGACGTGAGACATCGCGTCGGCTTCGGTCGCGTACTTGGCGCGCTTGCCGATCACGACGCCGAGCTCGACCTCCCAATCGCTCTTCTGCGATCCGCGAGGAATCTGCACGTTGTCGTTCGGTCCCGAGATGCTGGAGGTCGCTTTCATGAAGATGATCGGCTCGGCCGGGACGGGCATGTTCGATTCGGCCGCGTGATCGGAGTAGTTCAAGCCGACGCAGATGAACTTTCCGACGCCGCCCACGCACGGCCCGAGCCGCGGCGATCCGTTGACCTTGGGCAACCGGTCGAGATCGAGCGCGCGCAATCGCGCGATCGAGTCCGGCACGAGCGCCGCGCCGGCGATGTCGGGGACGACGCCCGACAGGTCGCGAATCGAGCCGTCTGCATGCAGAATCCCTGGACGTTCTTTTCCTGGCTCACCGAAACGAAGCAGCTTCACTCGACGCTCCTATCTGACACCGTTGCGCGACGTGGCGATGTGGGACTCTATCATCTCTTTTTGCATGCAGAGCAAAGACGTGTTAGTGTCCGCTGACCCGATTGTCGATGTCCCTCGGGAGAGATTCTATGCAGAGAATGCCCTTCGAGACCCGCACGATTGCCGCGGCTGTCCTCGTCGCCGCGGGAACCGTCTTCGCGTTCGCGCAGGAGAAGCCGGCCGCAGGCGTCTCCCCTGTTCCGAGCGGGCCCGCGATCGAAGACCCGGGACCGAAAGTGCCCGACGGCTTCACGCGGATCTTCAACGGCAAGGATCTGACCGGCTGGCATGTCAGCCGTACGAACCATCACGGCACCACGCCCGATTATCGCGTCGTCAACGGCAACATCGTTGGGACGCAGAATCCACCAGGCAAGGGCGGCATTCTCCTGACCGACAAGAAGTACAAGAACGTCGAGGTCTACATGGAGATCAAGCCCGACTGGGGATGCGACAGCGGGCTCTTCCTCCGATCGAATGAAAAGGGGGACGCGTACCAGGTGACGCTCGACTATCTGCCGGGCGGCTCGATGGGCGGCATCTACGGCGAAGGCCTGAAGGGTGTGCAGGGCGGCGGCCGCGTCGCGCAATGGCAGACGTTCTGGAAGCGCGAGAACTGGAACACCGTGCGCGCGCGCATCGAGGGGGACGTGCCGCATATCATGGTGTGGATCAACGATCAGCTCGTGACCGACTACACGGACACCGCGAATCACGCCGCCGACGGCGCCACCGATGGCATGATTGCGATTCAGATGCACTTCAGCGACGCCGACAAGGTCCGGCGCTGGGCCGACGGCGGCTTCTGGCGGTGGCGAGTGATCGCCGTCAAGGAGCTTCCCGCCAAGTAGCCAACGTGACAACGACTCCAACCAAAGCGCGATATGCCGTTACCGCGTTCGCGGTGACGCTCGCGGTCATCACGTATATCGATCGCGTCGGCATCTCCGTCGCGGTGCCGCTGATCAGCCAGGATCTCGCCCTGACGTCGATCCAGATGGGATGGGCGCTCTCGGCGTTCGGCTGGGCGTACGCCGCGTTCGAGATCCCGGGCGGATGGCTTGGCGATCGCATCGGGCCGCGCCGCGTGCTCATGCGGATCGTGCTGTGGTGGTCGTTCTTCACCGCGGCCACGGGCTGGGCGTGGAACGGCGCGTCGCTGATCGTCATCCGCGGCCTCTTCGGCGCCGGTGAGGCGGGCGCGTTTCCGAACCTCACGCGCGTGTTCACGACCTGGCTGCCGAAGGTCGAGCGCGAGCGCGCGCAGGCGCTGTTGTGGATGGCGACGCGCATCAGCGGCGCGTTCACGCCGCTCCTGGTCGCCGTGCTGATCGAGGCGATCACCTGGCGGCGCACGTTCGAGCTATTTGGAGTGATCGGCGCGATCTGGGCCGTACTTTTCTATCGCTGGTTTCGCGACTCACCGTCGGCGCACCCCGGTGTGAACAAGGCCGAGCTCGCGATGCTGCCGCCGGAGTCAGAGACGGCAATCGCGCACGGCGGCGTTCCGTGGGGTGCGATCTTCTCCAACCCGCACGTCTGGCTGCTCTCGATCCAATACATGTGCCTCGCCTACGGTTGGTGGTTCTACGTCAACTGGCTGCCGACGTACCTGCGCAACGCGCGCGGCACGAGCTTCAAGATGGGGGCCCTCCTCGCCGGCCTGCCGCTGCTCCTCGGCGCCGTCGGCTGCCTGCTGTCCGCGTTCATCGCGCCTCGACTGGCGCGCGCGCTCAAGAGCGTCTCGCTCGCCCGCCGAACGCTCGCGGTCGGCGGCTTCATCGGCGCTTCGACATCGATCGTCATCTTCACGCGGATTTCCGACCCCGTGACCGCGATGTTCGTGCTCGGCATGGCCGGCTTCTTCAACGACTTCGCCATGCCCGTCGCGTGGGCGAGCACGATGGACATCGGCGGCCGTTATTCCGGCACGGTGTCGGGCGCGATGAACATGATGGGCAGCATCGCGGGCGCATCGTCGACGCTGTTCGTCGGCTATCTGCTTGCGTGGACGTCGGGCAACTGGACGATGACCTTCTACATCTCGGCCGCCATCTACCTCGTCGGCGCGGTCTGCTGGCTGTTTCTCGACTCGCATTCGCCCGCGGTGCGCGAGCCCGCTGCGTCGCCGGGCCGCTTAGGCGCCGACGCCGCCGCGCGGGCATGATCCCTGGAGTAAAGTGCGTTCGATACTTCTTTCCCTTGCCGTCGTGACAGCGATCGTCGTTCCCGCGCCCGCACAGAAGCCGGCGCCGAGCAAGACGCTCGACATCTACGTCTCCGACGTCGAAGGCGGCAAGGCCACGCTCTTCGTCTCGCCGGCCGGCGAAACGGTGCTTATCGACTCTGGCAACCCCGGTCCCCGCGACCAGGAACGGATCGCGGCGGTGCTCGCCGCTGCCAACGTCAAGTCGATCGACTTCCTGGTCTCGACGCACTACCACATCGATCACATTGGCGGAATGACGGAGCTGTCGAAGACGGTCCCGATCAAGACGTTCGTCGATCACGGACCGTCGGTCGAGCCGAAGGAGCAGGTCAACGGATTCCAGGCCGCCTACGCCGAACTATACGGCAAGGCCAAGCACCTCGTCGTGAAACCCGGCGACAAGCTGCCGATCGGCGCCATCGACTGGCGGATCGTGACCGCCGGCGGCAAGGCGATCAAGACGGCGCTGCCGGGCGGCGGCAAACCGAATCCGCATTGCGCTGACTTCAAGCCGCGCCAGAGCCCTCAGGACAACGAGAACTATCACTCGGTGGGCAGCGTGGTCACCTACGGCAAGTTCCGCACGATCGATCTCGGCGATCTGCTCTGGGACATGGAGTCCGAGCTGATGTGCCCGAACAATCCGATCGGCAAGGTCGACGTCTATCTCGTCTCGCACCACGGCATCGACGAGTCGGGATCGACCGCACTGGTGCACGGGCTCGAACCGCGCGTCGCGGTGATGCAGAATGGCACGCGCAAGGGCGGAACGCTGCAGACGACGACCACGCTCAACTCGTCGCCGAACCTCGAGGACATCTGGCAGCTGCACTGGTCCTACAACGTCGGCGTGGAGGGCAACCCGGCCGGCCTGTTCATCGCCAACGTCGACGAGCCGTCGGTGATCGCGCAGATCCTGACGGCGCCGCCACGCGGTGGCGGACCCGGCCCGGGAGCTGGCGCGCCGGGGCCTGGAACCGCGCCGGCCGATCCTGCCGCGCCCGGACGTCAGGGCGGCGGCGGTGGACGCGGCGGCGGCACACCGCCCCACACCGGACCCGCGAGCTGGATCAAGATCTCCGCGCAAGCGGATGGAACGTTCACGGTCACGAATTCGCGCAACGGATTCAGCAGGATATACAAAGCACGATAGCGCGCGGACCGCGGACAGCGGAACAGCGGACCGCGGACAGCGGAACAGCAGACAGCGGACAGCGGACAGCGGACTACGATACCGACATGTCACATACGCCCGTACTCGACAGCTTCCGACTCGACGGCAAGATCGCGCTCATCACCGGCGGCGCGCGCGGGTTGGGTTTGACGATGGCGACGGCGCTCGCGGAAGCGGGCGCGGATGTCGCGCTCGCCGGACGAACGATCGCCACGTGCAACGACGCGGCGTCCGCGCTCGCGTCTTCGACGAGGCGCCGCGCCAAAGGATTCGCCGCCGACGTGACGTCCGCCGCAGAGATCGAGCGGCTCGTCGCATCGGTCGAACGCGAGCTCGGGCCGATCGACATCCTCATCAACAACGCCGGCGTCAACATTCGCGGAACGGTCGATCAACTCTCCGAGGCGGACTGGGACACGGTGATCGACACGAACTTGAAGGGCCCGTTCCTCTGCGCGCGCGCTGTCGGACCCGGAATGGTGAAGCGCGGATGGGGACGCGTCGTCAATCTCGGATCGATCCTCGGCGCGGTCGGCCTCGGCGGCCGCGCGCCGTACGCGTCGTCGAAGGCTGGCGTGATCAACATGACGCGCGTGTTGGCGCTCGAGTGGGCCGGCACCGGCGTGACCGCGAACGCGATCTGCCCCGGACCGTTCGCGACGGAGATGAACCTGCCGCTGTTGAACGATCCCGTGAAGTATCAGGAGTTCGTCAAGAAGATCCCGATGGGCCGATGGGGAGAGCTGGACGAGATTGCCGGCGCCGTCGTGTTCCTCTCGTCGCCTGCGTCGTCCTTTGTCACCGGGAGCTCGCTGTTCGTCGACGGAGGATGGACGGCGCAATAGGGAATTCTGTCGGGATTCGGGATCGGGGATCCGGGATCCGGGGATCCGGGATCCGGGGATCCGGGGATCCGGGGCTCGGATTCAGGCACCCGGATCCGGGACCCCGAGTCCCGAGTCCCGATTGTTTTCAACGACCTCCGACGCAATGTGAAACGCCGCGTTCGCGGCGGGAATCCCAGCGTAGATCGCCACCTGCAGCAGCACCTCTTCGACGTCGCACGGCTCGAGCTCGTGCGCGAGGCCGGTCACGAGGTGCAGGCGGAACTCCTCCCATCGGCCGAGCGCGGCGGTCGTCGTGAGCACGAGGAGCCGCCGCGTGTGAACGTCGAGGCCTGGACGCGTCCAAATGGTTCCCCACGGAACATCCGTGACGAGCGCCTGAAAATCGCGCGTGAACGGCGTCGTCTTCGCGATCGCGCGATCGACGTAGTCGTCTCCGAGCACCGCGCGCCGGACCTTGAAGCCCGCCTCGCGGCGATCCGGCGGCGCCGGCAGGACGAAATCGAGCAGCGCGCGGCTGAAGGATCGCGGGCGCTCGAGGTTGGAGAGATGCGCCGCGGGAAGGCGAAGGACGCGCGCGCCGGCGATCGAGTCGGCGAGCACCGACGCATTCCCATCCCACGGCATCGGCACGTCGTAGTCGCCGGCAATCACGAGCGTCGGAACGGCAATCGTCTTCAGCAGCGCGGTCTGATTCAGGTCGCGGATGGCCGCGCAGCAACCGGCATATCCGCCGGCATCGGTCGCAAGAAGCGTTCTTCGCGTCGACGCGACTACGGCCGCGCCGGACGCGAGCATCGCCGGTGAAAAGAAGCGGCCCATCGCGACGTCCGCGATCGCGCGCATGCCGCCCTCGAGCACCGTACGCCGGCGCGCGTCCATGGACGACGGATCCGCGAAGCGCGAGGTCGTGTTCGCGAGCACGAGATGCGTGAGGCGCTGCGGCGCGTTCGCGCCGAGCCATTGGCCGATCATGCCGCCGAGCGACAGCCCGCAAAACGCGAACCGTTCGACGCCGCACGCGTCCGCGAGCGCCAGGACGTCGCGCGCGAGCGCTTCGATCGTGAACTCGGGCGCCGGATCCGCGCCGCGCGACGATGAGCCGTGGCCGCGGGTGTCGTAGCGAAGCACGCGGAAGTGCGGCAGCAGGTCGGCGGCCTGCGCGTCCCACATTCCGAGATCGCATCCGAGTGAATGTGAAAACAGAACGACGGGACGATCGTCGGCGCCGTCGAATCGATACGAGCACGCGCGTCCGTCGATCGGGAGAATCGGCATCTATTTCGACAGCAATCGGCGGCGCAGTGTTTCGGCCGACCCGAGATACGCTTCCGGCACGTCAAGCGTGCGCAGCTCGTCGCCGGCCAACGCGTTCGCCGCTTCGGGGATCGCCGCCAGCGCCTCCCGGAAGCCGATTCCTTCCTCGCGGGTTCTCGCCAGCGCCTTGCCGACAATCGCCTGCGCGGTTTCCTTTCCGAGGGTGCCGGCCATCAGCGTCATCGCGCGCTCGGCGAAGATCGCGCCGCGTGTGGAGTCGATGTTGGATCGCATGCGGTCCGGATCGACCGTGAGCGCCGCCGCGGCGGTCGCGAGCGACTGAACCGCCGCGCCGGCCGTCTGGACGACGGACGCGAGCGTCGGCCATTCGGCGTGCCACCCGCCGGCGGACCGCTCGTGCTCTTGAACCATGCCGCTCAAGAACGCCGAGACGAGCGACGGCATCCGCGTCGCCGCCGCGAGCGCGATCGCGGATCCGGCCGGGTTCTTCTTGTGCGGCATCGAAGAGGAACCGCCGCCCGGCTCGGACACCTCGCCGACTTCCGCCTGCATCAGAAGCGAGATGTCCCGCGCGATCTTTCCGAGCGTGGCCGTGTAGATGCCGAGGCTCGCGACAAGCGCCGCGAGTCGATCGCGATGCGTGTGCCATGGCGCGTCGGGCAACAACAGGTCGAGCTCGTCGGCCAGCGACTGCGCGACGTGAATGCCGTTCGCGCCGAACGCCGCGAGCGTTCCCGACGCTCCACCGCATTGCACGACGCGCGCGCCGTCGAATGCGTCGTTCACGCGGGTCCAGCCGCGCTCCAATGCGGCGACCCAACCGGCCACTTTCAATCCGAACGTGATCGGCGGCGCCGGTTGCAGCAGCGTCCGCGCCAGCATGACGGTTTCCGCATGGCGATCGGACAGATCGCGGAGCGTTCGCACGAGGCGATCGTGATCGGCGGCGATCGCCGGACGCGCGCGCGACAGCACGACGGCGAACGCCGAGTCGCTGACGTCCTGGCTCGTGGCGCCCCAATGAACGAAGCGTGCGCTCTCCGCGTCGGCGGCTTGCACGCGGTCCGTCAACGCCTTCACGAGAGGGATCGTCGGCGTTCCGGATTCTCGCGCGCCCTTTGCGATCGCCGACGCGTCGAACGAATCCGAGCAGGCGGCCGACTGAATCGCGTCCGCCGCGCGCTTCGGGATCATCCCGAGATCCGCCTCGACCTTCGCGAGCGCGCCCTCGACGTCGAGCATCGCCTGCAGGAGGGAGCGGTCCGAGAACACCTCGCTCAGCGCGTCGGTCGTCGCGAGCGTGTCAATCAACCGCGAGCTCATACGATCAATCGCATTCCGCGCCGCTCACAGATCGAAAAAGACCGTTTCCTCATCGCCCTGCAGCCGGATATCGAAGAGCCATTCGTTGGCGCCTGCCGGCCGCGCGATCAGCGTCTGCCGGCGGTCCGCCGGCACGATGCGCAGAATCGGATCCGTGTCGAGCCCGTCGCTGCCCTCGAAGTAAATGCGCGTATAGATCTGCCGCAGCAAGCCGCGCGCGAACAGGCACACGTTGATGTGCGCCGCCTGCGGCACGCCGTTGTCGCCGGCCACGCGGCCGGGCAGGACCGTCTCGAACACGCACGTGCCGTCGGCTGTCGTCGGCAAACGCCCGAATCCCGAGAACGAAGGCAGCTTCGTCTTGGATCGATCCGCGTCGATCGGATATCGGCCGTCCGCATCCGCCTGCCAGAGCTCGATGAGTGCGTCTGGCACGGGCTCGCCATCGCCGTCGAGCACGCGAATGCGAAGCTGAATGCGCGTGCCCTTCGTGTCGTCTTTGGCGATCGTGCCGAGCGACGGATCGTCCGTGAGACCGAAATGGAAGAACGGTCCGACGGTCTGCGACGGCGTCGCGGTGAACCTCACCGGATCGCGGCTCATGCGAGCATCATATCTTAGCAATTGAGTTACGATCGTCTGCTGCGCCACGTGCGGCGGCCATCAATCATCATGTCGACCAAACCCACCACGGATATCGATCGCCCGTTCGAGCGCCTCGCGGTCGTCGGCGCGGGCAACATGGGCAGCGGCATCGCGCAAAAAATGGCGACGGAAGGCTTCGAGGTCGTGCTCGTCGACCTGGACGACGCCAAGGTCGAGCGCGGGATTCGCATCATCGAGAAGACGCTCGGCGATGGAGTCGGCCGACGAATCTTCACTGCCGCCGATGCCGCCGCAATCGCAGCGCGCATCAGCGGAACGGCCCGCTTCGAGGATCTCGCCGCCGTCGACCTCGTCGTCGAAGCCGTCTTCGAGGATCTCGACATCAAGAAGGACGTCTTCCGCCGCCTCGACGCCGTTTGCGCTCCCTCCACGATCCTCGCAACCAACACTTCGTCATATGCGGTGACCGAGCTCGCGGCGGCAACGACGCATCCCGGGCGCGTGCTCGGGCTCCACTACTTCTTTCATCCCGCCAAGAACCGGCTCGTGGAAGTCGTCGCCGGAAAAGCGACGGATCCGGCGCTGCTGCGCCGGGCGTGGCGCCTGCAGGAGGCGATGGGCAAAACGCCGATCGCGTCGCGAGATTCGTACGGCTTCATCGTCAATCGCTTCTTCCTTCCGTGGTTGACCGAAGCCATCCGCATCGTGGACGAAGGCGCGGCGACGACCGCGACGGTGGACGAGGCCGCCAAGCGCGCGTTCGGCATCGGCATGGGACCGTTCGAGCTGATGAACGTCACCGGCGTGCCAATCGCGCTTCACGCGGCGACGACGCTCGGCCGGGCGTTCGGCCCGCTGTACGACGCGCCGGAATCCCTGCGGGCGCAGGCGGAATCGGGCAAGCCCTGGGAGATCGCCGGCCAGCCCGATGCGGATCGGTTCGATGACGTGGCGAATCGTCTGATCGGCGCGGCATGCCATGTCGCCGGCGCACTCGTTGATGAAGGCGTCGGCACGGTCGAAGACACGGACATCGGCGCGCGGGTCGGGCTTCGATGGCGGCGCGGTCCGTTCGAGCTGATGAATCATCTCGGGATCGATCGCGCGATCGATCTCGTCGGCGAGTTCGCGCATCGCTGGCATGTGGACGTGCCTGCGATCGTCGTCGATCAGGCACGGACCGAGCGGCCGTTCCGCTTCGCGCTCGTCCGGACGGAGGCCGCCGACGGCATCGCCACGCTGACGATCAATCGTCCCGACGCGATGAACGCGTTGAACGAAGAGGTCGTCTCGCAGTTGGAGGATGCGTTCCGCGCGGCCTCGGGCGATCGCGCGATCAACGGGATCGTGATTGCCGGAAGCGGAAAGGCGTTCATCGCCGGCGCCGACATCAGATTCTTCATCCGCAACATCGATTCCGGCGATCTCGACCGAATCGCGGCGTTCACCGAGCGGGCGCAGGCGCTCCTGCGGGCGATCGAGTCGTCGAAGAAGCCGGTCGTCGCGCGGCTGCACGGCCTCGCGCTCGGCGGCGGCGTCGAGCTCGCGCTCGCCTGCCACGCGATCGTCGCGACGCCGAAGGCGACGCTGGCATTCCCCGAGACCGGCATCGGGATCTACCCGGGGCTCGGCGGCACGCAGCGCACGCCGCGGCGGATCGGCACCGGCCTCGCGAAGTGGCTGATCCTGACCGGCCAGACCATCGATGCGACGGAGGCACGAGCGATCGGTCTGATAGACGAAGTGGTCGCGCACGATCGGCTCGACGCCGCAATCGCCGGCGCGATCGCCGCAGGCGCACGCGGCCCGCGTCCGGTGACCCTGTCAGCAGAGCATCGGTTGATCGAGGACTTCTTCGATCGGTTGTCTGCCGCCGACCTGGGGACGAACGTGGTCGCATCGGTGGCGTTCACCAACGAGCTGCCATCCGAACAAACGACGGCGCGTATTGCCAAGGCGCTCGAGCGAGTGAGCCGAAAGGCTCCCATCGCGCTGCGCATCGCGGCCGATCTGATCGAGCGCAGCAAGTCTGTGCCGATCGAAGAGGGCCTCCGCCTGGAGCTGTCGCATCTTCGCGAGATCTTCTCGACTCGAGACGCGTACGAAGGGTTATCGAGCCTGGGAAAGAAACCGCCAGTTTTCCTCGGCCGATAGACGCGGGATCCGCGTCCATCCGCGTGATCCGCGTCTATCCGCGTGATCCGCGTCACACGCCAGCCATCAAGCGCATCAGCGAGTCCTGCGTCGCCTGCGCGCGAGACAGCTCGCCGGCGATCCGGCCGCCGCGGAAGACGAGGATGCGCGTCGACAGGTTCAGCACTTCCGGCATTTCGCTCGAGATGAGGAGAATCGCGTTGCCGGCGGCCGCGAGCTCGTCGATGAGCGCGTGAATCTCGGCCTTCGCGCCGACGTCGACGCCGCGCGTCGGCTCGTCGAGGATCAAGACCGGACAACGCGCGGCGAGCCATTTGGTCAGCACGATCTTCTGCTGGTTGCCGCCCGAGAGCGCCGCTGCCGGCGTCTCCAACCGTGGCGTCTTCACGCGCAGCCGATCGAAGTATGGCTGCGCGATCTGCCGCTCGGACCGGTCCGTGATGAATCCGAATCGCGCGAGACGCCGGAGGATCGACAACGTCGCGTTGTCGAGGACATCCATCGAGAGCACGAGCCCCTGACGCTTGCGATCCTCGGGCACGAGGCCGATGCCCAGATCGATCGCGCGCGCGGCGCTATCGATCTCGACCCTCCGTCCGCGCAAGACGATCCGTCCGGTCGCGGCGCGGTCGAGGCCGAAGATCGCCTGCGCCACCTCGGATCGCCCGGCACCGACCAGCCCGGCGAATCCAACGACCTCACCGGCGCGGACCGAGAACGATACGTCGGCAAAGCCGGCCGGACTCGACAGGCGCTCGACGCGCAGCAGCTCTTCTCCCACGTCCGCTTTCACGTGCGCCGGAAAGTACTCCTCGAGCCTCCGGCCGATCATCATCTCGACGAGCGCCGACTGGTTGACGGCTGATGCGGGGGTCGTCGCGACGTGGCACCCGTCGCGCAGCACGGTGATCGTGTCGCACAGGCGGAAGATCTCTTCGAGCCGGTGGCTGACGTAGATGCACGTGACGCCGCGCGCCTTCAGCGTGCCGACGAGCGTGTACAAACGCTCCGCTTCGTGCTGCGAGAGGCTGCTCGTCGGCTCGTCGAACACGATGAGCCGCGCGCCCTGGCCGATTGCGGCGGCAATCTGCAGCATCTGCTGCTGGCCGATCGTCAGCGCGCCAACCGTCCGGCCGACGTCGATCGTCACGCCAATCGGCGCGAGCATCGCCTCGGCGCGCCGGCGCATCTCGCGCTTCGCGAGCAGCCCGAACGACGAGGGAAACGAGCCGAGACAGAGATTCTCCGCGACGGACAGGTTCTCGCAGAACGCGAGCTCCTGGTGGACCATCGCAATGCCGGCCGCAAGCGCCTCGGTCGGCCCATTGAAGCGGACCGGCCGTCCATCGATCGCGATGCGCCCTTCGTCCGGCGCGTAGATGCCCGCGAGGATCTTTCCAAGCGTGCTCTTGCCGGCGCCGTTCTCGCCGCACAGCGCGTGGCAGGATCCGGCCGCGATATCGAAGCTCACGGCGTCGAGCGCGACGACGCCGGGAAACCGCTTCGTGACCGCGTCGACACGAATCATGATCTGGTTCGACGCGATCGTCAGTTTGGCAGCGCGAGGTACGCCTCGGGAACGTCCGTGAATCCCCACGCCTTCAGTTGGCGCGCCCATGTGCCGAGGTTGTCCTTCGTGACCTTCACGAGATCCATCGGAATGATCTGCGGCACTTCCTGCTTCAACTGGACCTTGTCGAAGATCCGCTGCACCGAGACGTGGCCCCACAGATACGTCGGCTGCGCGAGGAGCACGGGCGCGAGCCCTTTCTCGACGTAGGCGAGCTCCGCGGGCAGGCCGTCGACCGCGACGATCTTGACCTTCTGCGGATTCAGATCCGACAGCAGCGTCTGCGTGAAGAGCGGCCAGCCGCCGATCATCGCCCATCCCTGAATCTGCGGATAGGCGTTCTGCACGCGGATGACTTCCGCCGCCGCATCCTGCGGCGTCTCGATGTGGTAGAACGTGTCGACGATCTTGATCTTGGGATACTTGGCCGCGGCGAGCTTCACGCCTTCGACGCGCTTGCGCAGATTCGGCGCGTTCTGATTGCCCGCGAGGATCGCGATCGATCCCGCCTCCTTCATCTGCTTCGCCAACTCGTCCATCACCGCCTGCCCCGTCTTCACGTCGTCGACGCCGTAGAAGGCGAAGCGCTGCGATTCGGGCGCGTCACTGTCGAACGTCATGACCGGCACGCCGCGCGCGACGGCGTCGTTGATCGCGCCGGTCACCTTGCCGGCGTCGGAGCACGAGACGAGGATCGCGCTCGCGCCTTCGTTGACCGCCTGCGCGATCCGCTGCGCCTGGATCTGTCCGTCCTCGGTCGGCGGCGTGAGCCACGCGATCTCGATCGGCACGCCGTGCTTCGCGGTCAGCTCCTTGGCCGCCGCCTCCGCGCCGGTGCGCGCCGAGAGGAACACGGGGTTCGTCGAGCTCTTCGCGATCATCGCGATCTTGAGCCCGCGCGCCGCGGCCGGCTGATTCGCCGGCGCGGGCGATCCGCCCCCGCACGCAGCCGCCGACAGCAGCCCCGCCACGGCCGAAGCCAACATGACGCCGAACGCCGAACGCGAAACGCGCATGGAAGTCGCTCCTTCGATTAGTCCGGGGCTTCGCCCCAGGACCCCCTACTGGCTCGCTCGTGGGGCCCCTTCGCCCCACTCCGCTCCCCAGGCTCACTCGCTGCCGCTCGTTCGCCCTGCCCTTGCGCCGAGCCGTTTGGCGGTGAATCGCGCGCTCGCCTGGTCCAACACGACGGCGATGATAATCGCGCAGCCGATGATGATCCATTCGTAGTTCTGATCGAAGTGCAGCGTGCGGATCGACTGCCGGATGAGCACGATGAGCAGCGCCCCGAGCAGCGCGCCGGCCGCGCTTCCCTTTCCGCCGGACAGGCTCGCGCCGCCGACGACAGCCGAGGCGATCACGTAGAGCTCGTAACCGGTCGCGTCCGCGCAGGAGGCCGATCCGTAGAAGCTCGCGCCCATGAACGCGGCGAGTCCCGCCGTCAGACCCGACAGCACGAACACCACGATCTTCACGCGTCCGATCGGCACGCCCGAGAAGCGGCTCGCCTCGGGATTGCCGCCGACCGCGAACACGCGGCGGCCGCCGACGGTCTGGATCAAATACACGCTGCCCGCGACCGCGACGAGCACCATGACGATCATCGGCACCGGATACAGCGAATCGCCGAGCCCGAGCGACGCCTTCGCGACGCGCGTCAGCGCGCGCGGCAGCAGAATGCTCTCGGCGTTGCTCGCGACGAACGCAATCCCGCGCACGATCCACATCGTGCCGAGCGTGATGATGAACGGGTGCACGCCGAGGCCGACGACGAGCGCGCCGTTGATCGCTCCGCACAGGAGTCCGACGCCGAGAGAGACAACGAGGCCGAGCCCGATCGCGCTTCCCGGATCGAGCGCGCCCATGGCGCGAAGCGTCATCGCCGTCGCCACGCCCGCGAGCGCGTAGACGGAGCCGACGGAGAGATCGATGCCGCCGGAGATGATGACGATCGTCGCGCCGACGGCCATGATCGCGAAGAAGCTCGCGTCGGTGGCCGTCTGGATGAGCGTGTACGAGTTGAGGAAGTTGTTGACGGTCTCGCCGGATCGCGGATCGACGTGAGACCCGGCGAGCGCCGTCAGCACTGCGCCGAGCAGCAGAATCACGATCCCGAGGCCTGCTTGGGGCGACGCGAGAGTCCGTCGAATCATGCGCCAGGCGAGTATACCCGCGACGGATCGCGGTTAGCGTTCAACCATGCGCATACCACCTTCGGCATACCGCGCGCCCGTTGCGGCGCCCGGAGGAAACAGCCGGTCGATTTCCTCGAGCTCCGCGCGCGTGAGCGACACGCGGGCGGCGCCGAGGTTGTCCTCGAGGTACTTCACGCGCTTCGTTCCAGGGATCGGGAACATGTCGTCTCCCTGCGCGAGCACCCACGCGAGCGCGAGCTGCGCCGGCGTGCATCCTTTCGTGCCGGCGAGACGCTTGACGTGATCCGCAAGCGTGAGGTTCTGCGCGATCGCGGCCTCCTGGAATCGCGGATTCGTATGGCGCCAATCGTCCGCGGGAAGATCCGACGCCTTTTGGATCGCGCCCGTCAGGAAGCCGCGTCCGAGCGGACTGTAGGGCACGAATCCGATCCCGAGCTCGCGCACCGTTGCGATGACGCCGTTGCGCTCCGGCTCCCGCGTCCAGAGCGAATACTCGGACTGCACGGCCGCGATCGGATGCACCGCGTGCGCGCGGCGGATCGTCGCGGCGCTCGCTTCGGACAATCCAATCGCGCGGACCTTTCCGGCGCGCACGAGGTCGCGCAGCGTCTCGATCACCGCCTCGATCGGCACGTTCGGATCCACACGGTGCTGATAGAAGAGATCGATCCGCTCGATGCCGAGGCGTCCCAGACTCTCGTCGCACACCGTGCGGATGTTCGCCGGAGAGCTGTCCACGCCGGTCACCGCGCGCGTCCCGCGGTCGATTCTGAAGCCGAACTTGGTCGCGAGGACGATCGATTCGCGCGGCACTGTCCGGAGAAACCGTCCGATCAACAGCTCGTTGTCGTACGGGCCGTAGACCTCCGCTGTGTCGAGAAAGTTTCCACCGAGCTCCGCGTATCGCGCGAGCACGCGCAGCGACTCGGATTCATCCGCTGCGCCGTACGCGTAGGACATGCCCATGCAGCCGAGGCCGATGATCGAGGGGTGCAGGTCGGAGCCGCCAAGGCGGCGCCGCGAGAGCGTCTGATTAGCTGAAGTTGGACTGGTCATTTCCCGTGCCTCCAACCTTCGATCCTATCAACCGGCGACGTCGATCGACGACGTATAATCCCCGGGCCGCGCGGCCGCCGCGCGGGTGTTTCACACTGCGAAAGGCATGGACATGACGCGGATCGAGAGCGCTTACGATGCGGCAAGAACGCGATATGCGGAAGCGGGCGTCGACGTCGACGCGGCGCTGAAGCGTCTCGCCGCCGTTCCGATTTCACTGCACTGCTGGCAGGGAGATGACGTCGAAGGCTTCGAGAAATTCGGCACCGCGCTGGGCGGCGGTCTCGCCGCCACCGGCAACTATCCCGGCAAGGCGCGCACGCCCGACGATCTCCGCGGCGATGCGTCGCTCGCGCTGTCGCTCATTCCAGGCAAACATCGCTTCAACCTGCACGCGTCGTACGGCGAGTTCGGCGGCAGGCTCGTCGATCGAAATGAAATCGGTCCCCAACACTACGCCGGGTGGATCGACTGGGCGAAGTCGATGGGCATCGGCCTCGATTTCAATCCGACCTATTTCTCGCATCCGAAAGCGGCCGACAACTTCACGCTGACGCATCCCGATCGCGCCGTGCGCACGTTCTGGATCGAGCACGGCATCGCGTGCCGGCGCATCGGCGCGGCGATGGGCAAGGCGCTCGGGAAGACGTGCGTCACCAACGTGTGGATCCCAGACGGCATGAAAGACACGCCCATCGATCGCGTCGGCCCGCGCGAACGGTTGACCGAATCGCTCGACGCGATCTTCAAGGAAGCCATCAGCCCGTCGCTCAATCTCGATTCGGTCGAAGGGAAGCTGTTCGGCATCGGATGCGAGAGCTACACCGTCGGCTCGCACGAGTACTACTTCGGCTACGCGCTCTCGCGCCAGAAGCTGCTCACGCTCGACACGGGGCACTACCATCCCACCGAGACGGTCACCGACAAGATCAGCGCGATGTTCATGTTCCTCCCCGAGATCCTGCTCCACGTCAGCCGCGGCGTCCGCTGGGACAGCGACCACGTCGTCCTGCTGAACGACGACCTCGAGGCGCTCGGCCAGGAGCTCGTCCGCGGAAACTTCCTCGAGCGGACGCACATCGGCCTCGACTTCTTCGACGCGAGCATCAACCGCGTCGCGGCGTGGACGATCGGCACGCGCAACATGATCAAGTCGCTGCTCAAGGCGCTGCTCGAACCGGTGGACACGCTGCGCCGCCTCGAGGCGGACGGCGACTTCACGTCGCGGCTCGCGCTGCTCGAAGAGAACAAGACGATGCCGTACGGCGCGGTGTGGGATTACTACTGCGAGACCTGCAACGTCCCCGGCGGGACCGCCTGGCTCGCGCAGGTCAAGCGGTACGAGAAGGACGTTTTGTCGGCGCGAGCCTAGGTCTGAGGTTGAGATGCGCGCGCGAAAAGCGGACCAGGCCAGTCGCCTCCGGCCGACCTTGAGCGGCGCGATCAGCGAAGCCAGTAAAACGCCCCGCAGCGGTCCCGATCGGCGGCGGCGTGCTTTCGTCTCAAGCGGGCGAGGTGCCTCGTTGCCGAACCGATTCCGGCTGTCGTGCGGATCCTTCAAGCCGCCGCCGTCCAGCGTGAGCACGCGCCGCGGAGGGAGCGTTTTTCCGCGTCGCGAAGCGGGAGGCCGGAGGCGACTGGCCTGGTCCGCCGATCCGCGCGCGCGCAGCGCTGATTGAAACGCCGCGGTGTGACGGACGTATTAGCGTTCGGACCTCGATCGGACCGTTCCTGCATGCAGAACGCGGTTCCTTCATGCAATACGTCTGCCCAAACATGTTGAGTAACGGGCCCCTTCGCGCTATGATTCCCGCTTTCTGCATGCAGATTCCACGAACGCTGCGGCGTCTCATCCTGGCGGGCGTCCTCCTCTTTTGCTCCGTCGGTCCGGCCGCCGCGCAGCCGTATTCCGTGCGGGACGACGGCGCCATCGTCCGGCTCGCGGACGCGAAGAGCCAGGTGACCGTCGCGATCGTGCCGTCCGTTGGCAACATCGCCTTCGAGATGACGGTCAAGGGCCAGAAGGTCCTCCGGTGGCCGTACGAGTCGATCGATCAATTCAAGGGCAAGCCTTCGCTGAGCGGGATCCCGTTCATGGGTCCCTGGGCCAACCGGCTCGACGAACAGGCGTTCTACGCGAACGGCAAGCGATACGCGTTCGACATGGAGCTGGGGAACGTGCGCGGCACGATTCCGATTCACGGCTTCCTGAGCTACACCGATCAATGGAAGGTCGTCGAGGCCAAATCGGATGCGAGCGCCGCGTGGGTCACGAGCCGGCTGGAGTTCTTTCGCAATCCGATGTGGGTCAAGCAATTTCCGTTTGCGCACGCGATCGACATGACCTATCGCCTGCAGGCCGGCGTGCTCGAGGTGCGCACCAAGATCGAGAACCTGTCACGGGAGCCGATGCCCGTCTCAATCGGCTTTCATCCGTACTTCCAACTCACCGACTCGCCGAGAGACGAGTGGACGATCTCGGTCGCGGCGAAGACGCATTGGCTGCTCGCGCAGAACAAGATCCCGACGGGCGAGACCGAGCCGATCGAGCGCTTCTTCCCCAATCCATCCTCCGCGGCGCTGCGCGACTTCGATCTCGATCACGTTTTCGCCGATCTCGTTCGTGACGGATCGGGACGCGCGGTGATGAGCGTGAAAGGCAAGTCGCAGCAGCTCGACGTGATCGTCGGGCCGAACTATCGCGCGATGGTGATGTACGCGCCGAAGCCGCAGGCATCCGCGGCCGGTACGGCGCAGAATCGCAACTTCATCTGCTTCGAGCCGATGGCGGGCATCACCGACGCGATGAACCTCGCGCACAAAGGCCTCTACAAGGAACTGCAGAGCATTCCGCCCGGCGGAACGTGGCAGGAGAGTTTTTGGATTCGAGCATCCGGCTTCTAGTGAGGACACCAATGAAACGTTCCAGCAGTCTTTCGATTTTGAGGGCCGTCGGGATCACGCTCGTCGTGCTCGCGCCGTACGTGCACGCGCAGCAGGGGCGCGGCAACGCGGCGCCGCAGTTCACCTCTCCCGAAGTCCAGGCCGATCGCAAGATCGCGTTCCGCATCTACGCCCCGCAGGCGCAGGCCGTGCGCCTCGCGGCCGGCGACATTCCCGGCGTCGGGCAGAACACGCAGCTCACGAAAGCCGAGAACGGCGTGTGGGAAGTGGCGATCGGTCCCGTCGCCCCGGGAACCTATCGATACAACTTCAACGTCGACGGCGTGTCGACGATCGATCCCCGCAGCCCGTTCATCAGCGAATCGAACAACAACGTGTGGAGCGTCGTCCACGTGGCCGGCTTGGAATTCGCCGACACGAAGAACGTTCCGCACGGATCGGTCGCGGCGGTCACGTACTACTCGACGACGCTCGGCGCGTTCCGGCGCATGCACGTGTACACGCCGCCGGGATACGAGCGCAGCTCCGACAAGTATCCGGTCTTCTACCTTCTGCATGGCGCGGGCGACAGCGACGATTCGTGGACGTCGGTCGGGCGCGCGAACTTCATCCTCGACAACTTGATTGCCGCGAAGAAAGCCAAGCCGATGCTCGTCGTCATGCCCGCGGGCCACACGCGGCGCGGCGCGAACGCGCCGGGCGCGATCGCGACGAACGCCACGCAGGAATTCGTGAAGGACTTCATGACGGACGTGATTCCGTACATCGAGAAGAACTATCGCGTGCAGACGGATCGCGCGAGCACGGCGGTCGCAGGGCTTTCGATGGGCGGCAACCACGCGCTCCAGGCCGGCATTCCGAACTTGAATCGCTTCGGCTACATCGGCGTCTACAGCTCCGGCCTCCTCGGCGCGTCGTTCCCCGGCGTCACTACCGGGCGCGGTGGACGCGGCGCCGCGACGCCGCCCGCGCCGGGCGCGGCGGCCGCTCCGGCGCCCCCGCCGCAGCCCGCGGCCGCGGACTGGGAGAAGGAGCACGCAGCAACGCTCGACAACGCGAATCTGAAGAAGGGTCTGAAGCTGTTCTGGTTCGCAACCGGCAAGGACGATTTCCTGCTCCAGACGACCAACGCGACTGTCGAGATGTTCAAGAAGCACGGCTTCTCGCCGGTGTTCAAGGAAACCGACGGCGGCCATACGTGGATCAACTGGCGCAACTACCTGAACGAGTTCGCCCCGCAGCTCTTTCAATGAGACTACCCATGCGACGCACTCATGCTTGGATGATCGCCGCGCTCTTCGCGGCAACCGCGGCCGGGGCGCAGACGCCCGCGCAGCCCCCGGCGTCGGCCACGCCCGCCGCGCCGCAAGGTCCGGGACGCGGCGGACGCGGCGGCGGACCGCCGGTCGTGTCGCCCGAGGTGATGCCGGACAAGTCCGTCACGTTCCGCTTCCGCGCGCCGAACGCGAAAGAAGTGACGCTCATCGGAGAGCTCGACGGCAAGACGTATCCGATGACGAAGGGCGAGAACGGCGTCTGGACCGTGACGATCGGTCCGCTCGCGCCCGACGTCTACAACTACCAGTTCAACGCCGACGGCGTGATTGCCATGGATCCCGTGAATCCATCCGTGAAGCTCGGGTTCGGTGGATTCCCGCCGGCGAACATGGTCGAAGTGCCCGGCGACGAGTTCGACGATGCGCGGGACGTGCCGCATGGAAGCGTGCGGATGGAGACGTATCACTCGAAGACGCTGGGCGTGCCGCGGACCGCGTGGATCTATACGCCGCCGGGATACGACCGCGGGAACACGCGATACCCGGTCCTCTATCTCCTGCACGGGGCGGGAAACACCGACTCGAGCTGGATGCTGACCGGCCGCGCGAACTACATCCTCGACAACTTGATCGCGGAGAAGAAAGCGCGTCCGATGATCATCGTGACGCCGTTCGGCTACGCGCGCATGGGCGTCGGCACCGGACCGGAGCGTCCGGTGATCGGCGCGCCAACGCCGGGCGCGCCCCCGCCCCCGACCGCCGCGCTGGGCGGCGGGTTGATCGGCAAGGATCTGATCCAGGATCTGATGCCGTTCGTCGAGCAGAACTTCCGCACGCTGAAAGATCCGGACAGCCGCGCGATTGGCGGCCTCTCGATGGGCGGCGGCCACACGGCGAACATCAGCTTCGCGAATCCAAAGCTGTTCAGGTACGTCGCGATCATGAGCGCCGGATTGAACAACGCGGATCAGAACTATCCGGACTTCTTCAAGAACGCCGACGCGATCAACAAGCAGTTCAAGGTGCTGTGGATCGGCGCGGGCAAGGACGACTTCGCGCTCAACGGCAGCAAAGCGCTGTCGGATCTGCTGACGAAGCACAACATCAAGCACACCTATCGCGTGACGGAAGGCCGCCACGAGTGGGTGATCTGGCGTCATCACCTCCACGAAGTGGCGCCGATGCTCTTCAAGTAGCCGGCCGATGCGCGCGACGATACGTCTCGCGGCCTGCAGCCTGATCGCGGCGCTGGCTGCCGCGCCCGGCATCAGGGCGCAGCGCGGCGGACCGGCGTTCGTGTCGCCGGAGGTCGGCGCCGATCGCAGCGTCACGCTCCGACTGTTCGCGCCGAACGCGAAGAGCGTGACGGCGAACGGCGAGCTCGACGGCAAGCCGCACCCGCTCACCAAGGCCGACAACGGCGTGTGGAGCGTGACGATCGGCCCGCTCGCGCCGGACATCTACACGTACGCGTTCAGCGTCGACGGCGTGACGGCGCTCGATCCGCGCAACGCCAACATCAAGTACGGCTACGGAGTGTTCGGCGCCGTCAACGTCGTGCAGGTGGCCGGCAGCGGTCCCGAGTTCTACGACGTGAAGCCGGTGCCGCACGGCAAGGTCAGCGTGATCCCGTACGTCTCGAAGACGCTCGGCGTGTCGCGCACCGTGTGGGTCTACACGCCGCCGGGCTACGAGCGCGGCAAGGACTTCCCCGTCCTCTATCTCCTGCACGGCGCCGGCGACATCGAGTCGGGCTGGACGATGATCGGGCGCGCGAACAACATCATCGACAACGCGATCGCCGAGGCGGGCGCGAAGCCGATGGTGGTCGTGATGCCGCTCGGGCACGCCATTCAAAGCTTCTGGACCGGCGCGGCGAAACAAGCGCCCGATCCCGTGGCGGCCGCGCTCTCGGGCGCGCCGCTCGACGACATCATCACCGCCATGATGGCGGGCGACGGCAAAGGCGGACTCTCGCCGGTGACGAAGGACATCATCGAAGATGTGCTGCCGATGATCGAGCGCGACTTCAAGGTCTCGAAACGGGCCGGCGATCGCGCGATTGCCGGACTCTCGATGGGCGGCGGCCAGTCGATCAACATCGCGTTCACGCGATCCGAGATGTTTCGATACGTCGTCCTCATGAGCCCCGCCGCGAGCGCGCGCGTGGAGACGTTGTATCCAAAGCAGCTCGAGAACAGCGCGGCGCTCAACAAGCAGTTCAAATTGTTCTGGCTCGGCGTCGGCAAAGACGATGGGCTCACCGGGCCGGGCGATCGCGCGTTCGCGCAGACGCTCGACAAGCACGGGATGTCGTTCGTGTTCAAAGAGACGGAAGGGCGCCACGAGTGGACGGTGTGGCGCCAGTACCTCAAGGAAGTCGCGCCGCTGTTGTTCAAATAAGGGAGAGGAATCATGAGCAATGAAGAGACAGGCCTCACACGGCGTGAATTCATCGGCGCGACCGCCGGCGCCGCGCTGCTCTCGGCCACATC
>DATBJJ010000006.1:0-129001 GCA_036556425.1 Vicinamibacterales bacterium
CGCGGACGCCCTCGCGTCCGCGGCGCGCGCGTTCGTCGAAGCGCTTCGGCCGGAAGACAAGCTCGAGCTCCTCTTCTTCTCGGATGGCGTGTTGGTCGCGCACGACTTCACGACGAACCGCCAGCAAACCCTGGACGCGATCTCGGCGTATCGACCCGTCGGCGGTACGTCGCTCTACGACGCGCTCGGCGGCGCCTTCCACGCGTTGAAGAGCATCGAAGGAAGACGAGCGGTCGTCGTCATGACCGATGGACGCGACGAGAACAACGCGGGAACGGCGCCCGGCAGCCGGCACACGCTGACTGAGATCGTCGACCTGGCAAAGGAAGTCGACGCGACCGTCCTGCCGATCGGCCTGGGAACGAACGTCGATCGCACGGGACTCGAGCGCCTCGCCGAGATCTCCGGCGGCCTTGCGAGCTTTCCATCGGAAGTGTCGGAGCTTCGTGACCAATTTGCGAAAACGATCGAGAATTTGCGGCGCCGGTATGTGCTCGCGTACACGTCCACGCACGCCTCGAGAGATGGTTCGTGGAGAACGGTGGAAATCCGCTCGCGTTCGGCGCGGCACGTCGTCCGCAGCCGAAGCGGTTACTTTGCGCCGGATCGGTAGATATGGCCTCTGACCTTCCATTCGACCCCGAGCCGAAACCCGGCATGCCGCCGAGCGCCGAGCAGCCGCACATCGTGGATTTGCCCACGACGTACGACATTGCCGACGACTTTTTCTCGGAGGCCGACGACCTCGCGGGGCTAGACTCGGTGCAGCCAGCCTGGGCGGAGCATCAAGAGGAACCTTCGAAGCCCGTCGCCAGCAGCGCGAGCAACGAACCTGCCGTGGCGCCGGTGCTCACGTTCCCTGCGCAGCCCGTCGAGCCGCAGGCGCTGGGCGTCCCGATGCCGGACGCGGCGCTCGCACCCAACCGACCGTATACGCTCGTCGAACTGCTCGAACAGCGCGGTGGCTTGGACTGGCGCGAATGCGTGACGCTCGCCCATCTGCTCTGCCAACAGCTGAAAAAACAGGCGTCCAGTTCCCCGATAGTGGTCGACCCGAGGAACATTCAGATCACGGGAAGCGGCGATGTCCGTCTCCTGCCGTCGCCGACCGGCGGCGATCCGCTCGTGATGCAGGTCGGACGGCTGCTGCGAACGATGTTGATGGGTAGACCGGCACCGCCCGAACTTCGACTGCTGATGGCGCAGGCGACGTTCGAGCTGCCGATCTTCGAGACGATCGAAGAAGTGGATCGCGCGCTGCTGCAGATGGAGCGGCTCGAAGAGAACAGGGCCGCGAACGGCGCGCCCAACATCACGAAGTTCGTGCCTCCGCCGTTCGAGGCGACCGACGCGAAGATCGCCGAGTCCGTGCGCCCGATACGTCCGGTGACGGCGCGTCCGCGCAGAGCGGCGCCGAATCGGCTTCCGCCCGTCGGCGCGATGCTCTCGACCGCCAGCGCGCGAATCGTCGCCGGCCTCGTCATCGTTGCCGCCGTTCTCGGTCTCTTCGTCGCATGGCCGACGACCCTCTTGCCGCACGAGCCGGTCGAGCGGCGAGCTGCCGGCCCGGCGTTCAAACCGCCCGTCGCGCCGCCGACCGACGTCGAGGCTCCGGCCGCGTCAACGACCGCGCCCGTGTCGCACGCTCCTCAACCGACGACAGGCACGACGCCAGTTGCGGTTCCTTCGCGCGAAGCCGCGAATCGTCCACCGGCTCCGGTCGATCATCCGCGGACTCGTTCGAACAACGCCGAGCGTGCCCCGCGATCCGCCGCGCCGGCTGCGATCGTTCCTCCGCCGAGGGAATCCGAGCGGCGCGCGACCGCGCTCGTCGCACAAGGGCAGACGGCGGAGGCCGCGCAGCTGTTCAGTACGATGCTGTCGGCGAATCCATTGTACGAACCGAAGTCGAGCGATCTGACGCCCGAGTCGTTGAGCGCCTTTCGCGCCACTCAGAAGCAGCTGCTGCCCGTGCTCGCGCAACGCAGCTTCGATCGCGCGAAAGCAGCTCTCGGCGACGGGGACGTCGAGCGCGCGTTGTCGGCAGGACGAGAAGCTGCGGCGATTCTCGAGAAGCCCGCTGCGGAACCCGCTGTTGCCCTACGGCAGCCGGTGCAGCAGCTCCTCGACGATGCGATCGCAGCGAAGGCCAATGCCGACGAGATCGTCTACACGCGGGCGGATGCGGGGGTCGTACCCCCACGTCCCTTGAGCCGCCAGTTCCCTGCGACGACACCCTTCGGCGTGCCGCCGCACCGCGTCGGAACGCTCGAGATGGTGATCGCGAGGGACGGCACCGTCGAATTCGTGAAGCTCCACACGCCGCTCAATCGCTATCATGAGCGGATGATCGTGAGCGCGGCAAAGGCGTGGCTCTATCGTCCCGCCATGCGCGCCGGGAAGCCCGTCAAATTCCGGCTGACCGTGACGATCAACCTGCCGGAGAACGGGACCTACTGAAGATCCCCCGGCGGCCGGTCCAATCATGCGTCTCGATCTCTGGCTGGACATCGCCTGTCTGTTCAAGACCCGCTCGGATGCGCAGCGCGCCTGCAAGGGCGGCAAGGTCGACGTGAATGGACAGGCCGCCAAGCCGCATCGCGATCTGAAGGTTGGAGACGAGATCGAGATCACGAGGCCGCCTGGACGCCGGCAGAAGATCGTCGTGCTCGCATTCGCGGAGCGTCACATCCCCAAGGCGGACGCGCGGGCGCTGTATTCCGACCTGACTCCCCCACCGACGCAGGAGGAAATCGAAGCCAGGCGCCTGGCGAGGCTCGTCCGCCCCTTCACTCGCCGCACCACGGGGGCACCGGACAAGCGAGAGCGGCGCGAGCTGCGCCGATTGAAGCGCCACGAATAGCCCGGGTCGTCAGTTTTTTAGTGAGAATCGAGCCGGAATAGAGCTGAGGCGCACACGACTTGTCCCAATTTGAGAATGTCGTATCGCCTTTGAACATGCTAGACAAATCCTCGAAAAACCGCCATAATCGGCGCTTTCCGTGCCCGTGTCGTCCGCGTCTGTGTTACGTTTCGGCGCACTCTTGCATGATTCTGAGCGCACACGAAACCGCTCTATTCACGGTAAGTAGCTGATTCTCAAGCACATCGTCGCGGCGGCTTGGTCCTTGCCTCTGCAGCAGCAGCGGTAAACCGTTTTTACCGGCGGTTCGCGGAACGTTTCCGCGAGGATCGGAACCTGTTGTATGGACGCGTGCGACATGACGGTGATGGAGCAGCAACTCAAAACCTACGAGGAAGAGCTCACGCGCCTACGCGTGGAGAACGACCAGCTGCGTCGTTCGTCGCAGGCTTTTGGGGAGTTGGCCGAACGGCTGAGCGTCGCGTTGCAGACCGCCACGCGAGTCAATCGACGCGCGTCCGCGGCGGACAGCAGCGGACGTCGTCGCGCGGTCAACGAATCCTGATTGAGGGGATTCGCGACGCCAGTGTCGGCGTCGCAGATACTGACGAGCGCCAGTAGTTCTTACCCGATGGCGCTGAGATTTGTTTTCTAAGAAGCCGCAATCCCGCGAACACGGTCGGCCGACGCCCGCATTTTCATCGCTCTCCGCAGCATCAGCTCCGCTTCGAACATCTTGCGCTGGAGTTCCTGCGCCACGGCGTGGCGATGCCGGGAATCCGTGAGCGCTTCACGCATCGCGGCGCCGGCGCGGTCCATGGCATCGGAAAACTGGCGCGGCACCCAGACTTCAGCGAACTCCGGAGATTCGTCGGCCGCGGTCAGGAGCTCTTCGAGAAGTCGTTCCGCGTAGTTCTGAAACGCGCCGCCAGCGAGCTGAGCGAGCTCTTCAGCCGAGGCTTCACGGCCGGGCGCCATTCGCTGCGTGACCTCGTCCACGAAAGGCCGGCAGCTGGCGAAGCGGGGGGCGTTAGCGTTGGTTTTCAAGACTATTGTTCTACAAATCTACGCTTTTGTAACCTCAGCCGATCGCACGCGTCAACCAAGATCCGCTGCTTCGCTTATCGGCCGTTACCGCGATCTCATGTGCTAGAATCGGGGGTTTACGGCCTGTCGCGCATCCGCGCCAGGCACCTTATCACCCATCCGGCTCGCAAGTCCGGGTGCTCAGCTTTACAAGGATCGATCCAAAGTGGCAAGTCATGACTCAGCGCTGAAGGCGCATCGTCAGAACGTCAAGCGTCGGGAACACAATCGGCAGCTCCGCACGCGCCTGCGAAGCGCGCTCCGCGATATCCGCGCGGCGATTGATACGGGGAATCCCAAGAACGTGAAGGAGGCGCTGCGCGCGACCATCTCGATGGTCGACAAGATGGCGTCGAAGGGTCTGATTCACCGGAACACGGCGGGAAGGTACAAGTCGCGCCTCGCCGCGCGCGTCGCGAAGCGGTCGGCCGCCGCCTAGCTCGCGCGACAGAGCTCCACGACGAGCCGCTCGAGCAGCACTCGGGGGTCGCCGCCGGAGCTCTTCAAGTCCAGGTCGGTTCGAAAGACCGCATCGATCGCGGGGCGGACCCGTCTCGCATCCACCTGAGGCAGTTTCTCGCGCACGAACCACGCGAGCTGGCCGAGCACCATGTAGGGCACCGCACCCGATTCGAGCGAGAGCGCCAGATGCCGGAGCGCGTTCGCCGCGTCGCCGCGCTGGATCGCGCTCGTGACCGCCCAATCATCCTGCGCGGTCTCGGCACTGACGACTTCCCGCGCGTCGGCAACCGTGATGCGTGGTTTGCCCGCGGCGTACAGCAAGAGCCGCTCGACGTCCCCTCTGAGTCTGGCGATGTCGGCGCCCGCGCGCTCCGCAACGAGGCGCGACGCCGCTGCATCGATCTTCTGGCCCGCATCCGCGACGGCTTTCAATACGAGCTGCTCGGCCTGACGGGCGGCCTGACGCAAGTCGACCCGCGCATCCCTGCTCCCCTTCAGTCCCCAACACTCGACGATCGTCGCGTGCTTCTGAAGCGCTTTGAAGAGCCGGCGCGATCGGTCGACGTCGGACGCGACGAGCACGAGCGTCGTTTGCGGCTCGGGCGCTTTGACGTATTGCTCGAGCAGGTCGGCATCGCCGGCGGTCGAGTCGTCGGCGCCCTCCTCCGCTTCCTCCGATCGGCCGCGCCGCTTCGGCTTCAAGATCTTTTCCGCGCGCGGGACGATGACGACGCGACGGTTCGACATCATCGGCAGGAGCCGCGCGGCTTCGACGATGGCGGCCGGTCCGCCCGATCGATCCGTCGCGTAAATCCGCTCGACGTTGAAGGCACGGAGCTCGTCCTCGACCACGCCGGAAAACTCCCCGGCGAGCTGCGACATCTCCGCTTCGTCGTCGCCGACGATCAGGTAGACGGGACCGAGCGCTTGTTCCGCGATCTGCTTGCGAACGGCGCCGGGCGTCGCGGCCGGCATCAGAAGGACTCGAGGATCGCGCTCACGATCGCGCGCGCGAACTCGGAGGCCAGGCGCTCCTGCGCGTTCGCGTTCTGTCCGAGGAATGCGCCGGCGTCGACGCTGGTCGTCGACGTGATCGGATACTCCTCCGAGTACGGCAAGCCAGGATTCGACCAGAGGACTTTGTTGGTCTTCAGATCCTTGAACTCGATCTTCGCGACGATCGTGATCACGTAGCGCGTGGCTTGCTGCTGCTGGTTGACGGCCGCCGCCGCGAGGCTGATCGAGACGATCTCGCCGGTCAGCACCGCGTCGACGTTGGTCGCGCGCGTTTCTACGGTGTACCGCCCGCGGCCGATCAGCTCCGATCTGACGCGATCGGTCAGAATTCGATCGATATCGAAGACCGGTGTGTGATTCAGGAAGAGCGGAAGGCCGATCGTCTTGATGTACGCCGGTAGAAACGATCCGCGGCCGGCGAGCGAGTAGCCGCACCCCGCGGATCCCACGACGCCGCTCATCATCGTCACGAACGCGCAGACTCGAGCGAGGGCGAGAAGCGCGCGGCGCTTGGGCGCTCGACGGATGCGTTTGTCGATTGCGATCATGGCTCCACGTTCATCCCGCGACGATGCTGACGATGCGGCTCCCGGCGCCGCCGGCGACGACGACTTTACGAATGGTCTTGCCTTCGACATTCTTGACGACCTGCGGATCGGCGAGCGCCAACGACTTCAGCTCGTCCTCCGACACCTCGATCGACACGGTCAGCCGGGCGCGCACCTTCCCGTTGACCTGAACGGGCACGACGATCTGCTCGGCGCGCGATACCTGTTCGTCGAACGCCGGCCAGCCGACGGCGACGATGCCGTCCGGATGGCCCATGCGCTCCCAGAGCTCTTCAGCCATGTGCGGCGCGAACGGCGAGATCATCAGGATGAGCGCCTCGACCGCTTCCTTCAGGACGGCGATCGTCGCGGGCCGTTCGGCCACGCCGATCGTCGCGGGATCGTCGATGCTGCGGCCGACGCGCGTCGACTCGCTTCGGTTGCAGAACGCGTACAGCTCGTTGACCAGCTCCATCAGCGCGGAGACCGCCGTGTTGAGATGCACGCGCGGATCGAGATCCTGCGAGACGCGGCGGATCGTGTCGTGCGTCTTCCGTCGAAGCGCGCGCTCCGCGTCGTCCAGCTCGATGCCGCCGGGAGCAGGAATCCCTTCGCCGCCGATCGTCTCGCACAACTGATCGACGAGGCGCCACACGCGCGCGAGGAATCGATAGCTGCCCTCGAGCCCGGCGTCGGACCACTCGATCTCTTTTTCCGGGGGCGCCACGAACATGACGTACAGCCGGATGGCATCCGCGCCGACTTTCTCGATCATGTCGTCCGGATCGACGACGTTGCCCTTGGACTTGGACATGACGTGTCCGTCCTTGAGCACCATGCCCTGCGTGAGCAGCCGCGTGAACGGCTCGTCGATCGCGCTCATGCCGAGATCGCGGAATACACGCGCGAAGAACCGCGAGTAGATCAAGTGCAGGATGGCGTGCTCGACGCCGCCGACGTAGAAATCGACCGGTCCCCAATAACCAACCTTGTCGGGATCGAACGGCAGCGACGCGTTCTTCGGATCGCAAAAGCGATAGAAGTACCAGGACGAGTCGACGAACGTGTCCATCGTGTCGGTTTCGCGCCGGGCGGGACCGCCGCATTCAGGACACGTCGTGTTCACGAACTCGGGGACCTGCGCCAACGGCGAATCGCCGCGCCCCGTGAACTCGGCGACCTTTGGCAGCAGCACAGGCAAATCGTCGGCGGGCACGGGAACCATGCCGTCCTTGTCGCAGTACACGACGGGAATCGGCGTGCCCCAATAGCGCTGCCGCGAAATACCCCAGTCCTTCAAACGATACTGAATGGTGCGTTCGCCGATGCCGCGCGCTTCGGCCGCTTCAGACATCTTGACGATGGCGTCGCTCGTCGGAAGCCCGTTGAACTCTCCGGAATTCACGATCGTGCCCGGACCATCGTACGGCTCCGCGGCAGATCCGGACGACACGGCGCCGGCGCCGGGCTGCACGACGATCGTGATCGGCAGGTTGTACTTGTGCGCGAACTCGTGGTCGCGCTGATCGTGGCCCGGCACCCCCATCACCGCACCGGTGCCGTACTCGCCGAGCACGAAGTTCGCGACCCACACGGGTACGGACTTGTTGGTGAACGGATTGATCGCCGTCCGTCCGGTGTCGAAGCCTTCCTTTTCGATCTCGCCGGTCATCCGCAGCGTACGATCCTGCGCGAGGAACTTCTCGAGCGTCTGCCGAAATGCCGGATCGGCCTGCGCCTTCCATTGCTGCACGAGCGGGTGCTCGGGCCCGAGCAGGATGAAGTTGGCGCCGTAGATCGTGTCGATGCGCGTCGTGAAGACCTCGATGTGATCGGGCTGCCCCTTCGGATCGGGCAGCGGGAACTTGACGCGCGCGCCTTCGGAGCGCCCGATCCAGTTCCGCTGCATCGTGAGCACCTTGTCGGGCCATTCGGGCAGGCGATCGGCCGCCTCGAGCAATTCATCCGCGTATTGGGTGATGCGAAAGAACCACTGCTCCAGCTCGCGCGTCACGACGGTCGTGCCGCAACGCCAGCACTTCCCGTCGATGACTTGCTCGTTGGCCAGGACGGTATTGCAGCTCGGACACCAGTTGACGCTGGAGCGCTTCTTGTACGCGAGGCCGCGCTCGAGCATCTTCAGGAACAACCACTGATTCCAGTGGTAGTAGTCCGGCATGCACGTCGCGATCTCGCGCTCCCACGCGTAGCTGATGCCGATGCGCTGGAGCTGCCCTTTCATGTGGGCGATGTTCTCGAGCGTCCACGTCTCCGGGTGCGTTTGATTCTTGATGGCCGCGTTCTCGGCCGGCAGGCCGAACGCGTCCCATCCGAAGGGATGCAGCACGTTGAACCCGCGCATGCGCTTCATGCGCGCGACAACGTCGCCGATCATGTAGTTGCGCAGGTGGCCGACGTGCGCGTGGCCGGAGGGGTACGCGAACATCTCGAGGCAGTAGAACTTCGGACGCGGATCGTCTTCGGTTACCTCGAACGCGCGCTCGCGCTGCCAGCGCTCCTGCCACTTCTTCTCGAGTGTCTGGGGTTTGTAGTCGGCCACCTTCTCTCGATTATAAGCCACGCCAGAAGGGTTTCAGGGCCGCGCGCGCCGCCGCGACGGCGCGCTCTCCTCGCGGCGAGGCAACAGGCGATCGGTGCTGCGCATCCGTCTTCGAGATCGGCTCGAAGCGATCGCCATCTGCGATCGCCGAGAACGACGCCTCGAGGCATCCGCCGAGCGCCGACATCTCGTAGCCGCCTTCGGTGACGCACGCGAGCGCGCCGTGTCGCGCGGCAATCTGCCGCAGGCGCCGCATCACCGATGCGTACCCATCCGTCGTCATTCGCATCGACGCCAGCGGATCGTGTTCGTGCGCGTCGTAGCCCGCGGACACGAGCAGCAGCTCCGGTCGAAACTCTTCGAGGACCGGCTCGACGATTTCACGATGCACGAGCTCGAAATCCGCGTCGATCGATCCCGCATCCATCGGAATGTTCACCGTGAACCCACGGCCGTCTTTCTCGCCGACTTCGTTCGCTGCGCCGGTTCCCGGATAGAACGGATACTGGTGCGTCGAGACGTACAACACGCGCGGGTCATCGTAGAACATCGCCTGCGTACCGTTGCCGTGATGCACGTCGATGTCGACGATCGCGATGCGCGACACGCCGCGATCCAGGAGCGATGCAGCCGCGACCGCGACGTTGTTGAAGAGACAAAAGCCCATCGCGCGATCGCGCTCCGCGTGGTGACCCGGCGGGCGCACGAGCGCGAACGCGGGCTCGCGCGCATCGACAGCGTGCTCGGCCGCTTCCACCGTCGCGCCTGCCGCGAAGCGGGCAACCTCGATCGACTCAGGAGACAAGAACGTGTCGGCGTCGAGCATCGCGGGACGTCCCGCCATCCGCGCGAGCGTCTCGAGGTACTCGGGATCGTGCACGCGCGCCAGCTCTGCATCGCGCGCCGCCCTCGGCGCCGCGGTCGACCCGCCGCGCTCCCGCCATCGCGCCGCCACGGCGTCGAAAACGTGCGCGCGTTCCGGGCGTTCGGGATGTCCGGGCGGCGTAACGTGGTCCTGAAAACGCGAGGTGGTAAGGATGAGCATCGAACTTGCTACCGCGTGTAAACTGTGTAATATAGCGCCAAAAGATGCTCATGAATCCGGCCCCTCCAGCCTCCACCAAGCTCAAGCTGCTCATCGTCGACGACGACGTGAGCCTGCTCGAAGCGATGCAGCGCTCGCTGCGCGATTCGCTCAGGACGGTGATCGCCTGCGATTCGTTCGAAAAGGCGCGGCAGATGCTGAAGGATCAGGCGTTCGACGCCCTGATTACCGACGTGCGGCTGGGCGCGTTCAACGGGCTGCAACTCGCCGTGATGGCGCGGGACATGTACCCGGAAATGCGGCTGATCGTGTTCTCGGGATTCGATGATCCCGTGCTGCGCGCCGACGCGGAACAGATCGGCGCCGTCTACCTCGTGAAGCCCGTCGCGAGCGGAGATCTCCTCCGGCTTCTCGAAAAACCCGCGGCAAACTAATCGGGATTCCCGGGAGCGGCCCGAACTACGCGGAGGCCGCGATCCGTCCAGGGGGAATGGGCGGCGCCTCGGCCCCCGTGCGCGCCGTGTCGCGGCTCACCGCCGCGGAACGAAACTGCTGAAAGGGCATGTGGCACTGGTACTTTCGCAGGAAGCCCAGAAACCGCTTGTAGTCGTCGGCGGGCATGTTGAACAGCTCCACCATCACCTTATAGTTGCCGGACGTCCGCTCCAGTCCCTTGCGCACGATCGCTCGAAGATCGTCGCGCGTGAGGTCGCGCGACATGAACGGGGCGTAGACGCACGACCAGAATGACTCGCCGCCGTTGACCATGCGCTCGAAGAGCACGTCCGCCGCGGGCCTCGTCGCGGGGCTCAAAGGAACGGCTACAGCAGGCGCCGCGCGCAGCACTTCGAGCGGCAGATCGTCGCGGCGAATCTCGCCGCTGCGCGCGCGAATCACGAGACGCTCGACGACGTTCTTCAACTCGCGCACGTTGCCGGGCCATCCGTGCTCGGTCAGCGTCTGAAGCGCTTCGGCCGAGATCGCTGGACGCTCGACCTGATACTGCCGCGCGAATTGATCGAGGAAGAATTCCATCAGCACGGGAATGTCCTCGAGCCGTTCGCGAAGCGCCGGCACCCGCAGGTGGATGACGTTCAACCGATAGTAAAGATCCTCGCGGAAGGTCTTGTTCGCGACGCTCTCGACGAGCACGCGGTTGGTCGCCGCGATCACGCGGACGTCGACGCGGTTCTGGATCTGATCGGACCCGACGCGCTGAATCTCTCCCGTCTCCATGAAGCGAAGCAGCAGCCCCTGCATGCGAGGGCTCGTCTCGCCGATCTCGTCCATGAAGACGGTGCCGCGATGCGCCTGCTCGAACGCGCCGAGGCGATCGCGATACGCGCCGGTAAAACTCCCCCGAACGTGACCGAAGAGCTCCGTCTCGAGCAGCGTCTCCGACAGCGCCGCGCAGTTCACGGTCACGAGCGCGGACCGGCTGCGTACGCTCGACGCGTGAATCAGTCGGGCTACGATTTCCTTTCCCGCGCCGCTCTCGCCAGTGATGAGCACTTTGGCGTCGCACTTCGCCGCATAGTGGATTTCCTCTTGAAGAGCAAGGATGGCGGGGCTAGCGCCGACGAGTTTGGTCGGTTGCATACTGAAGTCGCGTCGCTCGGAACAGAAGTCGCTTTTATAGCGTCCTTTTTGCCTCCAAGTCAAGCGTAGAGGGACACGGCTGTGCCGATCCGGTACACGCTTTCGTTGAATTGCGAGGATTCTGCCGGTCAGTTATCAGTCCGTTGGAAGACTTTAGCGATGGATTGAGATGACAATGTGCAACCGGCGTACGACGCATGCGTCTTCCGCGCAGGATTTCCATCACGTACGCTGGCACGTGGGTTGCGCTGGTTCGTCGACATGAACACGGGCACCGCCGCCGCAGACATCCTTCAGCAGACCGCCTCTCGTCCTCCACGTCCGCGACTCGTGTCGACGACGCCTCGCATGCAGCAGACGCCGCAGCCGCGCATCGTCGCGATCGGCGGAGGAACGGGATTGCCCGCTGTGCTCGAAGGTCTTTGTCAGCAGGCCGAAAAGGCTGGCGCGCTCGATCGCGACACGATCACCGCCGTCGTGACGGTTACCGACGACGGAGGAAGCTCCGGACGGCTTCGACAGGAGTTCGGCGTGCTGCCGCCGGGCGACGTTCGAAATTGCCTCGCGGCATTCGTGGAATCAGGTTCCCCACTTAAGCAATTGCTTCAACACCGGATGGGTGACGCGGCGCACCCGGTGGGCAACCTGCTGCTTACGGCGCTGACGCAAATCACCGGCAACTTTCCCGAAGCCGTGAGCCAACTCGGCCAGATGATCGGACTTCGCGGGCGCGTGCTCCCCACGACCGGCGAAGACGTGCGGCTGCGTGCCGAGATGGATTGCGGACGCGTCATCACGGGCGAGACCGCGATTGTGGAGCAGGGGTCTGGAATCCGCCGCCTCTCGCTCGATCCGAGTCCGCGTCCGCTGCCCGAAGTGCTTCGCGCGCTCGTGAACGCCGACGCCATCGTCGTCGGGCCCGGCAGCCTCTACACGAGCACGCTGCCGAACCTCCTCGTCGAAGGGATCGCGTCGACCATCTCGGGCGTGAACGCGGTTCGCATCTACGTCGCGAACCTCATGACCGAGCCGGGCGAAACCGACGGGTTCTCGCTCGACGATCACCTTCGCGCGATCCGCGAGCACACCGGCCACGATCTCTTCGACTACATCCTCGTGAACCGGCGTCCGCTGCCGTCGGCGCTCGTCGAAAAGTACGCGCGTCAGGGATCCGAGCCGGTTCGCTGCGATCGTCCGCTTCACTGGGCGGGGCGCGCCACGATCGTCGAAGCGGACTTCGCCTGCGAGGCGCTCCTCGATCGCGGCAAGATCCGCCACGAGCCGACGTCGCTCGCCGCGGGAATCCGCGCCCTCGTCGACGCCGGACGAAGCTGAATCCGTCGTTATCAGTCTGGTCCCACGAGTCCGCGGACGCGGATCGTGTTCTTCCCCATCGCTTTCGCCTCGAGCAGCGCGCGATCCGCAATCGACAACAGCTCGCGCTCGCGGCCGTCCGAATGCGCCACGCCGATGCTGACGGTGACGCCGGCCGTGCCGTGCGCGCAGTGTCCGTCGACGCTCGTGCGAATCCTCTCCGCGACGAGCACCGCGGTGTCGACGTTCGACGAGGGCATGAGGATCGCGAACTCGTCGCCGCCGTATCGCGCGCAGACGTCGAAGATACGGACGCCGCGGCGCAGCCGCTCCGACACGCATCGCAACAAACGATCGCCGACGACGTGGCCGTGATCGTCGTTAATCGCCTTGAAGTTGTCGATGTCGACCATCAAGAGCGTGAGCGGCTCGCCGTTCCTGCGCGCGCGCTGCAATTCCGCCTCGAGCCGCGTGTCGAAGTAGCGGCGGTTGAAGAGGCCCGTCAGCGGATCGATCGACGCGAGGCGAGTGACTTCATCCGCGGATTGCCGCAGCTTCTGCGTCGTCAATGCCAGCGCGGCGGGATCGGCAAGCAGCCGCAGCGACGAGAGATCATCCGCGGTGAAGCGGCCGCCGTCGCGGCGATCGGTGAACGAGGCCACGCCGAGCGCGCCGGTATGTCCGACGAGCGGCACGACGACGTACGAGTCGGTTCGGTACCGCAGCCGCCGCGCGTGCGGATGGTCGTGCGTGACGCCGCTCACGAGGAGCGAACGTCCGCTGCTGAAGACGGACCCGAGGATGCCTTCACCCGGAGCGACGCGCAAGTGATCGACGAGCTCGCGCGGATAGCCGTGCGTCTTGACGATCGCGAGCTTGCGGCTGCTCTCGCAGTACATGGCAAGGGCGGCGACGTCCGCGCGCACCTGCGCCGCCAGCGTCCGGAGGATCAAGGCGTAGAGCTCGTCCTCCGTCTGCGTGCGGGTCAACCGGCGGCAGAAACGATGGTACCGCTGGGCGTCGCGTTTCCGCCGGTCGCTGTGCTCGCGTTCGGCCGCGTCCTCCAACAGCGCTCCTATGTCGGGCACGAACTGGCTCACAACAGACGTACCCTCCCACTCCTCAGGGGCGCCAGGCAGCAGCAACATCCAACTCCGCGGCCCCCCTCCTCCACCACCGACCGAGATTCCCGTCCACGTGCGCCCATCGGCATCCACGACAACGTCCGCATCGCTGCCGGTCCGAATCTCCTCCCCTGCGGCGCGCCAGGGCGGCTGCGCCGCCGTGCGATCGACCGGCCAGGCCTCGGCTTCGAATCGCCAGACGCCACCGGTTCGCGAGAGCAGCGCGGTCGGCAGCCCGAGGCGGTCCGAGAGCATCGCCGTCACGATCCGCGTGACGTCGGACAGCCGCACCGAGGATGAGGCAGCCCCGCCGCCCTCCAAAACGGTTAGAGCGCGCGGCGGCGGCGACATCGCAGGATGCGTAGGCACGCGGGATGCCAGTCGAGCTGGGAAAATCCAGATGAGGGCACTCGCCCACATCGATCACGGTCACGTCGCGTTTACAGGGTGGACTCGAGCGATCGTCGGTCACGAAAGCGATTCAGGAGGCGTCGCGCGAAGAATACTGCGACCTCATCGGCAGCGTCCAGGCAGACTTTTGTACGTCGGAGGCGCGAAAAGCCCCGTACGAGTCGAGAGGCGCGAGCGAGCGTTTTCACAATCCTGTAACGACGTTTCGCGGGTTTTCGAACATCAGGCGCGCGGCGGAATGGCCGTTGCACAGCAGCAACGACACTCGAGGGAACTTAATGGAAATTCGATTCATCTCCACGCTCACCGCCGACGACGAAGGGCAGATGGCGCCGGCTCTGATGCATGCCGTGACGGCGTTGCTCGACGCGCTGCCAATCGCCTACACGCTTCGTATCGAAACGCTCGGCGCGCAGGTCTTTCAACACACGCATCCATCGGCTGGCGCGGGACCGATGCCCGAATCCGTCGTTGCGCCCGCGGCGCGTCCGGCGAGTTTGGCGGTGGCAAATCTCACGCGTTGACCCTCCTTTCGCATGGCTCGTACGGCCGGTCCACGCACAGCCTCTCCCGATCGACGCGGGTCGAGGAATGTCCGCAGTGGCGGCGCGTTCTTCTGCGCTCTTCTAGCGCTTTCCGCCTGTACACCATCTGAGTCGTCGCGTTCGGAGTCGCCGCAGGCAGGCGTGCCGGCGGCGCCAGCGCCGCCCGCGCCGGTTGTTCCGGCTGAACCCGTTCAGATCGTCGGCGTCGAGCACATCGCGTGGGATCAACCCGCGATCACGGAGACGGAGTTCCGTCGGCTCAGCTTCGCAATCTACATCAACGACAAGCGGAGCGAGCTGCAAGGCGTCCACTGCGAACGGGCGGATCGCGCGTTCGCGTGCAAGACAAAGCTCCCGAAGCTATCGAACGGGGAACACAAACTCGCGGTCGTAAGCTACTTCAAAGACGGCCCGCGCATCGTGGAAAGCCATCGCTCGCCCGTCCTGACCGTCATCAAGAGCTCAGAGGCGCGGAACTGAGAAAGCGGCGAACAAAGCCACCTCTCCGGCAGACTCTTGAAGCTCAATCCCCGTAAGTTGTTGAACTAACAGACCATCTGCGCTGGTACACCGTGTGCCTTCTTAACAGTGGACTTCGAAGAGGCACCTTCTATGGCACTTACGGTAATTTCAGGAGCGCTCGTCACGGCGCTGAGCGCGCTCAGCTATTTGGGTTGGCTGCGCGGATCGATCTCGGAAGTCGCATTGCTCGTGAGCTGGGGCATGTCGCTGATGGCGGTCGCGCGGGGCGTGCGAGGACGCCAACACGACGCGCAGCCGACGCCATCGCTCGCCGGACCCGCCACGCTCCACCGCGCGCAAGGCACCGGTCACCAAGCCTTCTGAGGATTTCGCCCCGACGGCAGACTGAAATACCCGAAGAGGTTGACTTCAGGCGACGTGCCGACCGAACAGGGCTCGCAACACACAGTATTTAAAAGACATTTTGCCACGCAGGCTTCACGGCTCAGTAGGAATGGATGTTGCCTGTGACCGGCGGGGACTGTGCAATTTCGCGAAGATGTCCGTTCAAGGCCGGGGAAAAGCAATGACGATGGTAGCAATTGGGTCGGCGGCTGCGACGCTGATTCAGTCGATTGGCAAAGGGTTGGGAAGCGCGGCTCCGGAACCGGTGTGGATGATGGTGTGGGGCGTCGGGTTGCTCGCGCTCGCATCGGGCGTTCGCTCGTTCCTGGTTCGCCGGCACGCGCTCGAAGCGGAATGACGCTGAAGGTCAATCAAATTCAGTAGCCAGCCGAGTCTTGTCGGTACCAGGGCTGAGAACCGGGTGGGGATGGCGATGAGTCTGGATACGAGTAAGGGCATTCGGACGTTGGCGGCCGCAATCGTCGTCGCAGCCTCGCTGAGCGTCGCACGCTCCGCGCAGGCCGAGACGATCGACTATCGCGGCCTGGGCCTTCACGTCAACAATCTCTCGATAACGGTTGGATCGCTCACGGAGATCGTCAGCGCAGGGGAGTTGAACTGGACGTGGCTGAACGGCACGCCTGCCGGGTACGCGACGAACTTCTTCAGCTACTGCGTTGACGCGGTCAACGTGCTTCGCGACCCGCAGGTCGTGGACGTGCGCGGAACCGCGGACATGGGGAGCGCCGGCGCGAAGGTCGCATGGCTCTTCAACACGTTCGCCGACGAGGTGCGCGCGAGTGGTTCCGGTGTTCGCGCAGCGGCGCTGCAGGTCGCCATTTGGGAAGCGCTGTACGACGCGTCAAACAGTCTGACCGGTGGTACGTTCCGTTTGAATACGACCGGCGCGGTTCGCACCCAAGCCGCCTCGTATCTCTCGCAGCTGTATTCCTCGAACTACACGAACGCCCGCACGACGTGGCTCGACACGGCCCGCGGGCAGGACCAGATCACGCGCCAGGCCGTTCCCGAGCCAGCCACGCTGCTCTTGATGGGATGCGCGGGCCTGCTGTTCGCGCGTCAGCGCCGCCGGACGATGGTGAGCTAAGGTCCGCCAACGCCGCGACTTCTTCAAGGGGCCTGACCTCACAAGGTCAGGCCCTTTGCTTTTGTCGCCTGTCGCGGGACCAAAAGTCCTCCTGGGGAGAGACAAATGTCCGCGCCGGGAGGTCCAGCGGCGACGAAATCGGAGTAGGATCGCGAGGAATGCTCCGTTTTTCACGTGTTTTCAACGAAATCCCGCAGCCTGGGACACGGAGCGGTGTTTGCTCTCGTCTAGCTGGTTCCAATGACACAGCGATTTTGGTACGTCTGCCTCGTCCTCGCCCTGGCCTTGCCCGGGCTGTCGGCCTGCGGGAATCCGGCCGCGAAAAAGCAGAAATATCTCGAGAGCGGCAACGCCTACTTCAAGAACGAGAAGTACCGCGAGGCGGCGATCGAGTACCGCAACGCGATCCAGATCGACGCGAATTTCGGCGAGGCGCGCCGGAAATTGGCCGAGACCTACGAGCGGCTCGGCGACCTGCCAAACGCGCTCGGCGAATACGTGCGCGCGGCCGATCTCCTGCCGGGCGACGCCGAGGTTCAGTTGAGCGCTGGAAACTACCTGCTGGCGGCGCGCAAGTTCGACGACGCGCGCGCCCGGGCGGAGGCGGTGCTGCAGACGGACGCGAAGAACGTCAAAGCGCAGGTGCTCCTCGGCAATTCGCTCGCGGGCCTCAAGAACTTCGACCAGGCGATCGAGGAAATCGAAGAAGCGATCAGAATCGATCCCACGCGCGGTCCAACGTACACGAGCCTTGGCGTGTTGGAGATGGCGCGCGGCAAGGCGGAGGCGGCTGAGGCCGCGTTCAAGAAGACGGTTGCGCTCGACCCGAAATGGGTGCCGGGGCGACTGGCGCTCGCGAACCACTATTGGTCGGTGGGACGCGCGGCGGAAGCGGAAAGCGAGCTCAAAGCGGCGCTCGCGCTCGAGCCCGGGAATCCAGTGGCGAACCGCGCGCTCGCGATCTTCTACATCGCCAACGATCGCGGCGCGGATGCCGAGCCGTATGTCGCCGCGCTCGTGAAGTCGGGCGCGTCGCCGTTCGCGCTCGCAGATTTCTATCTGCTGAGAAACCGCCCCGACGATGCCATCGCGCAGCTCCAGCGGATCCGCTCGGACGGAAGATCCGGTAGCGACGCCGCGCACCGCCTCGCGCAGGCATACGCGATCCGCGGCAACTACGACGAAGCGCACCGCGTCCTCGGCGAGATCTTGAAGAAGGATCCGAAGGACAGCGAGACGATTCTGCAGACTGGTCAACTGCTGGCGCAGGAGGGCAAGCGCGACGAAGCGCTCGCGCAATTCAAAGCGGCCGCCGAGATCGACCCGAATTCCGCGCAGCTGCAGTTCGCCTTGGGCAGAAGCTATGCGGCGCGCGGCGACATGGATCAGGCGCGCCAGGCGTACAACGAAGTGCTGCGGCTCAATCCGCGCGCGGCGCGCGCGCAGCTCGAGATCGCGCGTCTCGATCTCGTGGCCGGGAAGCCGCAGGCCGCGATTCAAAACGCTCGCGACGCGATCCGCAACGAGCCCGAGAACGTGGAAGCGCAGATCGCCCTCGTCCGGGGCCTCGTCGCGAACCGCGAGATCGCGGCCGCGGAGCGACAGCTCGATCCGCTGCTTCAAGCGCACCCGAAGGTCGCCACGCTGCACGTGCAACGCGCGTTGATCGCGGTCGCGAAGAGCGACAGCGGCGCCGCGCGGCGCGCGTTCGAAGAAGCGTTTCGCCTCGACCCGCACTCCGCTGAAGCACTCGGCGGGCTCGTCGCCCTCGATACGGCGAGCGGCAATCATGCCGCGGCGCGTTCGCGTCTGGATGCCGCGCTGAAAACGCGTCCCGATCGACCCGAGCTCCTGTTGATTGCGGCGCGCGCCGAAGCGGGCGCCAAGGACTTTCCTGCCGCCGAACGATCGCTGAGGCGCGCGGTACAAATCGATCCGTCGCTGCTCACCGGGTACGTCATGCTCGGCCAGCTGTACTACTCGCAAGGCCGGCTGGACGATGCGCGGCGTGAATTCGAGACGCTGGCGGAACGGCAAGCGAAACCGGTCGCGGCGCTCACCATGCTCGGCATCATCGCGCAAGCGCAGAACAACCCCGAGCTCGCGCGCAAGAGCTTCGAGCGGGTGATCGATATCGATCCGCGCGCCCCCGTCGCGGCGAACAACTTGGCGTGGATGTACGCCGAGCGCGGCGAGCGCCTCGACGTCGCGCTCGAGCTCGCCAAAGCGGCAGCCGACGCGCTGCCGAAGATGGCGGAAGTCCGCGACACGCTCGGCTGGGTCTACTACAAGCGGCAGACGAGCGATCAAGCGATCGCGGCGCTTCAGGAAAGCGTCCGCCTCGACCCGCGGAATCCGACCTATCACTACCATCTCGGACTCGCATACGTCCAGGATGGAAATGTCGCGCGCGCTCGTGAATCCCTCGAACGCGCGCTGTCGCTTCCACGGTTCTCCGCGGAAGCGGACGCCCGCCGCGCCTTGGCGGGCCTGGCGGCGACGCCGGCGTCGGCGGGACGATAGCGCGCCTAATCCACGTGACTCGGGAGCAGCATGTTTTCAAGTGAAGTTCTACGGATCGATGCGCCGCAGGTTGCGGCTCGGATTGAAGAAGCGATTCGCGCGCAGGTGCTCACGTCGCTGCGCCGCCGCGGCATTGTCGTCGGCGTGTCGGGCGGAATCGACAGCTCGGTCGTGACGACGCTCGCCGCGCGCGCGCTTGGTCCGACCAAGGTGCTCGCGCTGCTGATGCCGGAGCGCGACTCGTCGTCCGACTCCGCGCAGCTCGGACGTCTGCTGACGACGGCGCTGGGCGTGCCGACAATCGTCGAAGAGTTGAGCGAGATCCTGCAGGCGGCCGGCTGCTATCGGAGGCAGAACGAAGCGATCCGAACTGTGTTCCCCGACTTCGCCGACGAGGACCGGTTCAAGATCACGCTGCCGTCGATCCTCGACGGCGATCGATTGAACGTGTCCGAGCTCACGATTCAGCGTCCCGACGGCACGCAGGCAACGGCGCGCATGCCGCTCGCCGCGTACCTCCAGATGATCGCGGCCACGAACTTCAAGCAGCGGTTCAGAAAGCTGATGGAGTACTACCACGCGGATCGGCTGAACTATGCCGTCGCCGGCACGCCGAATCGCCTCGAATACGACCAAGGGTTTTTCGTGAAGCAGGGAGACGGCGCCGCCGATCTCAAGCCGATCGCGCATCTGTACAAATCACAGGTGTATGCGCTCGCCGAGTACCTCGGCGTTCCGGCGGAGATTCGCAAGCGTCCGCCGACGACGGACACGTTCTCGCTGCCGCAGACGCAGGAGGAGTTCTACTTCGCGCTGCCCTACGACAAGATGGACCTTTGCCTGTACGCGCGGAACAACAACGTCTCGGCCGCCGAAGCGGCGCCCGCCGTGGGCCTGACGCCTGAACAGGTGGAGCGCGTCTTCAAGGACATCGATCAGAAGCGGCGCACGACGAAGTACCTGCACGCGCGTCCACTGCTCGTGGAACACGTGTCGGAGATCATGACCTAATGTGCGGCATCGCCGGCGTCATCGCGCTGCGTGACGATCTGCCGCCTGCCGACATCAACGAGGCTGCGCGGATGGCCGGCGCCCTCCGTCATCGCGGACCGGATGAATTCGGCCTGTACCGGGATCGATTGGCGGCGCTCGCGCACGCGCGGCTCTCGATCATCGATCTGAGCGCGGGGCAACAGCCGCTCAGCAACGAAGACGGCACGTGGTGGATCGTCTTCAACGGCGAGATCTTCAACTACATCGAGCTGCGCCAGGAGCTCGAAGCGCACGGACACGTCTTCCGCACGAAGAGCGACACGGAAGTCATCGTTCACGCGTACGAGCAGTGGCAGGACGACGCGTTCAGGCGGTTCAACGGCCAGTGGGCGCTGGCGCTGTGGAACGCGTCGACGTCGACGCTGGTCCTCGCGCGCGATCCGTTCGGCGTGCGGCCGCTGTATGTGGCCGAGCATGGCGGCCGCCTGTTCTTCGCGAGCGAAGTCAAGGCGATGTTCGCGGCGGACCCGACGCTGCCGCGGCGGTTCGATCCCGCTGGCCTCGATCAGCTCTTCACCTTCTGGACGCCCGTGGCGCCTCAAACGATCTTCGACGGCATCGAGGAAATCGAGCCGGGAACGACGCGCACCTACACGCGCGGCGCGCTCGTGCGTCAGAGCCGATGCTGGTCCCGCGCGTATCCGGCGTCAGACGGGGCGGCGTACGCGGGCACGCTCGATGACGCCGTTCAGGAAGTGCGCGCGGGACTGGAGCGCGCCACGAGCCTTCGCATGCTGCGCGCCGACGTGCCTGTCGGCAGTTATCTCTCCGGCGGGCTCGACAGCTCGCTCGTCGCGGCCCTCGGGCTCCGCGCGAAGGGCGCCAAGTTCTCCACGTTCTCGCTGCGGTTCGAAGACGCCGAGTACGACGAGACGCAGTATCAGCGTGAGATGTCGGCGTATCTGCAGAGCGATCACCACGAGGTGCTCGTCTCGAGACGCGATATCGCGCGCGTATTCCCCGACGTGATCTTTCATACGGAGCGGCCCGTGCTCCGGACCGCGCCCGCGCCGCTGTTTCTTCTGTCGCGGCTCGTTCGCGACGCCGGCATCAAAGTCGTCCTCACCGGCGAAGGCGCCGACGAGATGTTCGCGGGCTACGACTTGTTCCGTGAAGCGAAGGTCCGGCGTTTCTGGGCGCGTCAGCCGGCGTCGCTGCGGCGGCCGAAGCTTCTCGAGCGGCTGTATCCCTACCTGCAACGATCGCCGGTCGCGCAGCAGGCGATCATGCGTCAGTTCTTCGGGCAAGGACTGGACCGTGCCTCGGCGCCGGGCTTCGGGCACGAACCTCGCTGGCGTGGCGCGTCGGCACTGAAGCGCCTGCTCGCCGGTGACATGCGTCCGCGCGCCGGCACGCCGGACTCACGCGATGCGCTGATCGCGGCGCTCCCGTCCGAGTTCAGCAATTGGAGTCCGCTCGCGCAGGATCAGTACCTCGAGACGCATACGCTTTTGTCCGGCTACCTGCTGTCGTCGCAGGGCGACCGCATGCTGATGGCCAACTCCGTCGAGGGACGCTTCCCCTTCCTCGATCGGCATGTCGTCGCGCTCGCCGAATCGCTGCCGGCGTCGTACAAGCTGCGCGTCCTCGACGAGAAGCACGTGTTGAAGAAGGCGGCGGCCGGGCTCGTGCCGCCCTCGATTCTCGGGCGAAAGAAGCAACCGTATCGCGCGCCCGATGCTCTGTCTTTCGCGGAGCCCGAGGCGTCGGACTGGATCGAGGAAGTCGCAAGCGCGCGCGCGCTGTCCGAGGCAGGTGTATTCGATCCGGCGGGCAGCCGGCGCCTGCTCGACAAGTGCCAATCGCGCGCCGCAGCGGGTCAGTTCTCGAACGCCGACAACATGGCGGTCGTCGGCATCCTGTCCGCGCAGCTCGTCCACCACCATTTCATTCGGACTCGTCCCGAGGGCTGCCCGCCGGCCCACGTGCGGACGATCGTGGACCGGCTCGGTACGCCCCTCGAGGCTGTCTGATGGTGCACCGGCTGCTCGAAGACGCCGCCGCGCTGTCGCCAGGGGCGGTCGCCCTCATCGAGCCGCGCCGAACGATCACGTACGCGGAGCTCAATCGGCTCGCGAATCGGTACGCGCATCTGCTGATCGCGACCGGTGTGCGCCGCGGCGATCGCGTCGTGATGGCGCTCGAGAACAGCACGGACCTCGTCGCACTGTATTTCGGTACGCTGAAAGCGGGCGCGATTGCGGTGCCGCTGCCGGCGGGACCTCGCAGCGATCGACTCGTGCGGGCGGTCGTCGACAGCAGCCCGGCGGTCGCCGTTGTCGATCCGGCGACGGCGCACGAGATCTCGTCAACGCATCCGCTCGCGTCGGTGCCGTCGTTGTTCGTCTCGTCCAACGTCGTGCTGACGCCCGGCCGGGGCGTGTCGTACGCGCGATTGCAGGACGCCGTCCAATCGGTCTCGGACGGTCCGGTAGACGTGCGGTCGATCGATGTCGATCTTGCCGCGATCATCTATACGTCGGGCAGCACGGGCGAGCCTCGCGGCGTGATGCTCAGCCATCGGAATTTCGTCGCGAACACGCAGTCGATCGTGCAGTACCTCCGGCTGACGTCGCACGATCGCGTCATGTGCGTGCTGCCGTTCTATTACGTGTACGGGCTGTCGCTGCTCCACACGCACATCGCCGTCGGCGGATCGATCGTGATCGACAACCGGTTCGCGTTTCCGAACGTGGTTCTCAACGCGATGCAGCAGCATCGCGTGACGGGATTCGCCGGCGTGCCGTCGACGTTCGCGCTCCTTCTTCACAGATCCGGACTGCAGGACGTGACGCTGCCGCATCTCCGCTACGTCACGCAGGCCGGCGGCGGTATGGCTCCCGCGCGCGTCCTCGAGTGGCTCGAGCGGGGACCGCGCGTGCCGTTCTACGTCATGTACGGCGCGACCGAGGCGTCAGCGCGGCTCACGTATCTCGATCCTGCGAGGCTGCGCGACAAGCTCGGCTCGATCGGCCGTCCGATCCCGAACGTCGACATCGTCGTCGTCACCGAACAGGACACGATTGCCGACACCGGCGAGATTGGAGAGCTCGTCGCGCGCGGCACGAACATCTCGCGCGGCTACTGGAACGATGAAGAAGAGACGCGCCAGAAGTTTGGACCGCGCGGCTACTACACGGGCGATCTCGGCTACGCCGACGAAGAAGGGTTCCTCTTTCTCGTCGGCCGCAAGCACGACATGCTGAAGGTCGGCGCGCATCGCGTCGGCGCCAAGGAAATCGAGGACGTGCTTCAGGGATTTCCGGGGCTCCACGAAGTCGCGGTCGTGCCGGCACCGCACGCCATTCTCGGCGAGGTCCCCGTTGCGTTCGTCTCGATGCGCGACGGAGAGGCGGCGGACGCGGAAGGGCTCGGCGCGTTCTGCCGCGCGCGTCTGCCGCCGCACAAAGTGCCCACGGGGTTCTTCCTCCGCACCGAGCTGCCGAAGCTGGGAACGGTCGGAAAGATCGACAAGGTCCGACTTCGGGAGGAGGCGCGCGCATCCGTTGCCGACGCAACGGCGTGAACCAGCGCAATCGCGCATGACGACCGTCGATCGCTTCCTTCACTCCGTTCTGACGCATCCCCTTGCGATGTCGCTCAAGCGACCGCTCAAGGATCTCTGGTGGTGGGCATCAGGATGGCGCTTCGCGAATCCATCGATTCCGGCGAGGATCGATTCGATTCTGTTCGTCTGCCACGGCAACATCTGTCGAAGTCCGTTTGCCGCCGATCTCGCGGCGAAGCTTCTGCGAGGCGAGGGACATCGCCACGTCCGCTGCGCCTCGGCGGGCATCCGAACGAATCCCGCGTCGCGTCCCCCGTCGGAAGCCATCGAAGCTGCCGCGGTCTTCGGCGCGTCGTTCGACAATCATCAACCGCTTCAAGTGAGCGACGACGTGATCGCGGCGTTCGATCTCGTCGTGGTGATGGAAGCCGCGCACGCGGCGGAGCTCCGGCGGCGATACCCACAGGCGGCAAAGCGAATCGTGCTGCTCTCGCTGCTGGACGACTCCGCAAGCGGCAGCTACGCACGCTACAACATCGCGGATCCGTTCGGGCAGCCGTTCGCCACGTTCGTCGACTGCTACCGGCGCATCAAGCGGGCACTGACGAATCTCGTCACGCGGCTCGAGGTCGAGGAATATCAGGCGGCCGCATCAGGAGGCCGCCGCTCGTGATGCCGCTGACCCTGGGCCTCGGAGGCGTACGACGGCACGCGTGCGCCGCGGTGGCGGATCGCCACGACGTCCTCAGCGTGTGCGAGCAGGAGCGCATCACGCGCGTCCGGGGCGCGGGCTACAACGGGACGGGGCTGCCGGACGAAGCGGTGGATGCCGCGCTGGCATCCGTCGGCGCGGCCCGGTCCGACGTCACGATGTGCGCCGTCGCGGAAGAAGTCGCAGCGGAGCTTCCGTGGCCGACCGAGCGGTTCAATCATCATCACGCGCACGCGTGCGCGGCCTATTTGACGTCGCCGTTCCAGTCGGCCGCGATTCTCGTGTGCGATCACGAGCCTCCCGGAGTGAGCGTGTGGGTTGGAAACGGCCCGGACGTACAACGCATCGATTGGCCCTGGACCGGGCCCAGCATTTCGGCTTTGTACACCGAGTGCGCGCGCCTTTTCGGCTTTACGGCGACGGGCGGCGATCAGATGTTCGAGGCGCTCGCTCGACTGATGATGTCGGATCCCGACGACCGCCTGCCTGTGATCTTCAGCACGGATGGCGCGGCGATCGAAGAGCAGCCGGACTGGCGATCGATCGTGAAAGAGCTGTTGGCATCGCCGCGCGTGACCGCGAAGGCTCGCGTCGCCGCCGCGGTTCAGCGACAGATCGAGCGGCTTGCCGTGGAGGTCCTCGCCAGAATTCAGACGGCAACGGAACGATCGGTCGTCTGCCTCGGGGGAAGTCTCTTCTATCACTCGTCGATCAACACAGCAGTCCGTCAGTCGGGGCTGTTCGAGCGCGTCTTCGTTCCGGCGAATCCCGGCAACGCCGGACTCTCGGTCGGCGCCGCGATGCGCGCATCGCAGCTTGCGCCGCGCCGCGTGTCGGCGTTCCTCGGCCCCTCGTACGATCCGGACGCGATCAAGGCCACGCTCGACAACTGCAAGCTGCGCTACGACTGGGTGGAAGAAGGAGCCGCGATTCGAACAGCGGTGAAGCACCTGACGCAAGGGCGGCTCGTCGGATGGTTCGAAGGGCGAATGGAGTGGGGGCCACGCGCGCTGGGCGCGCGCTCGATTCTCGCGAGCCCGTTTCATCCGCACGTGCTCGAGAACTTGAATCGCTTCTTGAAGCGCCGCGAGGAGTGGCGCGGATACGCGGTCAGCGTCCTCGACGAGGCGCTATCGACGCACTTCTCCGGGCCGGCGGAGGCGCCGTTCATGGAATGCGATTACCGGCCGAAGGATGCCGGCGCGTTTCGATGGGCGCTGCCGTCGCCCTGTGCGGCGATCCGCGTGCAGACCGTCGGAGCGGACTCGCCCCCGAGATATCGCGAGCTCGTGAGGGCCTTCGGCGAGGTGACCGGCGTTCCCTGCGTCATGAATACCTCGTTCAATGGATTCCACGAGCCGATCGTCTGCACGCCCCGCGATGCGGTCCGCGTCTTCTACGGATCCGGACTCGACGTGCTGCTGCTCGACCGATTCGAGCTCACGAAGTGAGGGTGTAACGCCGCATGCGCGACGAGTACATTCTGGGCATCTCGGCGTTCTACCACGACAGCGCGGCGTGTCTCGTGCGCAACGGCGAGATCGTCGCGGCCGCTCAAGAGGAACGCTTCACGCGCAAGAAGGGGGATTCGGGCTTCCCCGCGCGCGCGGTGGACTACTGCTTGAGCGTCGCAGGCGTGCGCATGCCGGACATCGACTACGTTGGTTTCTACGACAAGCCGCTCGTGAAGTTCGAGCGCATTCTCGAGACGTATCTCGGCGTCGCGCCGCGCGGATTCCCCTCCTTCATGCTCGCCGGTCCTCTCTGGATCAAGGACAAGCTGTACATGGACCGGCAGCTCCGGCAGGAGCTCGGCTTCCACGGCGAGGTCTTGTACGCGGAGCATCACGAATCGCACGCCGCCAGCGCGTTCTACCCGTCGCCGTTCGACGAAGCGGCGATTCTGACGATTGACGGCGTCGGCGAATGGGCGACCGCGTCGATCGGCGTCGGCCGCGGCAACGAGCTCCGGATCCTCGACGAGCTGCATTGGCCGGATTCTCTTGGCCTGCTCTACTCCGCGTTCACGTACTACACCGGGTTCAAGGTCAACTCGGGCGAGTACAAAGTGATGGGGCTCGCGCCGTACGGCGAACCCAAGTACGTCGACGTCATCTACAACGAGCTGATGGATCTTCGCGACGACGGATCGTTCAGGCTCAATCAGAAGTACTTCAACTACCTCACCGGCCTGACGATGACGAACGGCGCGTTCGAGAAGCTGTTCGGCGGGCCGCCGCGCACACCCGAGACGAAGCTGACGCAGAAAGAAATGGATCTTGCGCGCTCCGTGCAGGTCGTCTGCGAAGAAGTGATGCTGCGCATGGCGCGCACGGCGCATCGGCGGACCGGACTCGAGAACCTGTGCCTCGCCGGAGGCGTCGCGCTGAATTGCGTCGGCAACGGACGTCTCCTTCGCGAGGGACCGTTCAAGCGGCTCTGGATTCAGCCGGCGGCCGGAGATGCGGGCGGCGCGCTCGGCGTCGCGCAGCTGATCAACCATCGCTATCGCGGACGTCCGCGGAACGTCACGCCGAACCAGGATTCGATGAAGGGTTCCTATTTGGGACCGGCGTTCAGCGAAGCGGAGATCGCGCGATTCCTCAAGACCGTCGGTGCGCCGGCGTCGAGGATCGACGGCGATGCGCTTCCCGGGCGCGTCGCGGATCTATTGGCGAACGAGAAGGTCGTGGGATGGTTCGACGGCCGCATGGAGTTCGGTCCGCGGGCGCTCGGCGCGCGCAGCATCCTCGGGGATCCCCGCAGCCCGCGCATGCAGGCGCAGATGAACATCAAGATCAAGTTCCGCGAAGGCTTCAGGCCGTTCGCGCCGTCGGTGCTGCGCGAGCGCGTCTCCGACTACTTCGATCTCGATACCGATTCGCCATACATGCTGCTCGTCGCGCCCGTTTGCGAAGAGCGGCGCATTCCGCTCTCCGAGGCGCAGCACACGCTCTGGGGCATCGACAAGCTGAACGTGCCGCGCTCCGACATCCCGGCCGTCACGCACATCGACTACTCCGCGCGCGTGCAGACGGTCACGCACGAGACTAATCCTGGCTACTACGATCTGATCAAGGCCTTCGACGCGAAGACCGGATGCCCGGTCGTCGTCAACACGTCGTTCAACGTCCGCGGCGAGCCAATCGTCTGCACGCCCGAGGACGCGTATCGCTGCTTCATGCGCACCAACATCGATTACCTGGTGCTGGGTCCCTATCTGCTCGACAAGTCCGCCCAGCCGGCATACAAGGACACGCAGGAATGGCAGAAAGAATTCCAGCTCGATTGAGCGCGGCCGAAGGCCGACGCTTCGGGCTCACCGTCGGCGCGGCGTTCCTCGTGCTCGCCGCGATTGCCTGGTGGCGCGGCCACGTGGTGGCGCCCACAGTGCTCTCGACCGTGGGCGGCCTCCTCGTCGCGGCGGGCATCGTCGTGCCAACGCTGCTCGGACCGGTCCAGCGCGGATGGATGGCGCTGGCGCACGCAATCTCGAAAGTGACGACGCCCATCGTGATGGGCGCGATTTATCTCATCGTCCTGACCCCGGTCGGCGTTCTTCGGCGTCTCGTCTCGGGCAACCCTCTCGTTCACGGCGTGAAGTCGACGACGTACTGGCACCATCGGCCCGAACGGCCGCGCCCGCCGTCGTCGATGCAGCGGCAATTCTAGCGAGGAGCGTTCGATGGCAAGTTCAAGCTGGATCGGCGAGCTCTGGGCGTTCATGCGCGAGCGGAAGAAGTGGTGGCTCCTCCCGGTCATCGTCGTGATGGTCGTGGTGGGGACGCTGCTCATCTTCGCGCAGGGATCCGTGCTGGCGCCGTTCATCTACACGATCTTCTGAGCGAATCGCTTTGCGACTTTTCAAGGCGGTACTCTTCCGGCTCATCGCGGTTGGAATCGCGACGACGGTCTCGCTGATCGCCGCCGAGCTGGTGCTGCGCCTCTCGGCGGCGAGCCAGTACGTCTATCAGGATCCGGTGCTCTTCTCGGATCCGGTGACGTACGTGCCGAATCAGGTGGGGTACCACCAACTCGCGCGCGAGTTCAACATTCAGATCAAGATCAATTCGCGGGGTTTCCGCGACACCGAGTACACGCCCGCGCCGGAGGCGCGGACCATCGTCACGCTGGGAGATTCGTTCACCGAGGGGTTTGGCGTGGACGCGGAGGCCGTCTGGTCGAAGCGCCTGCAGGAGCGGGTCGTCCGCGACCGCCTCGCGTACGAGCACGTCTACAACGCCGGCCACAGTGGAACGAATCCGAAGAACTACCGAGCGGTCTACGAGCACTTCTTCAAGAACGATCCGCACGTGCAGTTGGTCGTCATCGGATTCTGCCTCGCGAACGACATCGTCGAGGAGTCCACGCCGGTCAATCTGCGGCCGCAGCGCGCGCCCAAGAAGGGCCTGAACTATGTACTAAGCAAGTATTCGATCATCTACAACCTCGCCAGGAGCCGCCTCCGGTACGACCGGCGCCTCGAGCGCGTGATGGCGAAGTTCGGCCTGACCAATCCGCCGATCATCACGACGGATCTCTTGAACAACGAGGAGAATCGCCGGCGATGGCCGTACGCGGTCCAGTTCCTGACGGACTTCGCGCGCGAGATCAACGCCGACGGCAAGAAGGTCCTGATCGTGTTCATCCCGTCGAAGGAGCTCGTGCTGGACGATTACTTCGACACGCTGCTCAAGGTGACGGAGACGCCGCCGGCGAGCATCGATCGATACGGGTTCCGCGACTACGCGCTGGACCGCTTCCAGCGGGCGCAAGTGCCGGTGCTCGACCTCACGCCCGCGTTGAGGGCGCAGCGCACGGCTGACCTCTATTTCGTCGGGGACGGGCACTGGAACCCCGCAGGACATCAGTTCGCGGCGGACACCATCTACGAGTACCTTTCACGGCACGGTCTGCTCTGAGGGCGCGCAATTCTGTTACGTGACCGCACGGCGCGCCCGTCGAGCTTGTTGATTCCACTGGAATTACCGCTCTTTTCTCGATCACCCGTGGCATAGACCTTGCCTGACCACAGGACGGCCGAGCAAGCGTTTGGCCGGCCGTTTTTCGAGATTCAGCGAAAAAGTCCAAGAAAACTGGTGGGGTCCCATCGGGGTGCCGCCGCGGCAGCTTGTAGGATTTATACGAATCGCCGCAAGCACCGTGTAGCGGCTTACGGTTGTGTAACGGATGAGGCCGACGTAGGGCACCTCCAAAGCGATACGAGGTAAGGAGATCATGCGGAAGTCGAACACGATGATGCGGATTTGCATGGGGATCGCGGCGGCGCTCGTGGTGACGGCAGCGCAGCCTGCGCGAGCGGCGAATTATCCTCTCGAGTTGACGAATATCCGGGCGGCTGGCGCGAACATGAACAGCAGTCACCGGATCTTCCGCGCATATCCAGGGCTCATGTACAACATCCGCGCCGCGGTGATCGGCGGAGATCTTCCCTACACCTTCTCGCTCACGAACGCGCCCGCGGGGATGACGATCGACGCGCGCGGTGAAATCTTCTGGCCGAACCCGCAGGCCAACGCGACGCCGACGATCACGGTGCGCGACGCGGCCGGCGCGCAGGTCACAGCCACGTGGACGATTCAAGTCACGACGACCGGCTTCCGCTTCGTGAACGCGAACGCGGCCGCCGGCGGCAACGGCAGCGCCGCGAGCCCGTGGCGCACGATGGTGGACGTCTACAACAACGCCGCGCAGACCGACATCATCTACTGGCGCGCGGGCACGTACAGCCAGCTGACGCTGCCGCGTACGGGCACCGGCGGCGACTGGGAGCGCGTCGAGTGGTACCGCCACGCGTCGATCTGGCTGGCGTATCCGGGCGAAACGCCCGTCATCGACTTCGGGTATCGCGCCGGCGGCTCCGAGCGCGCGCCTGCGATCCGGCTGAACGACGACCTCGTGTACGTCGACGGCTTCGAGACGGTCAATTCACGGCTGATCGCGTTTCAATTCACCGGCATGCAGCAAGGCCCGACCTTCCGCAAGCTGCGCATGCACGCGCACGGGCCGGGCACGGATGGATCGAACGCGTCGTTCATCATGACGATGATCTCCCTCGGCTCGCCGACGAGCAACATGGTCGTGCAGGATTCCGAGTTCTGGGATCTCACGGGGCTCGCCACGACGCTCAAGATCTACTCGCAGCGCAAGCTGCTCATCGAGGACACTGTGCAGCACGACGCCACGTATGGCGTCGAGCTGAAAGCCGACGTGTCGCAGTTCACGGTCCGCAACAACTACTTCTACGACTGCAACGGGTTTGCGCTCGGCGGGAACATGCACTACGACACGACGTACGGCGAGATCCTGTTGAACTACATCCGTTCGGCGGACGCGCTGCAGCTCAATAACGACAGCGACGCGAGGACGATTCACGTCTATCGCAACACGCTCGTCGGGCGCGTGCTCGTCAGCGCGACGGACTCCGCCGACGGACCGTTCTATTTCATCAACAACGTCATCGTGAACAGCAACAGCGGCACGCCGGCCGGATCGCACATCACCTACGAAGAGGTGAGCGCCCCGAGCCGCATCATTCAGGTCAACAACCTCGCGGGATACCCATCGGACAACATCGTCGACGGCGCCGGCAATTTGACGACGGCGTATGCCGCGTATCGCGGCACGCACGGCCACACGGGCGGAGGCACGACACCGCCGGTACCGAATGCGCCGGCCGCGCCGACAAACGTCCGTATCATCCGCTAACCATTAATGCACACAGAGGCGCAAGGTAACGCTGCGTTTGCAGCCCACCTTGCCCTCTGCACGTCTGCCCTGGCAAGATCGATCCAGGGAATAAGAAACCCTTAATGCCAGGACAATCCGTCTCCGTCGTCATCCCCACGTATAACCGCGCAGAATTCGTCCGCGAAGCGATCGACAGCGCGCTCGCTCAAACCCTTCCCGTCCGCGAAATCATCGTGGTCGACGACGGGTCCACCGACGAGACCGAATCGGCGCTTGCCGCGTACGGCAACCGCATCACGTACATCCGCCAGGAGAATCGCGGCGTCAGCGCGGCCCGGAATCTCGGGATGCAGCTTGCGGGCGGCAACTACATCGCGTTCCTCGATTCGGACGACGTCTGGCATCCGAACAAGCTCGCGCTGCAGGTCGCGATTCTGGAGCGCCTGCCGGACGTGCACCTGCTCTTCACCGAGTTCGAGATCCTCAGGCAGGACGGCTCGCATCAGCGTCAGGGCAGCCGCGCGTGGCTCGCGCCCGGATCGTCGTTCGCGAACTTGTATCAGAGCACGACCTCGTCCACGGAGCTGGGCGTGAACGTCGACGGCTTTCCGTCCGACGTGCCGATTCACACCGGCCACGTGTACGACAAGATGCTCTACGAGCACTTCGGGTTGACGTCGACGGCGATGCTTCGGCGCAGCGTCGTGGCGGAGGGTCTGCGATTCACCGAGGGCGTGTCGCTCTACGAGGATTGGGAATTCTACGCGCGCATCGCCAAACGCCACGCGCTCGCGTTCGCCGATGCCGAAACGGCGACGAACCGCAGCCATCAGGGGTTGGAGCGCCTGACGCGCGGTCCGCGCGTCGCCAAAGTGGAGTCATATCTCGGACTGCTCGACCGCGTGTGGAAGGCGGACCCGGGCTTCATCGAGGAGCACGGAGAAGATCTCCGCCGCGTCGAGTCCCGCGCGCTCATGGCGCTGGCGCGGGAAGGCGCGCTCGCGTCGCGCCCCGACGTGGTCGACCGCGCCCTCGTGCGCTGGCGCGCGCAATCGCCGCCCGTTCAAGAGGGCCGCGTCTGGGCGCGAATCTACGAGCTCTCCGGCTCGGCCCCAGGCGGTGCTGTCATCCTTCGTTTCCTGCTTCGAGTGAGCACCATGCTCAAGGTCCTCACGAAGCGGCAGCAGGCGCACTATTCGGTGAATCCCGCGGCCTGAGACAGCCTCCGCGACGAGGTCATTCGCCAGGCAGACTTTCGTCGCGGCCTCTCACCCCTTTCCCGCCGACAGATCCGAATGTCAGTGTGCGCTCAATGATTTAGGCCGGTTTTCGAGCCGTTACCAAGGCCGTCCGTGGAATGAATCCTGCTGGATTTCGTCGGCGTACGCTTTGACCGAAAGGTATGCGTCGATGAGGAACAGGAAACCGAGTCTGGTGGGCGTGTTCGTGACGGGGTTGCTCTTCCTTGGTGCCGTCCGCGGCGAGGCCGCACTGATCGATCGCGGCGGCGGACTGATCTACGACGATGTGCTGAACGTGACCTGGCTGCAGGACGCGCAGTTCGCGCAGACGTCGGGCTACGCCCAGTTCGGCAGGCTGAATTGGGCGGATGCGAATGCGTGGGCGGCGGGACTGGAGTACTACGATTCAGTTCGCGGCATCACGTGGAACGACTGGCGTCTGCCGACGACGGTCAACGACCCGAGCTCGCTGGGGTACGACACGAACGGCCTCAACAGCGAGCTGGCCTACATGTATTACGTGAATCTCGGATACGCGCCGAATCTCGAGCACGATCGCTTCGCGCCGGCGCCGACGTCGAGCAACTACAACCCGTTCGTGAATCTCGCGTATCGCGGCTACTGGTCCGAGACCATGGGGCCGCAGGGTCAGGCGTGGATGTTCCACTTCCACTTCGGATCGACCGAGCTCGACGGACCGAACGACGAGCAGCGCATCTGGGCCGTGCGCGACGGCGACGTCGCCGCGATTGCCTCGCAGTCCGTGCCGGAGCCGACAACGCTCGCGTTTCTCGGCGTCGGACTCGCTGGATTCCTCTCTCGGAAGCGTCGGATCTAATCCCCGCAAGGCCTCCGAAACACAACCACCCAAGCGCTCGGCCGGCGTTCCGAGAGATGTCGGTGATACCATTCCGCCGGGCTCGGGTTTCTCGTACCGCGCAAGGCGATGCTATGTCAGGTCTGAAGAACCGAATCGCCAGATGGCGGCTGCAGCTGCAGGCCGTGCTGTGCTGCCATATTCCGCGCCGCTATCTGAAGACGGTCCGGTTTCCGCACCCGATGGGGATCGTGATCGGCGACGGCGTTCGCATCGGCCGCGACGTGCGAATCTATCAGAACGTCACGATCGGCCTCACGGAGAATCTCGTGGGGGCGCGGCCCGAGGACTATCCCACGATCGAGGACGAAGTGTTCATCTACGCCGGCGCGGTGATCTTCGGCGCGATCACCATCGGCGCGCGGTCGATCGTCGGCGCGAACGCCGTCATCAGCCGCGACATCCCGCCGGATTCGATCGCGTACGGATACAACCAGTTCAGGCCGCGGAGCGCGAAGAGCGAAGGGGAGCGGCCGCGAATCGCGGAACGCGCGGTCAAATCGGGCTGAGCGGGCGGCTCATCCCTTTCAGCCTCGGTCCGGCCGCGCTCCGAATGCGGCGCGCGCGCTCGTCCGCCGTAGCGGGGCCGTTCATGAACACGCTGCAGATCCATCCCTTCGACGAATGCCCGATGCGCGTCTCGTCGAAGAGCGTGTAGCGCTCCTGCAGCTCCTTGAGAATCGCGCACGCCCGGTACGATCCCTCGAACGTCGACACGATGATCATGCCCTGATCGTTCAGGGAGTTCATGCAGCGATCGATGACGGCGAGCGGCGAGTCGAGATAGTAGAGCGATTCGTTGAAGATGATCGCGTCGAAGCGCTCTCGAGGCTCGTACGAGTTCGCGTCCGCGCAGACGAACATCGTCCGCTCGTCCTGCTCCGCGGCGAGTAATTGCTGCGCGGCGGCCGAGAGATCGACGCCGACGTAGCGCGCGTAGCCGTACGGACGGTAGCGGCGAAACAGCAGCCCTTCACCGCAGCCGACGTCGAGAATCGCGGGATTGGGCTTGAGGAATTGCAGGTAGCCGGTGATGATGCTGTAGCGCGGCAGCTCGTCGAGCTGCTGCAAGTACGACCACTTCCCTGTCTGGTACTGACGCTCCCAGACGTCCTTCGACACGGGCGTGTCGCCCAAGCCGTGGTGACGCTCCCACTGCGCGATCTTGCGGCCCATCGCCGCGCCAAAAGGAAGGTTGCGGCCGAAGAGATACCGATAGTAGGTCCGATAGACGGTGCGTACGGCCTTACGCACAAGACGATCGTACAGTCCTCGTTTGGACTTCATCGCTCAGCTGCTGGGCGCAGGTCAGCATAACGCAGATTTCGTCACACACATCACCGCATTGCATTTTTTTTCATACAAACAGACGTCCACTACCGCGCACAGTGTGCGCGTGGGCGCGCCTATACGCGAAACGAAAACGTCGAACGAGAATCGTAAGCTACGCGGGTAGTCTAGACGCGGTCACTAGGCGGGACTTTCGGCGGGCTGGAGCGTAGGTCGAACGGCCAGGTCGGACGCGTAGTGCTTGGCGAGCCAGCGGTTCGACACGTCCAGTAGCTCTCGCTGCCATTCGGTGAGCGACAGCACATGATTCGCGTGCTCGATCACGTGCACGTCGTAGAGCGCGGGAAGCGCCGCCAGCTTCTCGCGATGACGCGCGACGAATTTCTCCTCGAACTCCCACTGCAATCGATCCGTGCCGCCGAAGACGAGCAGCATCGGACGCTTCGTCGAGAGCATGTTGAAGAACGCCGGCGGAAAGAGCGGGTTCGCGTTGTCCTTCTCGGGAGGCGGCGCGGCCTCGCCAGCCGGCGGCTTCGCGAAACGCTGCTTCAGGGGCTCCGAGAGGAACCGCCAGATCAATCGATAATCGCTCTTGAGCGTCAGGAGGCGCATCCACGCCTGCGGGCTCAAGAGGCGCCCGATGTACTTGCGTCGGGTTGCCTGAAGCTGTCCCGTGGTCATGTAGAGCGAGGCGTCCGCGGATGATGCCGCGAGCACCGCCGTGATGCCGAGTCCCAGGAGTCCCGCCACGCGCGCGTCGCGTCCGCCGGCGAGGAGGCCCGTGATCGCGCCGCCGCACAGGCCCGAGAGGATGAAGCGCTTCGTCCCGTACTCCGTCCCCATCCAATCCATCGCGTCGATCGTGTCGTCGACGAATCGACCCACTTCGATATGGTTGTACACGTCGCGCAGCAGCTCCTCGCGGAGCGTCCCCTCGGAGTCTCCCAGGCCGAAGAAGTCGAATCGCAGTACGGGGATTCCCATGCGGACGAACTCGTCGGTCATGCGGCGGTAGAGGCCCTGCGGGCCGACGCGCATCTTGACGCCGGGCGAGAGCAGCATGACGGCGAGATCGGTTCGCGCGCCCTGCGGCGTGTGCATGACGCCAAACAGCCGCAGCCCGCTGCGATTCGTAAAGCAAACTGGTGTTTGTTGATCCATAGAGTTCACGCAATTCAGGTCACACGTCCGCGACGCTCGTCGGTGTCGATCAGCTCGACGCTCACGCCCATCCCCAGATACAGAAACGCGATCAAATGATCGTCGAACGCCTCGCCGGGCGCGGGCTGCGCGGTCACGCGGACGCCGCGCGCCGCGAGGTCTGCGGTCGACGCGGCGACGTCAGCCACTTTGAAGCACACGTGATGGAGGCCGCCGCCCTTGCGGACCGCATCCCACAACGGGGAATCCGCGTCCGATGGTTCGATCAACTTGATGTCGATCGAGCCGTCCTTGCCGAGGAACAGCACCGTGACCTTCTGCCGGGTGTTGGTGACCTTTTCCGTCTTCCGCGCGTAGCCGAGCAGCGGGCACAAACGGTCCGCAGCCGCATCGACCGAGCGAACCGCGACGGCAATGTGATCGATGTGCATCGGCTCGATCAGTGCTTGACCGGCTTGTTGGAGGCGATCGCGACCGTGAGGCACTCGGGCCCCAGGCCGACGAAGCCGAGCGCATGGCGGATCGTCGCGATCGCCGACTCGATGACGTTGCCGCCCTTCAACGCCTTCCTGATGCGCAGGCGGTTGTACGGATCGACGGTGCTGAAGCGCGCGATGTCGAAGCCGGCCTCGTGCAGCATCGCGACGACCGATCGCTTGTTGAAATAGAACAGATGCTGGTTCTGGAATCCAAGCACGGTGAATCCGGTCCGCTTCCCGCGCGACTTCTGCATCTTGTGCCACAGGTATTTCGGCGACTCGACGAGCGCGCGATAGAAGGGATTGAAGAACAGATCGGAGTTGGGGTGGCGCAGGAGCAGCGCCCCGCCGGGCGGCAGCATGCGGCGAATCTTGTGCAGCACCGCCATCGGTTCCGCGAGGTGCTCGATGACGTTCAAGAGCAGCACGGCGTCGAAGGACGCGTCGGGAATGTCGATGTCCTCCATGCGGCCGTAGAGCATCTGTCCCTTGAACTTCTTGCGGTTCGCCGAGTCCGCGAACTCGACGCCGGTCGCGGCGATCCCCTTCTCTTCCAGGTACGCGAGAAAGTCGCCCGTGCCACAGCCAATCTCGAGCACCTTGTTGAGCCGCGCGCACTTCTCGGCCAACGTCGCGTGGAAGTGCTCCATGAGCACGGGGTTGTTGTTCGTCGAGTCCTCGTAGACGTCGTAGTTGTAGATGTGGTGCAGATCGCGAAGATCCGGCATCGGGTTGAGATACCGCAGGCCGCATTCGCTGCACTCGACGATTTTCAGCCTGCCGCCGAAGACTTCGTTCTCGGGCAGCGATTTGATCATCTGATCCGCGCGAACCGTTTCAGCGGTCTTGCGCGCGCAGAACGTGCACTGCGTCGTCGTCGTTCGGAGTGTTGTCCTTGTGCTCGTTTCCATTCAAATCCCCAGGGGTACGTGTGAGATGACCCACTTGAACTTGCCGTTCTTCGATGTCTCCAGGCGATCCACCATCTGCACGTCGATCGTCACGTCGGCGCCGAGCCGCGCCGCGAGCTCGGTGATCAAGTGGTGCGTGTGCGCGGGCGTATACGCGGGACCGGCGACGATCCTGACCGTCACCGCGTTTCGCGCCGTCTGGACGATCTGCGATCCCTCGATGCAGTCGAGCGGCTTGAAGGGATGCGTGAGCACGGACGGAGAAATCAGCCGGCCGTCGCCGAGCGTCAGCACGTCCTCCGCCTTCGTCGTCACATCGTCCATCAAGTCGAGCGCGCGGCCGCACGCGCACGCGCCCGTCCTGAGCGACGTCATATCGTTCGTGACGTAGCGGATGAGCGGCATCGCCTTGTTGTGCAGCGTCGTGCCGACGAGTTTCCCCACCGTTCCGCGCGGCACTGGACGGCCGGCCGGATCGGTGACTTCGGCGATCCCGTACTCCATCGCGAGGTGATGGCCCTGGTGCCGCTCGCACTCGTGCGAGAAGACGACGCGCTCCGCGAGCGCGTAGTAGTCGAACACCGGGCACCGGAAGCTTTCCTCGATCGTCTTCCGCTGAAAGTCGTAGAGCGTTTCGGACGATGTAATTGCGGCGCGCAGCGGAAACGTTTTGCCGACAGACTGCAGATACTTGGCGAGGAGATAGAGCGTCGACGGATAGCCGTCGAGCACCGCCGGCGCAAAGTCGGTCAGCGCCTCGAAGTACGCGGGCAGGTTTGTCCTCGAGAGGTGGAACGACGACAGCAGGAGCTGATTCTGCAGCCGGTTCAACCGCCAGAACGGCGCCGCCCGCTGGTCCAGCGGCACGATCACGTTGCCGCGCGCGACGGCCACGCGGTCGCCGTCGCGGCCGAACTTGCATCCGGCCCACCGGTAGTGGCGATCGAAGACGGCGTACGTCATCCACACGGTGTCGCGGTCGTAGCCGACCGTCAACGGCGTGCCGGTCGTTCCGCTCGTGTGTCCTGTCCGCATCGCCCTTCGCGATACGGTCCGCGATCGGAGATCGTCGAAATGCGTGCGGATGTCGTCGCGCGTCAACACGGGAATCTTCGGCAGATCCTCGCGTGTTCGAATGTCCCGCGGCGTGAGCTTCGCCTCGTCGAATCGGCGGCGATAGAAGGGAACCGTGTCGTACGCGTGCGTGACGATCTGGCGGAGTTGCTCGTCCTGATACGCCTCGAGGTCGCCGCGGGAAAACCACTCTGTCTTCGCGAGCAGATCGCGGAACTCGGGATAGCGGCCCCCGTATCGTTCGCGCTCGAGCAGCGCGCTGAACCCCGTCAGCATCAGGTTCTGGCCCCAAATGGGCGCCCTTCGATACAGCTCCGCGGCGTAGCGGTTCATCGTGCGCGCCTTCCCGTGTCCATGGCCTTGCGATATGCGTCGAGCAGCTGGCATCCAACGACGCGCCAGGCGTAGCGCTGCTCCACGAGCGTCCGCGCCGCGCCTCCGAGCGTCCGCCGCTTCGTGCGGTCGTCGAGCAGCGTCGACACCGACTGTGCGAACGTCTCCGGCGTGTCCGCGACGATCAGATGCTCGCCGTGCCGCACGTCGATGCCTTCGCATCCGATCGACGTCGAAACGAGCGCCTTCCCCATCGCCATCGCGTCGAGCACCTTCAACCGCGTACCCCCGCCGACGCGGAGCGGCACCACATACACCGCCGCCTGGCGGACGAATGGGCGGATGTCGTTCACGTAGCCCGTCACGATGACGCGCGGATCCTTGGCGGCAAGCGCGGCGAGCTCCTTCGGGGGGTCCTGGCCTACTGCAAAGAAACGAACGTCTGGCGTGTTCTGAACGATGCGCGGCCAGATCTCGTTCAGGAAATACATGACGGCATCGCGATTGGCGAACATGTTCATGCCGCCGGTGTAGATCATCGCGGGCGTTTCACCGTCCGGATCGGGCGAGAAGTAGTCCACGTCCACGCCGTTCGGGACGACCGCGGTCCGCACGCCGGGCACGCGATCGAGGAGCGTCTTCTCGTCGTGCTCGGACATCAGAATGTTGATGTCGAACGCCGGCGACATCGTGCCTTCGTACGATTGGAGCTTTCGCGTCTCACGCTGGAGGAACTGCCGAGCGAAGGGCCTCTGCTCCACCTGGGCCCGGCGCTCCATCAACATCGATTCGATGTTGTGGTGCGTCAGCACCGTCGGCACGCCGTTGCCGGACGCGAACTGGCCGAGCGCGATCGTGTCCACGTGCAGCAGGTCGAAGCGATCCGTCTTCAGCGCGCCAGACACTCGCTGCTGAAAGGCCTTCGAGCGATGGGCGATCACGCTGAACGGCGCGGACGAGCAGGCACTCGCCGCGAGCGCCGCCAGGACGTGCGCGCGCGAGGCTTTCGGCCACAGCGGAAAGTACTCGACCTTCTCGCAGAAGCCGCCGAGCACGCGCCGGCTCTCCTCCAGCGACTCCGCAGTCGGGAGCACGTCCGGATGGATGAACGCCAGCAAGTGCACGCTCGCCGAGCGGCCGAGCTCGCGCAGCAAGTTGAACCCACGCTGCAGCACGCCGCCGTGAGGCGGGTACGGAACGATTTGGGAGAGGAACAGGACCTTCACTGAAGCGCTTCGAGATACGCGCGCTCGTACGCGGACGTCATGTGCTGCACGGTGAAGTTGTCTCGCCAGCGGGCGCGGCCGGCCGCGCCGAATCGCTGGCGCAGCGCGGGATCGTCGACGAGGCGGCCGAGCGCCGCCGCCATCCCGTCGACGTCTCGCGGATTGCACAGGAGACCGGTGACGCCATCCGCAACGACGTGCGGATTCTCGCCGACTCGCGTCGCGACGATGGGCTTTCCAGCGGCCATCGCCTCGAGGATCACCATCGACATGGCTTCCCAGAGCGACGGCTGGAAGAAGATGTCGAACGCCGGCAGCGCTCGATGCGCGGCGTTGGTGATCCATCCCGTGAACGTCACGATGTCCTCGAGGCCGAGCTCCCGGCGCATCTCTTCGAGCGGCGCCTTCAGCTCACCGTCGCCGACGATTACGAAGCGCACGCGCTTGCCGGCACCCTTCAACTTCTGCGCGACGCGCAGGAGATCGGTCAGCCCCTTCTGCTCGATGAGCGTCGCCAGCGTGCCGATGACGATGCGATCGGAAGCCGAGAACCGTGCGCGCAGGTCGGGATCGCCCGAGCCGTTCGATCCATCCACGCCGTTCCAGACAGTGCCGATTGAAGAATCGCGGAACCCGAAGACCTTCCGGAGCTGCTGACGCTGCACCTCGCCGACCGCATAGATCCGGGTCGCGATCCTCGAGCAGATCCGCTCCATCCACATGATCCGCGTGCGCGTGTTCGGATAGTTGCCGAAGTGGAACGTGTGCACCAGCTTCAGCCGCGGCCGAAACAGCAGCTTGCACATCGCAACGTCGAACAGACCCTGCGTCGTGTGCGTGTGGACGACGTCGATGTCGCGGGACTGAATGAGCTTCAGCATCTTCCGCGAGCTGAGATAGTCGACCTCGCCGTTGGGATTGAACAGGCTCACGATGTCCACGCCGGCATTCGCGAGCTCGTCGCCGATCTGGCCGCGCGACTTCAAGTGGCACACCGTCACCTTGAACCGCGACGGATCGAGCGACAGCGCGAGGTGGCGGATCACGGTCTCGGCTCCGCCAATCCAGAGGCCCGAGGCGACGATGAGCAGATTCACTTTCCGGCCGGATCCCACGACATCCGGAGCCGCCGCGACCGCCGTCATGCGCGCCTGGTCCTCGTCGCGGGAACGGCATCCACGACCTTCCGGTCGCGGGCGGAGCGCACGGGTTGGATGCGCGCCAGAGGCTTCGCAACGGCTGGGACCGTCTCGACTGCCGGGCTCTCGCGCGCGATGCGCCTGGCGGCCCCCAACATCCCGGCGAGCATGTAGATGTGCGGATAGTAGATGGCGCTCAGGAACGCGCCGCCGGTCGCGAACGCGACGAGCGACGCGCTGAGACAGGCCAGCAGCGCGACGTTCGTGGCGACCTCAGGCGACGGAGGACTCGACGACCGCTCGAGCAGCGCCTTCGTCGCGCGCCGGTTCATGACGAGATTCGAGATGATGAATCCGAGGAGGATGCCGATGCCCGGCAGCCCGAGCTCTCCCAAGATGAGGAAGTAGATCGAGTGCGCCGTCAGCCAGGGCATCGCGAGATCCGGCGATCGATATTCCGCGCCGAACTTGACCGGAAAATGCCCCGCGCCCACACCGAGCAGCGGATGATCGAGCGCCATCTGCACCGACGCGCCCCAGGCCGCGATGCGTCCCTGCGACGATCCATCTTCATGGCTCGAGATCGTGCTCATGCGGTCGAACCACGACGCGGGCGCCGACACCAGGACGAGGGCGAGGACGACCACGGCGGTGGCGCCCGTCAGCGCTTTCCTGGTGCTCTTCGTCCAGTAGTAGATGCCGACGCACGCGAGCGCGATCGTGCCGCCGCGCGATTTCGTCGCGATGACGCACAGCACCAGCAGGAGCAGCGAGCCGCCCCAGAACAGCTTGTGCAGCGTCTTCGGCGAGTTGCCCAGGAGAAAAATACACAACGGAAGCGCGACGTTCACGGACAGCGCGTAGTCGTTGCCGTCGCCGAGGAACGTGCCGGACGACAGGTAGTGCCGGCCGTCGGGATCGGTGAACATCTCGGGCGTCAGCAGCGCGAGCACGACGTGGACGAGCACGAGCATCGCGAACACGCCCTTCATGCGCGAGACGTCCGTGAGCTGCTTCGTGAGCACGAACGTCATCAGGACGTATCCGAACACGGCGGTGAAGATGTTGTACGAGTACAACGTCACGTCCGCCGTCAGCACCGACATGACGATCAGCCCGAGCAGAAAGAGGATCATGCGCACGTTCGGCTCGCGCAGAGCCTCGGCGTTCGTGACCTTCTTGTTGTTCAGGATCGTCAGCGCGATCACGCCGAGCGGCACGATCGTGTTGAGGCGGAGCACGCCAATCGGGGGGAAGTACGTCGACGGCCGCACGTACTCCAGCACGAAGAACAGAAGCAGTCCGTAGTAGGTCATCATCGGGCGTCTACTCCGGCGAGCTCGAGATAGATCGCCTCGAGCCGGCGCGTGCGCACGCGAAAATCGAACTGTGCCTCCACCATCGCCCGCCCCCGGGTCGCCATCTTCTTCCATGGCCCCGGATCCGCGAGGAACTCGCGGATGTCGGCCGCAAGCGATTGCGGTTCGTGCGGCGGCACCAGGCGCCCCGTCGCGCCATCCGTGACGACTTCCGGCGTCCCGCCGACCCGCGTCGCGAGCACAGGAACCTCCATCACGAGCGCCTCGAGCGCGGCGTTCGGCAGCCCCTCGGTGTGCGATGGAAGGACCATCAAGTCCGTTTCTTCCAGGATACGTTCTGGCTGGCTCAGATAGCCGGGAAAGTGAATCGTCTCCTCGAGCCCGAGCTCGAGCACGCGCGATTCGAGACGCTCGCGATCGGGTCCGTCGCCGACGAATATCGCCGAGAACGCTTGCCCTTCGCGCGCGAGGATTGCCAACGCCTCGATGAGGTCCGCCTGTCCCTTCTCAGGACTCAGGCGGCCGATCGTCGTGATAACCGGGTGCTCCACAGGCTTGCCGATCAAGCTAGTCAGCAGGCCTTCCTGCCCCGTCCGGCGGTACTTGTCCACGACGATGGCGTTGTGCAGCAGCCTCACGACGTCTTTCGGGACGCCGCCCGCGACGAGCTCGTCGCGAATCTTTCCGGACACGGCGATCACGCAATCGAACGCCCGCAGTACGCGCTTGTCGAGCGCGATGAGCAGACGATCCTTCCGCCGATTGCCGATCCAGCCGTGCAGCGTCGTCATGATCGGCATGCGATGCAGCTTCGAGGCGAGGTACGTGATCACGTCCGACTTGACCTCGTGCGCGTGCACGACGTCGAACTGCTCCGACTTCACCAACTCGACGACGCCCCGCACGACGCGCGGGTCGTACTGGTTGTACCCGCGCAGATAGTGCACCGGCATGCCGAGGCTCTTGGCCGCCACCGTGAACGGCGTGTCGCCTGCTTCGTACCGCGTCTGGAACACGCCCAAATGGAGGTCGAAGCGCGTCGCATCAATCGCTCGAAACGTCTCGAGCATCGTCTTGCCGGGTCCGCCAATTTCGTACGTGTCCCGGAGGTGGAGAACTTTAATGCGCCGCACCGAGCAACCTGCCGTACAAACGAACCGTCGCGTCGACGTTCCGGTCGATGTTGAATTGCTCGATCAAACGCTGGTATCCGTTCTCCCCCAGGCGGCGCGCCGCGGAGCGATCCTTGATCAATGTGATGATCGCCCGCGCGAGCTGCTCCGAGTCGCCGGGCGGGAACGTCAACCCGGTCTTCCCCTCTTCGATGATCTCGGGAATGGCGCCGGCGCGCGAGCCAACGACCGGTTTGCGGCACGCCATCGCGTCGAGGATGACGCGTCCGAACGGCTCCGGCCGCACCGACGCGTGCACGACCACATCGCACAGATTGAGGTAGTCCGCGACGTTCTTCTGGAATCCCGTCAGGATGATGTAATCCTGCAGGCCGAGCGACGACGCGAGCTCGGCCAACATGTCGCCGTACGGCCGATCAGACGCAGCCATGTCGCCGATGAGGAGGCATCGCGCGTTCGGGCATTCACGCCTGACGAGGTCCATGGCCCGCACGAGCGTATCTTGTCCTTTCCATGCACGGATATTGCCCGGCATGCCCACAATCGCGTGCTCGGGCCGAAGACCGTGGCGCCGGCGCAGCTCGTCGGCCGGCGTCCCCACGCGCATGACGGCGGGATCCAGGCCGTTGTAAATCGTCACGAGATTGCCGAAATCGGCACCGCCCTCCACCATGTTCCGCCGGACCGCCTCGGAGATGCAGATCACCGCGTCGAGCCGTTTGCCCAGGTATTTCGCTCCGGACGTATATCGGTCGTTGATGCCTCGTTCGTGCGTGATGCACCGCCGTCCCGTCAGGTTGGCGGCCAGCATCCAGTCGTGATTCCGCATGATCGAGTTGTTCAAGTGAACGACGTCGATTCGGCGGCTGATCAGAAACCAGGCGCGCGAGAGGACTCCGCCGACGAACCGTAGAACGTTGAGCGCGCGCTGCAGAACGAGCAGCGGCAGCCGCAGCACGGCCAGCGGACCCTTTGCGCGCGACGCGAGGGCGATGCCTGCAGGCCGAGGCCACACGAGCGTCCGGATGCCCGCGTCACGAAATGTCGAGAGCAGCGCATGCTCGCGATAGAACACGACAGTCGGATCGAACTTCGTGCGATCGAGCCCTTTGACGAGGTACAGCAGGCTGTAGTACGAACCGCCGATCGTGCCGTCGACGTTCGTCTCGCAGTAGACAACCTTGACGGGCTTGGTACCGCTCATCGTGCCCCGTACGCCGCAAACAACGTGCGGATGTCTCGGAGGTTCAGCGCGAGGCAGACGACGCCGCTGAGCATGCCCAAGAGGACCAGCGCGACGCGCGGGTCGGCGCTGACGACCGACTTGGCCGCGATGAGCACGATCGCGAGCACGGCGCCTTGAACCGCCGCGACGCCGAGCGGGCGCAGCGCCACGGTGATGGGCACGCCAATCAGCCGTCGCGACAAATAGACGCCGGCCACGAATTGCGCCGCCATCGGCAGCGTGACCGCCAGGCTCGCGCCAATCGCTCCGTACTTCATCGTCAGCGGCACGATGAGCGCGCCCATGACGATCAGCCGCGTCAGGTTCATCGAGAAGTCGATGTGCGGGCGCCCGATCGCGTTGTAGGAGTACCCGTTGATCAGCCACAACGCGCGGAAGCAGCCGAACACCGAGAGGATTGCGAGCGGCGGCGCCGCCGCCGACCATTTCGCGCCGTACAGCGACTGCACGATCTCCGGCGCGAGCACGGCAGTCGCGACCGCAATCGGCACGGCCACGGACGTGATCAAGCGGATGCCGCGCGTGTACTCGACGCGCAGCAGCTCGAAGTCGTTCTGCAGCTTCGCCAGCATGGGGAACAGCACTTTCGCGATCATGCGCGAGATGTAGTCGGACGGTATCGTCGCAAGCGTGTAAGCCGCGACATAGTACCCGAGGATCTCGACGCCGAGCACTTTGCCGACGACGGCATTGTCGAGCTCGCGCGTGATGAAGACGACAATCGCGAGGCCCGTCATGAAGCGCCCGTATCGATACAACTGCTTCGCAATCTCCCAGTCGAGATGGAAGCGCACGCGGCCCGGCACCATGATGAACGACAGCGCGCTCGTAATCGCCGCCGACGCGATCTGCGCGTAGACGAGAGCCCACAGGCTCCTCAACCAGTACGCCAGCCCCGCCGCCGCGAGGAACTTGAACGTCGCGCTCGTCAGTTCGTAGTACGTGAGCCGCTTGTAGTCCAGCTCCTTCTGGAGCGCGACCATGTTGATGTTCGTGAAGCCGCTCAACACGAAGCTCAATCCGACGACGGCGATCGCGGGCTGCAGGACGGGCTCGTGATAGAAGTTCGCGAAGTAGGGTGAGATCGCGTACGAGATCGCGGCGAGGCCGATGCCGCGCAGGAACATCATCGTGAACGCCGTGTCCTTCGCATCCTCGAATCGATCCTGGCGTTGGATCAGCGCGGCGCCGAAGCCGGTTTCGGTGAAGATCTCGATGAGGCGCGTGGCCATCAGACAGAGCGCCATCAAGCCGAAGATCTCCGGCGTCAACAGGCGCGCGAGGATGATGCCGCGTCCGAACGTGAGCACGCCGATGACGACGCTCGAAAGCGCGACCCACGCGCTCGACCGGACCGCTTTTTTCTGAAGCGATCCGTCCGTGCGATCCATGAAGTGATACAAACGCTTGAGCAGCCTCACGTCCCTAGTCCTCGATCCTCGATCGCGTCATGACGCCCTTTGCCGCATCCGTTTGTAGCCGCGGCGAATCCCGTCGCCGAGCGATGCCGGCATCCACGACCACGCGTAGAGCGACGCGACGCGCGGCGCGAAACCCGAATGCGCGTAGGCTCGTCCCAGCGCAGACCGCGCGGCAGACGACTGACGGCTGCCAAGAAGCGCCTTCGCGAGGGTGTAGTAGAGGTCGGCGACCCGTTCGCCAACGACAGCCTCCCCCACGCGGGAACGCGCCGGCCCGGCGAGCGCCGCGACCACTTCCGCGGTGTCCTGCACGACGCGGAGGCGCTGGTCGTCCGATGTGAGCTGATTCGGCCTGCGACGGAACGTCAGGAGCGGCAGATCGATGTAGGCCATCGCGCCGCCGAGCGCGATCTTCAGCCACAGCTCGTAGTCTTCCTGCGTCCGCCGCCCGACGGTGAAGCGCCCCGCGCGCTCGATCGCGTCGCGCCGCAGCACGATCGACGACGTGTTCACGAAGTTGCCGCGGAACAACGCGGCGAACGCGTCGCCAAAGTACACGTTCACGCTCGAGCCGCCGCTCGCGACGGTCCCGCGCGCCGGAAACATCGCCGGCCAATCGAGACCGTACGCCGAGAACACGCGGTACTTGCGACGGATGTGCCGCTCTTCACGAAGCGTCCCGTCCTCGCTCACCAGGCTGAAATCGCAGCACACGGCGTGCACGTCGGCGTGCGACGCCAGCACCTCTACCTGCAGCGCCAGCTTGTTCGGATACCACGCGTCGTCCGCGTCGAGGAATGCGACGAGGTCGCCGGTGGCGCGCGCGAGCCCGACGTTGCGTGCCGCGGCCGCGCCCTGGTTCGGCGTCCGTACGTACGTCACGCGCGAAAACCCTCGTACCACGTCGCCCGTATTGTCGGTCGACCCGTCGTCGACGACGATCAGCTCGTGAACGCCGCGCGACTGGTCGAGCACGGACCGAATGGCGTCGGGCAGGTACCGCGCGCAATTGAACGCCGGAATGATCGCGCTGACCCGCACGGCCTAGTACATCTCCATGAAGTTCAGCGCGCGGCACGCGAAGAACGGCAGATCGACGGAGACACGCTGATTGATGTCGATGCGGTTCAACTGCATGGGATCGGCGCCGCGGCGCACCAGGCCGGGAACGATCGTGAACGCCCCTCGGAAGCCGACCTTCTGCACGAACGCGCGGACGGCCGGTGTGCTCCTCCCGAACGGATACGCGAACACGGGCGCCGCGTTCGCGAGCGACGCTTCCGTGCGGGACTTGCTCCCCGCGATCTCGCGCTCCGCTGCCGCCTGTTCGCTGCGCTCGAGATTCACGTGGCTGACGGTATGCGCGCCGAAGTGCATCCCCGCGGCCTCCATCTCGCGGATCTCGTCCCAGTTCATGAAGCGGCGCGGCTCGCGCAAGCTCTCCAGTTTGATCAGCCCCTCGAGCGCGTCCATGACGCGCGCGCGCTCCGCTTCGGGCTTCGCTCGCAGCGTCGTGACGTGCGCGGACAGGAACTGCCTGAATCGAGGCAGCCCCATCGCGAGAATCGCCGACAACTCCAATCGCGCCAGCACCTCGCTGACGGCGGACAGCTCTGACGCCGCAATCGCCCGATCGAGATGCCGCTGCATGACGTGCGCGAGGACGTATTTCAACCGCTCTTCCCAGAACCACGAGCCGCCATCGACGAAGTTCGTCGCCAGGAAGATCGTCGCCGGCACGTTGTGCTTCTTCAGGATCGGGAACGCGTGCGTGTAATTGTCCCGCCACCCATCGTCGAACGTCACGGCGCAGAGGCGATCGTCGAGCGTCCGTTGATCCGAGACCCGCTGCGCAAGCTCGCTCAGCGGAATCGCCGTGTAGTGGCGGCTCAGATACGCCATCTGCGCATCGAAGGCATCGCGCCGGACGCACATGCCTGACGGCGAGTAATCGAGCAAGTCGGGAGGCTCGTCGACGATACGGTGATACACGAGCACGACGGCGGAGGACCGCATGACGCGGCGGCGATACACGCCGAGCGCGCCCGTGTAGTAGAGCGCGTCCGCGAGCGCCCTCTGCGTCAGATGCTTGACCGTTCCTCTGAGGCCCATGCGTCGAGATCCGGCTACCGCCGCGACGGCGTCCAAAGCTCCTGCCGTACGCCGCGCCCGTATCGATACCAGGCGGCGAGCACAGCGGCGTTCACGGTCGAGAAATACAGCGCGATCTTTCCGAAGAGCGTGCGATCGATGCGGCCCCATTGCGCCAGCGCCGCCAGCGCCGCAAGGTAGAACGCGACTTGCACCGCGAGAATCGCTGAATACCACGGCGAGGGTAACAGGGCGATGGGCGTCACGAGCGCGAGCACGAGGAAGCAGGGCGCCAGCCACCGCATCACCTTGTGCGACCACAGCGCGAACGAGAACAGGCCGTAGCGGAACGGATTCAGCAAGTGCGCGTGCTCGAAGAGCGTCGTGATGCCGCGAAGCAGCGTGCGCACTTTACGCTCGAACTCGTCGCGCGGATCCTTCACGCTCGTCATCGCGCCGACGGCGTCCGGATCGCTAATCGCGCGCGCCCCCTGCTCGACGGTGCGCAGCACCGACAGAAAATCTGGCGCCAGCCCTTCGACGAACGGCGCGCAGAGCGATCGGCGCTGCGCGTAGAACGATCCGCTCGCGCCGACAATCGATCCCACTTCGGACTCGAGCCGCCGCAGCATGAGCTCGTACCGCCCGTACCACGCCTCGCCGCCGGAGCCCGCGATGCGATCCTCGCCGGACACGCAGCCGATCTCTGGATCGCCGAACCGCTGGACGATCTTGCGCAACGAATCCGGTTCGAGCGCGATCGACGCGTCGGAGAACACGAGGATCTCGTTCGTCGCATGTTGCAGACCGGCGTTCAACCCGGCCGCCTTGCCGCGGCGCTCGGGCAGCTCGATCACGGTCATCGTCGGCCGCGCCTGCGCCCGAATGATCTCGATCGTGCGATCCGTCGAGCCGTCGGACACGAAGAGAACCTGTAGACGGTCGGCGGGATACTCCAGCGCCGCCGTGTTCGCGATCTTTTTCTCGATGCGCGCCGCCTCGTTGTGGACGGGGATGATCATCGAGATCGTCGGGAGCTCGTCGCCGGCGACTCGTCCGCGCTCGCCGCCGCGGAGCCGCGATAGAACCCACAACGCCATCGGATAGCCGAAGTACGGATAGAGCACGCCGGCAACCGAGAGCCAGAAAATGAGTTCGATTCCCGTCATAGCAACCCGACCACGCGGGCAAGGAACATCGGCGTCGTATTCGTCACGGCTTCGTGGATGTTCAAGCGGCGCACCGTGAAGGGCTCGTCGCTGCAGCTCACGAAGCCGCGCTTGGTCGTGAACGCCAGGCGGTAGCCGGCATCCTCGACCTCGCGCGCGATCGGCGGCGTCCAGTACCCGTTTGGATAGCTGAACGTCGGGACCGTCTGAGCGAACTTGTCCTGCATCATCTGCTTCGAGCCGCGCACCTCGCGGCGCACGTCATCGTCAGAGACCTGCGTGAGCAGCAGATGGTCGACGCCGTGCCCGCCGAACGAAATCCCGCCCACGGCCATCCGTTCGACGTCGGTCCAACCGATGAACCCGTCGACGTCGCTCAGATCGTCGAGACTCACCTTCAGCTCGCGCGCGAGCGCCTGCTGCAGGTCCTCGATCGACGAACGCGTCAGCCGCTTCTGCGACGCGATGGCATCGATGATCGCGGTGCGCGGGTCGGCGTCCGCCAGTTCGAGCAGATGCTCGAGCCCCGCGGGCTCGAGGATCCGCGCGAACGCGCCGCGCCGCGCCGGATTGCTTCGGACCTCCGCGACGACGCGCCGCAGCAGATGCGTGAGCGCTTCCTGCCAGAACAGCCGGCGGCTGCCGACGTAGTTCGCCGGCAGGAACACGAGCGCCGGCAGATTGTGCCGCTCGAGAATGGGCAGCGCGTTGTCGACATTGTCCTGCCAGCCGTCATCGAACGTGATCAAGCAGGACGAATTCTCGAAAGGGACCTTGCGCTCGAGCCGCGACGCGAACTCGTTGACCGTCAGCACCGAAAAGCGGCGCTTCAGAAGCGCCATCTGTCGGGCGAATGTCTCGCGTGAGACGACGAGCGCCGGATGCGAGCCGGTTCGCGCCAGCTCCTCGGGCGTCAGCACGCGGTGATACATGAGGATCACCGCTTTGCGCCGCATCACGATCCGCTGCCAGAGCTGGAGCAGACCGAGATAGTAGAGCGCGTGCGACACGACGACCTTGATCGCATAGTTCACGCGCTGCCGCGAGGTCATTCGCACGCGTCGTACTCTCGCGCCGCGATCACGATCGGCGTACCGCGTCGCGTGCGGCGGTCCGGAACCACGCGTACGTCTCGAAGAACCACGGCCTGAGATCGCGCAGGCTCGGGTTCTCGTACCGAAGATCGGGCTGCCAGAACTTCACGAACTCTCGAATCGCGCCCCACCGGCTCTGGCCGCCGAGCGCGGCGACGCGCTGCCCGCCGAAGAGCGTCACGAGGAGCGAATCGACGTCTCCCCAGAGCCAGCGGCTGCGCACGCCGACACGATACGGCGCCTGACGCTGCACGCGCTCGCTCCGTGTCATCTCCACGAGCACCCGAGGGAAATCGACGCCCGCATCGATCGCAAGCTGCAGCGATCCCCAGAACCTTCCGTTGATCTCCATCAGCTTCGGCACATCATCGCGCGCGTCCTGCTTGAACTCGACCATCGCCACGCCGTGCCAGCCGATCTCGTCGAGCAGCCGCGTGGCGTAGTCGCTGGCGAGCGGCGGGAGCGGCACGCTCTCGGACAGCACGCTGACGCCGCCCCACGGTGGACGCTCTCTCAGCCGCCGATGGCTGAAGAGGGCCACCGCGCGGCCCTCTTGATAGCAGGCGAAGACGCCGACGCCCGGGCCGGCGATCCGCTCCTGCAGCATGACGGGAAACTCGTGCTTCGGCCGCCGCTTCAATTCGCGCACGAGGTTGTCGAAGCTGTCCGCGTAGCCGACCGCGGTGGAGACCCATCCCGCGGGCGTGCGCACGCGCGATTTCCACGGCTTGATGACCACCGGGTACGGAAACTCCGGCCGCGGAATCGAGTCCGCGTCGCAGACGATCATGGTCCGCGGCACGGGCACGCCGATCCGCATCGCCGTCTGCATCAAGTCGACCTTGTTCGCGGCGCGCTGAACGATCTCCGCGCTCGCGAACGGAATCGCGCACCGGCGATCGAAGCAATCGCGGTTCTCCGTCACGAGGAACGTCGTGATGTCGGAGACCGGAAGCAGCACATCGATCGCGCGCGCCTTCACGGCGGACGCGAGGAACGCGACGAACTCGTCGGACCGCGTCACGGGATCCGGATAGACGAGGCGATCCGAACAGTACCGCGACGTCTGCGCGAGCGACGGCGTTTCTTTTTCGCCGACGACGACCGTGTGGCCCGCGCGTCCGAGCGATCGCGTGATGGCCAACGCGGCGCGATTGCCGCCGTCGGTGACGAGAACCTTCATGCAGCTGTGAGCCAGTCGAGCGTCACCGCGAAGAGATTCGGCGCCTCGTCGTAGAACCGCAGAATCTCCTTCCAGAACGGCTCTTCCTGCGCGCTGGTCAGCGTCGGCGATGCGAGCGAGTACGACGCCGCGAGCTGCTGCAGCTCGGGAACCGGGCGGTTCGGCTGACGATCGACGTTCACGATCAGACAGCGGGCGGCATGGCGCTTCGGCGCCGCCGCCAGCTTCACGGCGGACACCTCCGCATACATCGGCAGCGCGATGTCGTAGCCGTCGACGTTGACGGTGCCGCCGTTCTCCATCACTTGCACGAGCGCGGCGCGATCCTGCCGGATCTCCTTGTGCGTCGCCATCTGCGTGGTGAGGTTCGAGCGCAGGAGCTCCTGCATGTACCGGGCGCCGTCGACGATGGGCGCCCACAGCACGAGCCGATCGATGTCTGCGGCATCCTCGGCGGCGAGGCTCGCAACCATCGCGCCCCACCGCAGCCCGAGCAGATTCACCGTGCGGACGCCCGTTCGGCGCCGGACCTCGTCGATCGCGGCACGAACGTCAGCCACCGCCGAGGCCAGCGAGGACTCCGGAAACGCTCCTCCGCTGTCCCCGTTTCCCATGTAGTCGAAGCGGAGCACCGGATGACCGTCAGCCGCCAGCCGCCGCGCGAACGAGACGAACACGCGGTGCGTCCAGAGCTTTTCCTCGCCAAACGGATGACAGAAGACGTACGCGGAGCTTGGGGCGCTGCCAGCGGCCTCGTGCAGGATCGCGAACAACCGGCTGTTCCCGTGGGAAAAGTAAAACGGCGTCTCGGTCATGCGCAGGTCGTCGCGTGTCCCACCGCCGCGCTCAGCCGCGCGACGCCGACGTACGACGGCGTCGAATGGCGAGCCCGGCCGCCGCCGGCGCGAGCAGCAACAGCGTCATCGGCTCGGGCACGTTCGCCCGCCGCATCGCGGTCGCATGATAGAGATAGCTGGTTGGATCGCCGTCGTAGCGATCGGACAGGATTCGATACGACCCTGAATAGCAGCACGAACCAAGGTCATACAGGAGATCGGGCTGCACCCAATATCCGCCCTGAAGGGCCGTGCCGAGATTCGTGAACGGTCCGAGCTGCCAGCCCGTGGCAACGCTCCCGAGCGCCGGCTTGATGTTCCCGAGCGCCTCGTAGAACAAGTGCTCGAGATAGTTCGCTTTCGTTCTCAACGGCGCATCCGCCGGACCGCTGCCGCTCGCGAGCTCCCAGTCGTTGTGGCCGAGATACGAGACGGCGTTGAGGTGATTGATCCAACGCTGCGCGTCATTCCACGACATTCGTCCATCGCTGTCGAAGCCCGTGGTCATTGCCGTGTTCATATCCTGCAGGAAAGCCATCCCAATCGTGTCGTCGAGCACCGTTCCATCGCCGACCACGATCAAGCTCGCGCTCGCGGGACGAGCGCCGACACACAAGAGCATCCAAACCAGAACGACAACGACTTTCGACCAACGAGCCATGGCGGGATCCTTTCTACCGTACGAGATGCGCTTCGAGCACAGGCTTCGCGTAAGCGGTAATAGCCGCGTAGCCTGCCGGCGTGATGTGGCTGCCGTCTTCGTTCGTGAACTCGCGGCGCCGTCGTCCTCCCTCTTCGGCGAGCGCGTTGTGGAGATCGAGCACGAGAAGGTTCTTCTGCTTGGCAAAGTCCACGAGCCACCGGTTCGTGGCCATGACGTGCCGGTTGATGACGTCCTGATACGCTTCCTTCCCCATCACCCAGCCGATCCACGATCCGATCGTCTCCGACCATGAATCTTTCGGCCGCACGGTGACTTCGGTCGCGAGAATCGTCTCGATTCCGCTGGCGTGCGCCTGTTCGACCATGCGCGTGTAGTTCTTCCGCACGCGCTCCGTCGCGGCATCCGACTCGGTCGGCGCCGCGCGGAAGATATCGTTGATGAAGCCCCAGATGATCACGGTCCGCGGATTCGCGGCGACCACGTCGCGGTCGAACCGGCCGACGAGCTCCGCCGTCTGCTCGCCGGCAACGCCGCGATTGATCACCTCGACGCCCGACAATGTCCTGAGATCCCAGTTCTTCGCGTACGACGCGCCGAGCAGCACGATCGGCCGGCTCGGCGTCTTCGGCGTCTGCTGCGGATTCATTCCCGACGTCGGTACCATCGCGATTCTGCTCTCGTGGCTCTCGTTACGGTTCGTGGCGTCCGCGCCTTCTTTGATCCACCCGCGCCAGCGGTAGTACGACAGCGCGAGGAACTCGCGCATGCCGGCCGTCAACATCGAGACGTTGTCGGGATGGCCTTCGTAAATCGGTACGGACGCGCGCTCGACGTCGAACCCGAGCGAGGCGAAAACCCCCGCGGACCTCCGCATGTGGAGGCGATCGGTGACGAGGAGCACACGCTGCGCGCCGATCTGCCGCAGCATGGGCGCGCTGCGCTCTCCGTTCTGGCGAGTGTTGTACGAGTTCGACTCCACCAGCACGTTCGAGGCGGGCACGCCGAGCTCGCGCGCGAGCTGCGCCATCGCGACTCCGACCGGACAGGACGGCCCCGTGCCGCCGCCCGTGAACACCATCACCGGCGCTCGCCCCTCGCGCCAGACGCGGACCCCGAGGAGCGTTCGACGAACGCCGTTCTGGTTGGGAACGCATTCCCCGACGACGCCCGCGCCCAGCACGACGATCGCGTCGGCCTTGCCTGCGGTATCGCTCGCGAGCAGCGGGCTGATCAAGTAGTCCGCCACGGTCGTGCGGTTGATCGCGAGGCGGCCGAAATAGACGGCCGCCAAACCGCAGACGAATCCGGCCGCGAAGCGATGACGCCTGACGAATCCTGCGATCGATCCAATCTTCATGCGGCGGCGCTCTGTTGCCCGAACCGGCTGATCATGTGTCCCAAGTTGCGCCGGGAGCGACTCACGCCACAGCATCTCGCTTCACCACCGCTCTTTCGCCGTCGCGCGCGAGCGCACCCGATCGCGGCACGTCGGACCGGCATCCAAGGATGAACTCGTAGTCGGCCCGGAACCGCGCACGGCACGACGGATCCTTGTACGCCAGGTTTGGCGAATTCGTCTTTTCGACGATCCCTTCCGTGTAGCGTCCGCCGGCCGAGGTCACCGCGCGCGCCAGCGCGTCGTTCAGGATCCGCGTCGCGTTCGCGCTGCCCGTATGCTCGAGGACCCACTCGCGCGGCGTGAACCGGTCGTAATGGTCGATCATGTCCACGATCTTCGCCGGAAGCTCAGCGTCCGAGGCCAACACACCGGTCGACGCGTTGATGCGGCTACGCGCGCCCCCGATCGTCTTGTCATAAACGATCGCGGGGACGCCGGCGAACATCGCCTCGACGAGGGCTTTGTTATCCCCTTCTTTGCGCGACAAGAACACGAACACCTTGCTCTGGCTGACGTGCGCGGCGACCTCGGTCGGCGGCAGGTTCTCGATGATGTCGAGGTGCATTCCCGGCGGTCCGAACCGTTCGGCTTCGCGGCGCACGTCCGCGGCGGTCCGGTTCGCCCACGCAAATCCGATCAGCAGCACACGCACCTGGCGGTCGCGAATCTCGTGCAGCGCGCGAAAGAGCTGCGCATGGCGCTTGTGCGGCGCCCAGTTGGCGACCATCACGAGGTCGTACGACTTCTTCTCTGCTGCGGGCTTGAAGAGGTCAGCGTCGACCCAATCCGCCGGCCCAAGCCGGATCGGGACGAGCGGCCCACCAGTCTCCGCGACGAATCGATAATCCTCTTCGGTGAAGCATTGCACGAGCACCGGATTGCCCGGTGCGATGTACATCAGCAAGCTTGGATCACAATAGCCCGCCCAGCACGGCTCGAGGACGAACGTGTAGCGCTTCATCAGCCGCGGCAGGTCGAACATCGACGCCACCGCATTGAACGTCCTGACGTACTTCAGCAGGATCACGCCTTTCTCTTCGGCGGTCGCGCGCTTCAAGACGATCAGGTCGCGCCAGAGATCGTGCGGACCTTTTCCAGTCAGCGCGTACAGCGAGGCGCACGCGGCCGACGCGGGGTCGGCCCGGTACGAGTCGAGGACGACGTTCCTTGGTTCGCGGCGGAGCGTCGCAATCGTCTCGTTCACGACGCGCTCGGCTATACGGCCGAAGGGCCCGACGTTGGAGACGCGCGTCACCCAACACAAATCGCCGAGCGCGCGATACAGATTGCCGCTGCCGAGCGCCATCCGCCCGCGCGTCGTCATCGCGGCCGCGATCAATCCGCGTGCGGCGCGATACTCGAAGACGGCTTCCTGCAGGGACCGAGTCATCGCGCAGACCGAGGTTGCTTCTTCTCGAAAACCAGGAGGTTGCCGAACGCGGGACCAGGCAGACGCACGAAACGGAACCAGACGTCGTTGGCGGCGTGAATCGCGCGGCGCACGGGACGCCACGGCATGAGCGCATACATCTCCGTGAACTGACCGGAGCGGCGCGTCTTCAGCGCGAGACCGAGCCTGTCGCATTCGGCGACGAACCACTTCATATCGAGTTGGCGCGTCAGCAGCGTTCCCTGCGGCGTCGCCTCGTGGGACTCGAGCCCGGCTGGAACGCGCTCGACGCGCGCTCGCCCCTTGCCGAGTATCCGCTTCAGCCCTCGCAGCGCGATCGACTGCGCCGAATACATGTTGCCCTCGCTCAGCACGAGCTTTCCGCCTGGTGCGAGCACCCGCGTCAATTCAGAGAGGGCGCGGTGAAGCTCGGGCACGTGCATGAGCACGCCCCAGCACACCGCGTACTTGAACTGACCGTCCTCGAACGGGAGACGAAGGAGATCGCCCTGCCGCAGCGTGATCTTGTCGTCGAGCCCACGCGCGTGAATGGTCTTCTTCGCGAGATCCAACGCGTTCTGCGAAAAATCGGTGGCCACCACGTGAAAGCCGCGCGCCGCGAGCAGAACGGATTTCGCGCAGCTCCCGCAGCCCGCGTCGAGAATCGTCGACCCGGCCGGAGCGCTCAGCTCGCGCGCAATCGCATCGAACGCGACCTCGTAGAAGCCCTGCGCTTCCGGCGTCCGATACATCGAGACCCACTGCTCGTGGATCGCGGCATCGGCAAGCGCATCACGCACGACGTTCGGAGCGCTGCTCATGCCGCCCTCGATCCAGCCGGCGCCTGCGCGCGGCGGATCGCCTCGGCGGCAAGCGTGGCGTCGTACTGTTCGGACGAGAATGCGGCCGCCAGGTCGATCGGGTTCGCGCTGCGCAGCAGGATTCGCTGCGCGAGCTTCGCAATCGGCGACATCACCGACAGCACCCACGCAGGCATCCACACGGCCCTGAGATCGGGACGCTTCTCGAGCCACAGCGCGAGCAGCTTCGCGCGCGTCGGCGCCTCGGGCTCGACAAGGTTGACGATCGTCGGCATCGAATCGAAATTCTCGACTCCGCCGCGAATCACCTGCGCGGCCGTGCGCACGTCGCAGAGGCTGAGTCCGCCCGACTTCGGACCGATCGCGAGGAAGATCGGACCCAGCTCGCGACCGAGGCGGCCTGGCGGCTCGTACGCCTTGAAGTCGACGAGCGGTCCCGGCCGCACGACGCGGATTCTCAGACCCAGGCCCGGACCCCGCTCGAGCACTTCGCGCTCGGATTCCGCCTTGGCCCACACGTACGGTCCGCGCGCGAGGTTGTCGCGATCGACCGGGCTCCTCTCCGTCAACGGCCCGCCGACGACTTTGCTCGGCTTCAGGACCGCAATGCTGCTGACGTGCAGGAAATTCCTGACGCCCGCGGCGGCCGATGCGTCGAGGAGGTGGCGCGTCGCGGCGATCGTGTTCCGCTCGTGAGCGTCCTTCCCGCCGGCCGTCTCCGCCGCGCAATGCACGACCGTCGATACTCCGGCGAGCAGGCCCTTCTCGAGTTTCTGGCTCAGATCGGCGGCGACATACTCCACTCCCGCTTCCTGCGCCGACGCGGGTGGCACACGGCGTCCAACCGACCGCACCGACCAGGCATGCCGCCGCAAGTCGCGGACGACCGCACGTCCGAGCGTTCCGTTCCCGCCGGTCACCAATACCACGCCGCGGGTCGGATCCGTTGGCGGCAGCTGACGCTTCCGTTCCGCGAGCTCCACTTCCGCGCGGCGCTCGCGCTCGGCGTCGGCAGCGCGCAGCGTTTGGCCGATCTCTTCGCACACGCGGACGGTGTCGAGGATCGATTCCGGCGAGAGCGGCGGCTTCGTCCCGTGACGGATGCTCTCGTAGAACGCGTGCGTCAAATCGCTGAGCCCCGGATATCCCTTCTTCTTGCCGAAGAGATGCGACGCGAAGCCTTTCGTCGATCCGATGATGATCTGCTTCGCCTCGCGATACGGATTCGACACGAGGGAAATCGCGGATGCGCCGGCGCCGGCCAAGTTCGTGAGCGCGCCGCGCACGAAATCCGCGCGAAGGCAGCCGTTCGTGCCGACGACGCGCAAATACGATTCGATTGGCCGGCCGCGCAGCGTCACGATCAGCACGCCGGTCGCCTCACCGGCCTTCAAGATGGCGTGAACTTCTCCCTCGGCGCGAACGTGAATCGACGTGAGCTCGGGCGACGCAAGCGGGTCGCACGCGCGCAGCGCGTCGAGCAGCGTGTAGACGGGGTGCGGCAGAATGTCGAGCAGCTGCTCGATCGGCGACATCAGCGACCGTCCGTCGCGAGACTTCCTCACGGTCCGGAACGAGAAATAGCTCTCCACGTGAACGACGCGTCCGATGAGGTTCAGCGACGCGGTCAACCCGCGCGCCGGCGCCTGATAGAGGAGCTGGTGTCCGGCGCACACCGAACGCTCCGCTCTCGCCGCCGTCTCGAGCACGTCGCGCGCATCCGCCGTCGTCAGCGTGAACGGCTTCTCGACATAGACGTGCGCGCCGTGCGAGAGGCACAGCTTCGCGAGCGGCGCGTGGGATCCGGGCGGCGTGGCGATGTGCACGACGTCGGGATGGACGGCCTCGAGCATCTCGGACGCCGACGCAAACCATCGAACGTCCTTCGACAGGACCGACGGCAGCTTCTCCGGGTTCGCGTCGGGATCGGCGACGGCGACGATGCTCGCGCCGGGGCACGCCTGTATCGCGCGCGCGTGGTGGATGCCCATCTTGCCGCAGCCGACGATGGCGATCTTCAAGGGAGCGGCGGGGCCGCGTTGAGTTGACATTGCGAAGCTGGTCCTTGGTCGATGTCTGGAATCAATTGACGGTTAACAACGGAACGTTTCGCGCCACGTGCAGAGATTGAGCGCGGTCCACAGGAACTCGGAATGGTCGCGCGCGCCGGAGCGATGCTCGGCGATGAGCCGCGTGAGCGCGGGCCGATCGAACACGTCGGCTGCCGGGCTTTCCGCGAGCCCGCGGATGCGCTCGCCCAATCCGTCGTGCGCGCGGAACCATCGCGCAAGCGGCACGCCGAAGCCCGACTTGCGCCGATCGACAATCGCCTGCGGCAGCGCGCGCCGCGCGACGTCTTTCACGACCGCCTTGCCGGACCCGAGCCGGACTTTGTGCTCCGTCGGCAGGCGATTGGCGAACTCGACGATCCGGTAATCCATGAACGGCACGCGCGACTCGATGCCGGCCGCCATGCTCATCTTGTCCTGCCGATGCAGGATCGACACGAGGAACGTCTCCTGATCGAGCAGCGACAGACGTCCCACGCCATCGAGTCCCAGGCCCGCGCTGCCCTCGAGGCATTCCCGGCGATATTCCGCCCCGAACGCCGGCAGACCCGGGGCCGCTTCGGCCACGAGATCGGGACGCAGATAGCTCGAGTTGTACAGGAACACGTCCTCGCGCGAGGCCGACGCGTAGCGATCGAGCTTGTGCAGGCGGTGATCCTTGATCCACGCGAGCAAGAACCGTCGCATCGGCGCGGGCACGTTGCGGTACGAGTCCGCGAGGCGAGGAATGCGGTACCGCGGATAGCCGGCGAAGAGCTCGTCCGATCCCTCGCCTGTCAACACGACGGTCACGTGCTGCTTGGCGAGCTTGCTGAGCGCGAAGATGTGGACCGAGTTCGCGAAATCCAGCGGCTCGTCGTTGTGCCACACCATCCGCGGAAAGAGCTCGTCGAACTCGACGTTGCCGACGCGGAGTTGGTGGTGAACCGTGTTGTACTTCTTCGAGACCATGAGCGCGAACGCGCTCTCGTCGAAGTCCGTCTCGTCGAAGCCGACCGAGAACGTGTTGACCGCGTCGCCCTTGATCTTCGCGGCCAACGCCGTCACGAGGCTCGAGTCGACGCCGCCGCTGCAGAACGTGCCGACGGGAACGTCGCTGATCAGACGCATCCGCACCGAATCCTGCAAGAGATCCGACAGCGTGCGCGTCGCTTCCTCGAATCCAATCGCGGGACGCTCGGGCGACGGCCTCGGCGACCAATAACGCGTGATGCGCGGACGCCCGTCGCGAACCGTCATCGTGCATCCAGGCGGCAGGCTTCGAATCCCGCGGAACAGCGTCTCGGTACCCGACACCTGTCGGAAGAGCAAGTACTCGCTCAGCGCTTCTTCGCGGCACTGCGCGGCAACCTTGCCGCTCTTCAGAATCGACTTGATCTCCGATCCGAACACGAAGGCTTCGGGCGTCTCGGCGTAGTAGAGCGGCTTGACGCCCATCCGGTCGCGCGCCAGGAACAGCGTCCGATGTTCCGTGTCCCAGATGGCGAACGCAAACATGCCGTTGAGCGCCTCGACGCACTTCTCGCCGCGCTCCGCGTACAGATTCAGGATGACTTCGGTGTCGCTGTTCGAGTGGAACGCGAAGCCCTTCGCGACGAGCGCTTCGCGCAGCGGACGATAGTTGTAGATCTCGCCGTTGAAGACGATCCACAGCTTGCGCCGGACGTCCTGCATCGGCTGGTGGCCGCCGGACAGATCGATGATGCTCAGACGGCGGAAGCCGAGACCCACCGGACCATCGATGAAGTTGCCCGCGTCGTCAGGACCGCGGTACGAGATGATGTCGCGCATCGCCGTGACGAGCTCGGGCTCGCACGGGTGCGACGGATCCTTGTAAACCAGTCCCGCTATTCCGCACATATCTCGCTCTGCTCTCTCTTCGTCCGTACCACCGTCAGCCCATCCGCACGGCCGCGCACGACGCGCTCGAGTATCTCGACCGTCGTCGTGATGTCGCTCGGCCTGACGAGCGCATGCGTGGGAATCGTCAGAACGCGTTCCGCGACCGATCGGCCGCAAGGAGCCGGCGCCGCTCCACCGGCGAATGCCGTCTGCAGCGCCGGAACGTCGACGAGCGATGAGGGATACGACGCCGTCGCGCCAATGCCAGCGGCGACGAGCGCCTCGAGCGCGCGCTGCCGCACGTCACGATTCGGTAACAGCACCGGGAAGCGCAGGTAGACCGGCGTCGCGCCGTTGGTCACACGGATCGACTGCACGCCGGGAACAGCCGTCACGCCTGCGAGAATCGACGCCGCGTTCTCGCGCCGCGCGCGGTTGAACTCATCGAGCCGCTTCGTCATCGTGACGCCGAGCGCAACCAGCGGACGGCTCGGCCGCTCCATCGGGAAATCCGTCGTGTAGACCGTCTTGCCGAGGCCGAGCTGCGGAATGCTGTTTGGAATCCAATACAGCGCCGGCCGGAGCATCAGCGAATACACGCACGCTTTCATGACGCCGCTGACGGACTCGGTCAGCGGCGGCGCCGCCAAGCTCGCGTGCTCGCGATCGAGCGCGGACGCCAGGCGGTCCGAGCTCGTGACGACCATTCCGCCATCAATCGCCGCGACGTTCTTACCTTTGTCGAAGCTGTAGAGGCCCGCGTCGCCCCAGGTCCCCGACGCGCGCCCACCGACGGCCGCCCCCATCGCCTGCGCGGCATCGTCGACGAGAAATGCCCCGTGCTCGCGCGCGATATCGGCAATCGCCGGAAGATCGTTTGGGAGCCCGTACAAGTTCGTCGCCACGACAGTCATCACACGGCGGAAATCAGTCCGCCGCAGCTGGTCGAGGTCGTAATCCAACGTGTCCGCCCGGATGTCGACGATGCGCGGGCGAAGGCCGGCTTTGACGACCGACGCGGCGACCGAAAAGCACGTGTACGACGGAAGCACGACCTCGTCGCGATCGCCGGACGCGAGACGGCGCATGGCTCTCAGCAGCAGCGTCAGACCCGCGCGGCCGGTCGACGTCAGCAGCGCGTGGCGCACGCCGAATCGATCCTGGAACGCGCGGCGCAGAGTCGCGCCGACGTCCGCTCCAGAGACGACAAGCGCCGCCGCGCGCGCGAGATCGATCGCGCGAATCGGAGCGCCGGCGGGAGCAACGTGTCGAGGCATTACGGAATGCTGCGCGCGATGAACGGGCCGATCACCTGGGTCACGGGAACGGGAAGCTGCTGCCACGCCCGAATCGCGAGGCGATACTTCGGGTTCGCGACGTTCAATTGCGGGATGTCGCGCCGCGTCCTCAGCACGTACTGCCAATACAGTTGGAGCGGCTTCGCATTCCACTTTTTCTTGAAGACTTCCCCGCCGGATTGCACCGTCGAGCGTCCCAGGTGGAAGCGCGTCATGCCGCGCTCGCACGCGCCTTTGATGAGCTCCCAATACAGCACGTATCCGGCGTACTGACTCCGGAATTTGCCGCGCGATCCGAGCCAGAGTCCCTCAGCCGTTTCCCCATGGAGCATGTCGAGCGATGCGGCGGCCGGCTCGGTGCCGGCATAGACCACGCACAGGCGTGTCGCTTCGGGAAATGTCGCGGCCACCGTCTCGAGGTAGCTGCGCGAGTAGATCGGCGTTCCGAGATCCCGCCAGCTCTCCGACAGGACCGCGTAGAAATCCGGAATCAGCTCCGCGCCGCCGATACGCGCGGTGAGTCCGTTCTTGTAGCCCTTGCGGATATCCTGACGATGCGAGCTCGAGAACTTTTTCCAGAGGACGTCCGGATCCTTGTTCAGGTCCAACGTCATGCTGACCTTGTGATCGGAGGACGGAAGACCGTCGAGGAATTTGCGGCTGCGAATCTCGACGTAGTCGACGCGCCACTCGTCCGCGATCTCGCTCGCCTTCGCAATCAACACCCGCTCGATCTCCGGCGTCGACGCGCACGGCCCGCCGAAATTCACGAACGGAAGCGAGCACGCGATGTTGCCGAACAGTCGGCTCTGCACGCGCACGATCGGAAAGACACCCGCGATCCGATCGCCGTCGAGCGCCGCCAAGTACGCCGAGCGATGCCCGAAGCATTGCTGGTTGACGCGCCGCCACTCGTAGCGGTGATAAAGCGATGCGCCGTCCGCCGTGTCGACGAACGCGTTCCATGCATCGCGATGCGAGTCGTCGCAGTTGATGATCTTCATGCTCGTTCCGTATGTCTTCGATCGCGCGTCAGTGAGCGCGGCCCGGCAAATGAGGGCCGAGGGCCTCGTGCACGAGCGCCGCAAGCTCCGAGAGATCGCGCGCGCGCGCGCGATCGTCCTCGCCAGCCGTCGGGTTGTTCGACCGCGCCGGGGTCGAGAGCGCGACGACCGCGCCGTTGGTCCGGCCCTGCGCGAGCGCGTTCCAGATCGTCCGAATCTTCGCGCCGGATGCGCTCAATTCCACGGCGTCGTTCATCTCGTACCAGAAGAACACGTCGCGAGGATCCTGCCCCGCGACCTTTTCGGACGAGGCGCGAACGAGGTTCGCGTCGAATTCCGCGCCTCGCGCATCGGCGACGCGAACGCGCTCGGCCCGGCGGTGCAGATCCAGCGTCCTCGATCCGGCGACCTCTTTGCTCTGCGACTGCGTCTCGAAGTACGCGATGTAGACGTCGATCGCGCGCCCGTTGCTGCGATAGCTGCGGCGAAGCTCCGCGTCGGCGCCGCGCCACAAGTCGCGTGGCCAAGACTTGGGACCGCCGAACGGACTCGCCTGCCATGTTCCGAGCGTCGATGGAAAACTGTCCAGACCTGCGGTCAGCGGCACGGGCCGCGGCTCGCCTGCGAGAACGCCCGAGCCGAACCCGATGAACACGAGCAGACAGGCCAGCGCCTCGGCGCGGGGCAGCCGCACCGAGAAGCCTGACGTAGGGGTCGCTTTCGCCGGACCGCCGCCGCGCGCGCGGTCGAGGTCCGCGTCGGGCCGCGGCTGCTCCAACCATCGAAGGCCGGCGAACAACACGACGAATCCAATACCCGACACGAACAGACCGTGGAGCACGTGAAACGGCCCGTGCAGCGGCGAGCCGATCTCGAAGTGCGCCAGCACGCCAATCAGCGCGACCCGTAGACCGTTCGAGAGCGCCGCGATCGTGACAGCGGACACGATGAGCACGGCGCGGCGCCAGAACCCCCGCAGGTAGACATAGGACAGCGGAAGCCCCAGGGCGAGCACGGCGACCAGATAGTTGATGCCGCTGCACGCGCGAGCGACCTCGAGCGTCAGACCCGGAAGCTCGATGAACGTGCCCTCGCGATGCGCGGGGATTCCAACCGCGTGCAGGATTGCCACGCCAATCCCGGCGGACCGCTGCTGGAACGGCCAGTGGAGCGACTCGGTGAAGCCGTCCCAGAGGGGCACCATCAGCAGCAGGTACGCGAGCGCAGCCCATGACGCTCGCACATACGCCAGGCCGAAGAGCAGCAACACGATGCCGACGAGAGACACGAGAAACGCGAGCTGCTCGAGAACCTGCAGACCGCCCGCTTTCCCGATCGCGAGAAGACCCATGCCTCCCAGGAGGACGAGCGCAGCCAAGCCGCGAGACGGCCGCGGCGACAACGTCCGCAGGACGTCGCGGCGAGACCACGCGAGGAAGGCGGCGACGATCGGCACCATGAATCCGTACGAATACATCGGGCTGACCGACCATTGCCGGACCATCGCGGCCAGCGGCGCACGGTGCGCGAACACCGAGGCGGCGCACAGCACGATCGCCACGACGATCTCCGCGCGGGGTGCGCGAACGGGTTCTACGGCGCGTGCGATCAAGGGAGTACCGGACGTCCGAGCGCTTTGCGCGCCACCTTGCCAGAGCCCGTACGCGGCAGCGCGTCGACAATCTCGACCCACTTCGGCACCATGAAGTCCTCGAGTGCCTGCGCGCACTGGCGCAGCACGTCCTGCTCGGTGAGCGGCGAGGATCTCGTCACCGTCACGAACGCCTTGATCGCTTCGCCGAGCACGGGATCGGGCACGCCGATCACCGCGGCCTCGGCCACTCCAGGAATCGCGTGCAGGACGTTTTCAATCTCGCGCGGGCTGACCTTCTGCCCCCGGCTCTTGATGACATCGTCGGTCCGCGACTGGAAGTACATGAACCCATCGTCGTCGATGCGGAAGATGTCGCCGGTGTGGAGGACGCGCTCGCCCGGCAGCAAGCCGGGCTTCAGGACGCGAGCCGTATCCTCGGGCGATCGCCAATAGCCCTGCATGACGTTCGAACCGCGGACGACGAGCTCGCCGATGCCGTGATCCATCCGCCGCCCCGCTTCGTCGACGAGATAGACCTCGACGTTGCTCATGGCCTTGCCGACCGATCCGGGCCGCGCGTCGATCTCGGCGGGATCGAGATATGACACGCGCTTGCATTCGGTCAGTCCGTACATCGAGAAAATGCGGACGTGCGGCAGGCGCTCGCGCAGCGTGTTGATGTGCGCGGTCGGCAGTGCCGCGCCCGTGTTCGTGACGTAGCGCAGCGACCTCAGTTCGTACGCACCGAGATCGAGCTTGAGGAGCAGCGCGGCGATCATCGGAACGATCGGCAGCGCCGTCACGCCTTCGCGGACCATCAGATCGAGCAGCGCCGTTGGATACGCGAACGACCGCTCGAGCACCAGGCGGGCGCCGGCGTTGAACGCGAGAAAAATCTGATACAGGCCGTAGTCGAACGACAACGGCAGCACGTCGAGAATCACATCATTCGGCGTGTTGCGAAGGTAGTCCTGAATCGAGCTCGCGGCAGCGACCATGTTCGCGTGCGTCAACATGACGCCCTTGCCGCGGCCGGTGGACCCCGACGTGTAGATCAACGCGGCAAGATCCTGATCGATCGGGCGGCGGCGATCCGCTGCGTCGGCGGGCGGCTCAGTGCTCGCGAGCGCGGCGAACCAGACGATCGGATGACGCTCGATCCCGATATCCCCAGTGCACTCTCCCACCAATACGACCGCATTCAACGCGCCGCATTTCGAGACGGCATCCGTCACGACAGGGAGCGCGCGCCGATCGCTGACGAGCACGCTGGCTTCGCAGTCGTTGAGGAGATACAGGAGCTTGTCGGCTTTGACGGTCGGGTTGACCGGCACGAACACGGCTCCGGCCTTCAGCGCGCCAAAGATGGTCAGCACCGCCTCGACGCTGTTCTCGAGGTGCACGACCACGCGGTCTCCGCGGCCGACGCCGAGTTGGCGCAGACCGTCGGCGACGCGATTCGCCGCGTCGTTCAGCTCGCGATACGTGAGCCGGCGCGTACCGCAGACGAGCGCCTCGCGGTCGGGCGTCTGCCGCGCGCTCGCTTCGAGGCCGCTGTTAACCAGCAATCTGCGCTCCCTGCGCCTCGAGCTTGCGGGACACGAACCGCGTCACGTTGTCGACCGAATCCAGATTCTCGGGCAGAAGCTCGCGATCGGCGACGGCGATGCCGAACCGCTGCTCGAGGAACGCCACGAGCTCCAACACGCCGGTCGAGTCGATGATGCCGTTCTCGAGAAACGACTGGTCGTTGGTGATCGAATCCCCGTTCTGGCCGAACAGGAAGTTCGTGACGACGAATTCCTTGATTTCCGCTGCAATCATGTCTGCCATGGTCTGTTCCCGACTCCTAGGTGACGGGGCGCCGGAGATCGGCGGCCCCCGTGGTACACAGCTTCGCCCTTTCAGTTACAGGGGTGCGCGTGCGGCACACGCCCCGCGGACCGCATTGGGGGAGCTGACTGGCCTCTGGACTGAGCAAGGACCCTGCCCGCTCAAAGGTGCGCGCGAAGGCTGCTAAGGTGCTCAATTTGTGAGACTTCCTGTCGATATGCCGGTCCGAGGCCTCCGGCATGGGCCAAAAGTCATTGATTACGAAGACAAAAGTCGTTAATTGGAAGACCTAAGTCTGCTGCAGCGCGCCTGCCGTCACGAGGATTTCGGCGCTTTCGAGGGCATTTGCCCGCGCCAGCACCTCTCCAACGGGGCCGAATCTGAACTCCGACAGCAGCCGCTCGAGCCGCGCCTGGGTCTTCGACAGGTTGCGATAGTGCCGCATCCGCGACAGCCCGCCTGACGCGATACGGGGCTGATCCGGGTCGATTTCCCAGGGATGCAGGTAGAACACCGCCGGCTGCCGCTCCGTCGCGTTCAGCCGACCGATCCCATGCCGCGTCCAGGCATACGGGAGAATTCGGAAGTACCCCCCGCCGCCGATCGGGAAATTGGTCGATCCAAACCGCACCGTCGACCCTGGCAGCTCCCACAATCCACCGGAGGGCGTCTCGATGCGCTGAATCTGCCGCGGCCAATCCGCGATGCCGTAGCGATCGTGGTGAACCGGGTAGATGCTCGCGTCGTACGCGTAGCCCTCGGCGATCAACACGTCGAGGGCCCACAGGGACTTCCGCGTGATCGAGTAGCTCGGGGCGCGATAGCCGAGTACGGGGACGCTTGCCGCCGCCTCGATCGCGACGCGCGCGCGGCGCAGATCGTCGCGGAACTCCGACGGCGTCATCGAGTACACGAGCCGGTGGCTGTATCCGTGCGACGCGATCTCGTGTCCGCCTTCCGCGATCTGCCGCACGAGTCCGGGAAATCGATCGGCCACCCATCCGAGCACGAAGAACGTCGCCGTCACGTCCGCGTCGGCGAACATCTCGAGCAGCCGCTCGGTGTTCCGGCACACGCGGCTCTCCAGGCGATCCCACTGCGCACGCGGGACGCGATCTTCGAACGCCGAGACCTGGAAGTAGTCCTCGACGTCGATCGTCATCGCGTTCACGACGCGGGCGTCCCCCGTCGAATCAGGATCGCCACCGCCTTCGACCAGCGGTGTAACACGAAATCCAGGCGCCGGGGCAAACTCCATCAATGCGCGGCCGTTGTGCAGGAGTGACATGAGCTGCTGGTCCCTAGGAACCGCGACGCACGAGTACCGTCTTCAGCGTTTCCAGACAGATGAACAGATCGAACGCGATCGAGATGTGCTTGATGTAGAACAAGTCGAACTGCAGCTTCTGCAGCGCGTCCTCGACCGACGATCCATAGCTGTGCCGCACCTGCGCCCAGCCGGTGAGGCCGGGTCGAACGACGTGGCGCTGACCGTAGAACGGAATCTGTTCGGTGAGGTTCGCCACGAACTCCGGCCGCTCGGGACGCGGGCCGACAAAGCTCATGTCCCCTCGCAAGATGTTCCAGAGCTGCGGAATCTCGTCGAGCCGCGTGCGCCGGAGGAATCTGCCGACCGGCGTCACGCGAGGATCGCCGGCCGTCGACCAGACGACGCCCGTCTTCGCCTCCGCGTCGGGCCGCATCGATCGGAACTTGTGGATCATGAACGTACGGCCATCCTTGCCCACGCGCCGCTGGTGATAGAGCGCGGGGCCCGGCGACGTCGCACGGATCGCGATGGCGATGAGGACCAGGAACGGCGCCGCAAGTAGAAGCCCGAACGACGCGACGAGCACGTCGAGGACGCGCTTCGCGCCCGACAGCACGCGGCCCTTTCGGAACCCGTCCGAGAAGATCAACCAGCTCGGTCGCAGGTTCTCGACGGCGATCTTTCCGGTGTACTGCTCGTAGACCGATGCCAGGTGATCGAACTGCACGCCGTCGATCAGCTTCATCTGCAGCAGAGCGCCCATCGGCAGTTTTCCTCGGGCGTCGGCCAGGCTCACGACCACGCGATCGACTTTCGCGTTGCGCACGATCGATGGAATGTCCGCGACGGTTCCGATCACGCCCGGGTTGATGAGCGATGCACCCACGCGCCCGGGATCGGCATCGACGAACCCCACGAGATCGACGCCAAGCTCCTGCCGCCGCTCGAACAGCTCGCGCGCGAGCGCGACGGACGCGTCGCTCGTGCCGACGATCAACAAGCGCTCGGCCGGACCGACCCACAGCGAGAGCCGCTCGAACGCGAGCCGCCAGCCCGCGACGGGCGCGGCGACGAACACCGACGCCAGCACGAACACGCCGCGGCCGATGATGAGGTGCGGAATCCAGTAGTAGAGAACCGCGAGCACGAGCGACGTGCCGCCCAGCGCCTGAATCAAGCTGACGACCAGGCCGCGGCGATCCGCGATCTTGCGAAAGTCGTAGAGATCGCAATAGTGCAGCGAGACCTGCAGCACCAGGCCGATCAAGCTCGCGCGCCACAGCAGCCCCTCGCCGAGCAGCGTCTCGGAGACTTTCTCCACGCCGAGGCGCGTCACCGCCGCCAGGATCACGGCCACGACGACGTAGATGTGCTCGACGAGCGCAAGGATCGCGGTCCGAACCGTGACGCGGCCGAGCAGGAACTTCGTCACTCCGTGTCGCTCCCCGGCTTCGTCTCGTATGCCTCGTAGTAGCGGCGGTAGCCGCCGGCGTCCGCATCCGCGCCGTTCAACACGACGCCGAGAATCCGCTCGCGTCCGATGGACTCGATCGCGCGCTGCACGGTCGCATAGTGCGTCGTCCCCGCACGGACGACGAGGAGCACGCCGTCGAGGAACGGCGTCAGCAGGCTCGAGTCGACGACGGGCGCAACCGGCGGCGCGTCGACGACGACCCAGTCGAACGCCGCGGCGGCGTCCGACAGAATCTGCTCCATGCGCGGCGAGGTCAGCGCGCTCATGGGATTGCGATCCGGCTGGCCCGCGGGAACGACCGTGAGCGTGTCCGACAACTGGAACGCCGGCACTTTCTGCTCCGTTTCGGACTTCAACGTCTCACCCAATCCGAAGGTGTTTGGCACCCCCGTGATCTCGTGCAGCGATGGACGGCGGAGATCCGCGTCGATGAGCAGCACGCGGCGGCGATACGATTCGCTCAGCGTCAGCGACAGGTTGATCGCCGTCATCGACTTGCCTTCCGCGGCTTCAGCGCTCGTGACCATGATCACGCGCGTGTTGTTGGTCGCCTGCATCTGATGCAGCGTGGCCGCGAGCAGGCGAAATTGTTCGACCAGCAGCGAGTCGGCGTTCTTCGAGATCACGAGCCGCTCGATCCACCGCTCGTTGAAACGCTTCGCCGTGCGTAGCGTGTCGAGGGGCTGCGCGTCGATCCGGACGGCCGGGCGCGCGGGCTCGGCGCGCGCGGGCTCGAGGCGGACGGGCTCTACGCGCTCCCGCTCGGGCATCGCCGTGACGGTCGCCGGCTCCCGGAACGACCAGGGCGACACGAAGGCATCATCTTCAACCGCGACGTTCTCGGCGGCGCGTGTCGCCTGGCCGCTTCGCCGCAACGCTTCGTCAATCCGACCCATGTCTCTCGATCTCCTCGCTTACGCCACGAACTTCCAGAGCTGCATCGCCCACACGACGTACCCGCCGACACCGATCGACAGGACCACCGCCGCAGAAACCAGCCGGCGCAACCGCCGCACGCGCAGCGTGTCGTTCACCGTGATGACGTTCGGCACGAGCGCGATGACCGGCAGCTCGAGCACGCGCTCGATGTCCGCCTTGGTGTTGAAGCTGCCGTCGCGCAGCTCCAGCAGCGCGATCACCAACAGGCCGAGCAGCAGGCCGCCCGCGAACCCGCCGGCGCTGATGATCGGACGCGCGGGGCTGATCGGCCTCGACGCCGCGCGCGGCGCGTCGAGCACTTGGAACTGCTCGCCGACCTGCCGGTGCTCCAGATCGACGGACGCCTTGGCCGACTCGCTCTTCTGCACGAGCTCCTGGTAGGAGTGCTGCAGCGTGTCGTAGTCGCGGCTGAGCGCGAGCCACTCGGACTCGACGCCCGGCACGGCCTCGATGCGCAACTGATAGTCGGCAATCACACCGCTGAGACGCTTCTCTTCCGATTCTTTGAACGCGATCTGCCGATCGAGGCTCTCGATCTCCGCGCGCATCGCGCTGATCCGCTCGCGCCGCTGCAGCTCTTCTTGCGTGACGCCGCTGGGCGTCTGAGCCGCCGTCGACGCCGACGAGGCGACCTGCGTCTCGAGCTCGGCAACCTGCTCGCGCGCGCGCCTCACATCCGGGTGGTTGTCGGTCAACCGCGCCTCGAGCCGCTGCAGGTTGGCCTTCGCGAGCGCCAGCCGCTGCTGCGGAGGCATCGCCGTGACGTTCGCGGCATCGACGTTCGCCGCGGCAGCCGCCGCCGCGCCCGCCGGAATGGCCGCCGGCGCCGCGACCGCGTCGTTGTAGAGCCGCTCGCGCATCAGTTTCAGATCGCGGTCGCGCGCGAGCGATTCGACGAGCGCCTGCCGCTGCAGCTGCGTGCTCTGAATCGCCTGCATGTTGTATTGGAGCTGCGTCGGCAGCTTGCCCGCGTGCTGCTCGCGAAACGCCTCCAGCCTTTTTTCCTGCGCCTCGAGGCGGTGTTTGGCGTCCTCGAGCTGCGATTCGAGGAATTCCTTGGCCGCTTCGGCCAAGGTGCCGCGCTCGCGCGCGTTCTGATCGATATAGAGCGAGCTGAGACGCTCGAGCGCCCGCGCCGCCGTCACCGGATCGCCGTACTTGAACCGAAGATAGAAACCGTCCGCCGGCTGGTTGCGCGCGGGCCGGACGAGATCGAGGACGACGTTGCCGCGCATCACCTCGACGACGTCCTGCATCGGCATCGCGGCGCGCATCGACGGATAGAGATTCAGATCGGTGATGATCCGCTCGAGCTGCGTGCGGCTCTTCACCTGCTGCCCCAGCGCCTCGAGGCGATCCTCGGTCTTGATGGTCACCGTGGACGGCACGAAGTTCGTCGGCACGCGCTGCGGCACGATCTGAATGAGCGTGTCGGCCTGATAGACGTTCGGCATCCGCGACGACACCATGAGCGCGAGCAGCAGGCCCACGACGGGCGGCACCACCAGCAGCGGCAGGCGCCGGCGCGCGATGCGCAGGATGTCAGCGGGCGTGAACTTCTGTTTCGGCAGCATCTTCAGCGACTCCCCGATGTGCGCTCCGACCCGCCGCGGCCCGGATACGAGCCGTAGATCGGCAGCCAGAACGTCAGGCCGACGCGGATCGAGTTCCGATCGAATTCGGTCGGAAAACCGACGGGCGATCCCACGATGTCGCGCAGGCTGTAGTTGTAGTAGTCGTAGTTGACCATCGCGGCGCAGCAGCGCGAGAACGCATACCGCAGCCGCGCCGTGCTCGCATACGCCGCGAATCGGGACGGGACCTCGCCCGCGGCCGACCGGCCGTCCGAATACGACACGGAGAGCGACGCGTCGATGCGATCGCTCAACCATCCGTCGAGGCTCGCCCGCGCGGAATTGGTCGCGAACGATTCGAGGGTGATGCCCTGGAGCACGGCCAGGCCGCGGCGGAAATCGCCCGTCAACATCCAGCTTCGCGCGATGTCGACGCGCACCGTGCCGTATCCCGACGGCGTCCAGTACTCGAGTGGCGCATGGTCGAGCGCCGTCACCGTGCGCACGAACATCGTTCCGCCGCCGCCGGAGAACTGCACCTGCCGCGTGCGGGACAGCCGCCGCGAATACGTCACGCCGCCGTCGATCGTGTGATTCACGATCGGCGCGTTGAATGCGGCGCTGCTCGACAGTTCGGAATTCGAATACGAATACGACGACTGCACGGTCATCGTCCGGCTCGTGTTCCAGTCATGGCGCACGCTCGCGTTCACGGTGCTGCTGTCGTAGCCGAGGCTGTCGAGATACGCACGCTTCGCGTAGCTGTAGGTGCCTTGCGTGCTGTGCCGACGCGTCCACTCGTGCTCGAGTTGAACGCCCGACACCGAGGACCACGACCGCTGCTCGGTGTATCCCGTCGCGGACTGCGCCTCTGGCAGCAGGCCGGGATCGACCTGGCCCTCGAGCGGCGAGAACGCGCCGAGCACGAGATTGGGCTCGTAGCGAAAATCCTGGGTGGCTTCGAAGCCGACCTTCGAGCCGAGCGTCGTTTCCACGCGCGCGCGCGTCGCGGCTCCGATAGTCGGATCGACGTTGATGCCGCTGTACGCGCTGGACCAGGTCGACGCGTCGACGCTGAGAGCTCGGCCGACGCGGCCATAGCGATATTCCAAGGCGGCCTGGCCAAACGCCGCGCCGCCGCCCTGCGACTCCACACCCGGATCGGGAATCCCGCCGTTTCCACTCGGGGAAATCACATCGTCAAAGCCGCCCTGAAGGCTGGCGTTGAAGCTCAATTGCGCCTGCACGCGATTCGGATCGAGCTGCGCCGAGCCGCCGAACAGACCGCGATACGGACGCGCGGAACGAGGCTGCGGCTGCGCGGGCTGCGCGACTTGCGGCGTTTGCGCCGTTTGCGCCGTTTGCGCCGTTTGCGCGCCGGCAGCGGACACGGTGCCGACGAGAGCGAGTGCCGCGAACGATGAACGAAGAAGCGTACGCATGTTCGTTAGGGAACGATGACGGTGTCGCCAGGCTTCAGCACGATGTTCTGCGAGAGGTTCTTCCCTTTCGCGACGTCGGCGTAGTTGAACTTCAACGCGCGGGCCTGGCCGTTCTCCACGCGATTGATCGTGATGCTCTTCTTGTCCGCGTATTCCGTCAGACCGCCCGCGAGCGCGATCAGTTGCATCACCGTTCTCGGGCCGACCAGCTGATACGCGCCAGGCGTCGTCACCTCACCCGTGATGAACACCTTGCGGCTGTTGATCGTGCGCACGACGACGGTGACGGTTGGATCCTTCTGGAACTTCGTCGCCGCCTTGACGATGAGCTCCTTGAGCGATTCCGGCGTGTGGCCGATCGCCGTCAGGTCGCCAATCAGGGGAAGCGTGATCTTGCCGTCGGGGCGAACCGTCACGTCGCCTGTCATGTCCGGATCGCGCCAGAACACGATGCCGAGCACATCTTCCGAGCCGATGACGTATTCGGCGGGCAGCTCGACGCCGGGACGAGCCGACGCGGCCGCCGCCGGTGTGCTCCCGGGCGCCGACACGGGATTCTGCGCTCCGCTCTGCGCCGCCGCGCTCTGCGCGAGCGAGAGCGCGCAGACGGCGAGGGCGGCGGCAACACGACCCGACACAGACGAACATGAAACACGCATACTGCTCACCCCTGGTACTTTCAGAAAAACGAGAACCGGCGCTTCCGACTGATCGCGCCGAAGATCGAGACGGACGGCTCGAGCACGGGCGCGTCCGGGTTGTCGCGCGACGGCGCGTGCGGAGCGGACGGTGGCCGGGCGCTGTCCGCGCCGCGATCGCCGCTCTGATCCTGTAACGACGAAACGGTCGGCTCCGAACCGGCGGAACCGCGAATATCGAAGTCGCGGCACACTTCCTCGACGAACGCCGCGTTGATTGGCTTCACCTGCGCGGCAAACCCGCCGATGAGCGCGTTGTCCGAGATCACGTTGACCGTGCGCGGCAGCCCGCCCGATGCCTGATACACCGCGCCGACCGCCTCTCGCGTGAACACCTGCTCGGGACGGCCGCCCGCGATCCGAATGCGGCCGGCGATGTACGACGCAGTCTCGTTCAATTCCATCGGCTTCAACTGGCAGCGCAGCGAGATGCGCTGTTTCAGCTGACGCAGCGACGTGTCGTTCAAGCGATCCGACAACTCCGGCTGTCCCGCAAGGATGACGTTCAGCAGCTTCGTGGTCGTCGTCTCGATGTTGCTCAGGAGGCGGATCTCCTCGAGCAGCTCGTAAGGAATGCTCTGGGCCTCGTCGATGACCAGGGCGCTGAGCACCTTGGCCTTGTGCCGCTCCTGCAGCTCGCGCCGAAGCTCGAAGAGGAACCGGGTCTTCGACGAGCTCGCGGCATCGCTCAAGCCGAACGCGCGCGCGAGGAATTCATAGAACTCCGATCGCGTCAGCGTCGGGTTGCTCATCAACACAACCCGCACGGACGCGACCGACGGATCGGCGACGGCGGCCTGAACGAGCGTCGTCTTGCCCGTTCCCGCCTCGCCGAGCAACAGCGTCAACCCGCGCGGCGTCGTCAGCCCGTACTGCAGGTTGCTGAGCGCTTCGCGCTGACGCGGCGTCAGGAACAGAAAACGAGGGTTCGGCACCAGATCGAAGGGCCGTTCCTTAAGTCCGTAAAACGCTTCGTACATGAGTCAGTCCGGATCCAGCTGTGTGCGCCTTCAGCGATACTCTTTGAACGGGAGCTGGCACTCGTGCTTCCGCAGGAAATTCAGGAACCGTTTGTAGTCGCGCGCCTCCATGTTGAACATGCGGGCCACGATCTTGTAGTTGCCGCGCGCTTCCTCGAGGCCTTTGCGCACCAGGTCGCGCATGTTGCCGCGGGTGATCTCGCGCTGCATGTAGAGGGGATACACCGCCGTCCAGAACGATTCGCGATCCTCGACGAGCTTCTTGTAGAGATCGTCGGCCACCGTGCGGCGGCGCTCGCGCTTCGGCCGCACGCCGACGCCGTGGTGCACGCGGATCTCCATCGGCAGGTCTTCGGCGCCGACGACATCGTTGCGGCCCGTGACCACGAGGCGCTCGATGACGTTCTCGAGCTCGCGAACGTTGCCAGGCCACGAGTAGTCGCCCATCAGCTTGATCGCGTCGGGTGAGATCTGCCGCACGGACGATCCGTTGTTCTGCGTGAACCGCTCGAGGAAGTGCTCGATGAGGAGCGGGATGTCCTCGCGGCGCTCGCGCAGCGGCGGCACCGTCAAGTGGATGACGTTCAAGCGATAGAAGAGATCCTCGCGAAACGTCCCCTCGGTGATCATGTCGCGCAGGTTGCGGTTGGTCGCGGCGATCACGCGGACGTTGACGCGTCCGACGGCGCGGTCGGCGCCGACCTTCTGGATTTCGCCGGTCTCCATGAACCGCAGGAGCAGGCCCTGCATGCGCAGTGTCATCTCGGCGACTTCGTCGAGGAACATCGTGCCGCCGTCGGCGATCTCGAGTTTCCCCTGCTTGTCGCGATAGGCGCCCGTGAAGCTGCCCTTCACGTGCCCGAACAGTTCGGATTCGAGAAGCGTCTCGGGAAGACCCGCGCAGTTCATGGCAACCATCGGCCGGGCGACGCGCGCGCTTCGCGCGTGGATCGCGTGCGCGACGAGCTCCTTGCCGACGCCGCTCTCGCCCGTGATCAGCACTTTCGCGTCGCTCTTCGACACGCGATCGATCTCTTGCGCCAGCTCGAGAACGACGCTGCTCGTGCCAATCAACTGTCCGTTGCTGTTACGTTTCATGTGCATACCCGCTATCCTCGGCTCCCGTGTTTCCGAGTCCTCCGAAATCTACGGAGTGGCCTTTCTGAGAAACTCTTCCAACCGCTTGCGACTGGCCTCGTCCATCGACGTGAACACCGTTCCGAGATTCAGCTCGCGCGCCGCGGAACCCGCGCGCCGGCGGATTTGCACCGTCGGCGAATACGACGCGCCGGCGAGCGCGAATCGGAGCTGCCCTCTCGCGCCGACGGGCAGCGGCACCTCCGCTTCCACCAGCGCGCCCGTCGCGCTGATGTCGACCAGCCGCACCCGCGTCCGCAGTTGCAGGTCGCACTGCTCGTCTTCGGGCAGCATCACCCGCGGCGATCGCCGTCGATCGCTGCCGCTCGGCGCGCCGCCTCCACCGTTGCCGTTGCCGTTGCCATTGCCAACGTCGCTCAATTCGGCTCTCCCGAAACGGATGCCCCATCGCCGTGGAGCATCAACCAGCGGTCGATGAGCTCGAGCACCGCCGGCGACGGGCTCATGAACTCGACTCCAATGAGATAGCGCTGCTCGCCCGTGCTCGACACCAGCGGCTTGACGTGCCGCACGCAAACCTGCACCGCCGCCTCGATTCCGTCGCAACTGAACGTCGCGCGATGCACCGATCCCGACGCGAGTTGGATGATCGATTCGACTTGCGCGCCGCCGCGCCCGACATCTCGCAGCGACATCGACACCGCCGCGTCGAGCGTGCCCGACAACTGCCCGACCACATCGAATCGCGGCTTCAGCCGCCGGTCCCCCATGCCTCGTCGCATGTTTCGTCTCAAATAATCCTCAGCCGCGCGGCGCGCGGCCCGCCATTGCTCGCGTCACGCGGACAGCGTAATCGTCTCGGCGTTGACGACGGCGCGGGACAACAGCGCATCCGCGGTCGCGCAATCGGTCGAGAACGCCGCCTGCCCGAGCACGAGGGCAGGAACCTTCAATTCCGGAATCGCCCGGCCCAATCGATCGCGCAGGCGGCGGACCACAGTGGGCACGGAGGACTTGTTGGTCTCGATCAGCAGCACGACCACGCGCCGCTCGCCGACGAGGCCGAGCACATCCGAACCGCGCAGCTCTCCGCGAAGCACGTCCACGAGCCGGCCGGTCGTTTCCTCCGGCCACGGCAGCACGCCCGATTCGACGACGACGAGCGCGAGATCGCGATCGAAGCGCTTGGCGCGCGCGAGCTCTTCCTCGATGCGGCGCGCGAAATCGGCAACGACCGCCGGCGAGAGGCCCGATGCGGCGTGGCTCATCGCGGCAGGCAGCCAGCTGCGAAGCACCGCGACGCAGGCGTCGATCGTGGCGAGCGCGTCCGAATCGAAGCGCGACTCGATACCCGCGGCGCGAAGCTCGAGGCGCGCGCGGCGGGACGGCCCGAGCGTGAAGGTCCGGACCTGCTCGGTCGCCGCGGACCGCTGCTCGTCGAACGACGAACCCGCCGCCTCGACGCCGGTCCCGATGGCGGCAAGCCGCCGAACGTCGCGCCCGTCCTGCACCCACAACGCCGCGCCGGCGCCGGATGTCTGCGCGACGAGGTCTCGCAGAAGATCGAGCGCCGTCAGCTCCACGGGGCGCTCGGCACGAACGAGGACCTGCTCGAACCGCGTGCGTGCCTGCGCCACGCGCTCGAGCGCGAACCTCTCCACTTGAAGGCCGAGCACGCGGCCCAATGCCTCGAGCGTCACATCCGCGTCGGCCGGCACCGTGCCGAGGAGCACCAACGCCCACTCCGCCGACGCGGTCGTCGTCATCGGCACGACGACGCCTTCGCGTCCGCCCGCGAGGCCGGCAGCGGGCGCGACGCGCGCGAACGGCGCGTCGAATCCAAAGCGCAGGTCGGGGAGCTCACGTGCCTCGGGCAGCACAATGGCGCCAGGCAACGCGGCGACGAGGGTGTACTCGGTGCCGCTCTCCGATGGACGCCGGCGATAAACACGCGCATCGGCGTCGAACCAGACGGCCGCGGCCTGAATCGCGGCCTCGGCAATCTCACGCGGCGTCTCGGCGGACGCCAGATACGTCACGAACTTCAGGGCGCCGCGAACCGCCCGCGCCTGCTGCCGCTCGCCGTCGATTTGCTCGCGATTCGAGAGATCCGCTTCGATCGCGCCGCGCAGCACCTCGACCCAGGGGTCCTCGCGGTCGGCGGTCCGATGCAACACGCTGCCGCCGTTCGTGCGCTCGCCCGTCACGTCCGTGGCGGGCGGCACGCGCATCGCCATCAGCGCCGTGGGTGATACGCTGCCGCTGTTTCTGAGCGGCACGAGCCGGTAGTCGCGCCCGTCGACCGACACGATCGTGGGCCGCCCCTCGCGGAGCACGCCCATGCCGATCGAGCGGAGCTCGGGCCCGACCAGCACGCGCGCAGCGCGCTGGGCGTCGGAGGTCCCAAAACCCGCAAGGTTGGCGTCCACGATTTCGACTTCGACGCCGAACTCCGAGCGGACCTGATCGAGCATCTGCAAAACGCCTGGAGACAACATTGATTTGGTAGCGCAGCCGCTCGTGCAAAGCCACCGCCAGCACGAAGAGATAAATCCGCCTCGCAAAAGACCTTTGTCTACTGGAGTTTCCAGGGGGTCGCACGGCGCGACGCCAAAAATGTGTTCGAGCGGGAGCCATTCGGGCCCTGATTCGGCGACAAAAGGCTGCCAAACACGCGACTTTATGCTGCTGCTCGAAGGGAGTCCCGCAGGGGGGTGAACTCGTACGCGTGAAGCCGCGCGATTCAGCGCGGCTTCAACACGACTTCGATGACTTTCTCGGAGGCGATCGGCGAGCCGTTGCGCAGCGCGGGCTGATACTGCCACGCCATCGCCGCCTGCAACAACAGCCGATCGTAGGCCGGATGGATCGCCGGCGACATCCTCGCGTCCGTCACGCGTCCGTCTTCGGCGATGGAGACCCGAATCGCGCCGCGGAATTCGCGGCGGCTCGATTGATCCGGCGGAACCCAGGTCGGAAGGTCCTGCTTCACCGGCGTCGGCGCCGTGATGTCCAACGCTTGGACCGCCGCCGGCGTGCGAACGCTTGGCTTCGATACATCCGGCCGCGCGGTGGACGATGACGCGCGGCTCAATTCGAGGAACCCGGAAGCCAGCAGCCGCAGCTCGGAAAGAAGCGGCTCCTCTTCGACGCCCGCGGGGCGCTCGCGCGAGGCCCCGTCGATGAGCGCAATGACCGTCTCGAACTTGCGCGCCGCAGTGGCGGTGTCGCGCCGCTCCATCGATTCGCGCGCCTCCTGATACAGCCGATGCGCGATCTCCGGCACGAGCACGCGGCGCGTCCGCACGAACATGTCCCGAATGCGGGGCGACGTATCTTTCGCATCCGGCACGAACGACGGATCCGTCGACACGACGGCGGCGATGACCTTCTCGGCCTCCGCCGTGCGCCCGAGCGCGACCAGGCAGAACACGCGATATTGCGCATATTCCGGCCGGCGGCCGGCGGCCTCGAGCCTCGTCGCCATCATCAGCGCGTCTTCATAGGCGGCCGAGGCATACAGCACCTTCACTTGATCGATCGTGTCCTGCGCGATCGCCGGGGCCGGAATCGCGGCCGTGCAGGTCATCGCGAGGATCGCGATCGACGAGAGCCGCTGCAGTCGATAGGTTCGCACTCGTGTCATCACTTGCTCCGCATGTCGACGCCCAACCGGGAGGGTTGACGAAGCGTCACGGTCATCGTTTCCCGCCGCTCGCCGAGCTCGGGATGTTTGAACACCACCTCGTACGTTCCGACGCGCTTCGATAGGTTGGCGATCGGCGTCTCGCCGACGCGCTCGCCGTTCATCCAGACCTCCGCCCACGGTTGCGCGTTGATGTTGACGGATGCGTACGGCAGCTCCACGGGAACGACCGCCGTCTCGCCGGGACGCACGTCGATCTGCCGCCGCGCGCGATACCCGATCGCGTCGTTGACGAGCTCGATGTCGTGAGTGCCCGCGGCGAGCATCAGCTGATCCGTTTCGGTCGTCCCGAGCAGCTTGCCCTCTTCTCGCAGCTCCAGGCGCGCCGCGGATCGCACGCTCAACCATCCCGGCGCCGGCGTGGAAGGCGCGACCGGCGTGACGAGCAGCGAAACCGTCTCTCCCGCCTTGACCCCGATCGTTCGCCGAATCGTGCCGCGCGCGCCGCGGACGGTGACGACGTGATCGCCGGCCGCGAGCGCGGCAAGCGTCAGCGGCGACGCCCCGCGCTCGACGCCGTCGATCGCGACCATCTGTCCCAATGGCTCCGTCTGCACGAGCAGCGCGCCGGTCGTCGCGACCGGCGCAGGCGCCGCGGCCGCCGACAGCTCGAGGTGTTGCAGCACAGAGCTTCCAGCCGTCACGTGCACGGTGAGGTCGCGCTGCTGGTCACCCTCGCCGACTTTGATCGCGTACGTCGCGGGGCTCAACGCGACCGTCAGCGGCGTGCGTCCTGCCGCTCGTCCATCGATCAGAACGGGAAGCGCGGTCGGCGTCGTTTGAATCGTCAGGGATCCGGTCGCGGCGCCCCTCGCGCGCTGCCGATATCCCCAACCCGCGATGCCGACCGCGGCGAGAACGAGGACCGCGACCGCGCCGATCTTGAGCGATCGGTGAATGCCGCTCCAGTCGGTCACGGTCGGGGGCTGCGCGGCGGACTCGGCCTTTCGAAACGACGGGGGCGGCACGAGTGTCAACGCCGATGCTTCGGACCCGAACGCGTCGAGGCTGTCCGTCGCGGGATTCAGATCGACCGGCGTGATTGCCGGCGCGACGGCTTCCGTCATGCGCTCGGCGCCCGGCCACAGTCGAGCGATTCGTATGATGGCCACAGTGTTTTGATGTCTCCTCGGTTCGTCGAGATCGCGAACAGCGACTGCGTGGTTTCCCCGGCTCATATGTGCGTGCGCTCCTGGCCGCACACTAGTCAACGACGAAAGCTCGGTAGGCGAACGCCATACCAGCTCGAACATGCGGGTTTTTCGAAGGAACTCGGGGGAAATCGCGAGGATCGGGTGGAGCGGTAGTCAGCCTCTCGGAGGTTTTTTGTCGCGAGGCGAACCGAATGTCGACCGCGGCAACGGCGGCATTTGCAGCGTTTTGCCTATGTTCTCTCGAGGGATCGAAACGTGCTTCAGCGAGCGCTAGACCTTCTCGGTCCCCAGCACCCTGCGGGCGCGCGCTTCGAGACTCTCGAGCGCGCGCTCAATTTTTGTCCGCGCATCCTCGACCGCTTCCGCTTCGGTGTCCGTGACGGTGATTGGCTCGCCGATCGCGACGACGACCTGACTGAACGGCTTCGGAATCTGCGCGCGATCCCAGCTCGACATCGTCCAGTGGCGATCCGCCTCGATGTGGAAGGGCACGATCGGCTGCGCGGTCGCCCCCGCGAGCCACGCCGCGCCCGATTGCGCGACGCGCGCCGGCCCGCGCGGACCGTCGACCGTGAACGCGACCGGACGCCCTTCCGCGAGATCGCGGCGCATCTGCATGAGCGCGCGCGCCCCGCCGCGAGAGGACGATCCGCGCGCGGTGCCGAAGCCGAAGCGCCTGATGATCCGCGCGATCCACTCGCCGTCGAAATTGTGGCTCGTGATGACGACGATGCGGCGGTGCCGGAGGTAGTAGAGACCCGGGAGAATGCGCCCGTGCCAAAGCGTCAGAATGGGCTGCTGACCGGAGGCGATGACCGCGTCGTAGTGCTCGGCCCCCTCGATCCTCCATCGGAGCGTGCGGCAGAGCACGCCGATGAGCGGCGATGCCGCCGCGGCAATGAGCGATGCCTTGATGATTTGCGCGCGCGTGAGCGGGGACGTGCTGGTCACATCCCCTCGTAGTTCGGTCCGCCGCCGCCTTCCGGCGGAATCCAATCGATGATCTGATACGGATCCATGACGTCGCACGTCTTGCAGTGCACGCAGTTCGACGCGTTGATCTGCAGGCGCTTCGTGCCGTCGCCCGCGTCGATCATCTCGTACACGTTCGCCGGACAGAATCGCGTGCACGGGTTGCCGTACTCCTCGCGGCACCGCGTGCGGCAAATGTCCGTATCGTGCACGACGAGATGCGACGGCTGATCCTCGGAGTGGCGCGTGCCCGAATAGTGCACGTTCGTCAGCTTGTCGAACGTCAGCTGCCGATCGATCTTCGGCGGATCGATCGGCACGTCGGGATTGGGCCGCGCGTCGCGGTAGTACTCGGCGAGGGTTGCGACCCGCTCGTGGCCGGCCCGCGCTGGCAGCGGATCGCGAATCCACCAGCCGCCCGTGACGATCGACGCCCCCGCGACCGCCATGCCCATCAAGAGACCGTGATCGAACGCTTGATGGACGTTCCGCACTTTGTACAGTTCGCGGCGAACGTCGCTCTCGTTGATGCGCGCCTCGTAGCGCTGCAGCCGCGCCGCCGACACGTCATCGGCGCGCACCGCGTCGAACGCGGTCTCGGCGGCAAGCATTCCCGTCTGCATCGCGAGATGAATGCCCTTGAGCCGGACGGAGTTGACGAACGCGCCGGCGTCTCCGGCGATCAGCACGCCGTCGGCGTAGACGCGCGGTACGGTGTACCACCCGCCCTCCGGCAGCGCCTTCGCGCCGTACCGCACCATGTGCCCGCCCTGGAGCAGCGACGCGACGAAGGGATGCTGCTTGAAGCGCTGGAACGCGAGGTGGGGATCGAACATCGGATCGCGATAGTTCAGCCCCGTCACGAATCCAATCGACACGCCGCCATCGGGCATCGAGTAGATGAACGCGCCGCCGAATTCCTCCATGCGCAGCGGATAACCGAGCGTGTGAATGACGGTGCCGGGCCGCAGGCGGTCCTTCGGTATCTCCCACAGCTCTTTGATCCCGATCGCATAGAGCTGCGGCAATCGCCCCTCGTCGAGCGAGAGCCGTTGGATGAGCTGCTTCGTCAGGTTGCCGCGCACGCCGTCCGCGAGAATCGTGACCTTCGCATGGATCTCGACGCCCGGCTCGAAGGTCGGCTTCTTCTCGCCATGTTTGCCGATGCCGCGATCGCCCGTGCGCACGCCGATCACGCGGTCTCCCTCGTAGAGGAGCTCCGCGGCGGGGAATCCGGTGAACGTGTCGATGCCCTCGGCCTCGACGAGCGTCCCGAGCCACTTCACGAAGCGGCTGAGCGAGATGACGTAGTTGCCGTGGTTCCGAAAGGGCGGAGGAATGATGGGAAAGCGCAGCTTTCCTTGCCGAGTGAGGAAGTAGACCGCTTCGTCGTGGACGTCCGCGGCGAGCGGCGCCCCTTTGGTCTTGAAGTCCGGCACGAGCGCCGCGAGCGCGGATGGATCGAGCACGGCGCCCGACAAGCTGTGCGCGCCGATTTCACGCGCCTTCTCGAGGACGGCAATCGTCAGCGGCTCCCCGCCGTGCTGCGCTTTCTGCAGCTGCGCGAGCCGAAGCGCCGCAGAAAGGCCCGACGGTCCGCCGCCTACGATGAGGACGTCGACTTCGAGGGTTTCGCGATCCAATCAGCCTCCAGCTTCCGGCTTCCAGCTTCCAGCTTCCAGCTTCCAGCTTCCGGCTTCCAGCTTCCGGCTTCCAGCTTCCAGCTTCCAGCTTCCAGCTTCCAGCTTCCGGCTTCCAGCTTCCGGCTTCCAGCTTCCAGCTTCCAGCTTCCGGCTTCCGGCTTCCAGCTTCCAGCTTCCAGCTTCCGGCTTCCGGCTTCCGGCTTCCGGCTTCCAGCTGGTAGCTGGCAGCTGGTAGCTAATTCTTTAGCGCCTCGATCATGGCGGGAACGATTTCGAAGAGATCGCCGACGATTCCGTACTCCGCGATCTCGAAGATGGGGGCTTCCGGATCCTTGTTGATCGCGACGATCGTCCGCGATCCCTTCATCCCGACGAGATGCTGGATGGCGCCGGAGATTCCAAGCGCGATGTAGAGCTTCGGCGCGACGGTCTGACCCGAGCTGCCGATCTGGCGATCCATCGGCAGCCACCCCGCGTCGCAGATGGGACGCGAGGCGGCGAGCTCGGCGCCCAGCGCTTCGGCGAGCGACTGCGCGAGTGCGAGATGCTCCTGGCCTTTGATGCCGCGGCCGACGGCCACGATGCGCTCGGCCTGAGAGAGATCGACCGCCTGCTTGGCTTCCTTGAACGGCGCCTCGGGTTTCTGCCGAATCTTCGACGGGTCGATCGTCACCGAGGCGGCGCGCGCCGGCGCTGCGCCGCTCGCGCGGCGCGCCGCGGCATCCGCACGGTACGCGCCGATTTGAAACGTGACGAGATGCGGCGCCGGCCCGTTCGCGATCACATCCGCGTTGAGCTTGCCCTGAAACGCGGGCCGCGTGTAGACGAATGCGTCATCCTGCTTCTTGAGCGCCGTGACGTCGGTGACGATCGCGCGTCCGAGCCGCGCGGCGAGCGCCGGCGCAAAATCTCTCGTTTGGTACGTGTGAGGGAAAAAGACGAGCGACGGCTTTTCCTGATCGATCAGGGACGCGAGCGCGATGACGCAGCCGTCGGCGGTATACGCGGACAGCTCCGGCGCGTCGACCGTAATGATCTCCGCGACCTCCGCCGCGCCGAGCTCGGCGGCAATCGCCTGCACGCCTGCGCCGAGCACGGCGATCTTGATCGGCAGGCCCGCCTGTTGCGCGGCGGCGATCGTCTCCCACGTCGCGCGGTTCAGCGCGCCATCTCGTTGTTCTGCGACGACAAGTATCATTGGCGATTAGAGGACGCGGCCGTCTCTCAACTTGGCCACCAGCGTCTTGGCCGCCTCGGCCGGCGAGCCGGAAATCACCTGCGTCTTCTTGGCTTTCTCCGGGAAATAGACGCGAGCGATCCGCTGGCTCGCATCGCCCGCCGACGAGGGCGCGACCTTGCGGATCTCTTTCTTCTTCGCCGCCATGATGCCCTTGAGCGTGGCATAGCGAAGCTGATTGATCCCGCTCTGGATCGTGAGCAGCGCGGGCATCGGCAGCGACACCCACTGGAACCATCCGCCCTCGAGCTCGCGCTTCACACGCAAAGTGGACTCGGCGGCCTGCACTTCCATGATGATGGTCGCATGCGGCATGCCGAGCGTTTCGGCGAGCACGACGCCGACCTGGCCGAAGCCCTGATCGTCGGACTGCAATCCGGTCAGGATGAGATCGAACCGTTCATCGCGGACCGCGTCCGCGAGGGCGCGCGCGACGGTGGACGCGTCGGCGGTCGCGAGCGCATCCGATTCGACATGGATCGCGCGATCGGCGCCGCGCGCCAACGCTTCACGAATGACCGTCGCGGCGCGCGCCGGTCCGGCGGAACAGACCACGACTTCGCCGCCGTGCTTCTCCTTGAGGCGCAGCGCTTCCTCGAGCGCGTACGCATCCGGCTCGTTCAGCTCGAAACTCGCGTCGCTGTCCCGAATCCACGTGCCGCTCTCCGCGACGCGCAGCTGCCATTCGCGAGTGACGACCTGTTTGACGCAGACGGCGATCTTCATAGCTCTCAGCTCTCAGCTCTCAGCTTCCAGCTTCCAGCTTCCAGCTGCCAGCTTCCAGCTAGACCATTCAGATCCCAATCGCGCGGGGCGACCGGACAGCTCTTCCCTGAAAGACTGAAGCTGGCAGCTGGAAGCTGGCAGCTGGAAGCTGGCAGCTACTCCTCATACCGCTTAAACAACAGCGCCCCGTTCGTGCCGCCGAACCCGAACGAGTTCGAGAGCGCGTATTCGATCGCGGCCGCGCGCTTCTGGTTCGGCACGTAGTCGAGGTCGCACTCGGGATCCGGCGTCTCGTAGTTGATGGTGGGCGGAATGGTCTGGTGCTTGATCGCCAGCGCCGTGATGCCGCCCTCGAGGCCGCCGGCGGCGCCGAGCAGATGACCCGTCATCGATTTGGTCGACGAGATCGCCAGCTTCCGGGCGTGATCGCCGAAGACGCGCTTGATGGCCAGCGTCTCGAGCTTGTCGTTGTACGGCGTCGATGTGCCGTGCGCATTGATGTAGTCGACCTGCTCCGGCCTGATGCCGGCCCGCTTGATCGCTCTCTCCATCACGCGCATGCCGCCGTCGCCGTCCTCGGACGGCGCGGTGATGTGATACGCGTCGGCCGACATGCCGTAGCCGACGAGCTCGGCGTAGATCGGCGCGCCGCGCAGGCGCGCGAACTCGAGCTCCTCGAGGATGATGACGCCTGCGCCCTCGCCCATGATGAACCCGTCGCGATCGCGATCGAACGGACGGCTCGCCCGCTGCGGCTCGTCGTTGCGCGTCGAGAGCGCGCGCATCGCCGCGAAGCCGCCGACGCCCATCGGCGTGATGGCCGCCTCCGATCCGCCGGCAATCATCACGTCGGCATCGTCGCGGCGGATGATCTCGAACGCGTCGCCGATCGCGTGCGCGGAGGCCGAGCACGCCGTGCACGTCGCGGAGTTCGGTCCCTTTGCGTTGAAGCGGATCGAGACCTGGCCTGCGGCGAGATTGATGATGGCGGCGGGAATGAAGAAGGGCGAGATGCGGCGGGGCCCGCCTTGAATGAACGCAAGGTGCTCGCGCTCGATCGTGCCGAACCCGCCGATGCCCGACGCGATGAACACGCCCACGCGCGCGGCGATGTCCTCCGTCACCGACAAGCCCGCATCGTCCATCGCGAACTGCGACGCGGCGATGGCGAACTGGATGAAGACGTCCATCTTCTTGACGTCTTTCTTGTCGATGAAGCGCAGCGGATCGAAGTGATGGACCTCGCCGGCGATGCGCGCGGAGAACTGCGACGCGTCGAAGTGGGTGATCGGGCCGATGCCGCTGCATCCGGCGCAGAGCGCGTCCCAATTGGCCTGGGTCCCAATCCCCAGCGGCGACACGAGGCCGACGCCGGTAACGACGACTCGCCTGCTCAAACCTCCTCCGCCCCCTTTACTTCTTCTTGCTGTGCGATTCGATGTACTCGATCGCTTCCTTGACGCGCGTGATCTTCTCGGCGTCCTCGTCGGGGATCTCGATCCCGAACTCCTCCTCGAACGCCATGACCAGCTCCACCGTGTCGAGCGAGTCCGCGCCGAGATCGTCTACGAACGACGCGTCCGGCGTGACTTCCTCTTCGTCGACGCCCAACTGCTCTACGATGATGCTCTTCACTTTGTCAGCGACCGCCATTCAGCCCTCCATCTCCATCCCGTCGAACGCTTTTTCGTGTCACAGACGCGGAGCTCGTGCTCCGCTTCACGATACCTTGGTCATGGCCTGTTTCTATCTATAAGTACATCCCGCCGTTCACGGCGAGAACCTGCCCGGTAATATACGATGCCTCATCCGAGGCCAGAAAGCACACCGCGTTCGCGATCTCGTCCGCGGTTCCGAGCCGCGCCATCGGGATCTTCGCGACGATCGCCTCCCGGGTCTTCTCGGGAAGCGCGCCCGTCATATCCGTCGCCACCATTCCGGGCGAGACGACGTTGACGGTGATGTGGCGCGAGGCCACTTCGAGCGCGACCGCCTTGGCGAATCCAATCAGGCCCGCTTTCGATGCCGCGTAATTCGCTTGCCCCGCATTGCCGCTCTGCCCGACGACCGAACTGATGCAGATGATGCGACCGCTGCGCTGGTGGATCATCGGCTTCAAGACCGCCCGCGTCAGCGTGAAGGCGGAGGTCAGGTTGGTCGCCAGCACCGCGTCCCAGTCGTCGCGCTTCAATCGGAGCATGAGCTGGTCGCGAGTGATGCCGGCGTTGTTCACCAGGATGTCGATGCGTCCGTGGCGCGCCAACACATCCGCGATCGCGGCCTCGGCCGCCGGCGCGTCGGTCACGTCGAGCGGAATGGCGTCGGCCTTTCCGCCCGCCGCCCGAATGTCATCGGCCGTGCCTGTTGCGTGCTCTCCGCGCGCGGCGGCGACGACGAGCGCTCCGCACGCGCTCAAGCGCAGCGCAATCGAGCGGCCGATGCCGCGCGACGCCCCGGTGACGAACGCCACGCGGCCGGACAGATCAATCATAGCGCCTCGAGCGCTCCGAGATCTTCGGGCGTCTGGACGCTCGTGACGGTCACGCTGCGATCGATCTTCTTGATCAGTCCGGCGAGCACCGTGCCCGGTCCAAGCTCGACGAACGTCCGAACGCCCTCCGCGACGAGCCGCCTCACGACATCTTCCCAGCGAACCGGCGCGGAGACCTGGCGGACGAGCGCGTCGATCGAATCGCTAGCGGTGCGCTTCGGCTGCGCGTCGACGTTCGCGACGACAGGGATGCGGGGCTCCGACGTCTGCAGCGATCGGAGCACCGGCTCCAAGCGCGTTTCGGCGGGCTTCATCAGCGCGCTGTGGAACGGCGCGCTGACCGCGAGAGGGATCACGCGCTTGGCGCCCGCCGCGCGAGCGAGCTCGCCGGCGCGCGCGACCGCGTCGTGATGACCCGCGATGACGACCTGGCCGGGCGCGTTGAGGTTGGCCGGGGACACGATGCGGCCGCCGAGCGCGCTGGCCGCCTCCGCGCACACGCGCGCGATCGCGTCGGCATCGAGGCCGAGCACGGCGGACATCGCGCCTTCGCCGACGGGAACCGCCTCTTGCATGAACTGTCCGCGGCGGCGAACCGTCCGCAGCGCGTCCGCGAAGGATATCGTACCGGCCGCGACGTGCGCCGAATACTCGCCGAGGCTGTGTCCCGCGGCAAACGCGGCTCGAACGCCCTTCGACTCCGCGAGGCGGCACGCCGCGACGCTCGCCGCGAGGATCGCGGGCTGCGTATTTGCTGTGAGCAGCAACTGCTCCTCGGGGCCGTCGAAGCACAAACGGCTCAACGGATCGCCGAGCGCGGCGTCCGCTTCGTCGAACGCATGCCGGCAAATCGGAAACGCGTCGGCGAGCGCCTTGCCCATGCCGACCTTCTGCGCGCCTTGTCCGGGGAAAACGAATGCGATCATCGCGTCGAGACGACCTCGTGCTCGAGTTTGTCCAGCAGGCGATCGTCGACGCAGCGAACCGCCATCGCGATCGCGTTGCGCACGGCCTTCACGGACGAGCGCCCGTGTCCGATCACGCACAAGCCGTCGAGGCCGATGAGCGGCGCGCCGCCGTACTCGGAGTAGTCGACGCGCTTGCGGAATCGGCGGAACGCCTGCCGCGAGAGCAGATAGCCCACGCGCGTACCCACCGTCGACGACAACTCGTCGAGCAGCAGGCGCTCGACGGTCTCGACGAGGCCTTCGCTGATCTTCAACGTCACGTTGCCGGTAAAGCCGTCACACACGATCACGTCCGCTTCACCCGAGTAGACGTCGCGTCCCTCGACGTTGCCGACGAACGTGACGGGCGCGGACTTGAGGAGCTGATGGGCCTCGCGCGTCAGCTCGTTGCCCTTGCTCTCCTCCTCGCCGACCGACAAGAGCCCGACGCGCGGCGTCGCGCAGCCGAGCGCGATGCGCGCGTACGCGGACCCCATGATCGCGAACTGCACGAGGTGCTGCGGCCGGCACTCGACGGTCGCGCCCGAATCGAGGAGCACGGCGGGCGTGCGCCTCGTTGGAATGATCGTCGCGAGCGCGGGGCGATCGACGCCGGACAGCCTGCCGAACGCCGCATGCGACGCCATGACGGCGGCGCCCGTGTGGCCCGCGGTGAAGAGCGCGGATGCTTGCCGATCGCGCACGGCTTCGGCCGCGAGCCGGATCGACGACTGCGGCTTCCGGCGCAGCGCCGCGGCGGCGGGCTCGGCCATCTCGATGCGATCGGGCGCGTGAAGAAGACGGATGTCGATCGCGCTCGCGCCCGAGTGGCGCGCGAGCTCCCGCTCGATCGCCGATCGATCCCCGACGAGCAGCAGTCCGATCTGCAGACGCCGAGCCGCGAGCAGCGCTCCGGCGATGATCGCCTCCGGCGCGTGGTCGCCGCCCATCGCGTCGACAGCGATGCTGAGCATGCGTATGTGGTATGGGGTTGGCGGTCAGCGAACGGAGCTCAGGCCTCTTCCACCGGCCGCACCTGCCGGCCCTTGTAGTAGCCGCAGTGCGAGCACACCTTGTGCGGCGCCTTCGCTTCCTGACACTGCGGACAGACGCCGGACGGCACGGCGCTCAGCGCGTCATGGGTGCGGCGCTTCGCCGTGCGGGCCTTCGAATGCCGGCGTTTGGGATTGGGCATCTCAATTCTCCTTCTCTCGGCTCAGCAACTGCTTCAGCGGCGCGAGCCGCGGATCTTCCCAGGCCGGCGCGCAGCCGCAGTCGTTTCGATTCAAGTTCGCGCCGCAGTGCGGGCAGAATCCCCGGCACGCGTCGCTGCACAATGGCTTCATCGGCAGCGCGAGTTGAAACTGCTCGCGCAGCAACTCCTGAACGTCCAGCATGCCGTCGCGATAGTACGCGGTGATCAGATCGTCTTCCTCGATCTCACGCTCGCCGTCGCCGGTATTCTCGGACTGCGGCACGTAGCGCAGATCGAACGCCGCATCGACCGGAATCTCGAACGGCTCGAGACACCGGCTGCACGACAATTCCAACGTCGCCCTGACGCGCCCGCGCACGGCAAACGCATCGGCCCCTGCCTTCTCGACATCCATCGACAGCTCGACCGGGCCGGCAACGCGATAGTCCGGATCCTGGGGATCGAACGTCGACGGCGGCAGCGTCCGCTCGACGTGCTCGCGCGGACCGTGCAACTTGTTGAGGTCAAGCAGCATAGCGCCAACCCTGGATTATACCTCACCTTCCAGAGGTGCGGGATTCTGGGCGCTTATCAGGCGTTCTGGGGATCAGTCGCGCAAAGAAACCCAGGGCTTGGGAATGAAGAGCTGTTCGTAGAGGCTGACGGCGTAGCGATCCGTCATCCCGGCGATGAAGTCGCGCGCCGCCGCATCGACCCCGTCCGCGTCGATCGTGCGGCGATCGAGGAACTGATCCGGACGCTCGCGCACACGCTCCCAGAGTCCGCCCAGAATGCCAGCCGCTTTCTTGAATTCGGCGGTCGCGACTTCGTTTTCGTAGACCGCGTCGAAGAGAAAGCTCCGCAGGCCGAGGGTCGCCTGAAGGATCGGCTCGCTCATGCGGATCTCGGTCATGCCGCCTGCGATCGTTTCCAGCACGACGTCGGTCACCATTCGCCCGATCCGCTCCGACGACGTGCGGCCGAGCACGTCGACCCGCTCGCGCGGGAGCGTCTCCGGGTCCAGAATCCCGGCGCGAACCGAATCGTCGATGTCGTGATTCACATAAGCGACGATGTCGGCCACCCGCGCGATCTGGCCCTCGATCGTGGTCGCGCGATGCTCGGGATCCGCGCCGACCGGCGTACCGCTCTTCCCTTTCGAATGCCGCGCGATTCCGTCGCGCACTTCCCACGTCAGATTGAGCCCCTGACCGTCGTTCTCGAGGACGTCGACGATGCGCAGGCTCTGCTCGTAGTGATTGAAGCCGCCGTCGACGAGCGAGTTCAACACGCGCTCGCCGGCGTGACCGAACGGTGTGTGGCCGAGATCGTGGCCGAGGGCGATCGCCTCGGTCAGCTCTTCGTTGAGACGAAGCACTTTCGCGATCGTGCGGGCGATCTGCGACACCTCGAGCGTGTGCGTGAGGCGCGTCCGATAGTGATCCCCTGTCGGCGCGAAGAACACTTGCGTCTTGTGCTTGAGGCGCCTGAACGCTTTGGAATGAATGATGCGGTCGCGATCGCGCTGGAACGCCGGGCGGATCGGATCCTCCGGCTCGGGCCGCACGCGACCGCGGCTATCCGCGCTCTTGGCCGCCTGCGGCGCGAGGATCTCACGCTCCCGCCTCTCGAGCTGCTCCCGGATGCCCGTCGTCACCAAACGATCGTTGGGCTGCACAGCCATACCTTAGACCAGCACGTCCTCCAGAAAGCTGGTTCCATGTGTCAGCGGTCCGACCGAAAACACATCCGCGATGGTTTGACCGACGTCGGCAAATGTCTTTCGCACGCCGAGATCGACAGCCGGGCGGATCGACGATCCATATACGAAGAGGGGCACGTGCTCACGCGAATGATCGGTGCTCGGGGTGGTGGGATCGTTGCCGTGATCGGCGGTCAGGATCAATATGTCGCCGGGCGCGAGCCGCGGCAGCAGCGCCGACAAGCGGGCATCGAATCGCTCGAGGTTAGCCGCGTATCCTTTGGGATCGTTGCGGTGCCCGTACACCGTATCGAAGTCGACGAGGTTCGCGAAGATGAGTCCATGGCGGACAGTGTCGAGCGCCCGTTCGACCTCGTTCATCCCGTGATCGTCGCTGGTGGTGTGCACAGCGGCAGAAATCCCCCGGCGGGCGAACAGATCCTCGATCTTCCCGATGGCCTCCACGTGAATGCCGGCGTCCGTCAACGCGTCGAGGACCGTCGGCGCGTACGGCGTGACCGCGAAATCGCGGCGGTTGGCCGTCCGCTGAAACGCGCCGGGCGCGCCCACGAACGGCCTCGCGATGACACGTCCAACCCCCATGCCCTTCGCGACGAGGTCGAACGCGATCGCGCAAAAATCGTACAGCTGCGCGACCGGGATGACAGCTTCGTGCGCGGCGATCTGAAACACACTGTCGGCGGACGTGTAGACGATTGGGAAACCCGTCCGCATGTGTTCCGGACCGAGCTCATCGATCACGACGGTGCCGGACGCGGCCTTATTGCCCAGCGTCGCGCGGCCGATGCGCCGCTCGAACGCGCCGACGATCTCCGGTGGAAACCCGTTCGGGAAGACGGGGAACGCGCGATCGAGGACGAGACCGGCGAGCTCCCAATGGCCCGTGACGGAATCTTTGCCGGGTGAGGCCTCGGCCATCCTGCCGAACGCGGCGATCGGTCGCGATCCACCGGTCGTGTCGGCGACCGATGTGACGCGCGCGAGGCCAAGGGTCCGCAGCGTCGGGACGCGCAGCGGAATCACGCGAGAGATGTTGCCGATCGTATCGCTCCCCTGATCGCCGTACGACGCCGCATCGGGCAGCTCTCCAGCGCCGACGCTGTCGAGCACGATCAGGATGACGCGATGGGGACGGACGCGAGCCGAGCTGGCCGTATTCGTGGCGCTACGCCTCGTGGCTCGAGTAGTAGTTGCTGATCGGCCGCGTCGATCGGATCGCGGCGATGGCGTGCTTGAAGATCATGTGATCGGCGCCGCTGTGCTCCACGATCACGGCGAAGCGATCGAAATTCTTGACGCGTCCCTCGAAGTCGGTGCCGTCCATCAGCCGAATCTGCACGGGCAGCTTCTCGCGGCGGGCGTGGTTCAGAAAGACATCCTGGATATTGGGCTGAGCGGATGCTGGTTTCGACTCACGTGTCTGGGCCATCAGCGAGCGTCTCCAACTACTCTCCAACTACGCGCCTCTCGAGACCAGCACCTGCAAGGGCGCGGGCAGCGTGCTGCTGAGTGTCCTCGCGTTCGCCGGCGGCGTAAATCCACTGTAGATTAGGCTCTTTCCGGAACCAGATCAACTGCCGGCGCGAGTACCGCCGATTCTCGCGCGCGATGAGCTCGCGCGTCGCCGCTTCGTCGCGCACGCCGCGCAGCAGTTCCAGCGCCTGCCGGTACACCAGGCCGCTGAAAGGATGCGCAGTCGGCGGCACGCCGGCCGCGAGCAGCCCGCGGACCTCGTCCATCAAGCCCTGCTGGAACTGCAGATCCACGCGCCGCGCGACGCGTTCGGCAGTCGCCTCCAGCGGAATCCGCAGCGCGAGCGCCGTCACCACATAGTCGGGCAGCGGCGGCTCCGTCGACGCGAAGTGATGGGTGAGCGGACGGCCGGTGAGGTAGTACACCTCCAGCGCGCGAACGAGCCGCTTCAGATCGCGAGGTTGGATGCGCTCCGCCGACGGCGGATCGACGCGGCGCAGCCAGCGATGGAGACAATCCGAGCCGCGGCGCCCGGCGATGCGCGTCAATCGCGCGCGCAGCGCGGTGTCGCGCGCGGGTCCGGGAAAGAATCCGCGGGTCACCGCGCGGTAGTAGAGGCCCGTGCCCCCGACGAGAATCGGCAAGCGGCCGCGCTGCGTGATCTCGCGAATGACCGCTGCCGCCTCTTTCGCGTAGCGCGCCGCCGAGTATTCCTCGAGCGGATCCGCCACGTCGATCATGTGATGCGGCACGCCGCGCCGCTCGGAGAGCGGGACTTTATCGGTGCCGATGTCGAACCCGCGATACACCGCGGTCGAATCGCAGCTCACGATCTCGCCGCCGAACGCGCGCGCGAGCGCGATGCCGAGCGCGCTCTTCCCGGTCGCCGTCGGACCGACAATCGCGACGAGCGGGTGCGCGGTCACAGACCGGCGGCTCGCGCCAGCGCGATCAGCACGAGAACCGTCAGCACGAGGATGAGTCCGATCTGTTGGGTTCGCGAGGGCCAGGTCATCGGCCGGGCGGTTGCTCGTTGTAGAAGAACGTCACCATCATCGGCATCCGGTCGTCGGGGAACTCGCGCGGAAGGGCCAAGGTCGGATTCGACATCAGGATGGCGCCTCGCGCGGCCTTGGTGAAGGCGTCCACGTCCGACGGCCGCGCGATGACGACGTCGGTGATGCGGCCGTCGCGGTGCACGACGAACGCAATCGACGTGTTGCCGTGCATCACCATCGCCGCCTGCGGAATGAGCGGCAGCCAGTTGCTGCGCACCTGGGCGATGAACCGCGCCAGCCACGGACCGAACTCGACGCCTTTGCTGTCGAACTGGATCGACTCGCCAAGCGTTTGATCCTGCCCGCCGCGCAAGTTCGCGAAATTCTCCTGCTGCGCGTACCGCTGCACGTTGCGAATCGCGTCGGCGATGACGCCGACCGCGGGACCGCGGGCATCCGCCTGCTTCGACGTTTCCGCGCGCGGCGGCGCGATCAACGAATCCGGCAAGGGCGGTGGCTTGGGCGCTTCACTGTTGCCGTTGGAAGGCTCCGGCGCGGGCGTGGGAGCGGGTGCGGCCGCAGGCGGAACGGCTTCGATCCGTTCGGCGGAATTGCCGCGCGAGAACGGCAGCGGGTTGGTTGGAGCGGGCGCGCGCTGCATGGTGCGCGCCTGACGATCCAGATCCGACAAATCCGCGCGCGGCGGCGGCTTCGGCGACGTCATGTCGATGCGCGGCTGCAGGAAGACGAACCGCGCGCGCTCGCGCTGGCGTTCCAGCTCCGCCTTCAGTTGTTCCTGTGCCTGCTGCTGTTGGCGCTCGATCGCCGCGCGCACCCAGGGAATCTTCGGACCGAGCAGCATCGCGATCACGACGAGCGCGTGCAGATTGATCGTCAGCAGAACGACCTCGCGCCTGGAGATCGGCTGCATGATCCTCGGAGTATCCGGGCGGCGGTCGTCGAAGTCGAAGTACATCAGGAACTTATGGATTATAGCAGCGAAGCGGTGCTTCCCGGCTCAGCCGCGTTCCGCGACGTACAGATAGACGATGCCAAACGAGAGAGAGACGGCCGAAACGTGTGAAAATCCATGGCGCGCGATCGTGCGCGCGAACTCAGCGGGCGGCGGAAACGTGCCCACCGATGCCGGCAGATACGAATACGCGCTCGTGTGCCTCGACACGAGCCGCCCCACCGCCGGAAGCAGGTAGCGGAAATACCAGGAGTACATCGTGCGGATGCCGGGAATCGCCGGCTGGCCGAACTCGAGAATGGCGAGCCGGCCGGACGGCCGCATCACCCGCGCGATCTCGGCAAGCGCGCGCTCCGGTTCGGCGACGTTCCTGATCCCGAACGCAATCGTCGCGGCGTCAACGGAACCGTTCCCGATCGGAAGCCGTGCGGCATCGCCGCGCGCGAGATGAATCCGATCCGCCAGACCGATTCGCCGCACCTTCATCAGCCCCAACCGCAGCATCTCGCCCGCGAAGTCGACGCCTACGATCGACGATCGCGGAACGCGGCGCGCCGTCGCGATCGCCAAATCGCCCGTTCCGGTGCAGACGTCGAGGACGACGGATCCTGGCTGCAGCGCGAGCGCATCGACCGCGATGTTGCGCCAGCGCGTGTCGAGGCCCGCGCTCAAGACGTGGTTCAGCAGATCGTAGCGCGGCGCGATCGCATCGAACATCCCCGCGATGCGCGACGGCGTCTTGTCGGGAGCGTCGGCCACACGATCCTCGATCAGCCTTTCCAGGGGGGATAGAGATCGTGCGCGAATCCCAGCGCCGTGACGATCTTTCCGGTCATGAAGTCCGCGAGATCGTCGAGCGTCTTCGGCAGCTGGTAGAAGCCAGGCATGGCCGGCATCACGATCGCTCCGGCTTCCGCGCACAGCACCATGTTGCGGAGCTGCGGAAGGCTCATCGGCGTCTCGCGGGGAACGATCACGAGGGGCCGGCGCTCCTTCAACATCACATCCGCGGCGCGCTCGACGAGATTCCGCGACAGCCCGTGGGCGACGCCCGCCAGCGTCTTCATCGAGCACGGCACGATCGCCATCGCCTCGCAATCCTGGCTGCCGCTCGCGATCTTGGCGCCGAGATCCTTGTTCGAGTGCAGCGTATACGCGCCCGCGCGCACGCCGTCGCCGTACTTCGCGACGAGATACTCCATCAGCTTGTCGATCGCCGCGGCGTCGCCCAATTCGTCGCGCAGCAGACGTCGCCCGTACTCGGAGACGACGAGCTCGACCCGGCAGCCGCGCTCGAGCAGCGCCGCGAGCGTTCGCGTCGCGTAGACCGCGCCGCTCGCGCCGGTGATCGCCAGCGCGATGGTTCGCGTGCTCATGTCAAATACACCGCCGCCGCCGTTGCCGTGAGATACAGAATGCCGACATACCCGTTGAGGTCGAACGCGCGTTTGACCTGCGACAAATCGTGCTCGCTCACCATCGACTGCTCCCACGCGAGCAGCACCGCGACGCCCGCCACGCCGGCAAGGTAGATCCAGTTCAGGTTGGTGACCGCGCCGAGAAGCGCGAGGCAGATCACGGTGACCACGTGCAGCGCGCGCGAAATCACGAGCGCGCCGCGCAAGCCGAACCGCACGGGGATCGACCGCAGCCCGTGGGCGCGATCGAAGTCGAGATCCTGACACGCATAGAGAACGTCGAAGCCGCCGACCCACGTGCCGATCGCGAGGCCGAGCAGCCACGGCTCCCAGCCGCCTCGCCCGCCCGCGGCGAGCCAGCCGCCGACCGGCGCGACGGCCATCGCCAATCCGAGAAACAGCTGCGTGTAGTTCGTGACGCGCTTCGCAAGCGAATACCAGAACACGATCGCCAGCGCGACCGGCGAGAGGATGAAGCACAACGTGCTGAGATTCCAGGCCGCGAACACGAACACGATCGACCACACGACAACGAACGCCATCGCCTCCATCGTCGTCATCGCGCCGCGCGGCAGTTCGCGGGACGCGGTCCGCGGATTGAGCGCATCGTAGCGCGCGTCCGCGAGGCGGTTGAACCCCATCGCGGCGCTTCGCGCGGCAACCATCGCCACGACGATCCACACGAGCTGCCACGCGATCGATCGCGCCGTCCACGTGCCCTGGCGATGAAGCGCGAGGAGCGCGCCCGTCAGCGCGAACGGCAGCGCGAACACGCTGTGGCTGAACCGGACGAACGACGCGTATGTTTTCAGGCGGCTCACGTGGTCAACCAGCTGATGTCCGCTTCCGGCACTCCCCGCACCAGGTATTCTTCCACATCGTCAACATCCGGCGGGATCTGGACGGCGAGGAGCGCCGCGCGTTTGCCGGCGGTAATCGAACCCAGGTCGGCATCGAGGCCAAGCGCGCGGGCGGCCGTGAGCGTCGCGCTCTCGAGCAGTCGTGCCGCGGGCACGGTGGAGATGGCGCGCGCCGCCGCGAGCTCCGCGAACATGTCGAGATCCGGCGCGCTCGCGAGACTGTCGGTGCCGAAGGTCACCGCCGCTCCCGAGGCATAGAAATCGTCGACCGGAGGATCGCCGGCGCCCACCCACCGATTGCTGCGCGGGCAGCTCACGATGACGCATCCGCGGTTCGCCAGCCGGTCGAGCGCGGACCGTCGAAGCTGCGTCGCATGCACGACGAGCAGCCTGTCCGTCAGCACTCCGAGAGAGTCCAGGTATTCCGCGGGATCGACGCCCGGGGCCGACCACGACTCGTTCCACGCGCCAAGGTGCTTCAGCGTCGCGGCGATCTCACCTCGCCCCGTCATGATGAATTCGATTTCGTCCGGCGATTCGCCGAGATGAACCGAAGACGGGAGTCGATGCGCCGCGGCTTCGTCGGCAATCGCGCGAAAGAGATCTGGCGACACCGAGTACGGCGCATGCGGCGCGAGCCCGGGCCGCACGGGCGGACGCACGTTCTCTATGACGCGCACCGCCCCTTCGCTTGCACGCGCACGCGCGTCAGCCGCACCGAACCCAATCAGCTCGTGGAAGAGCACTGATGCAACGCCGGCCTCCGCGAGCACGTCGGCGCCGATGAAGCTGTTGCCGATATCGCCGAACGCGATCGTCCCGGTTGCGCGGGCACTCGAGATCGCGTCCGCTGCGGCTTGCCGCTGAACGTGCTCCGGCGGTGGCGAACCGCGCCGGAGCGCCATCAGCTCACGAATCCACGCGCCCATCGAGTCGCACCGCGGCACCTTGCCCGCCATCCACGACAGCTCAAGATGCGTGTGCGCGTTGATGAGTCCGGGAAGGATCGCGAAATGGTTCCAATCGCGATACGGCTCGCCAGCGCCGACGCCAACGACCCGGCCGTCATCGGTTGCGACCCAGCCGTCGCGGATGGGTGGCGCGTCGATCGGCAGGACCCACGCTGCGCGATAAAGGTGGAACATGCAGCCGGTCTCAGTGACCGGTCAGGCGGGCTTTCTTCTCGGCGGCGCTGCGGGCCGGATAGTTGACGACTTCCGGTGCGCGGGTCGAGTCGCCGTCGGCGCGCGCGACCGCGAGCTCCAGCATGCGCGGCACCGCCCGCTCGCGGAAGATCGGATCGCCGAGGATCTCGTAGTGCATGGTGCGGCGCTTCGCGACGAACCCGGCATCCTCGATGTTGCGCACGATTTCGATCTCGTCCATGCAGTAGCTCGCGCCGGCGGCGCGGACGACGTTCTCCTCGATCATCACGCTGCCCATGTCGTTCGAGCCGTACGCGAGGCTCAGCTGACCGACCTTGCCTCCCTGCGTGACCCAGGAGGCCTGCAGATTGTCGAAGTTGTCGAGCACGATTCGCGCGATTGCGAGCGTGCGGAGGTACTCGACGCCCGTCGCCTCGCCGCCGCCGAGCTCGGTGTGCTCCGGCTGATAGCTCCACGTGATGAACGCCGTGAAGCCGCCCGTCTCGTCCTGCACGTCCCGCAGCCTGAACAGATGCTCCAGCCGCTCCTCCATCGTCTCGACGGTGCCATACATCATCGTGGCGGTCGTACGTAGACCTTTCAGGTGCGCTTGACGCATCACCTCGAGCCATTCGTCGGCGGTCGCCTTGCCGTAGCAGTTCAGCAGCCGGCGCACGCGGTCGACGAGGATCTCGGCGCCGCCACCCGGAATGCTGTCGAGACCCGCCGCGATCAAGCGGTCGATGACCTGCGGCACCGGCAGCCGGGACATGCGCGAGAGATGGATCACTTCCGGCGGCGAGAGCGCGTGCAGGCGAAACGAGGGATAGCGCTCCTTCACGGCGCGGAACAGATCCTCGTACCATTCGAGCGGCAGATCCGGGTTGTGCCCGCCCTGCAGCAGGAGCTGCCCTCCCCCCAGCGCGATCGTTTCGTCGATCTTGCGAAAGATCTCCGCGAACCCGAGCACGTAGCCTTCCGGCGATCCGACGGGCCGGTAGAACGCGCAGAAGTTGCACCGCGCGACGCAGACGTTCGTGTAGTTGACGTTGCGGTCGATGATGTAGGTGACCACGCGATCCGGGTGCTTGCGCGCGCGGACGGCGTCCGCGAGCTGCGCGAGCAGCGGCGTCGGCGCGTGCAGGTACAGCTCAAGCGCCTCGGCGCGATCGACGCGCTGGCCGTCCCGCACTTTCACCGCGATCTGCTCGATGGACATCGATGATGTTTCAGGTCCGGCCAAGCCGGACGCTCCACGCGTCGGCAATCAATAGAACGCCGGCGGGCGCGCGACGTCGATGAGGCCGTGCGTGGCTGCAAGCTCGTAGTACTTGCGCAAACCGGCCTCGGCCCGCTCGTCGAGCGTATACCGGATATTCTCCCTCAAATACGCGCGGCCGAGGGCGGATCGCCCAGGACCGCAATACGCATCCGCAATCTCGTCGGAGCCGGCGACGCCCGCATCGCGCGCGGCCGTCAACGCCGCGAGGGCATCGGGCGACAGCACGCCGGGCCGGCCCGCCCAGAAGGCCCAGACGAACGGCAGTCCCGTCAAACGCAGCCATTGCTCGCCGAGATCGATCCTCGCCAACCCCTTCGCTTCGTGATCCAGATACAACGCGGGATCGCCGATGACGAGCGCGGCATCGCAGCGCGCGAGCATGAGATCGATCGAGGGCGGCATCGGTACGAAATCCGGATCGATCGCGAACACTTCACGGCAGAGAAGTCCGGTGAGCCCTGCCGACGTCCGCGAGCTGGTGTCGACGGCGATGCACCGGAGCTGCTCGATCGGACGCGACGTGAAGATCGCGACCGAGGCGACGGCGCCGTCGGACACGATGCCGAGGTCTCCAACGATGCGATACGGCGACGTTCCGCGCTGGTACTCGATCGATGGAATCATGCCGACGTCGATCGAGCCTTCGTGCAGGAGCGCCGCGCATTTCGAGGGAACGTCGAATCGCAGGCTGAAGAGATCGCTTCTGAGCTCCAGGCCAAACACGAGGGGGCGCGCGTTGAGGTAGTCGACGGCGCCGAGACGAGTGGTCGACATCAGGTGATCATGCTGAAGCTGGCGTCGCGCTCGACCGGCTCGAGCGCCGCCGCGCGGATGTTGTTCTTGATCTCCTCGAGCGGACTGCGGCGCGTGCCGAGAGCGCCCGGATCGTGCGCCGCGACGCCGTCGACATCGTCCGCTCCCACCGTCAAGGCGACTTGCGCGAGCTTCGGTCCGTACAGCGGCCAGTCGACCTGAATGGACGGAATGTTGTCGACGACCACGCGGGCGAGCGCAATCTGGCGGATATCTTGATACCCGGTTGTCGGCGCGGCGATCGACATCGTCCGCGAGAGCGGCGCAAACGCGCGAAACCCGGACAGCTCGACCTGCAGACGCCGCGCGCGCTCGACCATCGCGAGACGCGCTTCCATTTCACCGGACCCCGATGCGGGTTGCGCGTGCACGGTCAACCGGCACACGCTCAAATCCGCGGCTCTCGCCGATCGCACGTTTTCTTCGGCGCCCGACCCGTCGAGAAACATGTCGAGCGGTGTATCGGCAACCGCCGTCATGCCGAGATCGCGGAGTTGCCGGCACAGCGCCGCGAAATCGCTCTCGCTCGATGCGAGCGCGCGAAGATCGGCGAGCGAGAAACCCGTCACCGGGGCTCGACGATTCGCCAACGCCACGGTCGAACGAACCGCGCCCGCGGCGGCCTCGACCGTCGCCGGCTTGCCGACGATCCTGAACTCGCCGGCGGACACGCCGGACGGGAGCACTGAGATAGGCGCGTCGACGTGAACTTCGAAGACGCGCACGAACGTCGTTCTCGCGCCGTGCATGCGGCGCCGTACGTCATCCCCTTGGACGCCGACGGCGATCAGATCCGGCGTCGAGAGCAGAGCTGCGGCGTTCGATCCCGACTCCCCGGTCACGGCCGCCAGCCCTTGCCGATCCTCTGCCAAATCTCGTCGGCCCTTCGCGCCGCGTTCTCCGAGGTCGCGATCTTCTTCGGCCAAGGCCGCTTGAATCCTTCCGACGGCCACTTCCTCGTCGCGTCGATGCCCATCTTGCTCCCGTATGCGTGCAGATCGCTCGCATCATCCAGATCGTCGACGGGTCCGCGCGTGAACTGGATGTCGCGCTCGGGATCGTAGTGCGTTCCGACGATCCACGCGACCTCGCTCTCGTTCTGCACGTCGACGTCCTTGTCGACGACGACGATCGTCTTCGAGAACATCAGCTGCCCCAAGCCCCAGCACGCGTTCATGATTTTTCGCGCGTGGCCCGGGTAGCGCTTGTCGATCGAGATGATGACGATGTTGTGGAAGATACCCGCGGCCGGAAAGTGCATGTCGACGATTTCCGGCACCGTCTTGCGAATGAGCGGAAGGAAGATTCGCTCGCTCGCCTTGCCGAGAAAGTAGTCCTCCATCGGCGGAATGCCGACGACGGTCGTGAGATACACGGGACGCGTGCGGCGCGTCACGCACGTCAGGTGAAACACCGGGTAATCGTCGGGATGCGAGTAGAAACCGGTGTGATCGCCGAACGGACCTTCGCGCCGGCGCTCGCCGGGCTCGACGTATCCCTCGAGCACGATCTGCGCGTTCGCGGGCACCTCGAGGTCGACGGTCACGCACTTGACGAGCTCGACGCGCTCACGACGCAGGAACCCCGCGAGCAGCAGCTCGTCGAGCCCCTCGGGCATCGGCGCCGTCGCCGCGTACGCCAGGGCGGGATCCGGTCCGAGCGCGACGGCGACGGGCAGTCGTTGACCGCGCCGCTCCGCCACGCGGTAGTGCTGCGCGCCGCCTTTGTGCTGCTGCCAATGCATGCCCGTCGATCGGTTGTCGAACACCTGCATGCGATAGGTGCCGATGTTGCGCACGCCGGTCTCCGGGTCCTTCGTGAAGACCATCGGCAGCGTGATGTACGGCCCGCCATCGTCCGGCCAGCATTTCAGAACCGGGATGCCATCGAGCGAGCCGCCCTTTTCCACGACCTCCTGACACGGCGCATCGTTGACGGTCTTCGGCATCAGATCCCTGAGCCTGTTGACCATTGGGAGCATCTTCAACGCATCGAGAATGCCGCCGGGCATCTTCGGCGTCGCGAGCTCGTCGATCTCGTGCGCGAGATCGTCGAGCGTGCTCACGCCGAGGGCGAGACACATCCGCTTCATCGAGCCGAACAGGTTGATCGCAACGGGCATGTCGAAGCCGGTCGGCGTCTCGAAGAGCAGACCCGGTCCGCCACCCGGCGACTTCGACGCGCGATCCGTGACGGCGCAGATCTCGAGATCGGGGCTGACCGGCTCGGCGATCCGCGCGAGCTCCCGTTCCTTGTCGAGCGTGGCGATGAAGTGGTGGAGATCCTTGAACACGCTTGCTCCGCTGTCCGCGGTCCGCGGTCCGCTGTCCGCGGTCCGCTGTCCGCTGTCCGCGGTCCGCGATCCGCGACTTATACGCTTTCCATCTTCTCAGCAATCGCCGTCGCCAATGCCAGCGCGCGGCGTCCGGCCGGACCGTCGACGCGCGGCGTCGATCGGTCGCGCACGGCGCGGACGAAGTCTGCGAGCTCGGCGCGCAGCGGCTCGTCGCGCTGGACGGGAATCGGTCCGCCCTCGATGGCGGGGCGCGCGCCGTCGCGCCTGACGAGGCGCCAGCCCTCGACCTCCTGCGCCGCATAATCGATCGACAGATACGCGTCCGGCTGAAAGAAGCGGATCTTCCGCACGCGATCTTTGCTGATCCGGCTCGCCGTCACGTTCGCGATGCAACCGGAGGCAAACCGCAGCCGCGCGTTGGCGATGTCGTACTTCGGCGTCAACACCGGCACGCCAACCGCTTCGACCGATGTGACCTCAGACCGGACGAGCGACAGGATCACGTCGAGATCGTGAATCATCAGATCGAAGACGACGTCGATGTCGAGGCTGCGATCGGGAAACACGCCCAGGCGGTGCACTTCGATGAAGCGCGGAGACGTCACGAGCGGCATCACCGCGGCGACCGCCGGGTTGTAGCGCTCCGTGTGTCCGACGGCGAGCGTCGCGCCCGATGCACGCGCGGCCGCAATCATCTCGTCCGCCTCCGCGAGCGAGCGCGCCATCGGCTTCTCGACCAGCACGCCGACGCCGCGCTCGAGAAACGGCATCGCGATGTCGCGATGCAGCTCGGTCGGCACGGCGATCGTGACCGCATCGACGCCGCCGAGAAGCTCGCGGCTGTCGGTGAGCCCTTTCGTCGCGGACGCGGCCGCGACCTCCGCCGCGCGCTCGGGAATCTTGTCGACGACGGCAACCAACCGAACGCCGTCGAGCGCCGACGCGATGCGGGCGTGGTGTTTGCCGAGGTGCCCGACGCCGATGACGCCGACGTTCACGTCAGTGCTCACGCGGCTCCCGGGCCTGAGCTCTGTCGAAGGGCCCGGCCGACGATCGCGATCTTCGCGTCGTTCGCGGCCGCGAACACCTGCGATCCGTCGAGCACGAGCGTGCGCTCCGCGTCGATCGAGAGCGCGGTCGCGCCCGCGCCGCGCATCGCGTGAATCGTCGCTACGCCGACGACGGGCACGTCGAACCGCATGTCCTGATTCGGCTTCGCCACCTTGACGATGCGTGCCCCGGGACCGGCGAGCTGACCGGCGCGCGCGATGACGGCGTCGGTCCCCTCCATCGCTTCCACCGCCACGACCGCCTTGTCCTTGACGACGATCGTCTGGCCGATGTCGAGCGCGGCAATCGCATCGGCCATCCGGTAGCCGAACGCGAAATCCGACAATTCCTCGTCGGTCGGCCCGCGATCGGTCAACACGCCGGCGCGCGCGAGCAGCGGCTCGAGGAAGGCGGTCGAGTTCAGGAGCTCGATGCCCTCGTCGCGCAGGACGTCGGCGACCGCGCTGATGAGCGCGTCCGTGTTGCGCGACTTGATGCGGCGGAGCACCGAGAGCAGCGTCGGATCCGGAATGATGCCGGAGAAGAGCGAGAAAATCTTGACGTGCTTGACCTGACCCGCCATGACGGCGCGGGAGATGCCGGCGGACTTGAGGATCTTGATGCAGCGGCCGAGGTGCCCGAGCGAGACCCAATGGAGCTCGGCGCCCGCGTCGCGCGCGGCGCTCTCCAGCTCCGGAAATGCCTCTTCTTTCACCGCAACGACGGTGACGTCATGGCCGAGACTCTTCGCCCCCTGAAGGGCCAGGAACGGAAACCGGCCGTTGCCGGCGATCAACCCTACCTTGCTCATTGATGGCTGCCGCACCGCCCGGCCGGATGGCCGTCCGCAGCGTCTCAGTCTATCAGAATGAATCGGCGCGGCCGGGGCCTGCGGGCTCCGGGATACAATAGGCGGATAGCCAGCGCCGGTTCGAGTGTGTGTGGGAGAGCAGATGCGCCGAACGTTTGTGATGCTTGCAACTGTGCTCGTCGCGGCAGCCGCGCTCAGCGGCTGCGATAACGGTCCGTCGACCGCGCCAACGCCGCCGGCGACCAATCCGATCACCGAAACCTTCACCGGGACGGTCAATCTGAACGGCTCGGTTACACACTCGTTCAGCGCGACCGCGGCCGGGACCGTCACGGCCACCATCACGTCGCTCGATCCTGCGACCGGCTCAGTCCTGGGCTTTCAGATGGGAACCTGGAACACCGTCACGTGCTCGGCGGTCCTGTCGAACGACGTCGCCACGACCGGCAGCGCGTTCACCGCGAGCACGCAAAGCGCCGCGAGCCTGTGCGTAAAGCTCCACGATCCGAACGGCGCGCTCACGGCGAATCCCGTCAGCTATACCGTCACGGTCGTCCACAACTAGATCTTCGCTGTCGGGGTCCGGGATCCGGGGTTCGGGATTCGGGGTCCGGGATCCGGGATCCGGGGTCCGGGATCTACTCTTCGACGAGTTCCTCGAGCCTTCGACTGGGCCGACGCAAGCCGACGCCTCGGCTGGACGTGCGGATGAATTCGGTGAGGTAATCCACTTCGTCGCAGCGCAGCGACGGATCGCGCGCGATCTGCGCGAGCGCGCGGCTCGTGTTCGAGTGCACGAGATATCGAAACGCCCGGCGGAGCTTGCTGATGGCGTCCTTCGAGAACTTCCGCCGCTCGAGGCCGATCGTGTTCAAGCCGTAGATCCTGGCGCGATTGCCGACCGTCTTCGCGAACGGCAGCGCGTCCTTCGTCACGACCGAATAGCCGCCGATGAACGCGTGACGGCCGACGCGGCAGAACTGGTGGACGCCCGAGAACGCGCTCACCGCGGCGAAGTCCTCGACGGTGACGTGCCCGCCGAGCGTCGCGGCATTCCCGAAGATCGTGTGGTTCCCGACGTGGCAGTCGTGCGCGATGTGCGCGTACGCCATGAACACGTTGTGGTCGCCGATCTCCGTGACGCCGCCGCCCCCTTCGGTGCCGCGGTGAATCGTGACGAACTCGCGGAACACGTTGCGGTGCCCGATCGCGAGCCGCGTCTTCTCTCCCTTGAACTTGAGATCCTGCGGAATGAGTCCGATCGACGCGAACGGGAACACCTGATTCCCGTCGCCGATCTCGGTCCATCCGTCGATGACGCTCGACGCGCCGACGCGGCAGTCTCGCCCGAGGACGACGTGCTCGCCGAGAATCGCATGCGGCCCGATCACGCTGCCCGGACCAATCGTCGCGCCAGGGTGCACGATCGCCGTCGGATCGACCGACACGCCGGGCCTGGAGCCCGGTGCCGCTTCGGGCGCGAGCGCCATGACCAGCTCCGCTTCCGCCACGACCGCTTCGTCGATCGACGCGACCGCGTGCGCGCGCGCGAGGCGCGATCGCCGCGCGCCGAGCGTGACCTCGAGGCGCAGCCGATCGCCGGGCACAACCTGTCGACGGAATTTCGCGTTGTCGACGCCGCGGAGATACGCGCGGCCGGATGGCCGCCCGTCGGGTGATTGCACCAGCAGCAGCGCGGCCGCCTGCGCGAGCGTTTCAATCAAGAGCACGCCGGGCATCAACGGCGTGCCGGGGAAATGCCCCTGGAAGAAATCCTCGCTGACGCTGACGTTCTTGACCGCGACGAGCCGCTTCCCCGGCTCGTGCTCCAACACGGCATCCACGAGCGCCGAGGGATACCTGTAGCAGAATCGATCGATGGCGTCGGGGATGCTGAGCGACACAGGCCGGCGACTACTTCTTCGGCGCCGTCTTGCTCGCGGCGTCGAGCCGCTTGATGACTTCCTGCGTCAGATCGAGCCCGGTGTCGACCCACATCGCACCGTTGTTCTGAATGTCGAACAACATGTGGAGGCCCTTCTCCTTGCCGATCGCGTCGAGGACGGGCGTCAGCTTCCGCTGGAACTCGATCTGAAGCTCGTTCTGGAGCGCCTGCCGGTCCGACTGCGCCTCCTGCTGGAGGAACTGCACTTCACGCGTCAGCTTGTCGACTTCCTTCTCGAGCGCGAGCCGCGCGTTGTCGTTCATGATGCCCGAGCTGGTCTGCTGCTTCGTGCGCGCGTCTTCGAGCTGCTTGTTCTTCGCCTGGATCTCGGCGACCTTCTTTTTCTCGAGCTCCTGCAGCTTGGCCGTCGCGGCTTTGCCGTCGACCGAGGTGGACGCGACCGCCTGAATGTCGATGTAGGCGATCTTCGCGCCCTCCGGATACGGGCGCGGCGCTTCGGCCGTTGCGGCCGGCGGCGCGGGCGCCGGCGTGGTCGGCGGCTTCGTCGGCTGTGCCGGTGGAGTGGTCTGCGCCAGCGCGGGTCCGACGGTAATCGCGGTGACCGCCGCGACGACTATCAGCATCTTCAGCACTCTCATGAAATGAGTCCCTTTCGATTATTGGCTATCCGGGTCAGCCCAACATTCTAGCTTAGAACGTCGAGCCGACCGCGAAGCGGAACTTCCACTTCTTTTCCGGCCGGAGGTTGTTGTCCAGCACGCCGCCGCGCGATGGATTGGCCGCGAAAATCAGCCGGAACGGCACGTTCAGCACGGGCATGAAGAACCGGATCTCGGCGCCGGTCGACGACTTGAACGCGCTGCGCTCGCCGATCACTTCCGTCAACGGATCGAACCCGCTCGTGAACGGATTCAGCACGGTGTAGAAATCGCCCGAATTCGGGATGAGCGCGCCCGGCACCGTCGTCTGCGTCACCGGCTCCTTCAACGAGAACTTCTCGCCGCGATCGCGCACCTGGCCGACGTCGTAGAACAGCACGAGGCGGACGGGTCCGGCGATGCTGATCAGGTATTCCGCGTTGAAGAGCAGGCTCTTGTTGCCGCCCACCACGAGCCCGGTCGCCTGATCGCGCGGGCCGACGGTCCGCAGATCGAAGCCCCGCATGCTGTACTCGCCGCCGAGGAACAGCTTCTCGAAGATCGGCAGCTCCGTCGTGCTGCCGTAGGGCGAGATGTATTCCCCTTGCACGCGGAACCCGAGCGAGGTGCGCCGCTTCGCGCCGAGCGGGAAGTACCAGATGCCTTCCGCGCGCGGATTGTAGAAATTCGTGTTGCCGCCGACCCCCGCGAAATCCATCGACAGCGTGTAGCGCGTGCCGCTCGTCGGGAAGATCGGGTGGTCGACCGTGTTGAACACGAAGCTCGGACCGATCTTGCTGATCGTGCGCTGGCCGCCTTGGCCGATGAGCAGCGAATCGTAGAGGAACGGGTTGCCCGCGAGCACGAGCGGATCCTGGTAGAGCGGGTTCAGCTCCTTGACCTTCACCTGCTCGTAGCTGTAGTTGATGAACATCCGCGAGTAGTTCGCGACCTGGAAGCCGAAGACGAGGTTGCCGCCCGTCGACGCCTGCGTGAACTGCCCCTCGTACCGAATCTCGCGCGCGAAGAGATCGATGCCGGCCGTCATCGGACGATCGAAGAGGAACGGCTCGGTGAACGCGAGCTGGTAGTTCTTGGCGCGATTGCCCTGCTGCGCGGTTGCGGTGAACGTCTCGCCCCGCCCGAGGAAGTTCGACGTCTGGAACGACAACTGACCGAAGAAGCCGTCGAACTGCGACACGCCGGCGCCGAACGTCAGCTGATTGCGGTTCTGCTCCTCGAACTTCAGTTGGATGTCGACCTTGTTCTCCGCGTTCGGCGTCTTCTGGACGTCGACCGCTTCGCCTTCGAGCGGCTTGAAGTAGCCGAGCTGATTGAGGCGGCGAACGCTGTCCTTCAACGCCTGCGTGTTGAACACGCCCATCTCGAGCAGACGCAGCTCGCGCCGGATGACGTTGTCGCGCGTCGTCGTATTCCCGATGAACGTGATGCGGTTGATGTAGTACTGCTTCCCTTCATCCACGCGCATCGTCACGTCGACGATCGGCGGCTCGTCTTTCACGTTCTTCGCCGTCGGCTTCCCTGCCGCCGACGCTTCCGGCTTCGCGGTTTTCTCGTCCGCCTTCTCTGGCGCTGGTGGTCCCGCGGGTGCGGGCGGACCGGCGGCGCCCTCGTCTTCGCCGTTCCGCGGCTGGTCGCGAGGCTGGAGATCGGGATACGCGGTGAACTCGAAGTAGCCGCCGCTGCCGTAGACCTCCTGCGCTTTCTCGAGCCCCTTCTTGACCTTTTTCTGGCTGTAGATTTCGCCCTTCTCCAGCTTGAAGAGCGGACGCAGCGCCTCGGACTTGACGACCTTGTTGCCGTCGAACGTGAAATCGCCGACGCGATACTTCTTGCCTTCCGTGATCGGCACCTGCAGCTGAATCCAACGCGTCTTGCCGTCCGACGAGTCCTCGAGGGTCTTCATCGTCGGCTGCCCGACCTGCGCCATGATGTAGCCCTCATCACGATAGTGGTCGGTGATGAGCTGCGCGTCCTCGGCGAACTTGTCTTCCTTGTACGTCCCGCCGCCCGTGATGAATCCGAAGAACCCCTTTTCCTTGTTCTCCTTCATCTTTCGCGAGAGCGAGCCGTCGCCGATCGCTTTGTTGCCGACGAAGTCCACGTCGCGAATCCGCACCTTCGGACCCTCGGTGACGTGGAACGTGACGTGAACCAGCTTGGGGCCGCCTTCGACCTCCTTGATCTCGGGATGCACTTCGGCGAACTGATATCCCTCGGCGGCGTAGAGCTCGCGCACGACGCCGGTCACGCGGCGAATGAGCCCCGGATCGATGAACGAATCCAAACGGATCGTGATCGCTTTTTCTTTCAGCTTCTCTTCGATCTTCGATTGATCGACTTTCTTCAGCCCTTCGTAGTCGACGATCTTGACGCGCTGCCGCTCCTCCATGTTGTAGACAATCATCTTGCCTACGACACCGTTGGCGAACGGGAAGTCCTCGGTGTGGACGTCGAGATCGTCGAGGAAGTTGGTCGCCCAGAGACGCCGGAAGTCGTCGCGCGCGATCTGCTCGATGGAATCGTCGTACGGCACCCATCGATTGTTCTGCGCGCTACTCAGCTTCGACTTCGCCTCGATGTAATACAGGTACGTGTTCGCTTCGACCACGGGATATCCGCCCTGCTTCTCGAAGCACAGCACGACCTGGTAGAGGACGGGACCCGAACCGGCCGGCGGCAGATTCTGCGGGGCGGCGACGGGCTGGCCGCACACCGTTCGAATGGCGGCGGCGGCCTGTGGAGGCGCGGCGGGCGCCTGGGCGTGGGTGATGACGGCGGCGCCCGCGGCCATCAGCGCAGCCGCGGCCGTGCCCGCGGTCAGCTTCGCGGAGACGAACTTTGGGACAGGCATATTTCAGACGACATCACAGCGGAGTGAGCCCCGGCCGCGGTCTCCTCCCAGGCCGGGGACGACAACTCAAGGAGTTTACTGGATGTAAGACGTATCAGGCCAGCCGCCGGCCTGCCAGCGCCTCGCCCGCGGGACGGTAGGCGAGCGTCCCGCCGTCGAGATAGACCTCGATCTCTCCGCCCTTCAAATGCCCTCTGATGAGCTCCTCGGAGAGCGGATCTTCGATGTACCGCTGAATCGCGCGGCGCAGCGGGCGCGCGCCATACGAGCGATCCTTGCACGTCTGCTCGATGATCCAGTCGATCACGTCGTTCTCGAGCGAGAGCCGGATCTTGCGATCGACCAGGTTGTCGTTCAGCTGTTTGACCAGCAGCCGCGTAATCGTCCGCAGGTCGTCGTCGGACAGCGCCTCGAACACGATGATCTCGTCGATGCGGTTGATGAACTCGGGGTTGAAGGTCTTGCGAACCTCGCCGAGCACCATGTCATTCACGCTGCGGCTGATCGCCCCGGAGTCCGACGACTGGAAGCCGAGAGATGCCTTCTTCTGGATGAAGCGCGCGCCGATGTTCGACGTCATGATGATGATCGAGTTCTTGAAGTTCACCCGGTTGCCGAGGCCGTCGGTGAGGTGGCCGTCCTCGAAGACCTGCAGCAGGATGTTGAAGAGATCCGGGTGCGCTTTTTCGATCTCGTCGAGCAGCACGACCGAGTACGGATTCCGTTTCACCTTTTCGGTGAGCTGGCCGCCCTCCTCGTGGCCCACGTATCCCGGGGGCGATCCGATCAACTTCGAGACGGAGTGCTTCTCCATGTACTCCGACATGTCGAAGCGGATGAGCGCGTGATCGCTGCCGAACAGGAAGTTCGCGAGCGCCCGCGCCAATTCCGTTTTGCCGACGCCGGTCGGCCCGAGGAACACGAAGCTGCCGACGGGACGGTTCGGGTTCTTGAGTCCCGCGCGCGATCGGCGAATCGCGCGCGACAGCGCGGAGATCGCCTTCTCCTGTGAGATGACGCGCTTGTGGAGCTCGTCTTCCATCCGCAGGAGCTTGTCGCCCTCGTCCTGGTTGATCGACGTCAGCGGCACGCCGGTCCACTTCGACACGACTTCGTCGATTTCCGCCTTGCCGACGACGACGCGCCGCGTGCTGGACTTCACGTCGAACTTCTCGCGCACGAACTGCAGGTTCTCGCGTGCCTGCACTTCCTGCTCGCGATAGAACTGCGCCTTCTCGAAGTTCTTCTCGGAAACCGCGTTCTCCATCTGCTCGACGGCGACGCGAATGCTCTTGTTGATCTCGCCGAACTCCTCGCTGTAGCCTGCCTCGCGCAGCTTCGCGCGCGCGCCCGCTTCGTCGACGAGATCGATCGCCTTGTCGGGCAGGAAGCGATCCGTGATGTAGCGGCTCGACTGGTACACCGCGGCTTCGATCGCCTCGGACGTGTACTCGACGTGATGGAACGACTCGTACCGATCCTTGACGCCGAGGAGCACCTCGATCGTCTCGCGTTCCGTCGGCGGATCGACTTTGATCGCCTGGAACCGGCGCTCGAGCGATCGATCCTTCTCGATGTATTTACGATATTCGGCCGGCGTGGTCGCGCCGATGCAGCGGATCTCGCCGCGCGACAGCGCGGGCTTGAGAATGTTCGCGGCGTCGAGCGACCCTTCCGCCGACCCCGCGCCGACGAGCGTGTGCAGCTCGTCGATGAACACGATGATGTTCGGGTTCTCGGTCAGCTCCTTCATGATCGCCTTGAGGCGCTCTTCGAACTGACCGCGATACTTGGTGCCGGCGACGATGAGCGAGATGTCGAGGGCGAGGATGCGCTTGTCGGCCAGGAAGTGCGGCACGTCGCCGTACACGATCTTCTGCGACAACCCTTCGACGATCGCTGTCTTGCCCACGCCCGGCTCGCCGATGAGCACGGCGTTGTTCTTCGTCCGGCGGCACAGAACCTGCTGCACGCGCTCGACCTCGATATGCCGGCCCACGAGCGGATCGAGCTGATTCTTCATCGCGGCGTCGGTCAGGTCGCGGCTGAATTCGGCCAGCAGCGGCGTTTCCTTGACGCGCGTCAACGTCGTTTTCTCATTCAGGAGCGCCACGATGTCCTCGCGGACGGTGTTGAGGCGCATCCCTTTTTCCATCAGGATGGTGGCCGCAACGGAGCGCTCTTCGCGGAGAATACCGAGGAGCAGATGTTCGGTCCCGATGTAGTTGTGCAGGAGGCGATCGGCTTCTTCCGCCGCGTACTGGAGCACGCGCTTGGTTTCCGCGCTGAAGGGAATCTCCACCGAGGTCGAGACCTTCTCGCGGAAGACGGTCCGGCCTTCGATCTCTTTGCGAATGCTTTCGAGAGAGAGGTGCGAGCGCGCGAAGATGCGGCTGGTCAGCCCCTTCCCTTCGCGTATCAGTCCGAGCAGGAGATGCTCGGTTTCGATCGAGATGCTGCCGAGCTGACTGGCCTCGTATCGTGCGAAGAAGAGGACCCGCCGAGCCCGCTCCGTATATCGTTCGAACATCCGGGTTTACCTATGGTTTATCGGGAGTATTTCTAACAGCATTATACGACAGCCCCAGCGCGATTCGTTACGCCTAAGTGAGGCTCTGTAGGGCAGTTAGTGGGACAGACGGTCCGCGCGAACGTAAAAATGACACCACCCGCCAGCTCCAGAAAGCTCTACCCGAAAGAACGTGCGAGCCTCCCGTTCGGAACACGCGCGCTCGTCGTTGATGCTCGCCGGAGGGGTCTGTACCCCGTATGACGCACTCGAAAGGAGACGGAGTCCCATGTCTGTTACCTCGGTCGGTCTTTTGCCCCAATCCCTGCTCGACGCCTGTCGCAGCCGAGCGGCGACTCATGATCGCGACAACACGTTCTTCAAGGACGACTTCGACGCCCTCGTGAAAGCCCGCTATCTGCTGCTTACGGTGCCGAAAGAGTTCGGCGGCCTGAGCTATACCCTTGCCGACATGTCACACCAGACGCGGCAACTTGCGATGTACGCCCCGGCGACGGCCCTCGCTATGAACATGCACCACTATTGGGTCGGACTTGCCGCCGATCTCTGGCGCCAGGGAGACAAATCCTGCGAATGGATCCTGCGCGAAGCGGCGGCCGGCGAGGTGTTCGCCGCCGGGCACGCCGAAACGGGCAACGACCTTCCGCTACTTCTTTCTACGACGAAAGCGGAACGGGTGGACGGGGGCTACGTGTTCACGGGGCGGAAATCGTTCGGCAGCCTGACGCCCGTGTGGACCCGTCTGGGCGTGCACGGCATGGATACGAGCGATCCGAAGGCGCCAAAAATCGTCCATGGCTTCCTGTCGCGGGACACGAAAGGAATCTCGATCAAGGAAACGTGGGACGTCCTCGGCATGCGCGCGACGCGCAGCGACGACACGGTCCTCGAGCGCGCGTTCTGCCCCGACAAGTACGTCGCGCGGGTGCAGCCGGCCGGCGCCGCCGGGATCGACAACTTCGTCCTCGGCATCTTCGCGTGGGCGCTGCTGAACTTCGGGAACGTGTACTACGGGCTCGCGCTGCGCGTCCGCGACCTGATCGCCGAGCACCTCAAGACGAAGACATCGCTCGCGCTCTCGCGATCGATGGCGTATCACCCCGGCGTGCAGCACGGGATGGCGGAGATCACGATGCAGCTCGAAGCGATCGGCCCGCAGCTCGACACGGTGACGCGCGACTGGTCGAACGGCGTCGCGCATCCCGACTGGCCGATCAAGATCGTCGCGGCAAAGTACAACGCCGTCGAAGGCGCGTGGCGGATCGTCGATCGCGCGATGGATCTCTCGGGCGGGTTCGGCATGTTCAAGAAGAGCGAGCTCGAACGCCTCTTCCGCGACGCCCGCGCCGGACGCTTCCATCCGGCGAACTCGCTCCTCTCGCACGAGCTCATTGGAAAACTGTCGCTCGGCATCAATCCCGACGAGCAGCCGCGCTGGGGATAAGACGGAGTGCCCGGGTGCCAGAGTGCCAGGGTGCCAAGGTGCCAAGGTGCAGCGTGCCAAGGTGCAGCCCACCAAGATCAAAGCACTGTGCACCCTGCACCCTGCACCCTGGCACCCTGCACCCTGGCACTTTGGCACCCTGGCACTCTGGCACTCTGGCACTCTGGCCCTTTGGCACCCTTTACTTGATCGGCTTCGCCGCCCGTACGAGCTTCACTTCGGTTGCGTGCTTCGACGCGTCGTCGTACTTCGCCGTCACCATGTCGCCGTCCTGGATGAAGTCGTTGACGTGAGGCGTCTTCTTTTCTTCCTTCATCTTGGACATCTTCGTGCCAAAGCCCTTGCCGACGATCGCGGTCTTCGCGTCGACGGAGAGCTTCCACTCGTTGCTCTTGTCCTTGATCGTGATCGAGTCCGCCGTCACGGATGACACCGTTCCGGTGGCGACCTTGGCGGCGCCGGCCGCTTGCAGGGTTGAGGAGGGGGAAGAGGGGAAGGCGAACACTGCGAGGAATAGGGCTGCCACTGGAAGTGCAAGCCAGTGCTTCATGATGGCCTCCTTGGGCGTTTCGGCCCGGTGAGCACTGACCTGTTCTACGCCGCCGGGGTCGGCCGGTTCGGAATATATGTGCGGGAGGCCGGACGGTTCAGCTTGGATCGGCGATCGCCTCCGCTTCGATCTCGACCAGCATGTCGGGATCGATCAGCCGGCTCACCTCCACCATCGACGTCGCCGGACGAATCGAGCCGAACACCTCGCCGTGCGCGCGGCCGACGGCTTCCCAATCGCGCACGATGTTGGTGACGTACATCCGCGTTCGAACGACGTGCTCGAGCGACACGCCGGCACGCTCGAGCGCCCGCTGAATGTTCTTCAGCGTCTGGATCGTCTGCGCCCGCGCGTCCCCTTTGCCCACGAGGCTCCCATCGTCCGCCGTCGCGGTCGTGCCGGAGACGTGGACGACGTTGCCGACTCTCACCGCGCGTGAATACCCGACGAGCGGCTCCCACTTGGTGCCGGTCGCGATGTTCCGCCTCTCAGACATTTCGCAGCTTTCCATCCTCGAGCCGCAGCACGCGATCGCACGCGGCGGCGAGCTTCATGTTGTGCGTCGCGATGATCGACGTCAGCCCGCGCGTGCGGTGCATGTCCTTCAGCAGCGCGTGCAGCGCGTCGGCCGTGTGCTCGTCGAGATCGCCCGTCGGCTCGTCCGCGAGAAGGAGCGCCGGCGCCATGACCAGCGCGCGCGCAATCGCTACGCGCTGCTGCTCGCCTCCTGACATCATGCTGGGCGTGTGATCGACGCGGTCGGCGAGGCCGACCGAGGTCAAGAGGGCGCTCGCCCGTTCACGGCATTCGGCCGCGCGCCGCCGCGCGATCCGCATCGGCATCTCCGCATTCTCGACGGCCGAGAACTCCGGCAGCAGATGATGGAATTGAAACACGAACCCGACGTGCCGGTTGCGGAACGCGACGAGCTCGGCGTCGGACAGCGCGCGCAGATCGACCTGATCGATCCGGACCGTGCCCTCGTCCGGCGGATCGAGACCGCCGAGGACGTGCAGCAGCGTGCTCTTCCCCACGCCTGACGCGCCGATGATCGCGAGCATCTCGCCACGATCGAGCGACAGATCGAGTCCCTTGAGCACGCTCAATCGCCGGCCGGCGACGAGATAGCTCTTCGAGAGGCCGGCGACGTGGATGAAGGACATGATCAGCTGCCAGCTTCCGGCTTCCAGCTGCCAGCTGGGTTCTTCGGATCGCAATCGCGCGACTGAGATCGGAATGAGTTTAGCTGGCAGCTGGGAGCTGGCAGCTGGAAGCGGCGGCTCACTGATACCTCAACGCCTGCGCGGGATCGAGGCGCGACGCCTGCCGCGACGGATAGATCGTCGCGAGGAAGCAGATCAGCACGGCGGCCACGATCACCGTGACGAAGTCCAGCGGCTGGAGTCTGAACGGCACGTGAGAGATCTGATAGACGTCGAGCGGAATGTTGATCAACTTGAACCGATCGAGAACGTAAATCAGCGAGCAGCCGAGCACCGCGCCGGACGCGGTGCCGATCGTGCCGATGATGAGCCCCTGCAGCATGAAGATCCGGCTGATGCTCGTCGACGAGCTCCCCATCGTCTTCAGGATCGCGATGTCGCGCGTCTTCTCCATGACGAGCAGGATGAGCGACGCGATGATGTTGAGCGCCGCGACCATGACGATCAGCCCGATCGTGATCGACATCGCCATCTTCTCGAGCCACAGCGCGCTGAAGAGCGACTTGTTCATGTCGGCCCAGTCCTGCGCGACGTAGTCCGGTCCGAGCTTCACGGGAACGTCGTCGGCCACCGCGCGCGCGGCGAAGAGCTCGTCGACGCGCACCTCGATGAATTGCGGGCGGTCCGTGTCGAGCAGCTTCTCGGCCACCTCGATGTGCACGTAGCCGTACGACGAGTCGAACTCGAAGAGGCCGAGGCTGAACACGCCGACGACCTTGAACGCGCGCTGGCCCGGCATCACACCAAACGGCGTCAGCTCGCCCTCGAGCGTGAGGACTTCGATGCTGTCGCCAACCGTCGCGCCGAGTTTCTGCGCGAGATCTTTGCCGATCACCACGCCAGGGAGTCCGTTGCCCTTGCCCGTCTCGAGCGCCTCGAGGCTTCCCTTCTCGACCGATCGGCCGACGTTGGTGACGGTGTTCTCCAGCTTTGGATCGACGCCTTTCAACGTGATCGGCTGGCCCTCTCCGCCGCTCCTCGCGAGCCCCATGACGAGCGCGACCGGCGCGGCGCCGACGACGTGCGGGACGGTCAGGACGCGCTTGATTTCGTCCGCGGGGGGACCGAGCCCGCCGCTCTTGAACACGTAGACATGCGCCGCGGATCCGACGATGCGATCTCTGAGCTCGCCCTGCAGGCCGGTCATCAACGCGAGCACGATGAGCAGCGCCGTCACGCCGACCGCTACGCCGATGCCCGAGATGAGCGAGATCACGGAGATGAACGCCTGCTTCCGGCGCGCGCGGAGATAGCGCAAGGCGATGAAGAGCTCGTACGGCAGGTTCATTGCCGCGACCGCATCAACGGAAAGAGGATGACGTCGCGGATCGATTGGCTGTTGGTCAAGAGCATGACGAGCCGATCGATGCCCACCCCTTCGCCGCCCGCCGGCGGCAACCCGTACTCGAGCGCGCGGATGTAGTCCTCGTCCATCACGTGCGCCTCGAGATCGCCTGCAGCGCGGCCCGCGAGCTGCGCCTCGAAGCGGCGGCGCTGCTCGGCGGGATCGTTGAGCTCGCTGAATGCGTTCGCGACTTCGAAGCCGCCGATGTACAGCTCGAACCGCTCGACCGTGTCGGGATCGTCCGGCCGCTGCTTGGACAGCGGCGAGACTTCAGTCGGGAAGTCATAGACGAAGGTCGGCTGGACGAGCTTGCCGTCATGCAACCGCTCGAAGATCTCCGTCGTGATGCGGCCCGCCCCCCAGCTCGGCTGAAGCTCGACGCCGAGGCGCCTCGCGAGATCGGCGGCCGGCCGCGGATTCCGCAGATCGGCGTCGGTGACGTCGACGCCGAGCCGGCTCGACGCCTCGGTGCGGGCCCCCTCGCGAAGCGAGAGACGACGGTACGGCGGCGCGAGCGAGATATCGTCCACCCCGAAGCGGATGCGATCCGTGCCGATCGATTCGCGGGCGACCTCGGAGACGAGCGCTTCGGTCATCACCATCAGCTCTTGATAATCGCTGTAGGTCTGGTAGAACTCCAGCATCGTGAACTCGGGGTTGTGCTGGGTCGAGATACCCTCGTTCCTGAAGTTACGGTTGATCTCGTAGACCCGTTCGATTCCGCCGACGGTCAAGCGCTTCAGATACAGCTCGGGGGCAATGCGCAGAAAGAGCTGCAGATCGAGCGCGTTGTGATGCGTGACGAACGGCCGGGCGAGCGCACCTCCCGGAATCGGCTGCATCATCGGCGTCTCGACCTCCAGATACCCCCGGCCGTTCAGGAAGTTCCGCACGGACGCCAGCACTTTGCTTCTGACGTCGAAGACTCGCCGCGAGTCCGGATTCACGATCAAATCGAGATACCGCTGCCGATAGCGAATCTCGATGTCCGTCAGCCCATGCCATTTCTCCGGCAGCGGGAGGAAGCACTTCGCGAGGAACTCGAGCCGCGACGCATGAATCGTCAGCTCGTTCGTCTTCGTGCGGAACAGATAGCCCTCGACCCCGAGGAAGTCACCGATGTCCAGCAGCCCATACATCGAGAAATCCCGCTCGCTGACCGAGTCCTTGCGAACGTAGATCTGGATCCTCGATTCGCCGTCCGAGATCGCGAGGAAGTTTGCTTTCCCGAAGTTTCTGATCGCGAGAATTCGTCCAGCGGTCTTCGTCTCGATGCGTTCGGCCGTGAGCTCTTCGCCCGTGCGGCCGCCGTAGTCGGCGACCAGCCTGCTCACCGTGTGGGTGCGATCGAACGCGCGAGGATACTGCTCGATGCCCAACCGCGAGAGCGCCTCGAAGTTGAGGCGCCGCTGCGCGATCTGATCGTTCTCTCTAATCTCGGACATTGCTCGGATCGAGTTCCTTTCTCACCGCATCGAGCACGCCGTTCACGAATGGCACGGCCTCGTCGCCGCTGAACGTCCGCGCGAGCTCGATGGCCTCGTTGATCACGACCTTCGGCGGCGTGCCGCGATCGGCGAGCAGCTCGGCAATCGCCAGCCTCAGCACGAGCCGATCGATGACGGCCATCCGCTCGAGGCGCCAGTTGTGCGCGTGCGCGGCGATCAGCCGATCGATCTCGTCGACGCGGCTCGACGTCTCGCGCACGAGACGGTTCGCGAACGTCCGAAGATCCTCGTCCGCTTCGCCCGATGGATCGTTGGCCGGCCAGAACGTGAGGATCGTTTCGGCCACGCCCGCGCGACCGATCTCCGACTGATAGAGCATCTGGAGAGCCGCTTCGCGAGCCCGATGCCGCGCGGCGGGATCCGTGCGCGTCATGGACGCGCCGGCTGCCAACGCCGAAAGAGCTGCGCCATCTCGATCGCCGCGGCCGCCGCCTCGAAGCCTTTGTTGTCCCGCCCCTCGCTCGCTCGCTCCTCCGCCTGCTGCACGGTATCCGTCGTCAAGACGCCGAACGCCATGGGCACACCGGTTTGCCCCGACGCATCCTGGATTCCGTGCGCGACCGACGAGGAGATGTACTCGAAGTGTGGCGTGGCGCCGCGGATCACACAGCCGAGACAAATCACCGCATCGAACCGTCCGGTTTCCGCGATCGCACGCGCCGCCTGCGGCAGCTCGAACGCGCCCGGCACGCTCACGACTTCGACGTCCTCGGCGCGCGCCTCCGCTTCGGCCAACGCGGCGCGCGCGCCTTCGCACAACCGCGTGGTGATTTCTTCGTTGAAGCGCGAGAAGACGATCGCGAAGCGATAGCCGGCAGCGCCCGCGAGGCGGCCCGGCGCGGCGGCGGAAGTCTCGGGGCGCACGCGCTACGTCCCCTTGAACTCGGGCTTGCGCTTCTCGAGAAAAGCGCGCGTGCCCTCGCGCATGTCGCCCGTGCTCGCGACGAGCCCGAAGAGCGTCGCTTCCAGAATCTGCCCTTCGGCCAACGGCGACTGCAGGCCTTTGTTGACGGCGTCGATGATGTAGCGCACGGCGATCGGCGGCTTGCTCGCGAGGATCGACGCGAGCGCGTGCGCGCGCGCCGGCAGATCCGCCGCGGGGACGACCCGATTGACGAGCCCGATGCGATACGCCTCCTCGGCGCCGATCGGATCGCCCGCCAGCATCAACTCGAGCGCGCGGCCGGCGCCCACGAGCCGCGCGAGCCGCTGCGTGCCGCCATAGCCGGGAATGAGACCGAGGTTGATCTCCGGTTGTCCGAGTTTCGCCGTATCCGCGGCGATTCGCAGCGTGCAGGCCATCGCCAACTCGCAGCCGCCGCCGAGCGCGAACCCGTTGATCGCCGCGATGACCGGCTTGCCCATGTTCTCGATCAGGTCGAAGACGTGCTGCCCTCGCAGCGCGCGCTCGCGCCCCGTCGCGGGCGTCTCGGTGGCAAGCTCGTTGATGTCCGCGCCCGCCACGAACGCGCGATCCCCGGCGCCCGTGATGATCACCGTCCTCACGTCCGCGTCGTGCTTCAGCGCGAGGATCGTTCGCCGCAGCTCGTCGAGCGTCTCCGCGTTGAGCGCGTTCATCACCTTCGGACGATTGATCGTCACCCGCGCGACCGGACCGTCGCGATCGACGAGAAGGTTGAGAAGGTTAAGGAGGTTGTCCACGGTCAGACCGAGCTCGAAGTATACCTTCGATGGACGCTACTTCGCGCCGGATCGCAGGCGCTCGAGCACGAGCCGGCACGCCCACGCGAACACCGCGCCGACGCCCGCGCCGAGCGTGTCCGCGACGACGTCCATCACATCAGGCGTCCGCTCCGGCACGAAGCGTTGGTGGAGCTCGTCGGATACGCCATACAGGAACGACAGGACGGTCGCGCCCGCAACAGCGCGCCACGTCACACCCGAAAGCCGGCCGCGCGACAACGGCAGCACGAAGAACACGCCAAGCGCCGCGTACACGATCAGGTGCACGAGCTTGTCCCAGAGATGTGCCGGCAGTTGCGAACCGGGGACGGAGGACGCGGCGAAGATGAACGCCATGTGCGCGCAGGCCGGGATCCAGAGCAGCGCCCGCGCGAGCGGCTTCACAACGGGAGGGGGTACATCAGCCAGCCGAGCGCGACAGCCGTCACGACGAACGCGGCGAACATCCAGCCGCCGGCCTTGAGCTGCTCGCGCGGCTCGTCGCGCATCAGCACGGCGAAGACGGTCGAGACCACGAGCGAGAACAGCGCGAGGATGAGGAGATGGCTCGTCATGCCGTCACTTGCGCCCCATCGCGATGTCGAACGCGTCGAGGATGACGAGCGAATTCAACAGTCCGGCAACGATCAGAAAGGTGTTGCCCGCTTCGTGCGTGACCGCGGTGACGTGGCCGGCGCCGTATCCCATCACCTTCGCGAGAATCCACGGCACGCCGAGGCCGATGTCCGCAACCGCCGCGAGCGCGCCGAGCGGCTCACGAAGCTCGAAGGCGAACAATTGCCCGCCGAAGGACAAGCCGATCGCGAACATCGCCGTCAGAGCGATCAGGAATACGATCCCCTTCTGACGCCGCCCGAGCCACCAGTGCGCCGCGCCCGGCACCGCCCAGGCCGCCACGCACACGAGCACGAGGGTTCCAGGCTCGGCGGCGGCCGGCGCGCGCTCCGCTGCAGTCGATTTCGTGGCCATCTAGCACGCGATCATAACGTATCTGCGGGAGGCGCTGGCTCGATCACACACGATCGGCACGCAGCGCGCCGACGATGACGAGACCACCGACGAGTCCGAGCGGCACGGCCGTCAGCATCCGGAAGACGTTCGTCGTCGCGATGGCGCCGGCCCATTCGAGACCGACGGATGCCGCGATCGGCATCGCCGCCAACCCGAGCGCGATCCTCGTCGTCCTCGCCGACGATCGCCGCCGTCCCACCCACGCCAGGATCACGCCGAGCGCTCCGGACGCATAGAGCCCGAAACAGCGCGCGCACACCGGCAGTTGCACGCCGTCGAGATGGAACGATCGCTCGGGACGCTGATGACAGATGAGCGATCCGGCTTGATAGACGACGGCCGCCATCCATCCGAGGCGGCCGCGGCTCGCGGCGATCGGAGATGCGGCAAGGAGGACGAGCCACACGAGCGCGGCCGCCGTCACCATGGCCGCGACGGCGCTCAGTTCCGGCGCACCCCGATCGCGGACGGCGGACGCGGTGTTCACGGCGCCACGCTCTCGAGATCGAGCGCGCCGAAATTGGCTTCGTAGCGATCGACGAATTCGCGCCAGGTGAACGCGTGGCTCTGGCCGCCGAGATGTTCGAGCGCGTAGGTCGCCGCGACCGCGCCGAGCTCCGCGCACACGCGATAGTCGGCCTTGCGCACGAGGCCTTTCATGAACCCGCTGCGAAACGCATCGCCGACGCCGGTGGGATCGATGATCCGATGCGGGCGCACGGCCGGCACGTCGATGCGGCCGGACCGCGTGTGAATCGAGCATCCGCTCTCGCCGCGCGTGACGACCAGCGCTTGCGTATGATCGAGGATGGAGGTTTCGGACACGCCGGTCTTCTGGCGAATGAGCTCGAACTCGTAATCGTTGCAGACGATCAAGGCCGATCCTGTTTGTCCGTCGCTGAGCTCTGGCCCCGACATCCGCGCGCACTGCTGGCCGGGATCCCAGATGAACGGCACGCCGACCGTTCGGCATTCCTCCGCGTACTGGATCATCGCGCCGGGATCGTTCGGCGAGATGATCGCGAGCTCGCATTCGTCGACGTCGCGGAACGACAGCTCGCCCGCGTTCGCCATCGCGCCCGTGTAGAACGACGCGATCTGGTTGTTGTCGACGTCCGTGCTGCAGAAAAAGGACGCCGTGAACTTCCCGGGAACGTCGCGCACGAGCGACGTGTCGACGCCGGCCGCTTCCAACCACCGGCGGTAATCGTCGAAGTCCTGACCCGCGGTGCCCATGAGCGACGGCCGCTCGCCGAGGAGCGCCAGCGTGTAGGCGATGTTCGGCGCGCAGCCGCCGCGCCGCTTGTCCATCGAGTCCACGAGAAAGCTGAGGCTCACGCGGTTCATGTGCTCGGGCAGGAAGTGCTCGGTGAACTTCCCCGGAAACGACATCAGGTAGTCGAAGGCGATCGAACCGGTAATGACGATGCTCATCGTTGGTGTCCAGCTTTCAGCTTTCAGCTTCCAGCTTCCAGCTTCCAGCTTCCAGCTATTTCACGTATTTCGAGATTATGGGCGCGAGCTCGCGCTTGGTCTCCTCGGGGACCGCGTCGGGCCGCGTGATGATCGCGTGCTTCAACGCGCTCGCGCATTCGCACGTGCGCGTGAACGGAAGCGCGGCAACCGCGCCGGCGATGACCTGCTGCGCCATCTTCGCGTTCTGCATCAGATTCGCGATGATCATCTCGACCGTCACCTGGTCGTGATCGGGATGCCAACAGTCGTAGTCCGTCACGAGCGCGATCGTCGTGTAGCAGATCTCCGCCTCGCGCGCGAGCTTGGCCTCCTGCAGGTTCGTCATCCCGATGATGTCCATCCCCCACGATCGATAGAGCTGCGACTCGGCGAGCGTCGAGAACTGCGGTCCCTCCATGCAGACGTACGTGCCGCCGCGATGCACCGTGGCTCCGGCGGATTGCGCGGCGCTGAACGCGACGTCGCTCAACGGCGCGCAGAATGGATGCGCGAACCCGACGTGCGCGACGAGCCCCCGGCCGAAGAACGTCGAGATGCGTCCCCGCGTGCGATCGACGAATTGATCGGGAATCACGAGATCGAGCGGCTTGAACTCCTGCCGCAAGCTGCCCACCGCGCTCGCCGAGAGGATGTACTCGACGCCGAGCGTCTTGAAGCCGAAGATGTTCGCGCGGAAGTTGAGCTCCGACGGCAGCAGCGTGTGGCCCGCGCCGTGCCGCGCGAGGAACGCGACGCGCTTGCCGCGCAGCGTGCCGGTGACGTACGGCGCCGACGGCGGACCGAAGGGCGTATCGATCCGCTGCTCGGCGCGATCCGTCAGCTCCGCCATGTCGTACAAGCCGCTGCCGCCGATGATGCCGATGGTGGTGGACATGTGTCAGTCGTCAGTCGTGAGTCGGGAGTCGTCAGTCGCAGTCGTCAGTCGCAGTCGTCAGTCGACAGTCACGGGCTCCACGTATTTGCGGCCGTCCGACTCGCGAATGTAGCCCGCCGCGATGTCTGGATCGTGCTCGAAGAATATCAAATACTCGCGGTCGATCGCTTCACGGAGGAACGTCCGCTTGAACCGCAGCGTGTCCATCGGATAGAGGTCGTAGCCCATGATCCACGCGGCGTCGACGTGCGCGACCGTGGGCATGAGATCCGCCGTGAAAACCGCCGTCCGACCGCCCGACTCGATCACCACGATCTGGTGGTGCATCGTGTGGCCGCCCGTTCTCACGACGCGAATGCCCGGCAGGATCGTCCGGTCGCCGGCGACGAGATCCAGCACGCCGGCGTCCGCGAGCGGCTTGAAATTCTCGGGCAGATAGCTGGCCCGATTCCTCTCGTGCGGATGCGCCGCGTCATCCCATTCCGCGGTGCGGACGATGTAGCGTGCGCGCGGAAACGTGGGAGCGATTGTGCCCGCGGCGTCCCGCGTGGTGAACCCGCCGGCATGATCGAAATGCAGATGCGTCGCGAGGACGAGCTCGATGTCCTCGGGCGCGACGCCCGCCTCGGCGAGCGAGCGATCGAGGTTTCGCGTGCGATCGATCGCGAAGATGTCGGCGCTCTTCTCGTCCATCTTCCCGCCGATGCCGGCGTCGATGAGCATCGTGCGCTCGCCGCGCACGAGCAGCGGCCGCAGGCCCAGGCGGATGCGATTGCGCTCGTCGGCCGGCGCGCGCTTCTCCCAGAGCGGCTTCGGGATGACGCCGAACATCGCGCCGCCGTCGAGCCGGAACGTGCCGTCGCTGAGCGTCGTGAGCTCGAACTCTCCGAAGGTCACGCGCCCTGCTTCAATTCGACGAGCACGCCGTGAGCGCTCGAAGGATGGATGAAGGCGACGAGCGACCCGTGAGCGCCGGGCCGCGGCGACTCGTCGATCAAACGCACGCCGCGTCGCTTGAGGCGATCGATCGCGGCGTGGATGTCGTCGACGCCGAGCGTGATGTGGTGCAGCCCCGGACCGCGCGCCGCGACGTATTTCGCAATGGGTGAATCGGCGGCCGTCGCCTCCAGCAGCTCCAGCGCGCCGCGGCCGTCAGCCATCGGAATGAAGTGCGCGCGCACGCGCTGCGAGGGTACGTCCTCGGGCGCCTCGATCTCGAGCCCGAGCGCGTCGCGATAGAAGGCGAGCGCCGCGTCGAGATCCGCCACCGCGATGCCGATGTGATCGAGCCGAGCTTTCATTTCTTTCTCGAATTCGCACCTATTTTCGGCCAAGCGCGCGGCCGAACACATTATCCACGACCGTATACGGATCCGTTTCGCGCGCCGCGATTCGATCGAGGATCCGCTCCATCTCGCCCGGCGCCAGCACGCGCTCGTCGACGTGCTCCAGGAAGCGCTGCGCCAACAGCTCGCGCAGCCGCCACTCGGCGCGCGAACGCCGTCTCGCCGCCTGCGACGGCGCCGCGTGCGCCCGAAAGCGATCGATCGCCTCCAGGAGCTCGGCCACGCCCTTCCCCGTCGTCGCTTGGGTCTTCAGAATCGGCGGACGCCAGGCGCCGGAGGGAAACGTCTGCAGCGACAACAGCGTCTCGATCGATGCGGCCGTGCGATCGGCGCCCTCGCGATCTGCCTTGTTGACGACGAAGATGTCGGCGATCTCCATGATGCCGGCCTTCAGCGCCTGCACCTCATCACCCGTTCCCGGCACGATCGTGACGATCGACACGTCGGCGGTGCGGACGATATCGATCTCGTCCTGGCCGACGCCGACGGTCTCGATGAACACGAGATCCTTGCCGGCCGCGTCGAGCACGAGCGCGGCCTCGCTCGTCGCGCGCGCGAGGCCGCCGAGGTGGCCGCGGGTCGCCATGCTGCGAATGAACACGCCCGCGTCGCCCGCGTGCGCCTGCATGCGCACGCGATCGCCGAGGATCGCGCCGCCGGTGAAGGGGCTCGTGGGATCGACGGCCACGATGCCGACAGTCCGATTCGCGGCGCGCACGGCCGCCGTCAGCTTGTCGACGAGCGTGCTCTTCCCCGCGCCCGGCGGACCCGTGACGCCGACGAGATACGCGCGGCCGGTGCGGGGGAACAGACGCCGCACGAGCTCGGCGCCCGCGGGCGACTCATCTTCGATCAGGCTGATCGCTCGGGCTATCGCGCGAGGATCGCCGGCGAGCACTCGATCGCTGAGCGTGCCTTCGGTCACTGGCCGAGCAATTGGCGGGCAATGACGAGCCGCTGGATCTCGCTGGTGCCCTCGCCGATCGTCAGGAGCTTGACGTCGCGGAAGTACTTCTCGGCGGGATAGTCCTTCACAAAGCCGTAGCCGCCGTGGATCTGCACGCTGTCGTCCGCCGCCTTGACCGCGATCTCGCTCGCGTACAACTTCGCGATCGACGACTCGCGCGTCGTCCGCGCGCCCATATCGCGAAGGAACGCGGCGCGATACGTCAGCAGCCGCGCCGCTTCGATCCGCGTCGCGTTGTCGGCGAGCTTCCATTGAATCGCCTGGAAGTCCGCGATCGGTTGACCGAACTGGCGGCGCTCCTTCGCATAGCGCAGCGCGGCTTCGTACGCGCCTTGCGCGAGCCCGACCGACAGCGCGGCGATTCCGATGCGGCCGCCGTCGAGCACCTGAAGCGTGTTGATGAAGCCTTGGCCTTCTTCGCCGAGGAGGTGATCCGCGGGAATCCGGCAGTTCTCGAAGAGGACCTCGCTCGTGTCGCTGGCGCGCATGCCGAGCTTGTTCTCTTTCTTGCCGGCCGTCATGCCCCGCGTGCCGCGCTCCACGATGAACGCGGAGATGCCGCGATGGCCCTTCGCGCGATCGGTGACCGCGATCACGACCATGATGCCGCCGATCCGGCCGTGCGTGATGAACGTCTTCGCGCCGTCGATCACCCAGCACTGTCCCTGCCGCACGGCGGTCGTTCGCATGCCGGCCGCATCGCTGCCCGCGCCGGCTTCGGTGAGTCCCCACGCGCCGAGCACTTCGCCGCGCACCAGTTTCGGGAGGAACTGCTGCTTCTGCGCCTCGCTGCCGAACATCGCGATGTGCGCCGAGCAGAGCCCGTTGTGCGCGGCGACGGAGAGCGCCACCGCCGGACACACGCGCGCGAGCTCCTCGATGCAGATGCAGTAGTCGACCGCCGACAACGCCGCGCCGCCGTACTCTTCGGGAAACTGCACGCCGGTCAGACCGAGCGCGGCAAGCTTCGGCAGCAGCTCCATCGGAAACTGCTGCGCCTCGTCCCACGCCATCACGTGCGGGCCAATCTCCGCTTCCGCGAACTCGCGCACGGTGCGGCGCAGCAGCTGCTGCTCCTCGGAGAGGCGAAAGTCCATCACGTCGACTTTATCATGCCGGTTCCGGCGTATGCTGACGCCATGGTCAAACGCTCAGCATGTCTGCTCGCGCTGGCAATCCTTCTGCTCCCTGCGACGGCATCCGCCGACGTGACGGCGTTTCTCGGCACGAATCCCACGCCAACAAATCGCGTCACGACCGGCTTCGGCGTCGGGATGGGACTCGTCATCGTCGGATTCGAGTTCGAGTACGGACACTCGCGCGAGAATCTCGACGAGCTCGCGCCGAGCCTGCGCACGTACATGTTCAATGGATTGCTGCAGACGCCAATCCCGATCGCGGGGCTGCAGTTCTACGCGACCGCGGGCGGCGGCCTCTATCGCGAGACGCTGGACGACGACTCGGAGACGAGTGTTGGAATCAACGTGGGGGGAGGCGTGAAGATGTCGCTCGCGGGACCGCTTCGGCTCCGGTTCGACTACCGCGCGTTCACGCTGCGAGGAGACGCGCGGCACTCGAAGCCGCAGCGGTTTTATGTGGGTTTGAATGTGAAGTTTTGATCAGGGTGCCAGAGTCCAGACGTGCCGCGGTGCCAACGTGCAATGTGCCGAAGTGCTATGGCACTCTGCACCTTGGCACCCTGCACCTTGGCACCCTGGCACCCTTGCACCCCGGCACCCTGAATTACATTCCCCCGCCGACCGGCGACAGGTTCAACTTGTTATACGGCGCGGCAAACGCGGCCTGCGCGCGCTTGAAGAACGCCTGGGTCTCTTCGCTTCGGAGCTCTTCGGGCGTCATGACTTTCTGCAGAAGGCCGAACAGCTCGTACTCGGTGTCCTTCGTTGCCGGATCGGCGACGATCACGTAGAGCGCGTTGCCCTGCATGTCTTCCGCCGACTTGAACACCTTCCAGCCCGCCAACTGCTTCTTCAGGGCTTCGTCGGTCGACTTGGCCACGCCCGCGCGGATCTTCGAGATCATCTCCTCGAACGCCGAGACCTGATCTTTCTTGATCTGAACCAGCAGAAGGCCAGCGTCGGTCGTGAAGGACAACGCGAGCTTCGGCGGGGCTGCGGCCGGTGGCTGCGCCGGGGGCTGAGCGGGGGGCGGTGTCTGTGCGTAGGCCGCAGCTGAGAGCACCGCGAACGTCAGGGCGCAAGTCATAGTAATGAAGGAACGACGCATTCAAACTCCTCCTTGATCACGATCTTGGTCACTCGAATCCTCAGGTTCGAGCTCGGGACGGCCGCACGAAAAGCGACACTCTATCGTACACGCCCGCCAGCCGCCTAGGGGCGGAGGGACGGATGTTCACACAAAAACTTGCATTACTTCATTAGCAACAAGCATACCCTCGCGCGTCAGGCGAAGGCGCGTCCCCTCGCGCCGGAGCACGCCGTCATCCACGAACGGCTGGAGACTCGCGCCGAACCGCGACCACACGTCGACGCGGTAACGGGCGCCCACGTCGCCGATGTCGATCCCATTTGTCAGCCTGAGGCCGGTAAACAGCGCCTCTTCCAACTGCTCGTCCGCGGTCATCCGCCGATGCTCGACGACGATCTCTTTTCCTGATCGCATTCGCTCGACGTAATCCACCGTCGCCGAGACGTTCTTCCATCGCGCGCCGCCCCGCGTCGAGTGCGCGCCGCAGCCGAGGCCCAGCCACTCGCCGTCTGTCCAGTATTTGAGGTTGTGCCGCGACTCGCGTCCTGCCAAGCAGACGTTCGAGATCTCATATTGGCCGTAACCCGCGCGATCCAGCGCCGCGAGGCCCGAAAGGTACATATCGGCGGCGTCCTCGTCCGGCGCGAGCGACCACCCGCCGCGCGCCATCTCATCTTTCAACGGCGCATTCGGGTAGAGCTCGAGGAGATAGAGCGAGATGTGCTCGGGACGAAGATCGATCACGCGATCGACGCTCTCCGTCCAATCGGCGGTCGTCTGCCCAGGGAGCCACA
>DATBJJ010000007.1:0-1861 GCA_036556425.1 Vicinamibacterales bacterium
CGAATATTTATAAGATATGTTACGAAATGTCATTCGAGGCGCTACTGCAACAACCATCGCGGCCTCGGTTGAAAGTGCCCTTGAATCCGGGAAATTGGCGAACGGAGACCGTCTCCCGGCGATTCGTGACCTCGCCAGGACGCTCCGCGTCAGCCCGGTCACAATCGCCTCCGCCTATCGGCTGTTGCGAGGTCGCGGACTTGCCAGTGGCAGCGGACGACGAGGCACCTCAGTTCGGGCGCACGCGTTTGGCCCACCCCCAACTGTCAGCAGCGGCCGGTCGAGCGGCGCGCACATCGATCTCGCGACAGGCAACCCCGACCCGGCTCTACTTCCGCCCCTCGGCCCAGCCCTCCGAAGCATCGACGGCGACACGCGGCTGTACGGTGGGCCGCTCGAATCCTCAGCACTCACGGCATTTGCAGCAGGCGAATTCAGGGCCGACGGCATCGCCGATGGTCCGATTGCCGTCACCAGCGGAAGCCTCGACGCGATCGAACGCTTGTTGCGCGAACACACGCGAGCCGGTGACCAGATCGCCGTCGAGGACCCGACGTTTCCGGCGCTGCTCGATCTGCTCGCTTCTCTCGGTCTCGTTCCTGCGCCCTTTGCGATCGACGATGAAGGACCGCGGCCCGAGACGCTGGAGCGCGCATTGGGTGCCCGTGTTCCGGTGGTTGTAGTCTCGTCGCGCGCGCAAAACCCAACGGGCGCCCTGCTCACCGAGAAGCGCGCCGCCGATCTACGACGCGTTCTTCGCCAGCGTCCTCGCGCGTTGCTCATCGAAGTCGACGACGCCGCGGAGATCTCGGGGGCTCGGCTCTTCACGCTTGCGAACGGGCACGAACACTGGGCCGTCATCCGGTCCACATCGAAATGGCTCGGCCCGGATCTACGCGTCGCGGTGACGAGGGGAGATGCGATCACGATCGGGCGACTGCAACGTCGACAGGCGGTCAACGTCAGGTGGGTGAGTCACCTCTTGCAGAATCTGGCGCTGGCGCTCTGGTCGGATCCGTCGAGCGGACGCCTCTTCGCCCGGGCAGCCGAGGTTTACGCGGAACGCCGCGTCGCGCTGATCGAAGCGTTGACGTCGCACGAGATCCAGGCTCATGGCCGCTCCGGCTTCAACGTTTGGATTCCCGTTCGTGAAGAAACGGCGACGGTCCAGGCGCTTGCCGCGCGAGGCTGGGCGGTCGCGGCAGGCGAGCGTTTTCGTCTTCAAAGCCCGCCGGCGATCCGAGTCACCACATCGGCGCTGCCGCCGGCGGAAGCGGCGCGCTTCGCCGCAGATCTCGCGGCGTCGCTTCGTCGACGAGGATCGGTGCCTGCGTGAGCCGTTCGAGTAGAGCCTGGTTAAGGAACTTCACGAGTGGCGCGACGGCCTTGAAGACGCGCAGCAACTCTCGATAGAAGCCCGCGCTCGTGGCGAACGACGCCTCGTATTCACTCGCACCGAGAAACTGCTTGAACTGCAGGTAGTGCGCCGCCGGGTGGTCCTTCGCGTAACCCCGAGGCACGCGGGTCAGCCGATCCCCGATCATCTCGCCACACGCACGTTTGAATGCCGGCGATGTCACCAGGCGATGCAGTCGCGGGTGCGACGAGGTGATCTCTTCGCGAATCGCGTTGAGATCAGCGGAGGACGGCATATACATCCCGCAGCCGATCCAGACCCAGCCCGGCGCCACCTCGAAATACAGGCCTGCACCTTCTCCACGCGCGAACTGTCGCGACGGGAATCGCGCCCCGACCGCCGTCTTGATCGGCGACTTGTCGCTGCTGAACCTGGTGTCGCGATAAGGACGAAAGAGCGAGACCTTCGGATCGGCAATGAGCTCGGGCGCGAACGAACGCATGT
>DATBJJ010000008.1:0-6707 GCA_036556425.1 Vicinamibacterales bacterium
CGCGCCAATATTGGTCGGGATGACTGGATTCGAACCAGCGACCCCCTGACCCCCAGTCAGGTGCGCTACCAGGCTGCGCTACATCCCGAAATCGGTTGAGTGCGTTACCGGCGTTTTTTCAACGGCGGCTTCACGCTCTTCGCCGCCGCCTTCGGCTTCGGCGCGGTCACTTCGTCGACGCGCAACTGAAAGGCGTCGTCGATCGCCGCGCCGGGCGCCTTGGACAAGATCGCGGACAGCTCGCGAAGACCGCGCTTCACCTGCAGAATCCGCTCGCGCGCGTCGCGCCCGAAGAGCTCGGCGATATTCGAGAGCGCCGGATCGTCCGCGCCGCTCGCCGGACGCTCTTCCGTCAGCTTCCGCCGCACGCCGGCGAGGGTCAGACCCTCGCCATAGAGCAGCTGCTTGATGCGCAGCACGCGCTCGACGTCCGCGCGGCGGTAGATCCTCGGGCCGCCTTCGGTCTTCGCGACGCCGAGGTCCGGAAACTCCGCCTCCCACGACCGCAGCACGTAGGGCTGAATGCTCGCAATCTCGCAGACCTCAGGCTGACGAAAGAGCGAGCGGTTGGGAATCTCCGCCTGGGTCATGGAAACGCTCAGGAAAGTATAACAGACGGGAAGTCATATAATTGCTCCCCCGAATCGAGTGCCGAACATCCTTTCCTGTCCGAACTGCGCGGCGGTCGTGATACCGCAGGAGTGCGGCGGGATCTGTCCGCAGTGCCGCACGGCGCTCCCCCAAGCCGATCTCGAAACGATGATGCAGGTCGAGCCGGATCGAGCGACGGGGCTCGCGCCCGACGCGCGCGGCGCGACCGGCGATTCTCGACCGCGGACGGGACATCTCACCGGAACCTCCTCGTCGGGATGGCTGTCGTCATCCGGTGCCATCGATCACGGCCGCTTCGCGCCCGGCGCCATGCTCGGCGGCCGCTATCGCGTCGTCGAGCGGCTCGGCCGCGGCGGCATGGGCGAGGTTTATCGCGCAGACGATCTCAAGCTCGGCCAGCCCGTCGCGCTGAAATTCCTGTCGAGCGACGTCGATCGCGATCCCGCGCGGCTGACGCAATTGCACACCGAAGTGCGCATGGCCCGCGGCGTCTCGCATCCCAACGTGTGCCGCGTCTACGACATCGACGAGGTGGACGGGAGCACGTTCCTCTCGATGGAGTACGTCGACGGCGAGGATCTCGCGTCGCTGCTGCGCCGCATCGGACGATTCCCCGAGGAGCGCGCGCTCGAGATTGCGCGGCAGATCTGCGCGGGTCTCGCGGCCGCGCACGAGCGCGGCGTCGTCCATCGCGATTTGAAGCCCGCGAACGTGATGCTCGACGGGACGGGCAAGGTCCGCCTCACCGACTTCGGTCTTGCGGGCGTGTCGGGTGAAGCGATCCGCGCGGGGACGCCCGCCTACATGGCGCCGGAACAGCTCTCCGGCAGCGAGGTGACGGCGCGAAGCGATATCTATTCGCTCGGCCTCGTGCTGTACGAGATCTTCACGGGCCAACGCGCGCTCGAGGGCAAGAACCTCGCGGAGTTGATCAACAAGCGCGAGCAGTCCGGGATCCTGCCGCCGACGGCGATCGTCAAGGCGCTCGATCCGAAAATCGAGGCCGCGATCCTGCGCTGCTTGAAGCCGGGACCCGACGATCGTCCGCCAAACGCGCTCGCTGTTGCGGCCGCACTGCCGGGCGGCGATCCGCTCGCCGCCGCGCTCGCAGCGGGCGAAACGCCATCGCCGCAAATGGTCGCGGCGGCCGGTCAGAGCGAAGCGCTCCATCCGGCGATCGGACTCGTGCTGGTCGCGACGATCGTCGCGGGACTGATCGCGCACGCGGCGATGAGCGATCGTACGCTGCTCTACTCGCACGTGCCGATGCAGCGCACGATTGGCTTTCTCGACGATCGCGCGCGGGAGATCGCCGCGTCGTTCGGCTTTCCACCGCCGTACGACACGGCGCGAGGCTTGGCCGTCAACAGCAGCTTCGTGAGCTACGTCGGCAGGCAAGATCGAAGCGCTACCCGCTGGAACGCCCTCAAGAACGGTCCCGCGCCGGTCATGCTCTTCTGGCATCGCGAGAGCCCGATTCCGATCGTTCCCGTGGGGATTTCGTGGGTGCCGCAGTTGGCAGACCCGCCGCTCACGACGGCCGGCATGGTGCGGCTGACGCTCGACGGCGTGGGACGGCTCGCCGGGCTCGAAGCCGTGCCGCCGGCCATGGACGATGGCAAGACGCCGCCGAAGCCGGCGCCGTGGACTGCGCTCTTCGCAGCCGCGGGCTTCGACGTGACGCGTTTTCGTCAGGTGGATCCGATCTGGGTCCCGCGTGCGTTCGGCACGGAGCGAGCGGCCTGGGAAGGCACGCAGGCGGCGTTTCCCGACGTGACGATTCGGGTCGAGGCCGCCGCGTTCAGGGGATTGCCGATGTACTTCCGGACGTTTGGTCCGTGGACGCCGCCGGACCGTCCGCCGGCGCCGCCGGCGCTGCGATTCTGGCAGGTCGCTCCAGGAATCACGGGGGATCTCTTCCTGCTCGGCGCGCTCCTCCTCGTGCGCAACAACCTTCGCGCCGGCCGCGGCGATCGACGCGGCGCCGCGCGCCTCTTCGTGTTCACCGCGTGCGCGTGGACCGCCGCGTGGATCATCGGCGCGAAGCATTACGGATCGTTTCCGACCGAAGACGATCGGTTCTTCGAATTCCTCCGGCAGATGCTGCTCAGCACGGGCATCCTGTGGCTGCTCTACATCGCGCTTGAACCCTACGTCCGCCGGTATTCGCCGCAGATTCTGATCTCGTGGACGCGCGCGCTGGGCGGACAGATCGTCGACGCGAGGGTCGGACGCGACGTGTTGATCGGCGTCACCGTCGGCGTCGCGATGGGACTTCTCGGATTGTCCTACGTGATGGTCCCGGAGCTCTTCGGCGAGCCGCCAGGCACGCCGCGCACGACCAACATCCAGTTCCTGTTGGGAGCGCCCGCAACGATTACGAGCATTCTGCGGATGATCCCCAACGCCTTGCAGACGGCCACGGCCGTCGCGGTCGCGTTCGCATTCGGGCGCGCGATCGGGCGCGGCAACATCGGCGCCACGCTGTTCGCGGCCGCATTCTTCTCGATCTTCGTCTTCGGCGAGATGAATTGGGAACGGCCAATCCTCTCGACGCTGTTGGTCCTCGCGTTCGTCGTGCCGATGACCGCCACGCTGGTTTATTGGGGACTGCTGCCGAGCGCCGTCGCATTTCTCGTCAATCAGGCGATCAGCAACGCGCCGATGACGCTTCACCCGTCGCGGCCGTATGCCGCCGGCGCATTCTGGTCCGTGGTCCTCGTCGTCGGGCTCACGCTGTTCGGGTTCTACGCGTCGCGCAAAGGACAGCCGCTCTTCGGGCGGCTGCTGCGGGACTGACGTGCCGCACATCCTCTCGTGTCCGAACTGCGCCGCGGTCGTCGTGCCGCAGGAAGCGGGCGGCGTCTGCCCGCAATGCCGCACGCCTCTCCCGCAGGCCGTGATCGAGACGATGATGGCCGTCGCGGACGAACTGACGCGACTGGACGAAAGTGACACGCCCCGATCGAAAGATTCGCGATCGGGAGTCACGTCCTCGAGCGGCTGGCTCACTTCGTCAGGCGCGATCGACCATGGACGCTTCGCGCCAGGCACGCTCCTCGGCGGCAGATACCGGATCGTGGAGCGCCTCGGCCGCGGCGGCATGGGCGAGGTCTATCGCGCCGACGATCTGAAGCTGGGCCAGCCGGTCGCGTTGAAGTTCCTTCCGCCCGACGTCGATCGCGATCCCGCGAAGCTGACGCAGCTCCACACCGAAGTGCGGATGGCGCGGCAGGTGTCGCATCCGAACGTCTGCCGCGTGTACGACATCGACGAAGTGGACGGCCACACCTTCCTCTCGATGGAGTACGTCGACGGCGAAGATCTCTCGACGCTGCTCCGCCGAGTCGGACGCTTTCCGGAAGATCGCGCGCTCGAGATCGCGCGCCAGATCTGCGCGGGCCTCGCCGCCGCGCACGAGCGCGACGTGATCCACCGCGATCTCAAGCCCGCAAACGTCATGATCGACGGCACGGGCAAGGTCCGCATCACCGACTTCGGCCTCGCGGGATCGTCGGGCGAGGCGATCAGAGCGGGCACACCCGCCTACATGGCGCCGGAGCAGCTCTCGGGCGCGGAGGTCACGGCCCGCAGCGACATCTATTCGCTCGGCCTCGTGCTGTACGAGCTGTTCACGGGCCAGCGCGCGCTCGAAGGATCAAATCTCGCGGAGCTGATCAACAAACGAGAGCAGTCCGGCATCCTTCCGCCGTCCTCGGTCGTCAAGACGATCGATCCGAAGATCGAGCGCGCGATCATGCGCTGCCTGCGTCCGGAGATCGAGGCGCGGCCCGGGTCCGCGCTGGCGGTCGCGGCGTCGCTGCCCGGCGGCGATCCGCTGGCCGCCGCCCTCGCGGCCGGTGAGACGCCGTCGCCGGCGATGGTTGCCGCCGCGGGCAGCCGCGAAGCCTTGTCGGTGCGCGCAACGCTTGGAGCGGTCATCTGGATTGCCGCGTCGACGATCGCGATCGTGATGCTCTATCAGAGCGTGATTCTGATGAACCGCGTCCCGCTGCCGAAGCCTCCGGCCGCGCTCGAGGATCGCGCGCAGGAAGCGCTGACGACGCTCGGCTACGGCGCGCGGGCGCAGGACTCGGCCGCGGGACTCGGGCTGTCGCTGGATTACGCGCGATACATCGAGGCGACCTCGTCGGCTCGGAACCGCTGGAGCGCGCTCGCGACGGTGCGTCCGGAAACGTTCTTCCTCTGGTACCGCACGAGCCCGCGGCTCCTGGTGCCGTTCGGTCTCGAGAATCAAGTCAGCCGCACCAATCCGCCGTTGACGACCGCCGGAATGACGATGGTCGTGGTTGACGCCAACGGACGATTGTCTGAATTCATCGCGATCCCCGATCCGATCCAGTCCGACACCGCGCCGCCGCCGACGGACTGGTCGAAGCTGTTCGCCGCCTCCGGACTGCCAATCGATCGATTCGCGCCCGTCGATCCGCGCCTGCGGCCTCCGTCCTATGCCGACGAGCGGCGCGCGTGGGAAGGTGCGCTGCCCGATCGGCCGGAGCATACGATTCGTGTCGAGGCGGCCGCCGCCGCGGGACGGCCCGTCTACTTCGGCCTGACGGGCCCGTGGAGCCGATCGAGCCGGCTCGTCGCCGCGAGATCGTCGCTCTTCACGCAAGTCATCGGCACGCTCGCGTCGATCGTGATGCCGGCGTTGATGGTGCTCGGCGCGGCGCTCGCGCGCGTGAACATCAAGGCAGGCCGCGGCGATCGCGAGGGCGCGTTTCGCGTCGCGTCGGTCGTGTTCGTGACGAGCCTGCTCGCGTGGCTCTTGGGCGCGAGCCATTTCACCGACGTCGGGATCGAGATCAATCGACTCTTCGCCGCGATCGGCCGCGGGCTGTTTCAAGCCGGCGTCCTGTGGCTCGCATATCTCGGCCTCGAGCCGTACGTGCGGCGCCACTCACCCGACAGCATGCTCGGCTGGTCGAAGATCGTCGCGGGACAGTGGCGCGATCCGCGCGTCGGCGTCGACGTGATGGTCGGCGTCTGCGCGGGCCTCGCGATGACGGTCCTCTACGCCGCGCACAATGTGCTGCCGATCATGGCGGGACGGCTCGAGCCGATGCCGCTCGTCTCGAACACCGACGTGCTCACTGGACTCCGGTACGTTTTCGCGGGGCTGACGTTTCAGCTCGCCAACGCCGTGATCTCCGGCATGCTCGGCGTCGCCGGCGTCGTCGGATTCATCCTGCTGCTTCGACACACGTGGCTCGCCGTCATTGCGGCTGTCATCTGCTTCACGCCCGTCGTGATCAACGGCATGTTCCCGGGCAGCACGCCGCGGCTCGATCTCGCGATCGGCGCCGGCATCATCACGATCTTCATCCTGACGATCATCCGCGCGGGGTTGCTGTCGGCCGTCGCCGCGCTGTTCACCCACTTCGCGCTCCTGCGCGCGCCGATCACCACGGACTTCTCGAGCTGGCACGCCATCGTCGGCCTGTGGCACCTCGCCGTTCTGCTGACGATTGGATTGGGGGCGTGCTATCTGGCGCGGTTCGGCCGGCGATCATGACTTCCTGACCTGAACGCGGATCGGCGTCCCGATCAAGCCGAACGACTCGCGCAGACGGTTCGCGAGGAATCGCTCGTAGGAAAAATGAAAGGCGGTCGCGACGTTCGTGAAGAACACGAACGTCGGCGGCGCGACGCTCGTCTGCGCGGCGTAGAGGATGCGCACGTGGCGCTTGCCGGGACTGACCGGCGGGTGTACCGCCGTCACGGCCTGCAGGAACCGATTCAACTCCCCCGTCGGCACCCGCGTCAGGCGCGCTTCGGCGACCTTGTCGATCGTCTCGAGCACTTTCAGGGTCCGCTCGCCCGTGGCCGCCGAGATGTGCAGCACGGGCGCATAGTCGAGAAACTTGATCTGGCGCCTGACCTCGTCGTCGAATGCCTTCGAGAAGTCGGCGCCGCGTCCCTTCATCAGGTCCCACTTGTTGGCGGCGATGATGATGCCGCTGCCGGCCTTCTCAGCCTCTCCCGCGATCGTCGCGTCCTGATCGGTCGCGCCTTCCACCGAATCGACCACGAGGATCGCGACGTCCGCCTGTTCGATCGCCCGTTTCGCGACG
>DATBJJ010000009.1:0-45813 GCA_036556425.1 Vicinamibacterales bacterium
CGCTCGCGCGCGCGATCGATTTGAAGCCGGACGCCACGCTGGCGGCCGACGTCAATCGCGCGCTGTCGGAGGCTGCAACGAATCGGTAGACGCGGATAGACGCGGATCACGCGGATCGGATAGACGCGGATTACGCGGATAGACGCGGATTACGCGGATAGACGCGGATCACGCGGATCGGATAGAACGCGGACTGCCCGCGCTATTCTCCGCGATACTGGAGCGCCTCGGCGAGATGATCCGCGGCGATTCGATCCGAACCCTCGAGATCGGCGATCGTACGCGCGACGCGCAGGACGCGATCGTACCCGCGCGCGCTGAGCGACAGGCGTCCGAGCGCGTTCGACATCAATTGCTTCGCCGGCGCGTCGAGCACCGCGCGGCTCCGCAGCATCCGGCCATGGAGCCGTGCGTTGAGTCCGCCGTCGCGCGCGATCTGACGGCCGCGCGCGGCGTTCACGCGCGCTCGGATCTCTTCTGACGATTCTCCTGGCAATGCGTCCTGAATATCGCGCGGCGGAACGGCGGCAACGGGAACGGTGAGATCCAGCCGATCGCGCAGCGGTCCCGAGAGACGCCACGCGTAGCGATCGATCTGGATCGGCGAGCAGCGGCACGCGCGGATCGGATCGCCGAGGAATCCGCACGGGCACGGGTTCATCGCGCCGACGAGCATGAACCGCGCAGGGAACGTGACGGTCCTCGCCGCGCGCGCGATTCGTACGCACCCTTCTTCCAGCGGCTGCCGCAACACCTCCAGCACGTGCCGGCTGAATTCCGGCATTTCGTCGAGAAAGAGCACGCCGTGGTGGGCGAGGCTGATCTCGCCGGGCCGCGGCATCGCGCCGCCTCCGACGAGCGCGACGTCGGAGATCGTGTGATGCGGTGCGCGGAAGGGCCGGTCGGTGAGCAGCCGGATCCCCGCGCCGACGAGGCCCGCGACCGAATGAATCGACGTCGCTTCGAGCGCTTCGTCGAACGTCAGCGGCGGAAGGATCGTCGCGACACGCCGCGCCATCATCGTCTTTCCGGCGCCGGGCGGACCGATCATGAGCACATTGTGCCCGCCGGCCGCCGCGATCTCGAGCGCGCGGCGAGCCATCGCCTGGCCGTGCACGTCGGCGAAATCCCCATCCACGGGCGCGGTTGGCGGCGGGAGCGGCGGCAGCGCCGGCGCTCGTGAGAGAAACGCCGGCGGATCGTTCAGGGCCAGGAGCGCATCGTGCAGCGATCGCACAGGATAGAGCTGCAGGCTCTCGACGACCGCGGCCTCGGCGCTGTTGGGATACGGGAGAAGAAGGCCGCCGTACCGATGGCGCCTCGCGGACGCGGCGATCGGCAGCACACCCCGCGCAGCCTGAATGCTGCCATCGAGCGACAGCTCGCCGATCACGAGCACGTCGTCGATATCACGTCTGGTGATGTGCCCGGACGCTGCGAGAACGGCCAGCGCAATCGGAAGATCGAACGAGGAGCCGGCCTTGCGAATGTCGGCGGGCGCGAGATTGATCGTGACGCGCCGCGGCGGGAGATCGAATCCGCAATTGCGAATGGCGCTGCGAACGCGATCCTGACTCTCCCGGACGCTCGCGTCGGGAAGGCCGACCAGGTGAAACCCCGGGAGGCCGAGCGACACATCGACCTCGACCTGCACGAGCGACGCCTCTATGCCGAAGACCGCCGCCGTTCGCACGCACGCCAGCATCGAGCCGCACTCGTGCAAGCCGCCGCGCACGCGTGTTTATCGTGGGAAATCGTCGAACGTCGATGAAGACCTTGCGCGAATTGCGAAGCCGTACGCACGAACCGATCGCAGGAAATGCGGGGACCGCGTCGAAGGGACGCGTGCGTTCAGGTCGCCGTGGCGATCTTCAGTCGAGTGCCCGGCGTGATCCGGTTCGACCGAAGCCGGTTGAGGCTCTTGATCTTCGCAACGGTCGTGTCGAACAGCTGCGCGATGCCGAAGAGCGTGTCTCCCTGCTTGACGCGATACGTGACGGTCTTCACCGTCGACGCCGACGCGACCCTCGTCGCGGCCGGAGACTTCGAGGCGGCCACTGCCGGACGCGGTTGCTCGGTGGCAAGGGGAGCCGAGCCGGCAATTGGTTTCGACGCGACTTCGGCCGGCGCCTGCGGCCGCGTGTTCGTCGCCAGCAGCGTCGTCGGCGCGCGCGGGACGACGAGCGATTGTCCGGTCTTCACTTTGGATTTCGTCGACAGGTGATTCGCTTCGGCCAAATCGAGGCGGCTGACTTGCAGCTTCCGCGCGATCGTGGCCAGCGATTCTCCCTTCCTGACGGTGTACCACGTCAGGGCGACCAGCTCGCTCGGCGACGCCGACGCGAGGCGCACCGTCAACGTCTCGCCAGTGCCTTTCGGCACTCTCAGCTCGTACTCGGACTTCAACGGCGTCGTCCAGCGTCGGAGCTCTGGATTGAGCGACTGGATCTCGTCGATGCTGCACCCGGTCCACTCCGCGACGCGGCGGAGATCGATGGCGCGCGGAACGGTCACCGTGTCGTACGCGATTGGGTCCTCGGCGTGGACTTCGAAGCCGTACTGCGCGGGGTTCTTCGCGACGATGATCGCGGCGAGGATGAGCGGAACGTATTCGCGCGTCTCCCGCGGCAGATAGCGGGACGTCGAGGAGAGCGACCAGAAATCCGTACGGCCGGAGCGCTTCATGGCCCGCTGAACGCGGCCGAGGCCGCCGTTGTACGCGGCGAGCACCAGGTGCCAGTCGCCGTCGAACATGTCGTAAAGGAGCTTCAGGTACTTCGCTGCGGCAACGGTCGCTTTTTCCGGATCGGACCGCTCATCGATGTACCAATCGGTCTTCAGTCCCTGTTCGGTCGCGGTCGCCCGCATGAACTGCCATGGACCTTTGGCGCTCTTCACGGACAGCGCGTTCGTCTTGAAGCCGCTCTCGATCACCGGGATGTACGCGAGGTCCAACGGAAGCCCCGCTTCCTTGAACACCCCTTGAATCATCGGCAGGTACTTCGTGCCGCGGGTCAGACTCTCGTGAATGTAGTCTCGAAGGCGCCCCTGGAAGAGCTCGACGTACGCCAGAACTCGCTCGTTCTGTGGAATGGGAACGTCATGCTCGGTCGCCGCCAGGTCATCCTTGACGGCCTTCTCGGTTGCCGCATCGGCCGCGGGCTTCGGAAAGGTGGCGATCTTCAGCAGCTCGTCGATCGAGGCCGGCTCATATTTCTTTTCGACGAACCCATCACCTTGCGCCAGCGCGACGACCTCGTGCGCGTTGATCCGGTCGACGAGACGATCGAAGTGCTCTCGCAGCCGTGGCTCGGTTCGCGCGCCGTACGGAGATTCGAGCAGGACTTCGACAGCCCGGTCGAACTCCATCCGCGCCTTGTTCAGATGTCCGAGCTTCAGCTCACGCTCGCCAGCCAGGAAATGCTGCTGCGACGTTGCGATGAGGGTCGCGATCGGATCTGACGGCGGAGGAGGAGCAGGAGCAGGCGCCACGGGCGCCGGCGCCGGGGGCGGCGCGGGGGTCTGTGGCTTGGGATTCGAACCGCACCCGGCGGATGCGGCTGCAACGAAGACGAGTCCAGCGGCCGCCAGCATCGACAGCCAGGTTCGCGAAATCATCCTGCTGCGCTCCCCCCTTCCCTTATGCCCTGGTACTGCTGGGGACCGATAGGATAGCATCCCGTCCCCTAGAGGTCAACACTAACTCCAATGCCGTCAACAGGAAGCGAGCGAAACAGCTCAGCGGGGCCATTCCGCCGTCACAAACAGGCGATGCTGCTCGGCCAAGTCCCGCGCCGCCGGCGTCACGATCGTTCGCTCTCCAATGAGCAGCTTCTGTCCTTGACGCAGCGCTTGGCGCACGTCGTCCTCGCACACGAAGTCGAGCGGTTTTGTAGTGGGTTTGGACGATGCGGGCAGCGGAGTGGCTGGGGCCGTCGCCGCCGCGGTCGTTGCAGAAGGCGATCCGGGAACGGAAAAACCCTTCGACGCCAGGAACTGATCGATCCGCTTCGCAAGCGGTCCGGCGGGAATGCCGGCCGGAGCCGGAGGAGTCGCCGGCGCCTGCGGCAGCCTGGGGTCGGACCCCATCAACCTGGGGTCTGACCCCAACCGAGCGGATTCCTGACGGCTCTCGGTTGCGACCGGTGAGACCTCGTATGCCAGCCGCTTGATGTTGAGGAGGTGCCGCGGCGAGATGTTGTCGGACGTGATGTTCCCGCCGTAGCCTCCGCATCCCAGCGTCATCGCCGGATCGAGTCCCGTCGACAGGCCGATCGACCCGTGCGTCGTCGGGGAATTGACGACGATCCGGAAAGCCGGCTTCTTCAAGCCGAACTGCAGGATGACCTCGTCGTTCCTCGAGTGGATGGACATCGTGTGGCCCATCCCGCCGTATCGAAGGATCTGCTTGCAGCGTTCGCAGCCATCCCGCCAGTCCGCGACGACATAGAAGGAGAGAACAGGACAAAGCTTCTCGACCGACAGCGGATAGTCGCGGCCCACGCCGGTGAGCTCCGCGATCAGCACGCGGGTTCCAGGCGCGACCGAGATGCCAGCCTGCTGCGCGATGAACGTTGCGGGTCTCCCGACGAGCGCGGGATTCGGCAGCCGCTGCGGGCTGAGCAGCACGCGGGCGACGGCGTCCGCTTCGGCCGAACTGAGGAAGTGGGCGCCGTTCGCGACGAACTGACGCTTCACTTCGTCGACGAGCGGCGCGTCGACGACGACCGAGTTCTCGGACGAGCAGAGCACCCCGTTGTCGAAGGTCTTGCCGGTCACCACGTCGCGGACCGCCTTGGCGACATCGGCCGTGCGCTCTATGAACGCCGGCGCGTTTCCGGGGCCGACGCCGTAAGCGGGCTTTCCCGCGCTATACGCCGCGCGGACCAGGCCCATCCCGCCGGTCGCGAGAATCACCGCCGTCTCGCGAGCCTTCATCAACTCCTGCGTCCCCTCGAGCGTGACGGTCGTCATCCAACTGATCGCGCCGTCGGGGGCTCCAGCTTTACCCGCGGCCTCGCACATCACTTCGGCAACGCGGGAGATGCACCGAACGGCGGCGGGGTGCGGGCTGATCACGATCGGGCAGCGCGCCTTGATCGAGATGAGGATCTTGTAGATGGCGGTCGACGTCGGATTCGTCGACGGCACGATGGCGGCGACGACGCCGAACGGCTCGGCGATCTCGATGACCTTGCGATCCTCGATCCGGCGCACGACGCCGACGGTCTTCATCGGGCGGATGAATCGATAGACCTTGTCGGAAGAAAACAGGTTCTTCTGGACCTTGTCGGCAACGACGCCGTATCCGGTTTCTTCGTGGGCGAGCTTCGCGAACGGCTCGGCGTGCGCGGTCGCGGCCTGCGCCATGGCGTCGACGATCGCATCGATCTGTTCCTGGGTCAGCTCGCCGAGCGCGTCGGCGGCGGCTTTCGCGCGGCGTACGAGCGTCCGCGCTTCGTGGATCGACGTCAAATCGCGATCGGTCTGGGCCGTGGGCTGCGCCATGCTTGACCGAGGAGGGAACTACGACGCCTTGGCGTCCTTGACTTTCGGAATGACCTTTTCGACTTCCGAGTGCGGGCGCGGAATGACATGAACCGAGATGAGCTCGCCCACACGCCTTGCGGCGGCGGCTCCCGCGTCGGTCGCGGCCTTCACTGCGCCGACGTCGCCCCGCACGAGAACGGTGACATATCCCGCGCCGATGTATTCCTTGCCGACGAGGACCACGTTCGCGGCCTTCACCATCGCATCGGCGGCTTCGATCGATCCAATCAACCCTTTGGTCTCGACCATTCCGAGCGCTTCAGACATTAGTCGCGAAGGCTAACATATTGCGGTACCTCGAACAACTGCAGTACCATCACACGTTCGCCTTACCGATATCACTTTCTATGCGCAGTCGTTCGCTCGTCGTCGGCTTTTTGCTCGCCGCGTCCATCCCCACCGCCAATTGCAGCCGTAGTGAAGAGAGCGCGCCCTGCGTGGCCACGGGGAACGTCACGCTCGGACGCGATCGCGCCGCGATCGGGAGTCCGCTCAAGCTGACCTATCGGTTCGACGTCGCGCCGATTGCGTCGATCCCGCAGGACCACTGGGTCTTCGTTCACGTGCTCGACGATCAAGGCGAATCGCTGTGGGGCGATGACCACCTGCCGCCGCAGCCGACGTCCACGTGGAAGCCGGGCCAGCGGGTCGAGTACACGCGAACCGTGTTCGTGCCGAATTATCCCTACATCGGTCCCGCGCACATCCGCATTGGTCTCTATCAGCCGTCGGGCGGCCAGCGGCTGCCCCTGTGCGGAACGGAGACATCGCGGCGCGAGTACGAGGTCGCGAAGTTCCAACTGCTCCCGCAGTCGGAAAACATCTTTCTGATCTACAAGGACGGCTGGCACCCGTCCGAGGTCTCCTCGGACAACCCGACGGTCGAATGGCAGTGGACGAAGAAGATGGCGACGATCTCCTTCCGGAATCCGCGGAAGGATGCCACGTTCTATCTGGAGTACGACGCCCGCATCGACAAGTTCACGCCGCCGCAGCAAGTCAACATTCGAGCCGGCAAGGAGGTCATCGGCACGTTCGCCGCGGACGCCAAGGACAAGAAGCTCGTGTCGTTCCCGGTGACGGCGGCGGAGCTCGGTTCTGCGGACATGTCCGAGATCACCATCGAGGTCAGCGAGACCTTCACGCCCGGCGGCGGCGACAGCCGCGATCTTGGAATCCGGGTCTTTCACGCCTTCGTCGAGCCCCGATAGACGCGGATCACACGGATCGGATCCGCGCAATCCGCGTCAATCCGCGCAATCCGGGTCTATCTCGACTGTAGCGATTCTGGACACCACATCAGTAGCAGTGCTAAGATCGCTGCTTCGATGCACCGCCGATTTTTCAGCGCCGCAGCCGTCGCGCTTGCCGTATCGGTAATGCCCGGCTGGGTCGCCGAGGGTCGCGCCGAGATCATCCACCTGACGTCGGGGAGGACGATCAACGTCAAGAGCCACCGCTTCGACGGATCGTCGGTCGTCCTGACGCTGCGCACCGGCGGCGAGGTGACCTGCGATCGATCGATCATCGACAAGATCGTCCCGGACGAGACGCCTTATCCCGAGCCTGTCACGGCAGCCACACCAGTGGAAACGCAGCAGCCGATCTCGGCGGTCAGCCTGCTCGAGTCCACGCCGTACGGCGAGATCATCGCGGCAATGTCGGAAGCCCATGGAGTCGATCCGCTGCTCGTGCGGGCGCTGATCCAGGTCGAGTCGAACTACAAGCCGCAGGCCCGATCGCGGAAGGGCGCGATGGGGTTGATGCAGCTGATGCCGTCGACCGCGCGCGTGTACAACGTGCGCAACCCGTTCGATCCGAAGGCCAATATCGAGGCGGGGATCAAGCACCTGAAGTCGTTGATCGATCGGTTCAACGGGATCGAGACGGCGCTGGCAGCCTACAACGCCGGCGAGGGGGCGGTGGAGAAGTTCAACGGGGTTCCCCCCTATCGAGAGACCCGCAACTACATTTCCCGAATTCTCGCGCTCGCCGGGATCAAGTAGCCGTACTTTCTCCAGCCGTCGGGCCGGTTTCTCTGTCTAACCTTCCATGGGACACCCTCACGCCGGAGGCCTGGCCGTGGTATATAATCCGGCGGTGCGACCGGCCGATAATGTCCACACAGACAAGAGCTTGCGCAGACTTCACTTACTAGGCGCGCATGGAATTCCGCTGTAGGCTCGGCACCCCCGACGGGGAGATCATCGAAGGCGTGTACGTCGCCGACAGCGAGGATCGGCTCCGCCGCGAATTCGAGGAGAAGGGTCTCTACGTTCTCGGCATCCGGCGCTCCGGACGATTAGCGCTGGGCTCGCTCGGCCTCGCGCTCCCGACGCGCGCGCGCATCTCAACTCGAGAGTTCCTCGTGTTCAACCAGGAGCTCGCGACGCTGTTGAAAGCCGGGATGCCGCTCGTTCAGTCGCTCGACATTCTCCGCCGCCGCGTCGAGAACCCGCTGATGAAGTCCGTGCTCGACGACGTGCACGATCGTGTGCGCGCGGGCAGCTCATTGTCCGAGGCGTTCGAGGCGCACGGTTCGTTGTTCCCCGGCGTGTATACCGCGTCGCTCCTGGCGGGCGAGAAGAGCGGCAACCTCGAGCAGGTCATCCGCCGCTACGTCACTTACGTAAAAGTAGTGCAGAACGTGAGGGCCAAGACGATCTCCGCGCTCATTTATCCCGCGGTCCTCCTCGTCCTCTCGCTCATCGTCGTGGCGATTCTCGTGCTGAGAGTCGTGCCTCAGTTCAGCGGCTACTACGAGCAGTTCGGGAAAGAGCTGCCGCTATCGACCCGGTTCATCGTCTCGGTGTCGAACTACGCGACGACGTATTTCGGCGGGATCGTGGTGGCGATCGTGACGGCGGCCGTCGCGACATGGCTGTGGCTCAAGCGCCCGGGCAACCGCCGGCGTTTCGATCGGGCGCTGTTGGGGCTGCCGCTGCTCGGGCCGGTGGCGCAGAAATTCGCGACGTCTCAGTCGTCGCGGACGCTCGCGACGCTGCTCGGCGGGGGCATTCCGCTCGTGAATGCGATCGACGTGGCGGCGCGATCGATCAAGAACCAATACATGGCCGGCGAGCTGCACACCGCCTCGCAGAAAGTGCGCGAAGGGCGCGCGCTCGCGGCGGCGATGGCCGACAGCGGAGCGTTTCCGGACGTCGCGCTCAAGATGGTGGAAGTCGGCGAGCAGACCGGCGCGCTTCAAGAGATGCTGAACAGCCTGGCGGACTTCTATGACGAGGAGATCGAAACGAATCTCGATCGGTTCGTGCGTCTGGTCGAGCCGCTGCTGCTCATCATCATGGGCGTCGTGATTGCCGGATTGCTCCTGGCGCTCTACATGCCCCTGTTCAATCTGTCGAATGCGTTGCGTTAGGTAGTGACCAGAAACGGCAAGAAACGATGAACGGCAAGACTCCCACGACCGTCAACGGCAAGGACAGCGACCTCTACGTCGGGGTGCCAGAGGCGACAGCCGCGGAGCACGCGGCGGAGACCGCCGTCGCGCGGCGCCTCGCCGAACGATATCGCCTCGAATTCGTCGACCTCGCGAAGTTCAGCATCGATCACGATCTGTTTCGAACGATTCCCGCGGATCTCATGCTGCGGTACGGCTTCGTGCCGTATCACCGGGAAGGCGCCGAGCTCGTCATCGTCGTGTCCGATCCGACGGACCTTCCGATGATCGACGAGCTGGCGCTGCTGCTCGCGACGCCAATCAAGGTCACCGTCGGCACGCCGTCGGCGATCCAGTCGATCCTCAAGAAGAGCGAGAGCTCGACGCGCGTTCTCGAGGAAGCCACCGAGAGCTTTCAGCTCCAGCTCCTGCGCGAGGACGATTCCGGCGAGGAAGCGCTCACCGTCGACAAGCTGACGGCGGACTCCAGTCCCGTCATTCGCCTCGTCGACACGACCATCTACACGGCGATTCAGCGGCGCGCGAGCGACATCCACATCGAGACGGGCGACGACGCGGTCCACGTGAAGTATCGCGTGGACGGCGTGCTGCAGCCGGCGATGCGGCCGATCGATCGCCGCTTTCACAGCACGATCATCTCGCGCGTCAAGGTCATGGCGGAGCTCGACATCGCCGAGAAGCGCGTGCCGCAGGACGGGCGCTTCAAGCTGCGCCTGCCCGGCAAGACGATCGACTTCCGCGTGTCGATCATGCCGAGCGTGCACGGCGAGGATGCCGTCATTCGTATTCTCGACAAGGAATCGATCAGCGAGCAGTTCCACGAGCTGCGGCTGGACATTCTCGGATTCCCGGGCGAGGAGCTCAAGCGATTCCGGAAGTACATCGCCGAGCCGTACGGCATGGTGCTCGTGACGGGTCCGACGGGCAGCGGCAAGACGACGACGCTCTATGCCGCGCTGTCGGAGATCAAGACGATCGAAGACAAGATCGTGACGATCGAAGATCCGGTCGAGTATCAGCTCCGCGGGATCACGCAGATTCCCATCAACGAGAAGAAAGGCCTGACGTTCGCCCGCGGCCTCCGATCGATCCTCCGGCACGATCCGGACAAGATCATGGTCGGCGAGATCCGCGATCCCGAGACGGCGCAGATCGCGATTCAGTCGGCGCTCACGGGCCACCTCGTGTTCACCACGGTCCACGCGAACAACGTGCTCGACGTGCTCGGCCGCTTCCTGAACATGGGCGTCGAGCCGTATCAATTCGTCTCGGCGCTGAACTGCGTGCTCGCGCAGCGCCTTGTCCGCAACATCTGCGTGCACTGCAAGCGGCACGCAACGGTCACGCGGGCGATGCTCGAGGAATCCGCGCTCGATCCGGCGCTCGAGCACAGCGGAAAGTTCTTCGAGGGCGCGGGCTGCATCGAGTGCGGCGGCACCGGCTTCAAGGGGCGGACGGCGATTTGCGAGCTGCTGGACCTTTCGGACAACATCCGGGAGATGATCCTGGCGCGGCGTCCAACGTCGGAGATCAAGAAGGCGGCGCGCGAGGAAGGGATGCGGTTCCTGCGAGAATCCGCCGTCGAGCGCGTGCTCCTGGGCTCCACGACGCTGCGGGAAATCAACAAGGTGACGTTCGTCGAATGAGCGCCGATCCTCTTCAGGCCGGACGGAACTCCCGCGTGCTCGCGAGCCCGCCGCCGGCGGTCGCGCTGGAGATCGCCTCGAGCCACGTGACCGTGCTCTCGCTGAACGATTCGCGCGAGGCGGTGATCTCCGGCTACGCCATCGAGCCGCTCGCCGAGGGCGTCGTGACGCCGGTGTTGAACGGCCCGAACGTCGCCGACCAGGCGGCGCTGGCCGCGACGATCAAGAGCGCGCTGGAGAAGGTCGCGCCGCGCGCCCGGCGCGCGGCCATGGTGATACCGGACACGTCGGCCAAAGTCTCGCTGATCCGATTCGAGAAGGTGCCCGCGAAGCTCCAGGATCTCGATCAGCTCATTCGCTGGCAGGTCAGGAAAGCCGCGCCGTTCCGGATCGAGGACGCGCAGCTCACGTGGATTCCGGGCGCACGGATCGACGGCGGCGGCCGCGAGTTCGTGGTGTCGATGGCGCGCCGGGACGTCATCGAGAGCTTCGAGCGCGCGGCAGATGCTGCGGGCCTCCACGCGGGCTTGATCGACATCGCGAGCTTCAGCCTGGTCAACGCACAACTCGCGGCGGCGCAAACGGCCGGCGACTGGCTGCTCGTTCACGTGGCGCGCGAGTACGTCACGCTCGCCGTCGTCCGCGGCCCCGATCTCGTGTTCTTTCGCAATCGCGCCGTCGGCGCCGAAGCGGATCTCGCGGACATGGTTCACCAGACGGCGATGTACCACGAAGATCGGCTGGGCGGAGGCGGCTTCTCTCGCGTCGTCCTGGCCGGCGCGTCGCTGGCGGGACCCGATCAAGCGGAGCGGCTGCGGCGCGCGATCGAAGAACGCGTGAGTGCACGCGTGGAGCTGCTCGACGTCCGCAGCGCGGCGGCCCTGCGCGATCGCATCGCTGCGAGCGCGGGTCTTCTCGATACCCTGGCGGCGCCGGTCGGCGTGCTCATGCGCGAGCGCCCGGGCCGCGCGGCGTCCGGACGGGTGGCCTGATGCTGCGCGGCAATCTGTCCACCCGCCCGTTCTACAACGATCGCCTCGTGCACCTCGTGCTCGCGCTCATCGCGCTCGTCGTGCTCGTCGTCACGGTCGTCAACGTCGCGACGCTCGTGCGGCTGTCGCGGCAGAACACGACGCTCTCGTCCCGCATCAGAGACGATCGCACGGCCGCCGATGATTTCTCGCGCAAGGCGCGCGCGACGCGCCAGGGCATCGATCAGGCCGCGCTCAAGGTGGTCGTCGCGGCGGCGCGTGAAGCGAACACGCTGATCGACGGCCGCACGTTCTCCTGGACGGAATTCTTCAACTACATCGAAACGACGATGCCGCCGGACGTCATGCTGGCGTCGGTCAGACCGGCCATCGAGGACACGGGCACGAAGGTGACGATGATCGTGATCGCGCGGCGCGCGGCGGACATCGACGAATTCCTCGAGGGGCTGGAGGCGACAGGAGCGTTCGAGAAAGGCCTGCCGCGCCAGCGGCGGCAATCGGACAACAATCTCGAAGAGGCGACGATCGAGATCATGTACGTGCCAGAGCTCGCGCACGCGGATCCGAAGGAACAAGCCGCGCCCGCTCCGGCTGCGCCGAAACCGCCTGCCGGCGCGAAGGGAGCGTCGAGATGACGCTCTTCCGCCGCATCCTCGACGAGAAACGGCGATACGTCTATCCGCTCGTTGCCGCGGTCGTCCTCAACGCGGCGTTGTTCGCCGCGATCGTGTACCCGCTTTCGTTGAAGGTCGCGAACGGCGAGCGCGACGCGGCCGCGGCCGCAAGCGCGCGTGCCGCCGCGCGGGCGGAGTACGACACCGCGCTCGCTACGATCAGGGGCAAGGATTCCGCCGACAAAGAGCTGAAGAAGTTCTACAGCGCCGTGCTGCCGCCGGATCAGAGCGGCGCGCGCCGGCTGCTGACGACGAACATCGAGAAGTTCACGGCGTCGGCGAACGTCCGCGAGCTCCAGCAGAAGTTCGACGCGACCCAGGAGCGCGGCAGCGATCTCGCGAAGCTGACGACGACGCTCGTGCTCGTCGGGGAGTATCGGAACATTCGCAAGTTCATTCACGAGCTCGAGACGGCTCCGGAGTTCCTCGTCCTGGAGGACGTCCAACTGTCTCAGGGCCAAGAGCGCGAGCAAGGCTTGAATGTGGTGTTGAAAGTGGCCACGTACTATCGCGATGGAGACTGAGACGCCGACTCCGCGGCGTCGCCCGAGTTCGTGGCTGCTTGGCGTGCTTGGCGTGGCAATCGTCGCGCTGGTCGCGTACTGGATGTGGCCCGAGCCGGTGCCGACGACGCCGGCTGTGCCGGCGGCGCGCGCCCGTACGGCCAACCGGAGCGGCGCGCAGCAGTCTACAGATCCAGCAGACCTCGAAGTGAAGCTCGAGGCGCTGAACGCGAAGCGGCCGGATCCGGGACCGGTTGAGCGAAATCCGTTTCGCTTCAAGCCGCCGCCCGCGCCGCCGCCGCCGAAGCCGGTCCCCGTGCAGCAGCCGCCGCCGGGACCGCCGCCGCCGCCACCGCCGCCGCAGATTCCGCCGATTCCCTTGAAATTCATGGGAACCGTCGAGGGGCCGGGGATCAAGCTGGCGGCGCTGACCGATTGCAAGGGCTTTACGTTCTCGGCGAGGGAAGGCGAGGCGATCGACGGGCGGTACCGGCTCGTGAGGATCCAGACCGAGTCCGTGGTCATGGAGTACTTGAACGGCACGGGGCGCGTGACGATTCGCAAAACCGGGGAATGCGGACCGGTGAGATAGGAGCCAAGGTCGTGAGACGAAAGTTCGCTGTTCTTCTGGTGTTGATCGTGTTCGCCGCGGGATGCACGGCCGGACGCGCCTTCCGCAAGGGGCGCGACGCGGCGCGCGCGGGCGATTGGGACGCGGCGGTGCAGTACTACACGACGGCGCTCCAGGCGTCCCCCGACAACGCGGAATACAAGATCGAGCTCGAGCGCGCGATGCAGAACGCCGCGCGCGAGCACATCACGCGCGCGCGCGATTTCGAATCGAAGGATCAGCTCGACCAGGCCCTCATCGAGTATCGCAAGGCGAGCGAGATGGACCGCACCAACCGGCTCTCGGCCGCGAAGTCGGCAGAGCTCGAGCGGACGATCCGCGATCGCATCGAGAAGTCCCGCCCGCGTCCGGCGATCGACAAGCTTCGCGAACAGGCGCGCGCGCAGGCCTTGCCGCTTTTGAATCCCGCGGATCGCACGCCGCTCAAGTACAGCATCAACAATTCGAGCTTGCGCGACATCCTGAACTTCATCGGGAACGCGACGGGCATCAACATCCAGTACGACCAGCAGTTCCGCGACGTCCCGTACAGCGTGACGCTCGACGGCGTGCCGCTCGAGGAAGCGCTGCAGCAGATCCTGTCGGTCAACGGCTTCTTTTATAAGGTGCTCAACCCGCGAACGATCCTGATCGCGCCGGATACGCCCGCCGCGCACCTGAAGTACGACGAGATGGTCATGCAGGTCTTCTACCTGTCGCACGCGGACGCGCAGGAGCTGTCGCAGGTCGTCAACACGATGATGCGTCTGCAGGGCCAGACCGCGCCGGCGATCTATCCTGGCAAGACGTCGAACACGTTGACGGTCCGCGCGCCCGCGGCAATCGTCGCCGTGGCGGAAAAGCTGATTCGCGCGCACGACAAGCCGCGCGCCGAAGTCGTGATCGAGATCCAGATTCTGGAGGTCAATCGATCGCGCGCGAAGGACTTCGGCATCAATCTGAGCGACTACTCCCTCGGCCTGACCTTCTCGCCGGAAGTCGCGCCGCCGAACACGTCGGGGACGACGCCGCCATCTCCGCCGCCGCCGTTCAACCTCAACACGATCTCGCAGGGAGTGAGCACCGCGGACTTTTATCTCACGGTGCCGACGATGGCGCTTCGCTTCCTCGAGACGGACTCGCGCACGAAGCAGCTCGCGAAGCCGCAGCTTCGCGGCGCCGAAGGCCAGGAGCTCACGCTGAATCTCGGCGACGAGATCCCCGTCGTGTCGACCGTGTTCGGCGCCGCCGCGGCCGGAGGGTTCGCGAACATCCCGCAGTCGTCGTTCACGTATCGGCCCGTCGGCGTGAACATCACGATGACGCCGCGCGTAACGTACGAAGGCGACATCGTCCTGGATCTGTCCGTCGAGAGCAGCACGCTCGGGCCGAACATCAGCGTGGCCGGGCAGGACGTGCCGTCGTTCGGATCGCGGCGCGTCCGCACGCGTCTGCGGCTGCGCGAGGGAGAATCGAATCTGCTGGCGGGCCTGCTGCGCGACGACCAGCGCCGCGTCATATCGGGGCTTCCGGGCCTGATGCGCATACCCGGCCTGCGATCGATTTTCGGCTCCACCGTCGACGAGATCAGCCAGACCGACATCGTGATGCTGCTGACGCCGCACATCGTGCGGACGCACGAGCTGACGGTGGACGATCTCGCGCCGATTTACATCGGGACGCAGCAGAACGTCGGGCTCGGCGGCCCGCCGCCGCTCATTCAGGCGCTGCCGGTCGAGGAGCCGGGCGCGCAGATGCCGGCGCAGCCGACGGCGATCACGACGCCGAAGCCGCAATTCCTGCCGCCGCCGACGGCCGCTCCAACGACGCCGACGACGCCCGCGAATCCGACGGCGCCGCCTGTCGTGCCGCCCGTGACGACGGTGCCGGAAACGCCGCCGCGAGACGTGACGGCGCCCCCGGCGCCGACGACTCCGCCGGGCGCCAGTCCTAACGCGGCGCAGGTCAGCGTGACCGCGCAGCCCGAATTCCGCGTGGCGGGCGGGCCCTACACGGTCCCGCTGTCGATCTCGAACGCGTCCCGCATCTCGACGATCACGATCACGGTGACGTACAACCCCTCGGTGCTCCGCGTGCGAAACGTGCAGGAAGGCATGTTCATGCGGACCGGCGGCGTCACCGCGACGTTCACGCCGCGCATCGATGCCGCGACCGGACGCGTCGACATTGCCGCGCTTCGAACGGGCGATCCGGCCGGCGCGTCCGGATCGGGTCTGATCGGGGCGCTGCTCTTCGACGCTATTGGGCCGGGCAATTCACTCATTCAAGTCAGCGGCGTTGCGAGCACGCCGGAAGGCACGCCCGTCCCGCTCACGTTCACGCCGGGATCGGTCACGGTCAGATGATCAAGAGCAGCCGCGGGTTCACGTTCATCGAGCTTCTGATCGTCTCGACGATCCTGATCATCCTCGCGTCGGCCGTCATGCCGCTCGCGAAGGTGACGAACCAGCGTCAGAAGGAGGCGGAGCTGCGGCGCGCGCTCCGCGAGATGCGGACGGCGATCGACAAGTTCAAGGACGCCGTCGACATGGGCCTCATTCCCGCGACCGAGGTCAAGACCGGCAGCGAAGGCTATCCGCCGGACCTCGAGACGCTCGTCGAAGGCGTGACGGTCGCGAACGACGCGTCGGGCAGGAAGCTCAAGTTCCTCCGACGAATTCCGATCGATCCGTTCACGGGATCGACCGAATGGGGGCTCCGCTCGTATCAGGATCGCCCCGATTCGTACGCGTGGGGCGGTCAAAACGTCTACGACGTCTACACCAAGTCGACAGGGGTCGCGCTCGACGGCACCAAATACCGAGACTGGTAACCGAGAGGAAGGCAGGCCATGAAGATGCATCGCACGCCGCGTTTCCTCGATCGCGCCGGCTTCACGCTGATCGAGCTGCTCATCGTGCTCGCGCTGATTTCGATCCTCGCGTCCATGGGCGTGGTGCAGTACAGGAACAGCGTTCGCCACGCGCAGGAAAGCGTGCTGAGGACCGATCTGTTCCGCATGCGCGACGCGATCGATCAGTACTACGCCGACAAGAACAAGTATCCCGCGTCGCTCGACGCGCTCGTCAGCGACGGCTACCTGCGGAAGGTTCCCGAGGATCCGATCTCGAAGTCCGCGGATACGTGGCAGACCGTTCCGGCGGAACCGGATCCGAGCAATCCCACCGCGGAGCCGGGCATCTACGACGTGAAGAGCGGCGCGCAAGGCACTGCGCTCGACGGCACGTCCTACTCAGACTGGTAAAAAAACCGGCGCATCAGAAGCAAGTCTGATGCGCCGGTTGATCGCCGTACGTTCGAGGCGGCTTCGCTACGGCTGACGGCCGATCACCGCCGAGACGCTGCTGATGTTGACGGACCCGAAGCCATCGCCCGACGGTCCGCTGGCCTGGAACACTCGCACCGAGATGACCTTGGTCCCAGGCGAGCTCCACGAGTTCTGGACTTGATTGCTCGTCGTCGTCTGCGTCGGCACCGCGGCATCGCTGCCGAACGACCACTCGTAGCGAATGATCGTCGATGTGTTGCCGGAAACCTGCGCTCGCAGGATGACCTGCTGATTCTGGGCTGCGGTCGTCGGCGTGGCCGATACGATCACCGACGGCGGCTGAGCGGGCAGAACATTGACGGTTGTCGAAACGGTTTCGCTGAAGCCCGACGCATCCGTCGCCGTGGCCGATACGGTGAACTGTCCGGCCTCCTGGTAGATGTGCGTGACGGGCTGCGTCGCGGAAATCGGACCGAGCGACTGCACCGAGCCGTCGCCCCACGAGACGCGGACGTCGCGAATATTCGCGGTCTGGTTGACCGCAAACGAGAACGACGCCGGCGACAACGCGAGAATCGAAGTCGTCGGGGCAGTGATCGTGACGCCGGTTCGCGGGTTCAATTGAATGGTGACCTGCGCTGTCTTGCCGGCGACGTTTGCCGTGACGATCGCCTGGCGGGTCGTCGTCATCGAAACCGTCGCGAGGCCCGCCGAGTCCGTCGTCGCCGTCGCGGCCGAGAGTTGGCCGACGTCGACGGTGAACGTCACGGGCACGCCCGGCACGCCGGCGCCGCTGGTATCTTCGACGCGCGCTTGGATCGTCGACGTGCCGCCCGAGGCGCCGAGCGTCTGCGGGGTCGCGCTGAGAAGCACGCGCTCGACGGCGGCGGAACCGACGCGCAGGTTCTCGAGCCGCGCCGATGCGCCGCCGGAGAATGCCGTGACGGTCGCCATTCCGCTTTGCGCGCCGGCGATCAGTCGCACGCGAACCTGACCGTTATTTGTTCGCGCTTCCGACGGTTCGATCCGTCCAATAGTCGTCGTGAAGCTGATGACCGTTCCGTTGTGCACCGGCGTTCCGGCGCCCTGCGTTGACGTCGAGCTCGGTGTCGTCGGCGTCGTCGGCGTGGTTGGCGTCGTCGGCGTGGTTGGCGTCGTCGGCGTAGTTGGCGTCGACGACGTCGTGCCGTTCTCGATCGCGGTCGCGACGATCTCGATCTCGCCGTTCAACGGAACGATGTTCGACGAAGGAAACAGCGTGATGACGGTGCCGCCAGGAGCCAGCAGCGGCACTTTGTCGCACGCGGAGGCAAACAAAATGAGCGGGACGGCGGCCACGAGCGACGCGGCGCGCAGCATTCCGGGTCGGTGCCTGGATTGTGCTAGCATAGAAGGCGCTAAAGATAATACTCTCATGGGTTTAGCTGGTCAAGAACGAGGCGGCGAGCGCGGATACGCGATGGCCGCGCTGCTGATTGCGTTGGCGGTCATGGCAATCGTCATGTCCGTGGCCATGCCCGTGTGGCGGCACGAAGCGCAGCGAGAGAAGGAAGCGGAACTGATCTTCCGCGGCGAACAATACGCGCGAGCCATCGCGCTCTTCAGATTCAAGAACTCGCAGAATCCGAATCTCCTTCCGCCGAGCATCGACGTGCTCGTCGACGGTCGATTCCTCCGCAAGAAGTACAAAGACCCGATGACCAAAGACGGCGAGTTCGTCCCGGTGCAATTCGGTCAGCAGGCGCCAGGTCAACCGCAGCAGGGCGGCAATCCGCCAAGCCGGGGTGGATTCCCGCAGCTGCCGCCGAGCTTTTCGCAGCAGCCGGGCGGATCGACCGTTGCGGTGGGCGGCATTGCCGGCGTGCGCAGCAAGAGCCAGGACACGTCGATCCGATCGTATCGGGGACAGACTCGCTACGATCAATGGATGTTCCTCGCGAGCAACAGTCCGCGGCCCGGCGGCGCAATGCCCGTCGCGAATACGCCCGACGGCCGGGGCAACAATCCTCCCACGTTCCCGGGCACCTCGACTGGTCCTCGCGGGGCCGGTCCGCGTGGAACCGGTCCGCGCGGCAATTCTCCGGGTGGGTTCAATCCGCCAGGCGGTTTCAATCCGCCGGGTACCGGATTCCCTCCACCGCCGCCGCCAGGGCGCCGCGGCGGGGGCCCGGGCGGACGAGGTCCAGGGTTGTAGCGTCACGCTGGGTTTTAGACGGGTCCTTCGTGGGCCCGGACGGATTAGTTGTCAGAGTTCAGCGATGATGGCGTCGTGCAGGGTTGGCCGAACCTGCTTGATCGCCGTGTTCTCCCGCGATGGATGTACGCGGTTCGTGAGAAAGACCACGTAAAGATCGCGCTCCCAATCAATCCACAGCGACGTGCCGGTAAATCCCGTGTGGCCGATCGCGCCCGGCGACAGCCTCGTTCCGCACGAGGATGTGGGGAGCATCGTGTCCCAGCCGAGCGCGCGCGAGCTGCCGGGTACATCCTGCCGCGTCATGAACGCGCGCATCGTCGCGGGCGTGGCGAGAAGTCCGTCACCACCAATCGTACGGAGGGTCGCGCGCGCGAACGTGCCGACCGCGGCCGCGGTTCCGAACAGTCCCGCGTGGCCGGCGGCGCCGCCGAGCGCCCACGTGTTCTCGTCGTGCACCTCGCCGGCGAGCAATCGCCCGCGCCATGGATCGATCTCGGTCGGCGCGATCTGCGAGCGCCAGCTTCTCGGCGGGTTGAATCGCAGCGGCTCCGCGGTGAAGAACGACGCGAGGCGATGAAACTGTGTCGAGAGCGATCGGGAAAGATCGATCGCGCCCGGCGCGCCCTTGAACCCCGGCGCGAACGGCTGCGTGTCCTCGAGGATGAAGCCGAGCAGGATGAAGCCGAGATCGCTGTACAACGATCGCGACCGCGGCGTGTATTCGAGCGGCATCGTCGCGATCGCGCGCTGAAACTCGGGGCGTCCGGTGTGATCGCGGTAGAAGGGGAGGTATGCGGTGAGGCCCGAGGCGTGCGACAGGAGATCGCGAATCGTGACGGCTTCGCGATCCGCGCCCGTCCACTCCGGAATCCATCGAGCGACAGCCTGATCGAGATCGAGCCGGCCGTCGTCGACCGCCCTCATCGCGAGCGTTGCCGTCGCGATCACTTTCGTCAGCGACGCCAGATCGAAAATCGTGCGCTCGTCGACCGGCGTCGAGTCGTGATTGTACGTGAATCGGCCGGTTGCGAGCTTCCACATTGGACCCGCCGCGCTGCCGACTTCGATCGCCGCGCCGGGAAACGCGCCGCCTGCAATCGCCTGGCGCACCAGGGCGGCGGCAGCTGCGAATCGCTCCGTCATCGGCGCTCGCCGTTGGGCCAGACGAACGAAGCCAACAGCGCCACGAGGGACGTGACCGACGAGCCGACGAACGCATACCACGTCCACGCCGTCAGCCCGCTCCACCACACCCAGATCAGAACGGCGATGCCGCCCGCCATGCCCGCGATCATCGCGCGCGACCCGACGCGTTTCGTCAGCACGCCGACAAGGAAGGCGCCCAGCACGGGACCGGCCGAGAGAGAGAGGACCGCCAGGCCCGTGTCGAGCACCGATCGGATCCACTGCGCGCCGAGCGCGACGGCGATTTGCGCGACGCCCCAAAAGATCGTGGCGGCCTTCGACACGCGCATGAGCGTCGCCTGATCGGCGTTCGGACGAAAGTACTTCAAGTAGAAGTCGTTCACCGTCGTCGCCGCGAGCGCGTTGATCGACGGCGACAGCGCGGCAGCGACGATCGCCGCGACGATGAAGCCGGCGGCGCCATGCGAGAGCGAGGTGACGACGAAGAGCGGGAGCACCTCGTCGTTGGTGACGAGCGGACGAGGGAGCGGCGTCTGCTGGTAGAACGCAAACAGCATGGCGCCAATCACGAGGAACAGCGCGAACTGCGCGAAGACGATCACGCCGCTCAGAACGAGTCCCGTCGCGGCGGCCTTCGACGATCGCGCCGAGAGCAGGCGCTGGACGAGGAATTGATCGGTGCCGTGCGTCGCGAGCGTCAGCGCCACGCCGCCGAGAAGGCCGGCCCAGAAGGTATAGACGCGCAGCGGATCCGTCGAGAAATCGAGCACGCGGAACTTGCCGGCAGCCGTACCCAGCGATACGACCGTCGTCCAGCCGCCGTCGATCAGGTTGAGCAGCGCGAAGAAGACCACGAACGCACCGGCGACGTACACGAACATCTGCACGACGTCCGTCCAGATGACGGCCGACACGCCGCCGCGCGTCGTGTAGACGATCATCGCGACGCCGATGATCACGATGGCCAATGGCACCGGTACGTGCGTGACGACGCTGATGACGAGCGCCGTTGCGAACAAGCGGACGCCGTCGGCGAGCGTTCGCGTGACGAGGAAGATCGCCGCGGCGACGTTCTTCACGTTCGGCCCGAAGCGCCGCTGCAGCAGCTCGTACGACGTGTACAGCTCCCCGCGGAAGTACGCCGGAATGAAGAGCACGCTGACCAGCACGCGTCCGACGATGTAGCCGAGCGCGAGCTGCAGGAACGCCATGTTGCCGGCGAATGCCTGCGCCGGTACGCCGATGAAGCTCAGCGTGCTCGTCTCGGTGGCGACGATCGTGAAGCAGATCGCCCACCACGGCACGGAGCGATCGTTGAGGAAGTAGTCTCGGGTGGTTTTCTGGAAGCGCGCGAACCAGGATCCGAACGCGGTGATCGCGAGGAGGTACCCGGCGATGACCGTGTAGTCGACCCAGGTCAGCGTCATGCGGCGCGTCCGGCCGTCAACGCGTTCCGTCGGAGGCGGCGGCCGGTTTCGCGAACGCCGAACGCCCGACTACGGCAATGTAGTCCGGCGCCGACTGTTGCGGATCGACGAGGCTGTCGTACGAGAAGAGGACGACCCCGGCAGCGCCGAGGCGCCGGGCGGTTTCGATGTTCTCGATCGTTTGCGCCGGCGGCAGCCGGTACGCGCCGATGCCCGCCCAGATGGGGCGGCCGCCCGCCGCGTCGCGCGCCGCGGCGATCTGCTCGGCAAAGCGCGCCGGTTCGGGCGTGTAGGCCATCGGGCAGACAGCGTCGACGAGCCCGTTCTGCAGCCAGGCGCTCCAATCCTGCAACCGGTGGTCGCGCGCTTCCTGCACGTCCGGCGCGGTCGCGACGGTGACGACGGTTCCCGCGCGCGCCGCCTTGATCGTGTTGCGCAGGCGCGTGACGAGCGCCGTCATCCGCGCGATCCGGAACGCCTTCCATTCGTCGGGAAACGCGTCGGGGTAGAGCAGCGGATCGACGCTCTCGCGCGCGTCGAGATCGCGCCGCTGCTCGATCGAGAGCGACGGACGAATCGAGTCGCGGAACTCACGAACGGCGCCGCGGCTGTAGTCGAAGCGATCCGTGGGATAGCGCGCGTAGTCGAGATGCACGCCGTCCACGTTGTAGCGCGCGACGAGATCGCGCACGACGCCGTCTACGTAGTCCACCGCGCCAGGAAGAATCGGCGACGCGTAGAGCCCTTCGATGGTGGTCTGGCTCCGCGTCCATCGCGCGATCTTGCCGACATAGCCGGGACTTTCTTCCTTGACGCGCGACAATTCCTGCGCGAGATCGCGCGGCACCATCAGCCACTCGGGATGCCGGTGCACGACGTGCGTCGCGGCGATCGGCAGATCCGCGGCGCTCGAGATCAGGTTCACGTTCACCCACGCGTGCACGCGAAGGCCCGCCGAGTGCCCCGAGGCGAGTACGGTCGACAGTGGATCGAAGGCCGCCGGCTGGCGGCCGAGCTCTGCCGCGCGCGGCTCGATCCCACCGTTGAAGTACGCATCGCCGCGTCCGCGCACTTGAACGAGCAGCGTGTTGAAGCCGTGGTCGCGAGCGGTACGAATCAGCGTCGCGATCGACTCGGGAGACGCGAGCGACGATCGCAGCACCCACAAGGCGCGCGTTTCGCTGTTGGCGATTTCGGGACCGGTGCCGTGGAGAGGCGGGCTCCCGGCGAGCCCGATGAGCGCGGCGGCGGCGAGTGCCGTGAATCCACGGCACACCGTGGCGCGAGCTCCGGGAAGACGCATAAAACGTCCGAATCTAACAGCTTGCTGCGCGGAGTGTCAACGCCCTTGTCGCGGGGTCACGGCGACTTCGAGCCGCGCGAGAAGAGTTGCTGGTAAGCTAAGGCCTTTTACTGCGACGGATGATTCACGTTCTTGGGATCGATGCGGGAGGCACCAAGACTGTCTGCCATCTCGCCGACGAGCATGGCACGCTCGTCAACGAAGCTCGCGCGGGCGGCGCCAACCTGCAGGCGTCGGGCGAGCTCCACGTCGAGAAAGTGATCCACGACGTCATGGAGGATGCGATTGGCGATCGCAGCATCGTCCCGGCCGCGATCTGCCTCGGGATTGCCGGCGTGGACCGGCCCGAGGATTCGACGGTGGTACGCGGGATCATGCGCCGCATCGGATACAAGGCGCGCACGCTCGTCCTCAACGACGCGCTCGTCGCGCTCGAGGCGGGCGCGCCGGGGCTGCCGGGCGTCGTGATCATCTCGGGTACGGGCTCGATCGCGTACGGCCGCAACAGCCGCAACGAGGGTGCGCGCGCGGGAGGATGGGGCCACGTCCTCGGCGACGAGGGAAGCGGGTATTGGATCGGACGCGCCTCGCTTCGCGCGGTCCTGCGCGAGGCGGATCGGCGCGGACCGCGAACCGCGCTCACGCCGCTCTTGCTGCGGCACTTTGGCGTGACGGAAGCGCAGAACCTCATACACGAGGTCTATCAGAACAAGCTGCGGCCCTCCGCGATCGGCGCCCTCGCGCAGTGCGTCCAAGAAGCCTTCACCGAGCGAGACGACGTGGCCGTCGGTATTCTCCGCGGCGCCGCGGACGAGCTCGAGGCATTCGGCGTCAGCGTCGCGAAGCGGCTCCGCCTCGCCGAGGAACCGTTCACGTTCATTCTCGGCGGCGGCATCTTTCGCGCCGTTCCCTGGCTGCGCGACGAGCTGCTCCGCAGGCTGCCGCTCGCGTTTCCCACCAGCACCGCGCGCCTGCTGGACTGCGAGCCCGCGGCCGGCGCGGTGTCGTTCGCGCTCGCCGAAGCGCGCGGCGGCGCGCGCATTCCGGTCTACAAGGCCGATTGATGCGCGCGCCCGGGCCACCCCGCATCACGATTTTTCCGAACGATCGGGCGGCGGCGAGAGCGCTGGCGCAGCGCATCGCGCAGTCGCTCGAGGAGAACCCGCGCCTCGTGCTCGGCCTGCCGACGGGCCGCACGCCCGTCCGCCTCTATCACGAGCTTGCGTCCCTCTTCGCGCATGGGCGCGCGAACTTCGCGGAGGCGACGACCTTCAACCTCGACGAATTCCTCGGCCTCACGCCCGAGCATCCCGGGAGCTATCGCAGCTTCATGACGGCGCATTTGTTCGCGCGCGTGAACCTGCGGCCGGATCGGATTCATTTCTTGAACGGGGCCGCGCCGGATCCCGTCGCGGAGTGCGCGCGCTACGAACGGGCGATTGCCGACTCGGGCGGGATCGACGTGCAGATTCTGGGCGTGGGCACGAACGGGCACATCGGCTTCAACGAGCCGGCGCGCACGCTTCACGCGCGCACGCATCGCGTCACGCTGACGCCGGAGACCAAACGCGCGAACGCCGCGCTCTTCGGCGGCGATCCCGCCGCGGTCCCGGCCGAAGCGCTGTCGATGGGAATGGCGACGATCTTACAGGCGCGCGCGATCGTGCTGCTGGCGACCGGACGCACGAAAGCGCCGACGGTCGCGGGTCTCGTACGCGGGCCAATCGCGACCGAGCTTCCGGCCTCGTTCCTGCAGCTTCATCACGATGTCGAGGTGATGCTCGACGAGCCCGCCGCGGCGGGCCTCGCGCGTTAGGGGTGCTTCGGCGGCCGCGGCTCGGCGCCCCCGGCTCGAAGCAGCGCGCGCAGCGTCGGCTCGATGTCCTCGCCGATCGCGTCGCGCACGGAGTCTTCCGCTTTCTTCAAACGCCGAATCGCCTGCGGCAGCGTGAGACGCGCTTTCTGCATCACGATCGCGGCCTTGACGTTCCACTTCGCGCGCTTGAGCAGCGCGTCCGCTTCGTCGTAGTCCAGCCCCGTGACGATCGAGATGATCCGCCGCGCGCGATCCTTCAGCTTCTCGGATCCCGTCTGCACGTCCACCATCAAGTTGCCGTACGTCTTGCCGACCTTGATCATCGAAATCGTGGTCAGCATGTTCAGGACCATCTTCGTCGCAGTGCCCGCCTTGAGGCGCGTCGATCCCGCGATGATCTCTGGCCCCACGGCCGGAGCAATCTGAAGATCGACGAAGTTCTGGAGCTCCGATCCCGGCCAGCACGTGATGAAGATGATCTTCGCGCCGGCTTTGCGCGCGCGCGTCAGGCCGCCGCGCACGAACGGCGTCATGCCGCTCGCCGACACGCCGATGACAACGTCGCGTTGGCTCAGACGGAGGCGGCTGAGACTGCGCGCCCCTTCCTCGTAGTTGTCCTCGACGCCTTCCTTCGCGCGGAAGACGGCATCCTGTCCGCCCGCCATGATGGCTTGCACCGTGCTGGCCGATGTGCCAAACGTCGGCGGTATCTCGGAGGCCTCGACGACCCCGAGGCGGCCGCTCGTGCCTGCGCCGATGAAGATGACGCGTCCACCCTTGCGCAGCGCGTGCGTGATGATCTCGATGCCGTGCGCGATCCGCTCGCGCTCTTTGTGAACGGCCGCGATCACTTTGCGGTCCTCGTTGAGGGCCATCTCGACGATCTCGGAAACCGGCGCCTTATCGACCGCGAGGCTGACGGGGTTGATCGCTTCGGTTGGCAGGGACTCCCATTTGGACTGTGTTGACATGCGAACGTCCGATGGCGTCCCGCCCGCGGCGGGACAGCCGCTTACCATAACCCGCAGGGCGAGGGCTGTCAATGAGCGCGGCACGCGATCGCGCGCGGCCGCGACGCGTCGTAGTAGACTCGAACGATGAGTCTGCGACGGCCCGCCATTCCTTTCGAGCGCGTGGCGGAAGTCGCCGGCCGCCTCGAGCGCGAGCTCGCGAAGGCGATCGTCGGTCAGCAGCGCGTCATCCGCGAGATTCTGATCGCGTTTCTCGCGGGAGGGCACTGCCTGCTGCGCGGTGTCCCCGGCCTCGCGAAGACGCTCCTCATCAAGAAGCTCGCCGAAGCCGTCGATCTCAAATTCAACCGCATTCAATTCACCCCGGATTTGATGCCGTCCGACATCCTGGGCGCGGAAGTCATCGAAGAAGATCGTGCGACGGGCAAGCGCAACATCCGGTTCATCAAGGGACCAATCTTCGCGAACATCCTCCTTGCCGACGAAATCAACCGCACGCCGCCGAAAACGCAGGCCGCGCTGCTCGAGGCGATGCAGGAATACCAAGTGACGGTCAACGGAGTTCGCTTCGATCTCGATCGTCCGCTCTTCGTGCTCGCGACACAGAACCCGATCGAGCAGGAAGGCACGTATCCCCTGCCCGAAGCGCAGCTCGACCGATTCATGTTCAACGTGGTGATCGACTATCCGTCCGCCGACGAGGAGCGCCGCATCCTTGCGGCGACGACCGGCGTCGACGATCCGCGAATTGCGATCGTCGCCTCCGGCGACGAGATCGAGCGGTTGCATTCGGTCGTCCGGGAGGTGCCGGCCGCGGAGAACGTCATCGACTACGCCACTCGCGTCGTCCGCGCGACGAGGCCGGCTGGCGCAGCGTCCGATGCGGCGCCGGAGTTCGTGCGCACCTGGGTGCGTTGGGGCGCCGGTCCGCGCGCGGGCCAGGCCCTGCTTCTCGGCGGCAAGGCGCTCGCGCTGCTGGAGAATCGCGCGGTCGTGTCGCTGGAAGACATACGCGCCGTGGCGCCGCCCGTCTTGCGGCACCGTATTCTCGTGAACTTTCAAGCGGAGGCTGACGGCATCGATGCCGATCAGATCGTCGCGCGGCTTCTCGACACCGTCCGTCCCTGACGCCGCCGGCGTCCTGCGCTCTTGAGCCGTGGCACTGCCAACCTCGCTCGATCCCGTCGTGCTGGCCGCGTTGAGCGACCTCGAGCTGGTGGCGCGCGTCACCGTCGACGGCACGCTCTCAGGTCTGCACGGCAGCCCGTTTCACGGCTACAGCGCGGAATTCAGCCAGTATCGCCACTATCGTCCCGGCGACGATCTCAAGTACGTCGATTGGAAGCTGTTCGCGAGAACCGATCGCTTCTACACCAAACAATATCGAGAGACGACGAATCTCGCGGCGATGCTCGTCGTGGATGCGAGTCGATCGATGGCGTACGCGGGCCGTGCCGGCGTGGCGAAGATCCAATACGCGAAACTGATCGCCGCCGCGCTCGCGCATCTGATTTCCGCCCAAGGCGACGCGATCGGCCTCGTGCTCCACGACGATGCGATTCGGAAGTATCTGCCGAGCCGGACCGGGCAATCGCACGTGAGGGGAGTGCTGAGCGCGCTGTCGCACATCGAGTCTCGCGGCGGCACGGCCACGGCGGCCGTCTTCAGGCGAGCCGTCGATCTCCTCGGACGGCGCGGCCTCCTCCTCGTCATTTCCGATCTCTACGACGAAGACGACGCGGTCGAGCGCGAGCTTCGACGGGCCGTGCGCATCGGTCACGAGGTTGCGGTGTTCCACGTGATCTCGCGCGACGAGCTCGAGTTCCCGTTCGGCGGCGACGTCGAGCTCGAAGAGCTCGAGACCGGACGCACGATGCTCTCGGGACCGGCGGCGGCCGCGGAGTACCGCCGCGCGTTCGCCGAATTCCTCGAGCGATGGCGCGCCCGCTGCGCGCGCCACCGGATCGACTACACGCGCATCCTCACGGATCAACCGCTCGACGCGGCGCTGCGGGGATACCTGCTCCGCCGCGCGGGGAGCTCGTCATCGTGATCGGCTGGCAGAATCCGATCGCGTTCTGGGCGCTCTCGATCCTGGCGCTGCCGATCGTCATCCACCTCTTGCGCAGGCATCGCGCGAACCGCGTCCCGTTTCCAAGCCTGCGCTTCGTCCGGAGCGCGCAGACCTCGGTCGCGCGCTTGGGTCGTCCATCGGATTTGCTGGTGCTGGCGATCAGGGTCGCGGTGCTTGCGCTTGCCGTGTCGGCAATCGCGCGGCCGGTGCTCCTCACCAAATCGCGCCTCGTTGGATGGAATGCGTCCACGGCGCGCGCCGTCGTGGTCGACACGAGCGCAAGCATGCGCGCGGCCGGACGCCCGGATCGTGGAGTGCAGGCCGCTGAGGCTGCCGCCGCGGAGCTCGCGAGAGCGACGTACGGCCGCCGCTTCGACGTGCCGGTGCTGGCCGATGGCCTTGCGCGCGCGGCCGCGTGGCTCTCGTCCACGCCGCCGTCACGAAAGGAGATCGTCGTGATCTCCGACGGCCAGCGCGGCGCGATCGTGCCGTCGTCGATCGCGAGTGTCCATGAAACGATAGGCCTTCGCTTCGCGATCGTGGGGGAGGGCATTGCCGATCGAACCTTCGAAGGCGCGCCGCTGCTGGATGCAAGCGGTGCAGCCGACGGGACGCAGATGCTCGAAGTCACCGCGGACGCGACGGCGGTGACGATCGAAAAGCGAGCGGCGTCCGGACGTGCCGGAATTCGCATCGTTCCCGAGACCGAGGTCGAGCCGCTTCTTCGAATCGCGGCGCGCGCCGGCGCGTTCGCGGGCTCGGCGGACGAGCCTGTCACGTTTCGTTTTCCGGCCGCGGAGCCCTCCGCGAATTCGTCCGCGGTGTCGCCGGTCAGGGCGGGTTGGATGCTGCGTCGAGTACTGCGCGTGGAGGAGGCCTTCAGTTCAGCGTCTGCCGGAGCGCTCGTTTCGCAAAGCCCGGCCGCGCTGAAGGATCGATCGGCGAGCCCGCGGACGATCGTGCTCGCCAATCCATCGGGGGCGCCGATTCTCACCGCGGCCGCTGTTGGGAACGAGCTCATATTCGACGTGGGCGCCCCCGCGGACAGCTTGCTCGCGGCGGCGATCGTACGGGCGGTGCTGAACGCGCGAGTGGCGCCCGCGGACTATGACGAACGGGAAGTCGCGCGAATCACCGGCGACCAATTGAACAAATGGACGCGAGCGCCGCGCCCAGCCGACTTGGGGGCCTGGCGTCAGGCGGATGTGACGGATGCTCGCTGGTGCTGGGCGCTGGCGTTGCTTCTTCTGGTCGTCGAGCAATGGCTGCGCGCGCGATCGCGGGCGATCGTCAACCGCGAGGTGGCGCGTGCCGCGTGAGCAGGAGAACGGCGCGGTGGTCACGGACGCGCTCGGAGCGGTTGCGGGACGACTCCGCGTACGCGCGGGACTTCGAACGCTTGCGATTGCGATAACGGTCGGCGTCTTGTGCTGGAGCGCCTTGGCCGGCGCTGGACTGCGCTCGTTGGCGGCCGCAGTCGTTTCCGTCACCGCGATCGTCCTGCTGTCGGCGGCCCGGTTGGGGGCACTGCGATCGCGTTGGACACTCGCCGCGGCGGCGGGCGCGATCGAGCGTGCGTATCCGGCGAGCCGCAACGTCGTGATCACCGCCGAGGAATTGCTGCGCTATCCCGAACGCAGTCGATCGTGGGTCGTCGATCGAGTGCTCGAGCGTGCCGCGCCAATCGCGATGCGCGTCGATCGTTCCGCCGTCACGCCGCTGAGGAAGGACGTCGGGTTCGTCCTGCTCGCGGCCGTCGTCGCGGTCCTCGTGGTCGTCGGTTTGCCCCAGCGCGCGTTCACCACAGCCCGCGACGTCATCAGCTCGGACAGGACATCTGATTCTCGTCCGAATCTCGATTCCGCAATCGAGGCGACGATCACGCCGCCGGCGTACATCGGCGAACCAGCGAGGACGATTAGGAATCCCGAACGGATCGACGCGGTGCAGGGAAGCCGGCTCCGCCTTGCGATTTCTGGTGGGCCATGGCGCGCCCGCTTTGGAACGACGCCGCTCGCGGCCGGAGCCGACGGCAACCGCGCGGTATTCGATCTCCCGCTGCAGCAGAGCGGATACGTGGCGATCGATGCGGGAGACGATCGCACGAGCGGACGCCGCCGGCTGGTGCCGATCGCGGTCGTTCCGGATCGTGCGCCGTCGATTCGCATCACCGCGCCCGCGAAAGATCTTCTGCTGCCCGATGCGAAGCGAACGGTGGCGGTCGAAGCGTCCGCGATGGACGATTTCGGTCTCCACTCGCTCGAGCTGCGCTACACGAAGGTGTCGGGAACGGGGGAGCAGTTCGAGTTTCACGAAGGCTCGATACCCCTCAGCCTTTCACCGCAGAACGATCGCGTCTGGAATGCGCGCGCGGCGCTGGCGCTGTCGCGCCTTGCGCTCGCGCCTGGCGATTCGATCATCTATCGGATCCTGGGACGAGATCGCCGTCCCGGCGACGAAGGAACGGCAAGCTCGGATACGTACTTCATCGAGATCGCCGGACCGGGACAGGTCGCGCTCGAGGCCTTCGAGATGCCTCCCGATCGCGAGCGCTACGCCTTGAGCCAGCAGATGATCGTGTTGAAGCTCGAGCGGCTCCGGGCTCGGGAGCGCGCGCTGGATCGCGCGGCGCTCGAGAACGAGATCGCGAACATCGCGGCGGAGCAGCGCGCGGTTCGAGCGAACTTCATCTTCCTCACGGGCGGGACAGTAGAGGACGAAGAGCAGGAAGCGGAGCACTCGCACGAGATTCAAGAAGGCCGGCTCGAGAACACCGCGCGCCGCGAGATCGTCGCGGCGATTCAGTTCATGAGCCGCGCGGAGCAAGGCATGGCCGCCGTGAGCACGGCCGCGGCGCTGCCTCCAGCGAAGGCGGCGGTCGAGGCGCTGCAGCGCGCGTTCGGGCGCAACCGGTATTTCCTGCGCACAGTCCCCGTGCGAAGCCGCGTCGATCCGTCACGACGATTGAGCGGCGAGACGTCGACCGCCGCCGACTGGCGCCGAGAGCTCTTTCCGGTACCGTTCGATGGACCCCACATGGCGGCGCGAACGATCCTCGCTCGCCTCCTCGACTTGTCGCACGGCATTCGCGACGGATCGCTTCCGCCCGCTGCGCTGACTGCAATCGCCGAAGAGACGATCGCGGTGGAGCCGTCCTCGGCGGAGTGGCAGGGCGTTTCGAAGAGCCTCCTTCACCTTCGTGACACCGCCAAGGAGGACAGCGCAGCGCGGGCGGCGCTCTTGGGGAACACCGTCAGCGCGGTCGCTCGCATCGTTCAGCGGACGTCCGTTCCGATCCGTCGGACGACGCGCGATGGCTCGGTGCGAAGCGCGTGGTCGGAGGAGCGCCGGCGATGAGGGTCGCGAGTGTCCTGCGCGCGATTGCCGTCGCGATGGCTGTTGCGGCGATCGTCGATCCGTCGCTGAACCGGACGACGCTCGCGCCGGTCCCGGTCGAAGTCGTCCTGGATCCGGCGGCATCCGCGTCCAACGAGCTGCGCGCGTTGACGGAGGATGTCGAACGCCGCCTGCGAAGAGATCTCGAGAGCAATGCTGTCATCAATTCTGATGCGTCCCCGGCTGCGGCGATCCTCGTTGGCAGCCGCGCGACGCCACCGGAAGGCTCGGGCCGCCTGTCGATCTCGACGGTAAACGTGGATGCGGTGTCGCCGCCAAACGCACGCATCATCTCGGTCGACGATCCACCGCGCGCCCTGGTGGGTTGGATCGTCGATCTCAAAGCAACGGTCGAGGCCAGAGGACTTGCCGGCACGATCTCGTCCATCGTTCTCGAGGAGCAGGGGACGGAGATCGCAACGCTGGAACGGAAATGGACCAGCGACAACGAACGAGCGGACGTCACTCTTCCATACGTTCCCCCCCGTGAGGGCGTATCGCGGCTCACGCTTCGCGTACGTTCGATTGACGGCGAGCGTCGCGTGGACGACAACACTGCCGACGTCAGCGTCGCCGCGAGCGGCCGACGATTGCGAGTGCTCGCATACGAGCCTCGCCCTTCGTGGGGAGCGGCATTCGTCCGGCGCGCGCTCGAAGACAACGCGACCTTCGACGTGTCGACGCTGGTGCGTTCGTCGCGCGGCATCGCGGTCCGCGCCGGGACCCCACCCGCGGTGCTCACCGCCGATTCGCTGAGCGCGTACGATGCCGTGCTCGTCTCCGCGCCTGAAGATCTCACTGCGGCCGAGGTCGACGCGCTCGAGTCCTTCGCGCGTGTGCGCGGCGGAACGGTCGTGTGCCTGCCGGATCGACGTCCGAGCGGCCGATACGTGGGGTTGATGGGGAAGATTGACTTCGAGGAAGTGCTCGTCGATCGTCCGCTCTCGTCGAGCGCGGCCTCGGGGGGCGTGCTGCGCGCGAGCGAGCTCGCCGTACCTCGTCAGGAACTGCCGGACGCGGATGTTCTCGCGGCGGTGGACCTGAAGAACGGGCCGCGGCCGTTGGTCCTTTCTCGAGCCATCGGCGCGGGAGCGGTGATCTTCTCAGGTGCGCTCGATGCCTGGCGCTATCGCGACTCGCCGGATGACGGTTTCTCACGATTCTGGCAGACGTCGATTGCCGACGCCGCGCTGGGCGCGCCCGCGAGAATCGAGATCCAGCTCGATCCATCGGTTGCATCGCCCGGCCAGGAGGTGATCGTCCGAGCGCGGCTGCGGCGAACCGAGATGCGAGAGCTCGCCGATCGCACCGTCATCCCGCCGGTGAGCGCTCGAATCGTGGGGCCGAAGAGCATCGACGAGAGCATTCGTCTGTGGCCTGCAGCCGAACGTGGAATGTTCGAGGGGCGAATGCACGCCCCGCAGCCGGGGCGCTACGACGTGCGGGTCGCGACGACCACCGCGACGGCGGACGCTGTTCTGCTGTCGGCTGGCGACGCGCGTTCGTCGCCGGCCGTCAGGAGCGCCGAGCGACGAGCCTCGCTTCTCGCCGCGGCAACGGGCGGCGTCGTCGTCACGCCGGACGACCTCGGGCCGCTCGAACGCCACGTTCGCGGCCTTCCGCGGCCGGAAACGCGCGTCCCATTTCATCCGGCGAGGTCGGCGTGGTTCGTGATTCTTTTTGCGGCGCTGCTCTCGATCGAATGGCTCACGCGCCGCAAGCACGGGTTGGCATGATCGATACCTACATCGCGTACTTGCGAGACGTCAGGCGCATGTCGCGCAACACCGTCGAGAGCTACGCGCGCGATCTTGCCGTTCTTGCCGAGTACGCGGATGCGCGAAAGCAAGCGGTCGAGCGCATGACGCGCCGCGATCTCGAGGCGTTCGTCCGGAGACTCATGACGCGCGGATTGTCGCCGCGCTCGGTCGCGCGTACCGTGGCGTGCGTCCGCGGATATTTTCGATTCCTTGCGCTCGAGCGGAAGCTCGACGAGAGCCCGGCCGCCGATCTGCGCGCGCCGCGCGCGTGGCCCGCGCTGCCGAAGTTCCTGTCGCTCGAGGACGTCGATCGCCTGCTCGACGCGCCCGAGACGTCCACGCCGCGCGGCCTTCGCGACAAGGCGTTGCTCGAGGTGCTCTACGCGAGCGGCATGCGCGTGTCCGAGCTCGTCGCGGTGCGGCCCGGCGACCTCAATCTCGACGAAGGCTATCTCACGTGCATCGGCAAAGGAGACAAGCAGCGCATCGTCCCGGTTGGGCAGAACGCCGCGGACTGGCTGAAGCGCTACGTACGCGACGGCCGTCCAGTGCTTCTCCGGAAGCGAACCTCTCCGTGGCTCTTCGTCAACGCGCGGGACGGCGGGCCGCTCTCGCGCGTGGGCTTCTGGAAAGTGCTGAAGGCGTACGGCGCGCAGGCGGGAATCGCGCGCGAGCTCAGTCCGCACGTGCTGAGACATTCATTCGCCACCCATCTTTTGGAGCGCGGCGCGGACCTCCGCGCGATTCAAGTGATGCTCGGGCACGCGGATCTCTCGACCACTCAGATCTATACGCACGTGCTGGAAGCCAGGCTCAGGGCGGTCTACGATCGATACCATCCGAGGAATTAGAAACTCCCCGGTGCGCGGTTCGTCAAATAATGTGGACGTCCGACCCGGACGAGGAGCAGAAGCATGGAACGAACCTGGAGAGAGAAGATCGAGGGCACGACCGAACAGATTCTGGCGCAGATCAAGCGCCTGATCGACGAGGGCAACATCAGGCGCGTCGTCGTCAAGCAGCAGGGACGCGTCATCGCGGAATTCCCGCTGACGGTCGGCGTCGTCGGCACGGTGATCGCGCCGCTTGCGGCGGCGATTGGCGCGCTGACCGCGGTCATCGCCGATTGCTCCATCGAGGTGGAGAAGACCGAACCGGTGACGCCGCCGGCCAGCCAGACCACGACGGCTGCGACGGAGGATACGGCGGAGGACGTTCGGCCGGCCGTGTAGTTTCGCGCGCACCGGCTGCGTGGAGCGCTTGCCCGGGACCGTAGGAATCTGCTACATTGGGCGGATTTGATGTAGTCGTCCGTCCGACCCCGGATCACAGGCAGGAGCTCCAAGCAACATGAGCCGAAACGGCAGGTATCTTTTCACGTCGGAGTCCGTCACCGAAGGACATCCCGACAAGATCGCGGATCAAATCTCGGATTCCGTCCTCGACGCGATTCTCGCGCAGGATCCCAAGGCGCGCGTCGCGTGCGAGACGCTCGTCACGACGGGGCTCGCGGTCATCGCGGGCGAGATCACGACCAACTGCACGTTCGATTTCCAGAAGGTCGTGCGCGACACGATCGCGGACGTCGGTTATACGCGCGGCAAGTACGGGTTCGACGCCGAGACGTGCGCGGTCCTCTCGTCGATTCACGGGCAGTCGCCGGACATCGCGATGGGCGTCGATCCCGGCGGCGCGGGCGATCAGGGATTGATGTTCGGTTTCGCGTGCACCGAGAGCGAGGAGCTCATGCCGCTGCCGATCATGCTCGCGCACAAGCTCGTGAAAGGGCTCTCGTGCGCGCGGCGTGACGGCTTGCTCGAGTACCTCCGCCCAGACGGCAAGTCGCAGGTCAGCGTCGAATACGACAAAGGCCGTCCCGTTCGCGTCGACACCGTCGTCGTCTCCACACAGCACTCCGCGGACGTGTCGCAGGACACGCTCAAGAAAGACATCAGCGAGAAGATCGTGTCGCGCGTGATTCCACCCGACATGATGGACAAGAACACGCGGATCCTCGTCAATCCGACGGGCCGGTTCGTCGTCGGCGGTCCGCACGGCGACGCCGGCGTCACGGGACGGAAGATCATCGTCGACACCTACGGCGGCGCGGCGCCGCACGGCGGCGGCGCGTTCTCCGGCAAGGATCCGACGAAGGTCGATCGATCGGCGTGCTACATGGCGCGCTACGTCGCGAAGAACGTCGTCGCGGCCGGCCTCGCGGAACGCTGCCTCGTGCAGCTCGCGTACGCCATTGGCGTGGCCGATCCGGTGTCCGTGCTCGTCGATACGTCGGGCACCGGCAAGATCTCGGACGATCGGCTCAGCGAGATCGTGCGCGCCCATTTCAAGCTCACGCCGAAAGGCATCATCGAGGCGCTGGATCTCCGCCGGCCGATCTACCGGAAGACGGCGGCGTTCGGCCACTTCGGGCGGACCGAGCCGGAGTTCACGTGGGAACGGACGGACAAGGCGGACGCGATGCGCCGCGACGCGGCCGTGTGAGCCTCGCGCGCGTTTCCCGCGGACTTGGATTGATGACGGCGGCCATACTGGCCGCCGTTTTTCTTTGGGCGCTGATCACGCTGCCGCCGCGGCCGGCCGCGGCCGCCGGCACGGTCAGCGACGACGTGTGCCGTCGCACGGTCGCGGGCTCGGTTCACGTTCACAGCACGAGGTCGGATGGGACTGGCAGCGTCGACGCGATCGCCGACGCCGCGTCGCGCGCGGGACTGCGCTTCGTGGTGATGACCGATCACGGCGATGGGACGCGGCCGCCGGATCCGCCGAGGTACCGAAGCGGCGTTCTCGTGATCGATGCTGTCGAGATCAGCACGAAGAGCGGCCACTACATCGCGCTCGACATACCCATGGCCCCGTATCCGCTCGGCGGGGAAGCCGACGCCGTCGTCGAGGACGTCGCGCGGCTCGGCGGGTTCGGCGTGGCCGCGCATCCCGATTCGACGAAACCCGAGCTCGCGTGGCGCGACTGGAGCGCGCCGATCGACGGCTTGGAATGGATCAACTTGGACAGCGAGTGGCGCGACGAGACGCGGGCGCGGTTGACGCGCGTCGCCGCGCACTATTTCCTTCGACGCGGACCGGCAATCGCATCGCTCCTCGATCGCCCCGTCGACACGCTGAAGCGTTGGGACGGCGAGCTCGCGCGCCGGCCGCTCGTCGCGATCGCCGGCCACGACGCGCACGGCGGAGTGCTCGAGGGAGGCGGCGAAGGCGTGGGGCGGATTCTCGGCATTCCGTCGTACGACGCGAGCTTCCGCGCCTTCAGCACGCGGGTGATTCTCAGTCGCGAGATGACTGGAACGGCTGCCGACGACGCACGGCTCGTCGTCGACGCGATCCGGCATGGACGCGTCTTCACCGCGATCGACGCCGTCGCGGGACCTGCGTTCGTCGACTATCGAGCGACGGCCGACGGAGAGCATGCCGCGATGGGGGAGACGATTCCGTTCGGTCGAGACGCGCGGATCGAAGTGCGCGCCACGGTCCCGGACGGTGGACGAATCGTGCTCATCCGCGGCGGCATCGAGGTCAAGGAAACGTCGTCCGACGAGCTCTCGACGACGGTGGGGGAGCCTGGCGCGTATCGCATCGAGGTGCGCGGGCGGGCCGCGCCCGGCACTCCACCGGTGCCGTGGGTCGTCACCAATCCGATTTACTTGCGGGGACAGGCGAGCGAGTCAGTCGCGGGCGAGCCGCCTTACTCGATCGTCCGCGAAGTGCCGCCGAACGTGCGAATCGAAAAGGATTCGACGACCACGGGAACGGCGTCGGCGAGCGATGGCCGCTTGACGCTCGACTACGCGCTCGGCCCCGGCGCGCGCGCGAATCAGTACGCCGCGCTCGTGCTCCCAATGCCGCAAGGCGGTGCCACTGCAAATGCGCTCGCGTTCGACGTTCGATCCTCGGCGCCGATGCGAATCTCCGCTCAACTGCGATTCGATGCGCTCGGCGGCGCGCGCTGGGCACGCTCCGTCTACGTTTCGCCGAGCGTCGCCAGGGTGGTTGTGCCGCTTCAACGGATGGTCTCCGTCGGCGCGGCGCCGCAGGCGCCAGCCTTCGAAACCGCCTCCTCGATTCTCTTCGTCGTCGACCTCACGAACGCCGCGCCGGGTCAGGCCGGGACAGTCGACATCTCGAACCTCGCCCTCGCACGCGTATTATCGAAATAGTGCACTAGTTGACTGGTATGGTAGGATACCGATGTGCTTGCCTTCCGCATCGACACGGACGATCCGCGTCCTGTCTTCCGTCAAATCGTCGACGAAGTTCAGCGATCGATTGCGGTCGGCGTGCTGAAGACCGGAGACACGCTGCCTGCCGTACGTGAATTGGCGAAGCAGTTGAAGGTGAACGCCAACACGGTGCAGCACGCGTATCAGACGCTCGAGAGCGAGGGGAGCGTCTACGTCAAGCGCGGAATCGGGACGTTCATCTCCAGCGTGCCGCGAGAATCGAAGCACCGGCAGCCGATCGTCGCGCGTCAGATCGCGGAGCGCATGCTGCGCGAAGCGTACCGGCACGGGCTCCTCGCGAGCGATCTGATTGCGGCGCTCGAAGAGATCGCGCCCAGACGAGGGAAGTAGCCGTCAGGTTCGCGCGCGCAGGAACAAGTATCCGGCGACGCCGGCGACGAGGATGTTCGGCGCCCAGCCCGCAAGCACCGGCGGAAGCAGTCCGCCGCGGCCGATCGCGACGAACGCGCTGATCAGCACCCAGTAGGAAAGCGCGATCACGATCCCCAGGCCGATGCCGTAAAGCGCGCCGTGCCGTCCCGCGCCGACGCCGAAGGGAATCGCCAGCAGCGCCATCACCAGCGTCACGAACGGAAACGCGAGCTTCCGCTGAAGCTCCACCGAGAGCGGCGTGACGTTGAATCCGCTCGCCTCGAGCTCTCGGATGTAGCGGCGCAGTTCCGTGACGTGCATGAACTCCGCGTCGGGCGGCTCCTTCGCGAAGTACTCCGGCGGCTCGAGGCCCGCGAGCGGCGTCTTCGCGATCCGCGTCCAGACCGGCGGGTTGCTCGCGAAGTTCTGCGTCCAGCCGTTCTCGCCCTCCCACGTGCCGCCGCGGTACGACGCCCGCCGCACGAAGGTCTGGGTGTCGAGATCCCACGTTCCTGGGCGAAGCGCGAACGTGGTCAGCCCGATCATCTCTTTGCGCTCCGGATCGAACGCAAAGTAGTGATAGAAGACGTTGTTCTTTCTCACCCAGCGCCGATTGAGCAGGTTCAGGGTCCGAGGCTGGCGCCCCTTGATCTCGGCGTCGAGCGCTTCGGCGCGCCGATTCGCGGCCGCCATCACGCGCTGCTCGAGCATGAACAAAACCCCGCTGAACGCGAGCGACAGCAGGACGACCGAGAGCGCGGTTCGATACAGGCTGATGCCGCACGCCTTCATCACCGTCAGCTCGCTCGTGCGCGACAGCAACCCGTACGTCACGAGCGCGCTGAGCAGCGCGGCGATCGGAATCACGTAGTACACGAATTGCGGCGTCAGCCAGAAGAGCAGTTGGCCGATGGTCGCCGGGCTCGCCTGGCCTTTGAAGATCTTGTCGGACCGATCGATGAACGTGGAGATGTAGAAGAGTCCGAGCAGCGCCAGGAAGGAGAGTCCTGCGACCCTCAGATAGAGCCGGCTGATGTACCGGTCGATGATTCCCGGCGTCGGCGCGTGCAGCCTCGGCACGCGGATCACGACGACAACGCCGCGGCGCGCCGGTTTCGCGGATGCCTCGCCGGCGCCTATTGCCTGCGGCGCGCCCGCTCCGGCGGCCGCCTCGGTGCGCCCGCGCAGCCACTTCGGCGCCGACGGCATCGACAGCTTGAGGCCGAAGGGGAGTCGTCCCTCGGCGTGCTTGGCGCGCCAGATCAGCGCGACGATGCCGAACGGACCGAGCAGGAGGTTCGGGACCCATCGGGCCCATTCGGCGGGGATCCGATGGCCTTTCGCCATCGATTCCGCGAGGAACATCGCCACGTAGTAGCTGAAGATCACGCCGATTCCCACGACGAATCCGCCGAGCTTTCCGTCGCGCGCGACGGTGAGCCCGAGGGCCAGCGCGATCAACGCGAACACGAGGCACGCCACGGGAATCGAGAACTTGGTGTGCATCGCCATGATTTCGTTGTGCGTCGAGAACGCTCGTCTTTCCTCCTCGGTGCGCGCCGCCGCAGCCTTCCTGTTCTTTTCGGCGATGTCCTTCTTCAGATCCGCGATTGTCTTCTCCGTCACGCCGCGCGGCAGCTCGAGGTTCGGAAAGATCGACTGCGGATTGAGCTTGACGATGTGCTCCTTCACGAAGCGCAGCGTCTTGGCTTCGCCGTTTTCACCGGTGGAATAGGTACTCCCGTCGTACAAAACCAATTGAACGGTGCGCGCCGAGGCATCCAGATCGATGCGTCCGTTCTTGGCGAGAATGAGCTCGATCGCCTCCGGCTTCGTCGAATTCGCGACCAGCAGGTTCGTCCATCCCACCTGGCCCGGCCCGGCTTCCTGCTGCGGAAACAGCGCCCAATCCGCGAATTCCTCGTAGAAGACGCCCGGCTTCACCTCGGATTCGACCTTTTTGCTGATGAGGTCGAACACCACGACGCGGTACCGCTGATTCGAGTCCGGTATCGCCTCGATCATCACGAACATCGTCGCCGCGGTGGCGACGCCGGCGAGGACGAGGACCGGCCGCAACAGGCGATACGGGCTCACGCCGCACGCGAGGAGCGCGACGGCTTCCCGGTCCGTGGACATCCGGCCGAGCCCGATCAGCAGACCGACGAGCAGCGCCATCGGGATCGTCAGGCCGAGCGCTTGCGGCGTCAGGAGCAGGATGATGTAGCCGGCCGTGTGCCACGGGACGCCCTTGGCGACCAACTTTTCGAGCTCTTCCATCACCGGCGGGAGCTCGAGGATGAACGTGAAGATCAGGAGCGACAGCACGAACGGCGGGAGGGCTTCCCGGATGACGTAGCGGTCGATGGTCTTCAGCATCGGGCGGCTTTCAGGATACCCGGATTATCCACAATCCTTCCACAGGCCCGTTTTCCGAGGGATTTCGTCAGGGTCTGATAATGAGTGTTATGTTAACTAGTAACCCTGCCGGACGGCTCCCTTGGTCGAAGTTCGATGCTGGTCGGACGCTCGATTCCCCGTGCATAGGCTTCCGAACGTCCGACCCTTCCAGTTTTCCGACGTCGGGCTTCAGTCCTGGCTTTTCAATTCGCGGATGATGCCTTCAAGGGCCTTGATGACTTCGTCGCGCTCGACGCGCGCCTTGGTGAAGCGCAGCTGAAGCTTGAACGCCTTGGTGGGGGCCTTGTAGCTGAAGACGTATGCCTTCGGACGGCCAGGCTTCGGTTTGGCGGTCTCTTTTCGCACCGCCTCGCGGGTCGCGCCGCCTTCGCGGGCGATCCGCTCGACCAGGGCCGTCATTTTCTGGGGGTCTCCCTGTCTAACTATCTGCAGGAGCAGTGACTTAGAGTGAATGTCGGCCAGCCGACATAGGTTTTTGACCTCTTCGGGTATGCCGCTGAGGGAAAGAGACTCGGTAATCGACGTCCTCGACTTCCCTAGCCGCCGCGCCATGTCCTCGTGCGTATAGCTGCAGCGCTCGGCCAGCGAGTGCAGCGCCTCCGCTTCTTCGAACGGCGTCAGATCCTTTCGCTGCAGGTTCTCGACGAGCGCCACCTCGATGATCTCGTTGTCGTCCACTTCGCGGATGACGATCGGGATCTCCTGGAGCCCGACTTGAATCGCCGCCTGATAGCGGCGCTCACCGGCCACGATCTGGAACCGCGATCCGCGCTGCCGGACGATGACCGGCTCGATGATGCCTTTTTCCGCGATCGACGCCATCAACTCCGAGAGATCGCCCATCACTTGACGCGGCTGGTTCGGGTTCGGATCGATTTGGTCGATGGGAATCATGCGCCCGATGGGACTGCCCGCCGAGCTGGTCAGCGCCTCGACGTAGTGCTCGTCGTGGCGCATGCGGATGGTTTGCGGCAGTCCTCGCTTAGGCACGATCCATGACCTCCTCGCACAGACGGTAGTACTCCGCCGCGCCGGTCGACTCTGGTGCGAACGTGAAGATTGATTCCTTGTACGCCGGGCTCTCCTCCAGCCGGACGCTCTTGGTGATGACCGTCTTGAAGACCTTGGTGCCGAACACCTTGTCGATCTGCATGCGGATGTCCCGCGCGAGTGCCGTCCGCTTGTCGTGCATCGTGATCACGACGCCGAGGATGCGAAGGCCGGGGTTCGCCCGGGCGCGAACCTTCTCGATCGTCTCGAGCAAATCGTCTGTGCCCTCGAGCGCGAAATACGACGATTGAATCGGAATCAGGAGATGCGTGGCGGCGACGAGCGCGTTCACCGTCAGCAGTCCCAACGTCGGCGGGCAATCGATGACGATGTTCGGGTATTGCGCGAGGATCGGCTCGAGGCGGTCCTTCAACCGGAAATGCGCGTCCAACTCGCCCACCAGCTTCGCTTCGAGCTTCGCGAGCGCGATGCGCGACGGCGCAACGAAGAGGTTCGGATGCGTGGAGGGCAGGATCACGTCTGCGAACGTGCAGTGCGGATCGGAAATCGCGTCGTACACGCTGCGGGCGATCTGGCCCACGTCGAGATACGACATCGAGCTGTTCGACTGGGGATCGAGATCGATCAGGAGCGTCGGCTTACCCCGCAGCGCCAGAGCCGCGGCCAAGTTGATGGCGGTCGTGGTCTTCCCCACGCCTCCCTTTTGGTTGGCGATGGCAACGATCATCGGTCGGGCGGCGCAAGTGAAGGCTCGGACACGGGTTGTCCGCCATTGTAGGGAGGCTGTGCGGGGGTGTCAACAAAACGATACGGCAGGGCCTGAAAGTGCGCGGTTTCGCACGCGGCGTCTAGGCCTCGCGCGATGCGGTCGAACTCACGCTACATCTTGTAGCGACCCATCGTTTCGGGGTCCAGACCCTCCAGCCATTTCTGGAGGCGCTCCGAGTTCTCCTTGTCCGGCGCCAGGTCGACCGTCTTCGCGTGGTCGATGACGCGGTCCTCCACGAAGATCGGCGCCTGCGCCCGCAGCGCGAGCGCGATGGCGTCGCTCGGGCGCGCGTCGATGGCGACCGGCTCCCCGTTGACCACCAGGTAGATCAGCGCGTAGAACGTGTTTTCCTTCAGATCGCAGACGACGATCTTCTGGATGTCCGCCTTGAGATCGCTGATGACGTTCTTCAGCAGATCGTGCGTCATCGGCCGCGGCGTCGTCACGTTCTCCATCTGCAGCGCGATGGCGTTGGCCTCGAACACGCCCACCCAAATCGGGAGCACCCGCTGCCCCTCCTTGTCGCGCAGGATGATGATCGGCATGTTCGTGATGGGGTCCACCATCAGCCCCTTGATGGTCATTTCGATCTGCATGGCACCCTCGGCTTCCCGGCTCCCCGGCTACTCTGCCAACTCTCCGCGAAGGCTGTTGGGATTCGCGCCCGTGATCCGCACCGCCGCCAACCGGCCGATCCACTCGGGGCGCCCCTCGAAGTTGACGATCGTATTGCCGCTCGTCCGCCCCGAGAGCTCCCAGTCGCGCCGCCGGCTGCGCGCGTCGACGAGAACGCGCTCGTGCCGGCCGATCGCGTCCTGGTAGATCGACGTCTGAATCTCCTTCTGGAGCGCCTGCAGCGCCACGATCCGCCGCGTCTTTTCCTCGTCCGGCACGTCGTCCGGCATGCGCTTCAGCGCGAGCGTGTTCGGGCGCGGCGAATACTTGAACGAGAACATGCTGTGGTACCGGACCTGCTCGGTCAGCGAGAGCGTCTCCTCGAAGTCCCCGTCGGTCTCGCCGGAGAAGCCAACGATCATATCGGTCGACAGCGCGATGTCCGGCATGGCCTCCCGAAGCGCGGCGACGAGCTCGAGATACGACTCGCGCGTGTAGCGCCGCCGCATCGCCGTGAGGAGGCGCGTCGATCCCGACTGCACCGGCAGGTGCAGATGGCGGGCGACCTTCGGCAGGTTCCGCATCGCGTCGATCATCCGCGGCGTCACGTGTCGTGGATGCGGGCTCGCGAATCGAATGCGCTCGAGACCGTCGATCGCGTCGAGCCTTCCGAGCAGCTCCGCGAAGTCGCACGCGGCGTCATCGGGCGCCTGATAGTGGTTCACGATCTGCCCGAGCAGTTGGATTTCCTTGGCGCCGTAGGCGACCGCCTGCGTCGCCTCTTCGACGATTGCGGATGCGGGACGCATGCGTTCGTGGCCGCGGGTGTACGGCACCACGCAGAACGCGCAGAACTCGTTGCACCCTTCGATGATCGTGACGTAGGCCTTGAACGGATCGTGGCGTCGCGCCACGCCCAGCGGGAACGACACGTCGTCGAGCGGATCGATGTCGACGACTGCGCCATTGCCGGCGCCGCGCGCCGAGGCATCCGCGACGAGCAGCGGCAGCCGTTTGATGTTCTGTGTGCCGATGACGACGTCGACGGCGCTCGCTCGCGCGAGGATCGATGATCCTTCCTGCTGCGCGACGCAGCCCGCGACGGCGACGACGGGGCGCGAACCACGCTCGAGTCCCTGCTGCCGAATCTCGCCGAGACGCGTGAAGAGTTTTTCTTCCGCGCGCTCGCGGACGCTGCATGTGTTGATCACGACGACGTCCGCATCTCCGGCGTCGGCGGTTGCCTCGTAGCCCGCTTGCTCCAAGAGGCCCGCCATCCGTTCGGAGTCGTGAACGTTCATCTGGCAGCCGTAGGTCTCGATCAGGTATTTCATGTCGCGCGGTTTCGCTTTCGCTTTCGTCCTTTATTCGCCTTTCGCTTTGGCGATCTTCCCTCTTGCTGCAAGCATCTCACGGGCGCTCGCCTTTACGACCGCCGATATCTCGCTCCCGCCAATCATGCGCGCGAGCTCGTCCTGCCGTGCCTCCGCGTCGAGCCGATCCACGCGCGTCAGCGTCCTCCCCTGCCGGACCGACTTGGTGATCCGGAGGTGTGTCTGGCCGTACGCCGCGATCTGCGGCAGGTGCGTGATGCAGAGGACCTGAAAGCGCCTCGAGAGATTTTGCAGTCGCGCGCCGACGACGTCCGCCACGCTCGAGCCGACGCCGGTGTCGACCTCGTCGAAGATGAGCGTCTTCCCCGGAGCGTCCGTCGAGCCGAGCGCCTTGAGCGCGAGCATGATGCGCGACAGCTCCCCTCCCGATGCGATGCGCGCGAGCGGCTTGAGATCCTCGCCGGGATTCGGCGAGATGTAGAACTCGGCCTGCTCGACGCCGCGGTCGGTCCAGCCGGACTCCGATTCGGCAGTCGTGAGCCGGATGTTGCAGCGCGTCCGGGCCATCGCGAGATCCGCGAGCGATCGCTCCAGCGCGCGCGCGAAGACCGGCGCCGCGGCGGTGCGCTTCGCGGTCAAGCGCGCGGCGAGCTTCGCGTATTCGTCGCGCGCCTTGGCCAGTTGCGCATCGAGCTGTGCCGCGTGCTCGGTTCCGTGCTCGAGCGCGTGCAGCTCGGTCCGCAGACTCTCGCGCTTCGCGATCGCATCGGCGAGCGACGGACCGTGCTTCTTCTTCAGACGCTCGAGCGCGGCGAGCCGGTCCTCGACCTCCTGGAGCCGCGCAGGACTGGCGTCGATGCTCGCCGCATAGGAACGCAGGAAGTACGCGAGGTCCTCGAGCGGCGGCTTGATCGTCTCGCGCGCCGCGAGATGCGGCGCGAATCGCTCGTCGATCGCGGCGAGGTCCGCGACCTTGCGCCAGACGACGCCGAGCGCTCCCATCGCCGCGTGATCGCCCTCGTAGAGCGATTCGTACGCCTCGTTGCAAAGCCGCTGCAGCTTGTCGGCGTTGGCGAGCACCATTCGCGTCGCGCCCAGCTCGTCGTCTTCTCCAGCCGTCGGGTTGACGCGATCGATCTCCCCTATCTGAAACGCGACGAACTCGGCGCGCGACGCGCTCTCGCGTTGGCTCGCGATCAAACGATCGCGCTCGGTCTTGATCTGCTGCCACGCTGTGAACGCCTGCGCGACCGCGGCGCGCTCCGACTCCGCGCCGGCGTAGCTGTCGACGACGTCGAGGTGCGACGACGGATCGAGCAGCACTTGATGTTCGTGCTGGCCGTGGAGATCGACGAGCGTTGCGGCGAGATCCCGCAGCGCCGTGCTCGTCGCGAGCGAGCCGTCGATGAACGCGCGGCTTCGTCCTTGCGACGACACCTCGCGGCGCACGAGGATCTCGCGTCCGTCGTCGGCGTCGAACACCGCCTCGATCGTCGCGGTCTCCTCGCCCGTGCGGACGAGGTCGGACGACGCGCGGCCGCCGACGAGCAATCCGACGGCGCCGACGAGGATGGATTTGCCCGCGCCGGTCTCGCCAGTTAACACTGTTAATCCAGGCGCGAACTCCAGCTCGAGTTGGTCGATCACGGCCAGGTGTCGGATGGCGAGGAAACGAAGCATCGTGCCGGTACGGGTGGAAGTTCCATCTTATCAGATGTTTGACAGCCTACAGGTGGCGTGCTACTCTGGCGAAGCTTGCGCTGTCCCAGCGGCGCACCGATCGCGTTCGTCCTATCTTTCGGAGGGTTTGTTTGCACATTCCTGTCTTCGCCCTTGCGCTTCAAGCGCAAGCGGCGGCGCAGCCGGATGCTGGGTCCGGCGCACTGAGCACGCACACCGACATCGTCCGGCTGATCTTCGGCGGCTCCTATCTCGCGACGGGAGTGCTGTCGATCCTGTTGATCTTCTCCGCGATCTCGTGGGGGATCATCCTCTACAAGATGTTCGTCTATCGCCGCGCCGAACGTCAGACGGCGACGTTCCTCGACGTCTTCCGCAAGAGCAGCAAGTTCTCGGAAGTGCAGGCCGTGTGCCCATCGCTCAACGACAGCCCGCTCGTCGGGCTCTTTCAATCGGGCTACGCCGAGTTGAACGCGCAGCTGCGGCAGCCGCCGGCAGGCGATCCGACAAAGCCGGCCGCGGCCGCGGGACGTCCAACACTGAAGAGTCTGGATGCCGTCGATCGCGCGCTGCTGCGCGCGTC
>DATBJJ010000010.1:0-5135 GCA_036556425.1 Vicinamibacterales bacterium
ACGCCGGGCCGCCGGCCGGCGGCCGGCGCCGTGCAAGCCTCGGAGTTGAAGCCTGGCCAAGAGCGCAAGGAAATCGAGGGTGTGTTCGTCGTCCGCGACGGCAAGGCGGTGTTCGAACCGGTCAAGACCGGCATCGCGGGCGAGAAGTTCTTCGAGGTCATCAGCGGGCTGAAGGACGGCGACAGCGTGATCGTCGGTCCATTCTCGTCAGTGAGGACGCTGGCCGACGGCGCGGCGGTCAAGATCGAACAGGCGCCGCGCGCCACCGGCGCACCCGGACGATGAGCTATTTCCTCGAGTCGGCGACGATCGCGCTTCAGGCCATCTGGGCGAACAAACTCCGCTCGTTCCTGACCGTGCTCGGCAACATCGTTGCCGTCACTTCGATCATTGCCGTCGTCTCGCTGATCCAGGGGATGAACGCCTACGTCACCGACACGATCGTGTCGGGCGTCGGCGTCGACAATTTCACGATTCAGCGCATGCCGGTCGTGCGGACGGAAGCTGACGAGGAACGCGTGCGGAACAACCCGCGCATCACTCTCAGCGACCTCGCCGCGGTGCGCCGCTACAGCGAAAACGTCGGCGCCGTCGCGGGGCAGACGGGATCGAACGCGAGCGTCAGCTACGGCAACGAGCAGCTCGATGGCGTGCAGGTCCGGGGCGTCACCCGCGACTACGTCTATTTCTCGACGTTCGACGTCGACCGCGGACGGCTGATCAGCCCGGCGGAAGTGGATTCGAGCCGTCCGGTGACGGTACTCGGATGGGAGGTGGCCGACAAGATTTTCGGCCCGGTCGATCCGCTGGACAAGATAGTGAAGATCGGGACGCTGCACTACCGCGTCATCGGCGTCAGCAAGAAGAAGGGGTCCGCCTTCGGGAATTCGCAGGACAACTTCGCCGTGATTCCGTTCGGCGCCTTCCGCAAGATGTTCGGGTCCCGCCCCTTCGGTATGCAGTTGCTGGTCCGCCCGAAGACGCCCGATCTCGTGAAGGCGGCGATGGACGATGCCACGGTGGCGATGCGGATCGAGCGCCGCCTCCGGCCGAGCGAGCCGGACAACTTCGGGATGTTCTCCTCCGACACGCTGCTCGGCATCTATCAGACGGCGACCACCGGCATCTTCGCGATCCTCGTCGGCGTCGTTTCACTGTCGCTCGTGGTCGGCGGGATCGTCATCATGAACATCATGCTCATGGTGGTCAGCGAACGGACCCGCGAGATCGGGCTGCGCAAAGCGCTCGGCGCGCGCCGCCGCGACATCATGTACCAGATCCTCACCGAGTCGGTCACGCTCTCGACGTTTGGCGGACTGGTCGGCATCATGCTCGGCTTCGCACTCGCCCAGCTGATCAGCAAGCTCACGCCGCTGCCGGCGGCCGTGCAGGTCTGGTCGGTGGTGATCGGGATCGGCATCACCGCGCTCGTCGGTCTCGTCTTCGGCCTGTATCCGGCGATGCGCGCGGCCAGGCTCGATCCCATCGAAGCGCTGAGACGCGAGTAGAACAGAGCGCGTACGATGCATAGCAGCTGCTTCACACACGATCGCGAGGAAGCGCAGCGACCGAGCCACGCGAGCGGAGCGGGGCAACGGGGTCCCCGCGCGCTCGCGTGTAAGGGGGTCTGGGGGACGAAGTCCCCCAGAAAATAATGCCGGGCATCCGCACGGGGCTCTTCGGCGAGATCGTCGGCATGGCCTTCGATACGCTGCGCACGAGCAAGATGCGGTCTGCGCTCACCGTGCTCGGCGTCGTGATCGGCATCACGTCAATCGTCGGCATGACGTCGCTCATCCGCGGCTTCGACAACTCGCTGCGCGAAGCGATCAGCCAGCTCGGGCCAGACACGATCATGCTGCAGAAGTGGGGAGCCCTGAGCTTCGCCGCGGGCCGCAGCTTCCTCGAAGTGGCGCGGCGGCCCAATCTGACGATGGAAGACGCCCGGGCGATCGAACGGGAGTGCCCGTCCGTGGCGCTGGTGGATGTCTGGCTCGGGATGTACGGCAACTCGCGATCGCGCATCTACTACGGCCGCCAGCGCACCAAGCAGCTCGCCGTCTTGGGCGCGACCGAGAACTGGGCCGCGGTCAACTTCGCGAAAGTCGAGTATGGGCGTCTCTTCATCCCGGCGGAAGTCGAGCACCGGCGCAACGTCGTGCTGCTCGGCAACGGTCCGTGGCAGTCGCTCTTCCCGAACGTCGATCCGATCGGGAAAACCGTCCGCATCGCCGGCAACGAGTTCACCGTCATCGGCGTCCTCGGCAAGCGCCCGAGTCCCGGCAACTTCTCGACGGAGGTCGACGACTTCGCGATCATCCCGTACGGCACTCACGAGAAGTACTACGGCAGGGTGCTCCGCGGGTCGGCACGTATTTCCGCCAACAGCTTCAACCCGGCCGTGTTCCGTACCGGAATGATCGCCGTCGTGCCGCGGGCGGGCATGCGCGACGCGGCGATGCGCGAGGTCGAATCACTCATCCGCATCCGTCACCGCCTCAAGCTCGACGAGGCCAATGACTTCGATCTGGCGACGCAGGATGCCATCCTGGAGGTATGGGATCAGATCAGCCAGGCGACGTTCCTCGCGCTCGTGGTCATCAGCTCGATTGCGTTGATGGTCGGCGGCATCGGCGTGATGGCGATCATGATGATCTCGGTGACCGAGCGCACGCGCGAGATCGGCGTACGCAAGGCGCTCGGCGCCCGGCGGCGCGAAGTGCTTTGGCAGTTCCTGATCGAAGCCGCATTCCTGACGTCGGTCGGCGGCCTGCTCGGCATCGTCTTCGGCAGCGGCATCGGCATGGGCGTCCACTGGCTCACGGGATTCCCGGTCTCACTGCCGTGGTGGTCGTTCGCGATCGGGATCGCCTTCTCCGCCTCGGTCGGCATCTTCTTCGGCCTCTATCCCGCAATCAAAGCGTCGCGTCTGGATCCCATCGAAGCGCTTCGGTACGAGTAAGCTCTCAGCTTTCAGCTTTCAGCTCTCAGCTCTCAGCTCTCAGCTCTCAGCTCTCAGCTCTCAGCTCTCAGCTCTCAGCTCTCAGCTTTCAGCTTTCAGCTCTCAGCTTTCAGCTCTCAGCTTTCAGCTCTCAGCTTTCAGCTCTCAGCTCTCAGCTTTCAGCTTTCAGCTCGGCTGTCACGGAGTTTGCTCCTGCAAAACCATTCGAGGAGGATCCTCAATGCAGGACTTCAGAAAGCTCATGGTGTGGCAGAAATCTCACAAGATCACGCTGCAGGTGTACGCGGAATCTGCCAAGCTGCCGGCGGGAACGGGCTGGGCGCTGCAGTCGCAGCTTACTCGGGCGGCGACGTCGGTCCCGGCGAACATCGCCGAGGGCTGTGGCCGAGCCGGAGACCGGGATTTCCGTCGTTTTCTCAGGCACTCCTTGGGATCTGCCTGCGAACTTGAGTATCATCTGCTTCTTGCCCGGGACTTAGGCTTTCTCCCGAGGGGAGTCTACAACTCATTTGCTCCCCAGGTCGTCGAGGTGAAGCGCATGCTCACCGGGCTTATTCGGCGGCTCAATTCTGATGAACCAAAGAGCTGAGAGCTGAGAGCTGAAAGCTGAGAGCTGCGGCTGGCAGCTTTGGGAGGGCTAGGTCTATGAAGGTTTATGACGCCCAGAGCCTGAGAAATGTCGTGCTCGTCGGCCATAGCGGCGCCGGCAAGACGCAGCTGCTGTCAGGGCTGCTCTTCGACGCCGGCGCCGTCAACCGCCTCGGTCGCGTCGACGACGGCACGACGGTGACCGATTACGACGAAGAGGAAATCGCGCGCAAGCATACGCTCTCGGCGAGCCTCGCCTACGTCGAGTGGAACAAAACCAAAATCAATTTCATCGACACGCCGGGCATGGCCAACTTCCTGAGCGACGCGCGCGCGGCGATGCGCGTCTCGGATGCGGCGCTCGTCGTCGTGGACGCGGTGTCGGGCGCACAGGTCTCGACCGAGAAGGTCTGGGCGGTCGCCGACGAGCTCGAGCTCCCGCGTCTCGTCGTCCTCAACCGGCTGGATCGCGAGCGCGCCAGCATGAGCCGCGCTCTCGAGTCGCTGCGCGGCGTGTTCGGCCGCACGATCATCCCAATCCAGATTCCGATCGGCGAGGAGAAGAGCTTCCGCGGCATCGTCGATCTCGTCGCGATGAAAGCCGTGACGTTCGCGACGGACGCGAGCGGGAAGCCGGCCGAGGAAGCGATTCCAGCCGACCTCGCGTCGGCGGCGCAGGCGGCGCGCGATGCGCTGATCGAAATGGTCGCGGAAGCCGACGACGCGCTGATGGAGAAATTCTTCGAGACAGGAACGCTCTCGCAAGAAGAGCTCGTGGACGGGTTGAAGCGCGCCGTCAGCGCGGGCCGGATCTTCCCGCTCGTCTGCACATCTGCGGGCACGAACGTCGGACTGCAGACGCTCCTCGACGCGATCGTGAACTACGTGCCGTCCCCCGCCGAGCGGCCGTTCAAGGCAACGGCGCGCGCGTCCGACGACGCGGTCGCCGTTCAGCCGTCCGATTCGGGCTCCGCGAGCGCGTTCGTGTGGAAGACGGTCGCCGATCCGTTCGCGGGACGCATCACGCTCTTCCGCGTCCTGTCGGGCGCGCTCAAGGCGGACTCGACCGTGCAGAACGTCACGCGCGAGACGAGCGAGCGGCTCGGGCATCTCACGCTGCTGCAGGGGAAAACGGCGACGAACGTGCCGGAGCTCAAGGCGGGGGATCTCGGCGCCGTCGCGAAGCTGAAGGACACGCTCACGAGCGACGTGCTCGGCGACAAGAACATCGGCTTCAAGGTGCCGCCAATCAAGTTCCCTGAGCCGGTGATCTCGTACGCGATCGAGCCGAAGGCGCGCGGCGACGAAGAGAAGATCAGCACCGCGCTCCACCGGCTGCAGGAAGAGGATCCCAGCATCAGCTACAACCGCGATGCGCAGACGAAGCAGCTGCTGCTCGCCGGGCAAGGACAGTCGCACATCGAGGTGACGGTCGCGAAGCTGAAGCGGCGCTTCGGCGTCGAGGTGAACCTGAAGATTCCGCGGATCCCGTATCGCGAGACGATCACCGCATCGACCGAAGCGCACGGCCGTCACAAGAAGCAGACCGGCGGACACGGACAATTCGGCGACTGCAAGGTCAAGT
>DATBJJ010000011.1:0-23790 GCA_036556425.1 Vicinamibacterales bacterium
CGGTCTCCGATCCCGCCGCTCGATCTTTTTGCGTGGACGCGCGTGCCGCCGCGAAGATCCTCAGGATCGCGTACGCCAGGACGGCCGACAGCGCGGCGACGACCGCGGTCAGACCCAGGAAGAGATAAGCGTTCTGGGACAAGGTTTGTTGTCAGCTCTCAGCTATCAGCTGTCAGCTGTCAGTAAAAGCATTCAGATCCTAGTCGATCGTTTCGGATCGGAATGCTCTTTCTGAAAGCTGAGAGCTGATAGCTGAGAGCTGATAGCCAGCTACTGCGTCGGCCTCAACAGCTGCCGGAACGTCAGCGTGTTCACGTCGCGGAACATCGGCGTGCCCGGGGGCAGACGCGACGGCGACAGGAAGTCCGTGTCGAAGGACCAGTCGCGCGTGCCGCGGTTGTAGGCGTCCTGATCGCAGCACTTGAACGTGCCCACCGCCTGACGGCTGACGAAGAAGCTCACCATCGAGCCGCGATAGCGATGCCGCACCGTCGTGGGGTTGTTCCACTCTTCCAGGCTGCGGACGAAGTTGTGCGCGCCGCCATCCGACCCGAAGCTCGCGTCCGTGCCCGCCGGCTGCGGAAAGAACTTCGTTTTGCCCGTGACGACAGCCAAGCGATAGCTCGTGGTCGTCGCAATACGATTCAGCGAGTTCGCCGGCGATGCAAACGATCGAATGTCGTTCCAGCTATTCGACAACAGCGTTACGGCGTCGGCGATGACGGCTGCCGGAACGTTCGTCGTCTCGGTGAAGTCGCCGTCCGAGTTGTAGTTGCCTTGCACATAGACGGGATTCTCGGATACGAGGGTCAGACCTTGCGGCAACTGACCGAGCGCGCCGTTCACCAGCTTCAGCGCGCGGCGGAAGTGGAGCGGACGGTTCGCACGCGCCGCGAGCGCGTTGGCCAGCACCGTGCCGTCTAGCGTCAGCCACGGACGCGATGTCGCGTCGAAGGGCGCGACGTTCACGCCCGAGGCGCCCGGACCAGGAATATTCACCGGGTTCTGCCCGTAGATGTCCAGCAGGAGGTTGCCGTTGACGTCTTCCCCTTCATCCCGCGTCGGCTGGTTCGGCGTACCGGCCGCGTTGGTCAGGTTCACGACGTCCTCGAAGCCGTACTCCGCGGTCTCGTTGCCCGCCGCGTCGTTGTTGTTGCGGCGATCGGAGAAATAGACGATGAAGCCGTTGTCGTTCTTCGCCTGGGTGCCGCTCACGCCGATCTGCCCGGCGAGCCAGCGACGGAGATTGTTCACGTCGAGCTCGACGTAGTGCATGATGCCGCCGACGTAGATCGGACTGTTCGCGAGCCCGTCGCGGAACTCCCCTTCACGCGTGTCGTAGAGCGCGTTCGGAAAGTAGTCGAACGAATTGAGGCTGACGGTCGCGACTGCGGGCCAGACGCCCGTGAAGCCGCATCGGCCGCCGACGAATGCCGGGACGTCGCGCACGCGCTGCAGGCGGATGACCGCGTTGGGATTCGGTTCCTGACAGGTGTCCGCCGCGCCATCAGGCACTTTGTTCCACGCGGTCGCTACTGCCTGGTTGTTGTCCGCAAGGTTCTTTCCCGCTATCCCCAGCCCGAGGATCTCGGCGGTCACGTCCACCCACGTGCCGTTGGTCGGCGTCGTGCCGTTGTTCCGCTGCATCTCGATCTTGATGAAGCCGTTGACGAGCGACGTGCCCTGCGGGCTGCGATACATGTTGGCCGGCACACCCTGCGCGGCGACCGCTGCCTGCGGGTTGGCTGGAACCGCCGCCAGCGGGGGCAGAACGCCCAAGCCCGCACCAGGGGCATACACGGATCCGGCTGCGAGCGACACCGGCGCACCGGCCGTCGCGAGCGGCAGACCGGTCAGGTCCGTGTCCGCATCGGACAACAGGATCCGCAGACTCGCGAGCGCGTAGAAGCGCTGCGAATAGACGTTCCGCTGCGCCTGCGTGCCGACATGCTCGTTCGAGTTCAACGCGGGCCGGCGAATCAGCTCGATCGGCGCCGCATCCGGCAGGCCGTTGCCATCGAGATCCGCGACGAGCGGAAGATCGAGGCGCTTCGCGCCCGTATCGCCGTTGCGGATGTTGTTCAAATACGTGCCCTGCGAGAGCTTCACCCAGTTCGGGTTGTCCGGTGCGATCGGAACCTGCTTCGGCGGAATCGTTCCGGTGATGCTCCCCTCGCTCTGCGCGAGGTTGCGATAGATGTTGTTCACGGGATTGGTCGCGATCGTCGTCGGGATGCGAACGTTGCCGTTGTAGCCCGTCGCCGACGGCAGTCCGTTCGGCAGGTGCGTGCGAATGATGTCGTTCACGGCGGTGATGCGGTCCGCGATCGTGAGCGATCCGCCGTCGGCCGCCGCAAGGAACAGGTTGCCGTTCGTGTGCACGCGTCCGCCGAAGCTGAACGCCTCCGCGCCGGCGTGGAATGCCAGATCCGTCTCGGAGAACATGCCGAACTGAAAGACCGGAATCGCGACCGTCTGCAGCGTGCGGCGCATGCGCACTTCCGCGCCCCCGCGCGACCGCGCCGTCACCGTGATGTCGTACGGCGTGATGATCCCTCGGAAGCCCTGATACGGACCGGACGTGATCTGGCTGCCGTTGATCGGGTCCTCGGGCCGCGGATTGCCGGTCGCATCGGTGAACCGCGGCGCCACCCAGTAGCCGGAGCCCGCCCCGCCGCCAGGCGCGATGAACGAAAATCCCGTCAGGGTCGGCGGCGTCGCGCGCAGCGCCGCGATCTGAGTGCTGCTCGGCGAGAAGTCCGTCACGAACAGATTGGACAGGTCCGACGTGATCTGCTCGAGCCCCGCGTGCGACGCGGCGTAGGCCTGCGTCTGGTCTCGATCGAGACCGCTCGCGCGCGTGTCGGCGATGACGGCGGCGAAGAAGCCGACCATCAACACCGAGCAGAGCATGAGAACCATCAGCGTGACGATGAGCGCGACGCCGTCCTGACGACGGATGAAATGCCGCGATGATTGCTGTGACTGCATGATCGAATCCTTTAGTCTTATCCGAGGGGCTTCGCCCCTCGGACTCCCCTACACGCGCTCTCGCGCGCCGCTTCGTCGGCGCGCTCCGATCGCGTGGCTCGCTCGCATTGCTCGCTCGCACCCTGGCACGAGCGTCCAGGGCTCATGAAACAGTTTCCTCTTACCGATATCGATCGACGAACGCCAGGCTCCGCAGGCTGACCTGCGTCACGAGCCGGTTGCGGAAGTACTGATTCGTGCCGCGCCGCGGCAGCCGCGATCGGCCCGCCAGCAAGATGTTCACTTTCCGGATCTGATTCGGATAGCACCGCCCCGGCGCGCACCGGCCCGTCCCGCCCATGTCGTCGTCGTCCATCCGGACGTTCGACGGATTGTTGACGCCGTCCACGAGGTCGTACGAAATCTGCAGGTTCTCGATGTCGAACGCGACCACCGTTCCCTCGGTGTTGTCGAAGTTGTTCCACTTGGCCGGATCGTCGCTGTTGCCCATCCGGCGCACCAGCTTGGGCCGGCGCGGATCGGTGTTGTCGATGTAGTAGGTGATCATCCGAATGCGCGTCGCAACCGTCGTGACGAAGTCGCACGCCGCCGGGGCCGGCGCGCACGGGGGACGCGTCAGCGTATCGACCGGCGCCGTGGCCTGAAGCTCGCTGGCCGATCCGTCCGCGGAGTTCTGCTGGTTCAACAGCAGGGAGTCGTTCGCCGCGAAGAACACTTGCTGGCCGTTGACGCTCGACACCTGCACGAGCGTGCTCGCGCTGTTCTTCGTCAGCATGATCAGATCGCCCGCCCGGATGTTGTCGCCGTCAACGTCGGGGTCGTCCGAGATGTTGTGGCCCGACGGATGGTTCGGCGCGACCGCGCCAGGCAGGGCGACGGTGATGCTCGTGCCGCCCGCGGCAAACGCCCGCAGCGGAACCGAATCGAACGAGCTGTCCGCCGCGAGGGTCGTGATCATGTCCGTCGCGGGCTGATCAGCGACGACCACCGGTCCGCGGAACGGCCCGGGAATCACGGCGGTGATGTCCTCGCACACGGTATCCGGCGTCGCGTCGTCTGTGCGGACCGGGCAGAACGACGGTCCATCGAACGTGTATGCGGTTCCCGGCGGCCCGGGGAGCTGAATGGCCAACGCGGGGCCGCCGTTTGGAATCAGGATCGAGCGCCCGCCCGGCAGACCCTGTCCGACCTGCAGCATGTCGCGAACCATCAAGTCCATCGCGGTCCGGAGGCTGTTGTTCAGATCGGAGATCTGCTGCGTCGACTCGGTCGCCTTGATGGCGTCGGTCATCGCGAGCATCACCGACCCGAGGATCACGGTGGTGATCGCCATCGTGATCAGGAGCTCGACCAGCGTGAAGCCGCGATCGCCTTTGGCGCGCGGGACGATTCGACGATTCCGGAGTGTGTTCATGATCGGCCTCACGAAATCGCCGAGACGAACGTCGTCAGCGTGTACGTTCGGTTCGTCTGCCCGACGCGGAACCCAATCGTCACCGTGAGCCGCCGGATATTCGGGTTCACCTGGCCGTTCGCCATGATGATGTCCGTGATCTCGATCTGGCGCGTGTAGTTCGAGAGCGGCGTCAGGATGTCGTCCTGAGTCCCCATGACGTTGTCGACACCGGGATTCACCGACACTTCGATCTCTTCGTCGTCGTCGCCGGTGTTCACGAGACCGTCCGGCCCCGCCGTGTGCAGGGGCTGCGCCCCGGTGACGAACTTGCCGCCGGCGCCGTCGGTGCAGTTGGTCGGCGTGCCGACGTTCCGGATCTGGCACCACGCGATCGTCTTCGTGTCGCGCGCCGTGTGAACGCTCTCCACCGCCTCGCGCGCTTTCTCACGCGCGATCAAGCTCGCCGACGATGCGGAGAGCTGATTGAGGCCCATGATGAACACGCCCGCGAGGCTGAGGAGTCCGGTCGCGAGAATCGCCATCGCGATCAAGGTCTCGATCAGCGAGAACCCGGACTCGCCGGCGACGGTCGGTTGTGCTTTCGTCGTCATAACCTCACTCCACCCATTCGCGGCCGTTCCAGCGGTACGCGCGAATCAATGCCGTGGCGCCCATGATCGTGATCGCCCGCGCGCTGTTCTCCTGATTCGGGATCAGCATGAACGCCGTGCCGTTCAGCACGTCGCCGGTTGCGTTGACGAACGTGCCTTCGCTGGTGAACATCCGCGTCGGCGAGGCCCCAAAACTGATCGCGCCGGTCCGGCCGAACCCGTCCGGCGTGTCGTCGGGGACGTCCGCGTCCAGGTCGAACCGCATGCGGTTCTCGAGCTCGACCGTTCGAAGGACCGTCGTCCCGGTCACCTGGCCGTTCGCGCCGATCTCGACGCGCACGGTCTGGATCGCGTTGTTGCCGATGAAACGGAGCTGCACGTTCCGCCGCTGGCTGATCGCCACTTCGCGCGCCGACCGGATCGCGTCGAGCACCTGCGCGATGCCCGAGTCCGCCCGCGCGGTCTGCGTAAATGAGGGGGACACCATGATCGCCATCGCGGCGAGGACGCCCATCAGGGCGACAACCACCATGATTTCGAGCAGCGTGAAGCCTGCGTCGTCACGAAGCGTACGGCGATCTTTCAAAAGCATTTGAATTCCAAAATCCGATGGCGAGCAAGTTAGCAATCGATGTTCCACAGGTCTGCAAAGCCGTGCAAATGCAGGTCTTAGGTAGTGTCGTACACAGCTTTGTCGTGAGGGAGTGCGCCGCGACGTCTCGAAATGGAGCAGGTGTCTAACAGAATTGTACTTCGGGTCGAAAACAGGCCGAAATTCAGCGATACAAGCCCACGTACCAATCCACGATACGGCTGCCGTACAGCGAGGCGACGAGCGCTGCGAGCGATAAGAAGGTCCCATACGGCAAGGCGTACTTCATCCCCCCGCGCCGGGCGATGATGACGGCGATCCCGATCATGGAGCCGAGGAGCGACGACAGCACCAGCGTCAGAATCACGAGCTTCCAGCCCAGAAACGCGCCAATCATCGCCAGCATCTTGACGTCGCCGCCGCCCATCCCCTCCTGCCCAGAATACCGGTAGTAGGCCTCGCCGATGAGCCACAGGATTCCGCCGCCCGCCAGAACGCCGATGACGGCCTCGAGGAACCCGGGGGGCAGCATGGCGCTGAATGCCAGCCCCACCACGATTCCCGGCAGGGTGATCACGTTCGGCAGCAGGTGATGCTCCAGGTCGATGGCGAAGAGCACGATCATCGCGCAGGCGAACAGGAGCCGGGGGACCAGCAAGATGTCGAGGCCAAACACCACGTAATGCAGGACGAAGATCCCCATCGTCAGGAGTTCGACGATCGGATAGCGGATCGAGATCGACGCCTTGCACTGGCGGCACCGTCCTCCCAGCATCGCGTAGCTGAGGACGGGAATGTTGTCGTACCACCGGAGACGGTAGCCGCAGTGCGGGCAGCTCGAGGGCGGCTGCGCGATGGAGGACTTGGACGGCAGACGATGAATGCAGACGTTCAGGAAGCTGCCGATGGCCAGCCCCAGGATCGCGAATCCGATGAGCGTCAACGCGTCATCGCTCGAGATCGGACTCATGACGATGGCAGCGACGGCATCGGCCAGAGAGGTGAGCTCTTCGAGACGGTGACGGTTCCGGATCCTGGATCGATGTCGAGCGGCGTGCCGGTCCCGTCGTACGGAACCACCTTGAGCACGCGTTTTCGCACGAGCCAGTCCCACGAATACGCTTCGCCCTTGGGCGGCGGAAACTTGTGGACGTATGGCTGCAGCTGATCGATGAGATCGAGCGCGTCGATTTGCCGGAGGCTCCGCGCCGCGCTATCGCGCAGCCACTTCTCGTCGGACTTCAGAATCTCCGTCCACAACATGCGGGCGGACGCGCGATCGTTGCCCGCTGTCAGCATGCCGGCCGCGAGAGGCTCGAGCCAGTTCGGGGCGTTGGGCTGCGCCGCTGCGCGGTGGAACCAGTCGGCCGCCGCCGTCAAGTCCCGAAGCCGCCAGTAATACACGAAGGCGATGTCGTGGAAGTACTGCCACTTGTCCGGCTGCGCGGCGATGCCTTTGTTCAGGAGCGCGATCGCTTGATCGGGCCGGCCGGGCCCGCCGGGCGGCGGCTCGCTCAAGAAGATCGCGCCGAACCGATACGCGATCGTGAAATGCGGGTCGAGCGTCGTCGTCAAATCGAGCAGCGGTTGAAGGAGCTCGTACCTGCGTTGGCGCGTTCGCGAAAGGCGATCGCCGCCGTAGTGCTGGATCGCGCGAATCCAGTAGACGTCGGCCGCGAGCGCATCGAAGTCGAGCGTCAGCCGCCGCACCGCCGAGCCGGAACGCACGTAGAGCATGCGCTCGGTTTCGCGCGTCCGCTCGGCGTACGCGCGATCGCGCACGAGTTGAATGCCGATCGCGGCGGCGAGGCAGGCGGCGATGGTCGCGATGGCGGCGGGGAGCTTCATTTGAAATCCCGGCGCGAGAAGATCAACGTCGCGATCGACAGCAACAGCGTGATGTAGACGGCGCCGTACGCCGTCTGGAGCGCGAGGTAACCGCCGCCCACCGAAAAGCCGTGGACCACTTGCGTCTTCACGTCGAACGCGGACAGATCCGGGAGGATGTGATACAGCACGCGCGCGAGCCAGGCGACCGGCTTCGATTGGACGACCTGCTCGAAGTTCCGCAAATCAGCGTTGAAATGCCCGACGATGTAGAGCCCGAACGTGAGCGCGGCTGAAAGGATCGGCGTCGAGAACGTCGAGAAGAACAGCGCGACGGCGGTGATCAGCGTCAACTCGATGAAGATCAAGAACAGCGCCGAGAGCATCGCGGGATCGACGCCTGGAGCGTCCCAACTAGTCTTGATTGCTGCCGGCGTCATCCACGTCATGTACGCGAGAACGGCGTAGAGCGCGATCGTCATCACGCCGACATTGACGGCGAGCGTGAGGACGAGCCCCGCGTACTTTCCGAGCACGAGCTGCGGCCTGCTGATCGGCTTCGCGAGCAGCGCATAGATGCTCTTGCGCTCGACTTCTTTCGAGACGAGGCCGATGCCGATGAAGATCGCGATGAACAGCCCAAACACCGACGTCGCGGCGAGGCCGAGATCCTTGATGATCTTGACGTCCTGACCGGCCGTGAGCTGTCCGATGAAGAAGGAGGAGGCGATCAGCAGGACCGCGAAGATCACGAGGTTGTACGGCACGCGATCGCGGACCGACTCGCGGAAGACGCTCAGCGCGATGCAGCTAATCGTTCGCACGCGCAGCCTCCGCGAACGCGGATCGCGCCGAGCCGGCCTCGGCGATTCGCTTCATGAAGTAGTCCTCGAGGGTGTCGCGCACGGGATTGAGCGACACGAGCTTCGCGCCGGCCGCTGTGAGATCCGCGAGCACGCGATCGGGCGCGCCGTCCTTCGGCAACTCGATTGAATAGTGTCCGGGCGAGATCTCGGTCGTTCGCGTCGCGATCGACGCGAGCCGCGCGAGCGCGTCCGGCTTCAGATCGCTGACGACGAGCTCCCAGCCGCGGACCTCGAACGCGAGGATGTCGCTCAGGCGTCCTGACGCGGCGAGGCGCCCGCCGGCCACGATCGCCACGCGGCTGCACAATGTCTCGGCGTCCGCAAGAATGTGCGAGCTGAAGAAGACCGTCCGTCCCTGATCGCGAAGATCGAGGATCAGCGCACGCACGTCGCGCCGCCCGAGCGGATCGAGGCCCGACATCGGCTCGTCGAGAAAGATCACTTCGGGATCGTTGATCAGCGCTTGCGCGATCCCAACGCGCTGCACCATGCCCTTCGAGAACTTGCGAAGCTGCAGGCGGCGCTCGGCGCCGATGCCGACGCGATCGAGCAGCACGGATACGCGCTTCGAGCGCTCGGCGGGCGAATAGCCGAAAAGCTGCGCGAAGTAGTCGAGCAGCTCCTCGGCCGTCAGGTAATCGTAGAAGTAGGGGTTCTCCGGAAGGTACCCGATGCGGCGGCGCGTCGCGACGTCGCCGACCGGACGCCCGAGGATCTCGGCGCTGCCCGACGTCGGAAAAATCAACTGCATCAGCAGCTTCAACGTCGTCGTCTTGCCCGCGCCGTTCGGACCGAGGAAGCCGAACACCTCTCCGGGTTCGATCGTTACGGACAGGCGATCGAGCGCGCGATACGGCCGCTTCCGCCAGAAGCCGACCGCGTAGTCCTTCGTGAGCTCGTTGATGTGTATCGCTGCTGGCATCCCGCTCGTGCCGACGACCGTCCGCGCTATTTGGTCCGCTGAAGCTCCAGCTCGATCAGTACCTCGAAGTGCTGCGGCGCCAGGATTTGCGTCGGCTTCCGCCCGTTGATGTAGAAGGTCGGCGTCTGGTTGACGCCGAGCAGATTGCCGAGCCCGGCATCCGTCTTGATCTCCTCGAGCGCGCGCGGATACTGCGCGTCGAAATCGGTGATGCCGCCAACGGTGCGCGCCGCGTCCTTGACCTGCGCCGGCGTCAGCATCGGCGGACCGATGTGCGAGAAGATCCAGTCTTCCAGCTTCGCGGACGTGCCCTTCGCGCGCCCCATGATCACCGCGGCGGACGCCTCGCACGACGCGTAGTGATTCATGTTCGCGTTCGGGTTGCACTCCGCCTCGAGCGGATAGTGCTTCGTGACGTACTTCACTTGACCGGTCGCGACGTATTTCGCGATCAGACCCTTGTAGGCGTCGAACGTTGCCTTGCACGCCGGGCACTGATAGTCGTTGAACTTGACGATCAACACCTTCGCGTTGTCCGGCGAGATGGGAATCTCGACCTTCGGCTGCACGTCCCACCACTTCGCGAGCGCCGCGCGATCTTCGGCGCTGACGGGCGGCAGCGCGACCTGCGCGGCCGCGTCCTGTCCGCTCGCGGCGGTCTCGCGCGGAAAGGCCGCGATCGCCGTGACGGCGCCGACCACGAGCAGGAGCGTGAGGACGAGCGCGAGCGGGCTCGTCGCGAGCGTGCGGACATCGCGCTTGGCGCGGCCTGGTAGTGCGGTCATCGGAAAAGAGGTCGCTCCGCCGGAGATGATGAAGATCGCAATCACCGAAACGTACGTGATCACACAGAGAACGCAGAACAGTCCAAGCACGAAGTACGACGCCCAGGCGAGATAGAGCACGAACGCGAGCCCGACCGTCGAGAGCGCGAAGACGTACGCGGGCGCCGTCTCGCGCGCGGAGGACACCGGACGTCCCGCGACGCCGGCGATGAGCAGCACGAGCGTGAAGAAGATCACGCCGCCGATCGCGACGGGCACGCCCCACAAGCTGCCATAGCGGCTCGCGTACGCTTGCGTGCAGCTCATCGTGGTGTTCAGGTCGCAGAAGCTCGTGTACGACACGTCCGTGAGGAGCTTGTAGTGCACGTAGCTCGACGCGCTCGCCGACGCGAGGCCCAGCGCCGCGAAGATCAGAATCAGCTTGCGCTTGAACGGTGTCATTTACCGCCCTTTGGCTTCCTGGCCGATCGTCGGCGCTCCGGTGTCGGGCATCTTGCCGGCGAACGTTTCGAGGCTCTCGTAGATGACGAGCTCCACATTCGTGCCGAAATACCGGTTCCCCGTACTGCCGGGCGTCACCGGATCGGCGGTGACGTGATAGCCCTCGACCGGCGTATCGCCGGTGCACGTTTGGATCAGGTCCGTCACCTCGGTCCCTTCCATCACAAACTTGTAGCCGCTCTTCACGACCTCGTCCGCGCTGGTCAGATCCGGGCTCAAATACGCGATGCCCGTATGCGGGTTCGCCTTGCCGAGCGTCGTCAGGTGCGGCGCGAAGCGTTGATTCCCGCACGTCTGCATATAGGCGTATTGCGCCTGATTGATCGCGGACATCGACCCGATCGCCGACGCCTCGGCGCCTCGGAGGCGCGCCTGCCGGTAGTTTGCGATCGAGATCGTCAGCAGGACCCCGAGAATCAGCAAAACCAGCAGCAGCTCGATCAATGTGAAGCCGCGCGAATCGCGCACGGAACAAGATTATCACCACTGTGATAGAGCGGGTCCGGGCCCGGGATCCGGGGCTCGGGATCCGGGATCCGGAAGCTGGAAGCCGGGAGCTGGAAGCTGGAAACTGGAAGCTGGAAACTGGAAGCTGGAAACTGGAAGCTGGAAGCTGGGAGCTGGAAGCTATTGAATCGGCGTTCCCCCGCCGTTCGGCAGCGTCTGCGCCTCGGTCGGGGCGACGCCGTTGGGATCGAAATAGATGACCCCTGGGCTCGTCGACGCGAACGCCCGGTGGCCGGTCAGCCGGATGGTGATGGGGACTGCCGTGAGGTAGTACCCGATGCTCGTCGGCTGGCCGTTGCAGTCATCCAGTCCAGCCCCGAGCGAGCCTGCCGCGAGGACGACCGTGTAGCCGCTCTTCTGTGCGGGATCGCCCGCCATATCGGGCGAAATGAAGCCATGTGTGCCGCCTGGGCACGGCTGCACGAGCGTCGCGAAATCGGGCGCGTAAGAGCCCGCCGCGGCGGCGCCGGCGTAAGCCGCCTGAGCGCTGTTGACGGCCCGAATCGATCCGAGCACCGCGGTCTCGTTCGCCGTGATCTTCGCCCGCAGCAGCGCGGGAATCGCGATCGCGCCGACGATGCCGATCACCGCGATGACGATCAGCAGCTCGATCAGCGTGAAGCCCGCCGTGCGTGCCGGTGTGCGCGTTCGATACATCATGCTCCGTGTCCCTGTCGACCAAGCATCTTGCTTGCCGAGGGCGGGGACACCCAACGTTGGGTGTCCCGATTGGGTGTCCCCGCCCTTATCCGCGCACCGGGTCCGTCCGATCCGCGTGATCCGCGAAAATCCGCGTGATCCGCGTCAATAAAAAGAGGGATGCCGTATGCCGGCATCCCTCTGGAGTTCCCAACCCGTAGTCCCGAGTCTTACTGGAGGGGCACGCCGCCCGTCTCTGGCGGAGCCGTGCCGTCCGGGGTGAAGAAGATTGTTCCCGCCGTCGCCGTCGCGAAACCGCGCGTGCCAGTCTGTCCGGGCGACGCGGGCAGCGCCGTCGCGTAGTAGCCGGTGCGGCTCATCGTGCCGTTGCAGTCCGCCACGACGTCGGCCGGGGCGTTGCCGGTGTCAGCCAAGTCGATGAAGTAGCCGCTCTTGATGACGTGATTCACGTTCAGGTCGGGCGAGATGAAGCCCTGCCCACCCGCGCAGCCGAGGACGAGCGTCGCGAGGTCAATCGCGTAGCCGCCGCTGGCCGCCGCCGACGAGTACGCCACCTGCGCGCTGTTGACGGCGCGCAGCGACCCAATCGCCGAGGACTCGTTACCGGACATGCGGGCGCGGAGCAACCCGGGAACCGCGATGGCCGCGATGATGCCGATGATCGCCACGACGATCAGCAGCTCGATCAGCGTGAAACCTTTCTGGTTACGAACCTTCATTGTCTCTCTCCTCTAACTAGTGAAAACTGTTTGGCCGCGGGAAACGTCTGTCGGCTCCCGACTGGTGTTTCCAGCGGCCGACGCCAGGCTTCGAGCAACGGGGATGCCACGGCCAGGCTATATCCGGCCAGCCCAGCTAACAGCTTGTATCGCTGTAGGTTATGACGATTGGCTGCCGGCGCCGGATGGATTGAATTGGTGCCATTTTTTGGCGGACTGACAATTCGCGTCACCCGCGGCTGTCAGAAAGTGTCGACCCAACCGCTGCTCGCGATCCGCCGCTCGCGGTCCGAGGGCATTCCGATCACAAGCGACCGCCTCCGAACCGAGGTTTCCGAGCAGCGGACAGCGAATCGGGGACCGCGGCCGGGCAGCGGGTAGCGAGCAGCGGACCGCGACTCTGTTTACTTCAGGTCGTACTTCTTCATGTAATACCGGAACGACCGGAACGACATCCCGAGAAGCTCGGCGGCCTTGACCTTGACGCCGCCCGCGCGGCGCAGCGCTTCCGCGATGTACTCGCGCTCGATGTGCTGGACGTGCTGCTCGAGATCGATGCCGCCCTCAGGGAAATTCTCCGGGGGCGGCGCGCCCTGCGCCGCGGGCGCCGACGCGGCGCCGCGGAGCTGTTCGGGCAGGCTGTCGACGAGAATCGACGGCGTGCGCTCCAGGGCCACCGCGCGCTCGAGCGCGTTCTCGAGCTCGCGGATGTTGCCGGGCCAGGCGTACGCACGCAAACATGCCATCGCGGCGCCGGAGATCCCCGTGATCCCTTTCCCCATCTGCTGCGCGAATCGCACGACGAAATGCTCCGCGAGGAGCGGAATGTCCTCCTCGCGCTCGCGGAGCGAGGGCAGGCGGATTGGAATGACGTTGATCCGGTAGAAGAGATCCTCGCGGAACTCGCCTTCGGCGACCATCTTCGCCAGATCGCGATTGGTCGCCGCGATGACGCGGATGTCCGCTTCGACTTCTTCGGTCCCGCCCAGGCGGCGATACTTGCGCTCCTGCAGCACGCGCAGCAGCTTCACCTGCACGAGCGGCGTCATCTCGCCGATCTCGTCGAGGAAGATCGTGCCTTTCTCCGCGACTTCGATCAGCCCCTTCTTGTTCGTATCCGCGCCGGTGAACGATCCGCGCATGTGGCCGAAGAGCTCCGAGTCGAGCAGCGTCTCCGACAGCGCGCCGCAGTTGAGCGCGACGAACGGCCGGTCCTTTCTCATCGAGTTGAAGTGGATCGCGCGCGCCGCGAGCTCCTTGCCCGTGCCCGACTCGCCGGTGATGAGGACGGTGCTGTTCGTCGGCGCGATCGTCTCGATCAACTGGAACACCGCCAGCATCGCGTCGCTGCGCCCGATGATGTTGGAGAACTTGTGCGAGCTTTGGAGGGCGCGCTTCAGCAGCACGTTCTCGCGCAGGAGCTGCTTCCGCTCGAGCTCCTTGCGCACGCGCAGCCGCAGCTCGTTCGCCGCGCTCGGCGACTTGTGCACGTAGTCCGCCGCGCCGAGCCTCAGGGCCTCGACGGCCGTGTCCGTCGACGCAAACGCCGTCATCACGATGCTGATGATCTCCGGATCGATCCGCTTCGCTTCGCGCAGCACGTCGACGCCGCTCATCTGCGGCATGCGGATGTCCGTGATCAGAATGTCCACACGCTGCTTCTTCAGCACATCGATCGCCCGCGCGCCGTCGTCGGCCACGAGCACTTCGTAGCCGTCGCGCTTCAGCACGATCGTCAGCAGCTCGCGCATCGAGCGCTCGTCGTCGACGACGAGCACGCGTGCCGGCGCGTCAGTGGTGGGTTCGCTAATCGTTTCGGTAGCCATGGTGCGCTTCTCAGCTGCCCGCTGTCCGCTGTCCGCCGTCCGCGTTCATGCGTGGTGCGCCGCCAGAGCTTCCAAGCGGCTGCAGTTCTTTTGCATCCGCAGCCTCGGCTGACGGCAGCTTGACCGTCACGGTCGTTCCCTTTCCCCGCTCCGACGCCATCAGCAGCTCGCCGCCGTAGTCGCTGACGATCCGGTGGACGATCGAGAGCCCGAGGCCCGTTCCGCGCGAGAACCCGCCGTGAAACGGCTGCAGGATTCCATCCAGTTCCTCGGGATCGATGCCGATCCCTTGATCGCTGACCGCGATGGCCGCCATCGAGGGTTCTTTTTCGCTTGGCGGCATCACGGCGAGCGTCAACGTCCCTCCCTCGGACATCGCGCGCAATCCGTTCGTCGCGAGGTTCCACACGATCTGCCGGACCTGCGCTTCGTCCGCGAACACCCACACGGGCTGACCCGGCACATCGCACGCGATCGCATGCGACTCGAGCAGCTCGGGGCTGTTCTGCAGGAGCGTTCCCGCGTCGGTCACGATCTGCCGCACGTCGAGCCGCAACGACGCGTTGCGCTGCGGCTTCGCGTACGCGAGGAAGCTGCGAATCGTGTCGTTCAGCCGATCCGATTCGCGCAGCACGATGTCCATCAACTGCGACTGCTCGTCGCTCAGCGGCAGCTCCTGACGCAGGATCTGCAGGGATCCGGACATCGACGCGAGCGGGTTGCGAATCTCGTGCGCGATCCCGGCCGCCATCTCGCCGACCGCGGCAAGGCGCTGCTGAATCCGCGCCTCGCGCTCCTGACGCCGCGATTCGGTCACGTCCTGGAACGTGAAGACGAATCCCACTTCGCCGCGCGGCGTTTTCAGGATCGCGGTGCTGATCCCGAGCTCGAGCTCGCGGCCGTCCTTGCAGCGGAACACGTACTCGACGCGCGGCAGCTTCGTGCGTGCCTCGCGCTCCCCGAACAGCGAATCGAACTCGTGCGGAAGCTGAAGCACTTCGGAGGCCGGACGATCGAGCACGTCAATCGTGCGCACCCCGCAGATCGCTTCCGCCGCTTTGTTGAAGCTGAGCACTCGGCCTTCGATGTCCGTCGTCGCCAGCCCGCTGCTCAAGCTGCTGATGACGTGCTCGCTGAACGCGCGCAAATCCTCGAGCTTGTTCGACGCCTGCTCCAGCTCGGCGCCGGTGCGTCTGAGCCGTTCCGCGAGATAGCCGCTGAGCGCGGCCACCGCCATGAAACCGAAAATGTTCAGGCCGACGATGAAGAGCGCGATGCGCCTCGGCGGCAGCACGTCCGTCCCGACGATGACGATGGGCGTCGCCGGCGATCCGGAATACTGCAGGCCGACGATGCCCGCGTACATCAGCGAGCTGAGCACGCCGACCATCATGCCGCTGCGCTGCGACTGGATCGTGCTCGCCGCGATGATCGGCAGCGCGTAGAGCGACGTGAAGTAGCTCGACACGCCGTTGCTCATGTGCACGAGCGCCGACACGATGATCGCGTCGCACGCCAGCTGAACATCGACGAGCCAGTGATGCTTCTCCGCCTGCTTGAGAAGGAGGACGTAGACCAACGTCAGCGCGTACGTCAGGCCGATCAGGAAATAGAACGGATTGATCGGCAGCGACCCCGGCGCGCTCAGGTCCTGCATCAGGATCGCCGAGCCGAGCAGGACCGTCACGACCGCGGCGCGGCCGCCAATCAGCCATAACAAACGGCGTCTAAAAGTTGATGACATCAACCTCTGTTCGGCTTCGAATCCGAACCTTGGAACCGGAACCCGTGAACCCTTGAACCCGTGAACCCTTGAACCCGTGAACCCTTGAACCCCGTCTATCCCGTCAACTTCGAGATCAAATCGAAGATCGGCATGTACATCGCAATGACGATGCCGCCCACGACCACGCCGAGGAACGCGATCATGACCGGCTCGAGCAGCGTGAGCATGCCGGCGACCGCGGCGTCGACTTCGTCTTCGTAGAAGTCCGCGATCTTCGACAACATCGTGTCGAGGGCGCCCGTCGTCTCGCCGACGTTGATCATCTGGACGACCATCGACGGAAACACGTTGGTTTCTCGCAGGGGACCCGACACGGTCTCACCGCGCTCGATGCCGCTGCGCGTCGTCAGGATCGCCTTCTCGATGATGGCGTTGCCTGATGTTCTCGCGGTGATGTCCAGACCGTCGAGAATCGGAACGCCCGAGGAGAGCAGCGTGGACAACGTGCGGCAGAAGCGGGCGACGGCGACCTTGCGGAGAATGCCGCCGAGGATCGGCAGCTTCAGCATGATGCGATCGATCATGAAGCGGCCCGCCTCGGTGGCGTAGTACCGGTTCAGGAGATAGCCCGCGACGCCAAGCGCAATCAGGACCAGCCAGCCCCACGCCACGACGCCGTTGCTCGCCGCGATGACGACGCGCGTCGGCAGCGGCAGCTGGGCGCCGAGGCCCTCGAACAGGCTGGCAAATGTCGGAATGACCTTCCAGAGAATCGCGCCGACGACGAGCGCGGCGATCACGATGACCGCGATCGGGTAGATCATCGCGGACTTCACTTCGCTCTTCAGCTTGACGTTCTTCTCGATGTAGACCGCGAGGCGCTTGAGAATCGTGTCGAGGATGCCGCCCGCTTCGCCCGCCGCGATCATGTTGGAGTACAGCGCGTCGAACGTCTTCGGGTGCTTCTTCATGCTGTCGGCGAGCGCCGCGCCCGACTCGACGTCCTCGCGAACCTTCAAGATGACGGCGGAGAAGTTCTTGTGCGGCTCCTGCTTGCCCAGGATGTCGAGACACTGCACGAGCGGCAGGCCGGCGTCGATCATGACCGAGAACTGACGGGTGAAGATCGCCAGGTTCTTCGCCGGAACCCCCTTGCCGGGCTTCGGCGCGTTCGGCTTGGCCTCTTTGGCCTCGGCCCTCGACGCCTTCGCCGGGTCGATGCGCGTCACCTGAATCCGCGCGCGCCGCAGCGCGTTGACGGCCGCATCCATCGTGTCCGCGACCTGTTCGCCCGTCACCGTCTGTCCCGACGCGTTCCGTCCCGAGTATGCAAATGTCGGCATAGCGTTCCCTCTAGCTCTCAGCTATCAGCTATCAGCTATCAGCTATCAGCTATCAGCTCTCAGCTTTCAGCTATCAGCTATCAGCTTTCAGCTAACCTTCCGATCGGAGCCGCGCGGCTGAGATCGGCATGCTCTGGCTGACAGCTGACAGCTGAGAGCTGAGAGCTGACAGCTGAGAGCTGAGAGCCTCCGTCTCATCTCACCGGCGTGCGCGGCGGCATGCCGGCACGCTGATGCAGCCCGGCGCCCGCCACGACGCCCGTGCCGCGCGCGATCATCTGCTCCAATTCGTCCTTCTGCGACGACGCGTTCATCGCGGTCTCGAGCGAGATCAACCGCTTCTGATAGAGCGTCACCAGGTTCTGGTTCATCGTCTGCATCCCGAGCTTCTCCTGCCCGGCCTGCATCGTCGAATAGATCTGATGGACCTTGTCGTCGCGGATCAGGTTCCTGATCGCCGGCGTCGGAATCATGATCTCGAGCGAGACCACGCGGCCCGATCCGTCGGTCTTCGGCAGCAGCGTCTGACAGACGATGCCTTCGAGGACGAGCGAGAGCTGCGTCCGGATCTGTCCCTGCTGGTGCGCCGGAAAGACGTCGATGATTCGGTTGATCGTCTGCGCGGCGGAGTTGGTGTGCAGCGTCGCGAACGTCAAGTGTCCGGTTTCCGCGATGCGCAGCGCCGACTCGATCGTCTCGAGGTCGCGCATCTCGCCGATGAGGACGATGTCGGGATCCTCACGAAGCGCGGCGCGAAGGGCCGCCGCGAACCCGAGCGTGTCGGCGTGCACCTCGCGCTGGTTGACGAGGCAGCCTTTGTGCTGATGGATGTACTCGATCGGATCTTCGATCGTGATGATGTGCTCGCGCCGCTCGGTGTTGATCTTGTCGATCATCGCCGCGAGCGTCGTCGACTTGCCGCTGCCCGTCGGCCCGGTGACGAGCACGAGCCCTCGCGGCCGCTCCGAGAGCGTCGCGATGACCGACGGGAGGCCGAGCTCGTTGAACGTCTTGATCTTCTCGGGGATGACGCGGTAGACGGCGGCCACGGCGCCGCGCTGATTGAACACGTTGCAGCGGAAGCGCGCGACGCCGCGGATGCCGAACGAGAAATCGAGCTCGAGCGTCTCCTCGAAGCGCTTCTTCTGCGCGTCGGTCAGCACGCTGTACGCGAGCGTTTTCGTGTCGGCGGCGCCGAGCGGCGGCAGATCGAGCACCTGCAGCTTGCCGTGCACGCGAATCTGCGGCGGCGTCTGCGTCGTGAGATGCAGGTCCGACCCGTTGTTGTCGACGAGCGTTTTCAGAAGTTCCGGTAGTGTGGCCATTCGTTTTTAGCTCTCAGCTCTCTCAGCTCTCAGCTCTCAGCTCTCAGCTGTCAGCTGTCAGCTGTCAGCTCTCAGCTTTCAGCTCTATCCTTGCGTTTGCAATCAGCACCTGCTCTCTTACCCCGGCTCCAGCTTCAGCAATTCTGCTGAGAGCTGACGGCTGTGAGCTGAGAGCTACTTCACCGTCTCGCGTGCGACCTCTTCGATCGTCGTTACGCCTTCCATGACTTTTCGCAGCCCGCTGCGCCGAAGCGTGATCATTCCTTCTTCGACCGCCTTGCGCTTGAGCTCCAGCCCGGAGGCGCCGACGAGAATCAGCTCGCGCAGCTCTTCGCTGATCTCCATGACCTCGTACAAGCCGACGCGGCCCTTGTAGCCGGTCTGGTTGCAGATCTCGCAGCCGGTGCCGCGCTTCGGCACGACGTTCTGCGCTTCCTCCGGCGTGAAGCCGGCCTCGACGAGCGCCTGCGGCGGCGTCGGATGATCCTCTTTGCACTGTGCGCACACACGGCGCACGAGGCGCTGCGCGCAGATCAAGTTCACCGAGCTCGCGACGAGGAACGGCTCGATGCCCATGTTCATCAATCGATTGATCGTGCTGGGCGCGTCGTTCGTGTGCAGCGTCGAGAGCACGAGGTGTCCCGTGAGCGCGGCCTTGACCGCGATTTCCGCCGTTTCGAAGTCGCGGATCTCGCCGACGAGGATGATGTTCGGGTCCTGCCGCAAGAACGACCGGAGCGCCGCGGCGAAGTTCAAGCCGATGTTCTCGCGCACCTGCACCTGGTTGACGCCGACGAGGTTGAACTCGACGGGATCTTCCGCGGTCATGATGTTCGTCTCGGACGTGTTGACCTTCGAGATCGACGAATAGAGCGTGTTCGTCTTGCCGCTGCCCGTCGGGCCGGTGACGAGCACCATGCCCCATGGCTTCGCGATGGCGACCTCGAGCTTCGACAGCGACTCCATCTCGAAGCCGAGCTTCGTCATGTCGAGCATCAGCTTGTCCTTGTCGAGGAGACGCAAGACGATCTTCTCGCCGAAGAGCGTCGGCAGACAGGACACGCGGAAGTCGATCTCTTTCGTGGCGCCGTCGACGGCGAAGCGGATCTTGATGCGTCCGTCCTGCGGCAGGCGCTTCTCGGCGATGTCGAGCTTCGCCATGATCTTGATGCGCGACGTGATCGCGTCGCGGAACTTCATCGGCGGCGCCATCACGTTGTAGAGAATGCCGTCGATGCGGAACCGCACGCGGAACTCTTTCTCGTACGGCTCGATGTGAATGTCGCTCGCGCCCTTCTGGATCGCGGACATCATCATCAGGTTCACGAGCCGGATGACCGGCGCCTCGCCCCCCTGCTTCTCGAGGGACGCGACGTCGATCTGCTCCATCTCCTCGAGGAGCTCGACGTCATCGTCGACGACGGCGCTGGTCGTTTCCTCGAGGGCCTTGGTGACCAGCTCGAGGGTCGCCGCGTTGGTCAGGTTCGCCTGCTGCTGGACCGGCTTGGGCTTTGGCTTCGGCTTCTCGATCTTCTTTTCCGCCGGCGACAACTTCATCATCGGGTTGACGAGGGGTTGCGCGGGCTTGGCCGCCGCCGTCGGGTAGTACCGTTTGATCGCGTCGGTGACGGCGGTCTCGGACGCGACGACCGGCTCCACGTTGTAGCCCGTCATGAACTTGATGTCGTCCATGGCGAACACGTTCGTGGGATCCGTAATCGCGATCGTCAGCGTGGCGCCGGATCGGCTGAGCGGAATGATCTGGTATTTGTTCGCGGTGTCGGCGGGGATCAGCTTGATGACCGATTGATCGATCTCGAACTGCGTGAGGTTGATCGAGGGAACGCCGTACTGCTTGCTCAGAAGAGACGTGATCTCTTCATCGGTGACGAAACCAAGCTTGACGAGATTCAAGCCAAGCTTGCCGCCGTTGGTCTTCTGATAGTTCAGCGCCTCCTGCAACTGGGCAGGCGTGATGCGCTTTTCTTTCAGCAGCAGATCGCCGATCCGAACCGCCATCGTTTACAGACTCAGCACGCGAAAAAATGTTGCTGGGCGGATCGCGACAACGAGCCGATCGATCCACGTCAGTCGGCGAAGGGAGAACGCTGGGGAAGACAACTAGTTTAAAGCATTGACACTTTTTGTCAAGACGGTAAGACAAATTGGGCATCGGACTGACACGAACGACACCCTTCCCGGCCCGCAAGCACGATTTTGGTGGATTTCTGGCTGGGGTCAGAAGGGAGAGTACGGGTTCACGGGTTCACGGGTTCACGGGTTCACGGGTTCACGGGTTCACGGGTTCACGGGGCGCGATACTTACGCCATGCAGTTCCTCCTTCTTTTGGTACCTGTCGTCCTTGGCGCCGCACATCAGGCGCCGGGCCAGGCTGCGGCCATCAGTGCGGCGAAGAATGCCATCGTGCAGGACATCGAAAAGACACTGCCGCGCGCAACGTTTGAGGCATGGGTTCAAGACCTGGTTGGCGCGCAGGCCGAGCTGAAATGGTCGACGAACGATTGCGGCGAGCAGACAGGCAATCCGGCTCTCGATAGAGACCTCGACTTCCCGATATGCGCTGAGGTCCAAGTTGCCGTCGCCCGAGATCGGCAACTCTCTCTGTCGCTCATGGTGGTTCGACGCGGCGAGGATTGACCGGGCCGAACCCATGAACTCGTGAACCTGTGAACTCGTGAACCTGTGAACCCGTGAACCCGTGAACCTGTGAACCCGTGCACCTGTGAACCCGTGAACCCTTGAACCGACCGCGTCAGTACACCACGCGTGCGGCAATGCCCCAGCCGCGATCGCCGTGCTCGGATCCCGCCGTCACTTGACCATCGATCATGAGCGATCGAAACGCGGCGACGCTCGCGCCGATGCTGTACACCGCCGCGCGGCCGCCCGGTTGATCCGAGAGCGTGTTGAAGCGCAGTCCGGTGCGGACGAACGCCCGCGGCACGAGGCGTGCCTCCGCGCCGAGCGCCAGATTGCGCGAGTCACCGCGTGGTCCCTTCGCGCGGTCGAGATCGATGTCGGCGGCAAGGATGACCGTGCTGACGCCGCGATACGAAATGCCCGCGCGTGAGTGACGCTTCATTTCGATTGCGCCTCCATCGGCGGTCTCGAACTCCGGCTCGCGAACGTTCCGAACGACGACACCCGCGCGGAGCGCACCGAAGGACGCCATCACGCCGATGTCCGCGTCGAATTTCGTGCTGGCCTCTTCTCCGATAACGCCGCTGTCGTCGACGAGCGCATCCCGATCCCCCCCGATCACGACTCCAGATGCCGCGACGCCTCGCACGAGCTTCAGCGTCGTCGCGACGGCAAACATGCTCGTGACCGATTGCACGAGCGTCACGCCGCCGTGGTGCGTCGTCAATCGATTGACGCGGAAGACCGGCGATGGCGCGAGCGCCGTGGGCAGCGGCGAGACGCTCGTCGAGCTGAGCCTGTAGTACGACAACCCAATCGGGAGCGTGGAAAATGCGGCGAGGGTCGCGGACTGCTTGCCCGCGGCGCCCGCGTCCGGCTTCGCTTCGCCGAGATTGTTGTCGAGGACGAGGCTGAAGTAGGAGCCGCCGAGCGCGAGGCCCGCCGGATTCCAGTAGACCGCCGATGCATCGTCGGCAACCGCCACGAAGGCGCCGCCCATGCCGGCGGCCCGCGTGCCGAGCACCTCGACGGTTTGTGCTCGCGCCGGCGCAGCCCTTCCGGCGAGAGCCGCCAGCACCGCCCCGATCACCGCCGCCCGCGTCCCGTTGCGCATCACGGGAGCTTAGCGTACGTGTCCTGGAAGCCAGTCCCGGCATCCGTCCCTAAGTTGCAGATTCTGCGAACCTTCCAGCTCGAGAATTAGAGAAACCCCCGGAGCCCGGCCATCGTATTTCTCTTGCGATACAATCATGGGGTCCCTATCGGTTTCCTGTCCTTAAATGGGACAGACCTCCAGAGCCATGACCAACACCACTTTTGAAGCTGGGTCGGCGCATGCGTCGGCGCCGCCGATGTCGCTCGTGTCCCGTTTCATCGGGATCATCACGTCGCCCAAGGCGACGTTCGAGTCGGTAGCGGCGCATCCGCGGTGGCTCGGCATGATCGCCGTCACCACGCTCATCATCGCGCTCGGCGTCAGCGCGCCGCTCACGACGGAAGGCGGCAAGCAGTCGCAGCTCGATCAGCAGGTGAAATTCATGGAAGGCTTCGGCATGCAGATCGGCGACCAGCAGTACGCCGCCATGCAACAGGGAATGGGCCGCGCCGCCATTTCGTCGTTCATCTTCACACTCATCGGTGGACCCATCTGGTCGGTGATTGTGGCCGGCATCCTCTTCGGCGTGTTCGCCGTGATGGGGGGGCAAGCGCGGTTCAAGCAGCTGTTCGCGGTGTACGTGCATTCGGGCGTCGTGATGGCCGCGTCGCAACTCTTCCTCGGTCCGCTGAACTACTTCCGTCAGTCGATGAGCAGCGCAACGAATCTCGGCGTCTTCAATACTGGAGCGGAAGGTTCGTTCCTGGCTCGGTTCCTCGGAATGATCGATCTGTTCGTCATCTGGTGGGTGGTGGTTCTGGCGATTGGCCTCGCCGTTCTTTACAAGCGCCGTACGCAGCCGATCGCGATCACGCTGTTTTCGATTTACGGCGTGATCATCATCGTCTTCGCAAGCATCATGAGCATGTTTGGGAGAAGCTAAGTTGACGCGCAACAAGAAAATCATGATCGGCGCCGGCATCGTCGTCGTCCTCGGCGGCATCGCGTACGCGAACATCGCCTTCAAGAAGACCGAGGGCATTACGGTCAACACGGAGAAGATCCAGAAGCGCAACCTGAAGGCGATCGTCTCGGCGTCCGGCAAGATTCAGCCGAAGCGCTTCGTCAACATCAGCGCCGACACCAGCGGCCGTGTAACCGAGCTTGCCGTCAACGAAGGGGACCGCGTCAAGAAGGGTCAGTTCCTGCTGCAGATCGACCCGCGCAACCTGCGCACGCGGGTGACGAGCGGAGAAGCCTCGCTGGGCGCCGCGCGATCGCAGCTCCAGCAGATGCGGCTCTCGCTGGAAAGCGCGCGCACCGCGCTGAAGCAGGCCGAGGACGCCTACCGCCGCCAGCAGAACCTGGCGAAGGGCGGGCTGACAACGCGCGAGACGCTCGAGCGGGCCGAGGCCGACCTGACCATGCGCAGAGC
>DATBJJ010000012.1:0-22733 GCA_036556425.1 Vicinamibacterales bacterium
CCCACCCCCACCGCGATTGCAGCGGCAAGATCGTCGTCGTCCACAACGGGATCATCGAGAACTACCTGGACCTGAAGCGCGAGCTGCAGGGACAGGGCCACGTGTTCGTCACCGAAACCGACACGGAAATCGTTGCGCATCTCGTCGAGCGGGAGATGAAGGACGACGGGCTCGAGAATGCGGTGCGGCGGGCGCTGCTCTATCTACGCGGGCTGTTCGCGCTCGTCCTGATCTCCGCCGACGATCCCAAGAAGATCGTGACGGTGCGCAACGGACCGCCGATCGTCGTCGGCCTCGGCGACAACGAGTTTTTTGTGGCGTCCGACATTCCGGCCGTCCTGAGCCACACGCGCGACGTCGTGTTCCTCGGCGACGAAGAAATGGCGATCATCACGCCGGGCGGCGTCGAGTTCACCGATTACTCGGGACGGGCCGTTTCGAAGAAGAGCACGCGCGTGTCGTGGGATCCGGTCATGGCGGAGAAGGCCGGATACAAGCACTTCATGCTCAAGGAGATCTTCGAGCAGCCTTGGGCGGTGAAGGAAACGGTCCTCGGCCGCGCGTCGGTGGAAAGCGGGCAGGTCTTCCTGCAGGAAGTCGAGATCCCCGATCGCGTCCTTCGAGACGTCGAGCGCGTCGTGATCCTCGCGTGCGGCACGTCCTGGCACTCGGGGCTCGTCGGCAAGTTCATGATCGAGACGCTCGCGCGCGTGCCGGTCGACGTCGACTACGGCTCAGAGTACCGGTATCGCGATCCGATCGTGTCGCAGAACACGCTCGCGATCGTGATCACGCAGTCGGGCGAAACGGCGGATACCCTCGCCGCGCTGCGCGAAGCGAAGAAGAAAGGCGCGCACAGCATTGCCATCTGCAACGTCGTCGGCAGCATGGCGACCCGCGAGACCGACGGCACCGTCTACACGCACGCCGGACCGGAGATCGGCGTCGCGTCGACGAAAGCGTTCACGTCGCAGCTCGTCGCCCTGCACCTGCTGGCCGTTTACCTCGGGCAGATCCGCGGCGTGCTGTCGGCGGATGCCGCGAGGCCGCACCTCGACGCGCTCACCCAGCTCCCGCTGCTCCTCGAGCAGACGCTGAAATGCGAAACGCTCACCGAGGAGATCGCCAAACGGTTCTACCAGCGGAGCGACTTCCTTTATCTCGGACGCGGCATCAACTATCCGATCGCGCTCGAGGGCGCGCTGAAGCTGAAAGAGATTTCGTACATCCACGCCGAAGGCTATCCGGCGGGTGAGATGAAGCACGGACCGATCGCGCTCATCGACGAGCAGATGCCCGTCGTCACGATCGCGCCGCACGATCACGTGTTCGAGAAGATGATCGGAAACGTTCAGGAAGCGAAAGCGCGCGGCGGGTCAGTCATCGCGCTGACGACGGAGACGAAGACGGGGATACAGGATCTGCTGAGTCCGTCGCAGGACTTCCTGATCACCGTACCGGATTCGCATCCGCTGCTGACGCCGGTGCTGATGGTCGTCCCGCTGCAGCTGCTCGCGTACCACATCGCGATCCGTCGCGGCTGCGACGTCGATCAGCCGAGGAATCTCGCGAAGAGCGTGACCGTGGAGTAGAGTCCGGCTTCAGCCGGACCGCTCGACTGCGGACGCAATCTTCTGGGCCATCTCGCGCGTGCTGATCGACGGCCCTCCCTGCGCGAGATCCGCCGTGCGCAACCCGTTCGTCAACGCGCTCTCGACTGCGGCGTCGACGGCGTCCGCTTCGGCCCCGAGTCGCAACGCGTGCCGCAACAGCATCGACGCGGACGCGATCGCGCCGATCGGGTTCGCGATGTCCTTGCCAGCGATGTCCGGCGCCGAGCCGTGGACCGGCTCGAACAAACCGGTGCCTTCGCCGAGGCTCGCCGACGGCAACAAGCCCAGCGATCCAACGATCGCGCCGGCCTCGTCCGACAGGATGTCGCCGAACATGTTCTCCGTCACGATCACGTCGAACGACGCCGGCGCGAGCGCGATCCGCATCGCGCAGCTGTCGACGAGCATGTGATCGAGCGTGACGTCCGGATACTCCGCGGCCACATCTCCAACCACCGCGCGCCAGAGCCGCGACGTCTCGAGGACGTTCGCTTTGTCGACCGACGTCACGCGCTTCCGGCGCAGGCGCGCGGCGTCGAACGCGCGGCGCGCGATGCGCTCGATCTCGTGCCGCGAGTAGCGCATGGTGTTGTGCGCCGAGCTGTTGTCCGGCGCAATGCCGCGCGGCTCGCCGTAGTACAGCCCGCCCGTCAACTCGCGCACGACGAGCATGTCGGTACCGGCCAGAACCTCCGGCTTGAGCGGACCCGCCGTCTCGAGGCCAGGCCACACACGCGCGGGCCTCAAGTTGGCGAACAATCCGAGCGCTTTGCGGATGCCGAGCAGCGCCGCCTCGGGCCTCCCCGACGAGGGACCGCGGTCGAAGGCGGGATCTCCCACCGCGCCGAGCAGAACGGCATTCGCCGATCGCGCGGCAGTCAACGTGTCGTCAGGAAGCGGCGGCAGTCCCTGTCGCAGAGCGGCCGCTCCGATGATGGCCTCGGGCAGTTCGAACGCATGGCCGAATCGCGCCGCAACCGCGCGAAGGACATCCGCGGCCGCGGCAACGACCTCCGGGCCGATGCCGTCACCGGGTAGAAGAAGAATGGTCGCGTTCAAGCGAGGCTAGACGCCGTGCCCGTATCCGCTTTCGGCGGGCGTCGTCTTGAAGTCGTGGCCGCTCGAGGTCAGCGCGGGGCGCAGCGCGTCGCCGCGCACGCGAAGGACGATCGCGGTGAGGTTGCTATCGGTGACGGTCTTTTCGCGATCCGCGTGCGCGATGACCGCTTCGTACACGAGCTCGAGCTGTTGGCGATCGATCGTGAGGCCGATCTGCTCGCACCGCCGCTGCACGGCGTGCCTGCCGGAGTGCTTCCCGAGCACGAGCGTCGCCTGCGTGACGCCGACTTCCTCCGGCCGCATGATCTCGTAGGTCCGGCGATCTTTCAGCATACCGTCCTGATGGATGCCGGCCTCGTGCGCGAACGCATTCCGTCCGACGATCGCTTTGTTCGCCTGGACGTTCTCGCCGGTGAGCGCCGAGAACATCTGGCTCGACGGAAAGATCTCGCGCGTGTTGATCGCGGTGTCGTACGGCAGCTTGTCGCTCCGCACGCGCGTCGCCATCACGATCTCTTCGAGCGACGCGTTGCCCGCGCGCTCGCCGACGCCGTTGATGGTGCACTCGACCTGACGCGCGCCGGCCGTGACCGCCGCGATCGTGTTCGCGACCGCGAGGCCGAGATCGTCGTGGCAGTGCGTGCTGAACGTCGCCTTCGAGGCATTCGGCACGCGGATGAGGATCTCCGCGAAGAACGCGCCGATCTCGTGCGGAATGCCGAAGCCGACCGTATCCGGCAGGTTGACCGTCGTGCACCCCGCGTCGATCACCGCTTCGACGACCCGGCAGAGGAAATCCATATCGCTGCGCGTCGCGTCCTCGGCCGAAAACTGCACGTCGTCCGTGTACTGGCGCGCCTGCCGCACGGCGGCGACCGCCGCGGCGAGGCAGGCCTCGCGCGTCATGCGCAGCTTGCGCTCGAGGTGCAGATCGGAGGTCGCGATGAACGTGTGGATGCGCCGCCGCGGCGCGGGATCGAGCGCCCAGCCCGCGCGATCGATGTCGGCAGGATGGCAGCGCGCGAGCGCGGCAATCACAGGGCCCTGGACCGTCGCCGAAATCTGACGCACGGCTTCGGCGTCCGCCTCGGACGTGATCGGGAACCCGGCCTCGATGACGTCGACGCCCAGAGCCGACAACTGGCGGGCCATCCGAAGCTTCTCGTCGATCCGCAGCGAGAAGCCGGGCGCCTGCTCGCCGTCGCGCAGCGTCGTGTCGAAGATGGTCAGCCGGTTCGTAGTCATAAGCCTGCCTGGTACCGTTGTAACCTCTGGGCAACTTCACTGTCCAATTTATACTTGTTTGCGTTAGATAATTGCAAGTTATACTACCGGCGTGCAACTGCAGGATTTGGGCACATTTGTCACGGTTGCCGCGGAACGGAGTTTTTCCGTGGCCGCGAAAAAGCTCCACCGGACCCAGCCCGCGGTGAGCCAGGCCATCCGCCGGCTCGAGGAGGAGCTTGGCGATCGGCTGTTCGATCGGTCCGTGCGGAACGGCGCGCTGACCGAAGCCGGGCGGCTCCTGCAGGAGTATGCGAGCCGGCTCTTGAGTCTCGCGGCGGATGCCGAAGTGGCGGTGCGTGAGCTCCAGCAGGTGCGCCGCGGCCGCGTGATCATCGGCGCGAACGAAGCGGCCGTGCACACGCTGCTGCCCTTTCTCGATCGATTCACGAAAACCCATCCGCAAGCGCTCGTCGAGGTGCGGCGCGTGCGGTCGAGGGCGATCGCGGCCGAGCTCCTCAACCGCAGCCTCGACTTCGGCGTGCTCACGTTTCAGCCGGCGGATCGCGGGCTGCAGTCGATTCCGCTCGGCGGCGACGAGCTCGTGATGCTCGCGCATCCCGAGCATGCGCTCGCGGGGCGGCGCCGCGCGACGATCGAAGAGGTCGGCCAGCAGACGGTGATCGCGCACAACGATCCATCGCCGGCGCGCGAGCGCGTGCTGCGCGCGTACGAGCGCCGCCACACGCCGATCAACATTCAGGTGGCGCTGCCGAGCCTTGACGGCATCAAGCGCGCGGTTGAGATGGGCGTGGGCGTCGCGGTGCTCCCGCGCCGCTGCGCGCTGACGGAGATCGCGCGCGGGCAGCTCGTTGCGATCAAGGTTCCTGGATTGAGCGCGCGCCGGCAGGTGCGGCTCGTGTTTCGGCGCGGCGAGCTCTCGCACGCCGCGGATGCGTTTCTCGAAGTCGTGAGGAGTACTGCGCCCGCTGCCAGCGCTGAACCTTCCGCCTAAAAAGGCGGAAGCCACGAGTTGCCGTTGCGGGGTCGTCGTTTCGCGGCTTCCGGCTTCAGCCGGAAGCTCCCTGCGCAAATCCAGTCACATAAGGAAGCCGCGTCGCGACCGCTTCGACTTGCTCGTACCGATCCAGCAGCAAGCCTGTCGCGTCCCAGCTTCCATCGAGAAACGCGTCCCGCGCCGCCGAAGGAATTCGAATGTCGAACGTCCGATCGCCCGCGGTGACCTTCAAGGCTTCGATGTCGACGGCGATCGTCGTCGCCGGATCGGCCGTGACCATTTGGATCAACGCGTCGGCGGTTTCCGGTGCGGTCGTGACGCACACGAGGCCGAGCGCAACGGAGTTCCCAAAGAAGATCTCCGAAAACGATTCGCCGACGACGGCGCGGATGCCGCGGCGGCGAATGGCCTGCGGCGCGTGCTCGCGCGACGAGCCGCAGCCGAAGTTCGCGTTGACGATCAGAATCGACGCGTTGTCGTAGCGAGCGTTCGAGAACGGATGCGAGCCCGGCTGAGCCGCGTCCGCCTGCGCGCGATCGTCCGCGAAGAGATGCTGCTCGAGGCCCTCGAACGACACGGAGCGCAGATAGCGCGCCGGGATGATGCGATCGGTGTCGATGTTGTCCCCCGGCAGCGGGAGTGCCGTGCCCGAGATCCGTCGGATGTGTTCAACCGGCATGCGTCAGCTCCCGATCGTGCATCTCGCGGACATCGACGACTTCACCGGCGACAGCCGCCGCGGCAACCATCGCGGGGCTCATCAACAGCGTTCGTCCTGTCGGGCTGCCCTGCCGTCCCTTGAAGTTGCGGTTCGACGACGAGGCGCACACCTGTTCTCCCTCGAGGCGATCCTGATTCATCGCGAGGCACATCGAGCAGCCGGCGCTTCGCCAATCGAAGCCCGCCTCGGTGAAGATGCGATCCAATCCCTCTCGCTCCGCCGCGGCGGCCACCGCCTGCGATCCGGGGACGACGAGCGCTTTGACGTGCGGCGCCACGTGCCGGCCGCGGACGATGCGGGCGGCCTCGCGAAGATCGGAGAGCCGCGCGTTCGTGCAGGATCCGACGAACGCGACGTCGATCCGCGTGCCCTTGATCGGATCGCCGCCGTGGAAGCCCATGAACGCGAGCGCTTCGTTCAACGCCGGCTGATCCGACTGCGCCACATCCGCCGCTCGCGGAAGCCGTTCGTCGACGTAGACCGACTGCCCGGGATTGATCCCCCACGTCACGGTCGGACGGATCGCCGCCGCATCGAGCCGGACGACGTCGTCGTAGCGCGCGCCGGGATCGGAGGCGATGCTCTTCCACCATTCCACCGCCGCGTCGAACCGATCGCCGGACGGCGCGAACGGCCGGCCCTTGAGATAGTCGAACGTCGTTCGATCCGGATTGACGTACCCGACGCGTGCGCCGCCTTCGATCGACATGTTGCAGATCGTCATCCGCTCGTCCATCGACAAGCGATCGATCGTCGTCCCGCCGTACTCGTACGCGTAGCCGACGCCGCCGTTCACGCCGAGGCGGCGGATGATCTCGAGGATGATGTCCTTCGCGTAGACGCCCGGCGCCAGCGTCCCGGACACGTCGATGCGGCGGACCTTCAACGGATCGAGCGCGAGGCACTGCGACGCGAGGACGTCGCGGACCTGCGACGTCCCGATGCCGAAAGCCACCGCGCCGAACGCGCCGTGCGTCGAGGTGTGGCTGTCGCCGCACGCGATCGTCATTCCCGGCTGCGTCAATCCAAGCTCGGGGCCGATGACGTGGACGATGCCCTGCGATCCGCTGTCGAGATCGAGCAGCCGGATGCCGGCTTCGCGGCAGTTGCGCTCGAGCGCGGCCAGCATGTCCTCCGCCATGACATCGACGAACGGCCGCCGTACGTTGCGCGTCGGCACGATGTGATCGACCGTCGCAATCGTCCGCTCCGGATAGCGCACGCGCCACCCGCGCGCCCGCAGCATGTCGAACGCCTGCGGGCTCGTGACCTCGTGGACCAGATGAAGGCCGACGAACAGCTGCGTCTGGCCGTTCGGCAATTTGCGGACCGTGTGGGCGTCCCAGACTTTCGCGAGGAGGGTGGAGGCCATGAGCTTTGTGGATGGTACTACGGAGTCGCGGTCCGTCGCCCGCGGGCCGCTGTCCGTCGTTCGCGTCCTCGGCCGCTTGATCCGGTCCGGGTCTTGCCGCTTGAACGGGGGACAACGCGCTGGTCAACAACTTACGGTGAATAGTTGCAAAGACTGCAAACGTCTATCGCGTCGACCATCGCAGAAACTGAAGAGGCGTTCGATGAATACCATTCGGTACTATCGCGATCTCGACGCATGGCAATCGGCGATGGATCTTGCGGTCGCTGCCCACAACTTGGCTCGAACCCTTCCCGTCACGCACCGCTTCGAGCTTGCCGCTCAGATCCGGCGCTCCGCAACCTCGATTCCGAGCAACATCGCCGAGGGTCATGCTCAACGTGGCGACCGAATCCTTCGTCGTCACGTGAGGATCGCGCTCGGGTCGTTGGCCGAACTGGAAACGCAGCTCGAACTGAGCGTCCGCTTGAACCTCGTCCAACAACAATCCGTTGAGTCGTTCAACTCGCAGTTGGTTCGCACCGGTCAACTTCTAAATGGCTTGTATCGAACGCTGAAGTCGGGGAGCGAATAGCGAACTGCGGACAGCGAGCCGCGGACAGCGAGCCCCGGACGCTATACTAGAGACTGCCTTCCATGGACTTCCTCTCGAAGCTAAACCCCGAACAACGCGACGCCGTACTCCACCGCACCGGCCCCCTCCTCATCCTCGCCGGCGCCGGCTCGGGGAAGACTCGCGTCATTACGTACCGCATCGCGTATCTGATCGGCGACGGCCACGCCGAGCCGGATGAGGTGCTCGCGGTCACGTTCACGAACAAAGCCGCCGGTGAAATGCGCGAGCGGGTCGAGGGATTGATCGGCGAAGAGGCAAAGGGCGTGTGGCTGTCGACGTTCCACGCGCTCTGCGCGCGGCTGCTCCGGCGCGAAGCGCCGAAGATCGCCCTGTCGCGCGACTTCGTGATCTACGACTCGTCCGATCAAGTCGCCGTCGTCAAGCAGATCGAGAAGGAGCTCGGCATCGACGACAAGTTCGTGCCGCCGCGGCAGGCGCTCGCGCGCATCAGCCACGCGCGAAATCGGATGGAGGGACCCGACGCGCTGCGCGAGTCGCACAACCTCAAGGACGAACAGATCGCGCGCATCTTCGAGCGGTACACGATCGCGCTTCGCGATGCGAACGCGCTCGACTTCGACGATCTGCTCTTGAAGACGGTCGAGCTGTTCGAGACGTCGGAACAGGCGCGCCAGTTCTACGCCCGCAAGTTCCGGTACGTGATGATCGACGAGTACCAGGATACGAACCGGCCGCAGTACCTCCTGATCCGCCGCCTGGCCGAAGTCCATCGCAATCTCGCCGTCGTCGGCGATCCGGATCAGTCCATCTACAAGTGGCGCGGCGCGGACCTGCGGAACATCCTGGACTTCGAGCACGACTTCCCCGAGGCGCGCACCGTGCGCCTCGAGCAGAACTACCGCTCGACGCAAGTGATCCTCGACGCCGCGACCGCGGTGATCCGCCAGAATCGCAACCGCAAGGACAAGCGCCTGTGGACCGATCGCGCCGGCGGCTCGCGCATCGTCGCGTACCGCGGGAACGACGAGCTCGAGGAAGCGGACTTCATCGTGCGCACGCTCAAGCAGGCGCGCTCCGAAAATGTCGACGCGACGATGGCCGTGCTGTACCGGATCAACGCGCAGTCGCGGGCGATTGAAGACTCGCTCATGCGCGAGAACGTCCCGTACAAGATCATCGGCGGCGTCCGCTTCTACGAGCGCAAGGAGATCAAGGACTCGCTCGCCTACCTGAAGCTGATCATCAACCCGCACGACGACGTCAGTTTGAGAAGGGTGATCAACGTTCCGGCGCGAGGAATCGGGAAGGGCGTCATGGACGGCCTGCAGGCCATCGATCCCGAGGTGATCGACGCGGACGCGCCGCCGCTGCTCGCGATCGGCCTACAGGAAGCGGTGTCCGCGCGATCGCTCTGGGCAAAGCTCGTGTACGCCGTCGAGGAAGGAAAGCTTCCGCCGCGCGCCGTGGCGTCGCTGCGCGCGTTTCGCGATCTCCTCGCGAGCCTCGCGGACGTCGCGCGACACGAGCCCGTGTCGGTCGTGCTCGGCAAAATGCTCGATCAGACCGGATACCTCAAGTCGCTGCGCGAGGAGAACACGGAAGAGGCGAACGAGCGCATCGAGAACCTGATGGAGCTGGTGTCCGCCGCGCGCGACTACGAAGCGCGCGAGCCCGAAGCGTCGCTCGGCGGATTCGTCGATCGGCTCTCGCTGCTGTCGGAGGCTGACGAGGAATCCGGCAATCGCGATGCGCGCGTGTGGCTCATGACGATGCACGCCGCGAAGGGGCTCGAGTTTCCGGTGGTCGTGATTGCCGGTCTCGAGGAGGGATTGTTCCCGCATTCGCGCGCGAGCGAGGACGAGGAAGACATCGAGGAGGAGCGGCGTCTGTGCTACGTCGGCATGACGAGAGCGCAGTCGAACCTGGTGCTCACGAGCGCCGCGCGCCGACGCGTGTTCGGCGAGTACCAGGCGACGGAGCCGTCACGCTTCCTCGACGAGGTTCCGTCCGAACTGGTCGAACGGATCGCGCCGGCGTGGACCTCCGCCTACCAGAGCGGCTTCAGCCACAGCCACTACGAGTTCCGGACGAATCCTTACGGCCGCAAGGGGCGCGGACGCGTGCGCGAGGGTGGAGCGTCGTACGACTACGCGAGCGAGGATCAGTCCGTCGGCGGGTTGTCGGCGGGAATGCGCGTTCGCCATCCGCAGTTCGGCGTCGGAACGGTGATGGCGGTCGAGGAACACAACGACGACCTGAAGATCACCGTCCGCTTCGCGGCCGTCGGCGTGAAGAAGCTGCTGTCGAAATACGCGAAGTTGGAGCTCGCGTAAGCAGCTATTCCGCCTCGGGCGCGGGTCCATCCGGAACCTCCGCGCCGTTGTCCGCGCCGTTTTCTCCTTCGCGCTCCGCAAGCCTCGCGACCGACACGACCTGATCGCCTTCCTCGACGCCGAGCAGGCGGACGCCTTGCGTCGCGCGCCCGATCGCTCTGACGTCGTTCGCGACCATGCGCAGGATCTTCCCCTGCTGGCTGATCAGCATCAGCTCGTCGTCGTCGTGGACGTAAGCGATGCCGACGACCTTGCCGTTCCGCTCGCTGGTCTGGATGTTGATGATCCCGACGCCGCCGCGGGACTGCACGCGATACTCTTCGAGCTCCGTGCGCTTGCCGTAGCCGTTCTGCGTCACGGTCAGCATCGTGCCGCCTTCGCGCACGACGTCCATCGCGACGACCTCGTCGCCCTCGCGCAGGCTGATCCCTCGAACGCCGTACGCCGTGCGGCCCATCGGACGCACGTCGGTCTCGTCGAAGCGGATGGCCATGCCGTCGCACGTGCCGATGAACACCTGCTCCTTGCCGTCGGTCATCTCGACCGCGATCACGGAGTCTCCCTCTTCGACGCCCATCGCGATGATGCCGCCCGCGCGCGGATTGCTGAACGCCGTCAGATCGGTTTTCTTGACGACGCCCTTGCGGGTGCCCATCACGACGAACTGCTGATTCTCCTCGGCCGGCCATTCCTTGATCGCCAGGAGCGCCGCTATCTTCTCGCCTTCTTCCATCGAGACGAGGTTCGCGATCGCCTTGCCCTTGCCGCCCGGCCCGACGTCGGGGATCTCGTGGACGCGCAGCCAGTACGCCCGGCCGCGATCCGAGAAGATCATGATGTAGGAGTGCGTCGATGCGACGAAGAGGTGGCTGACGAAATCCTCTTCGCGAGTGCGCATGCCGATGCGCCCCTTGCCGCCGCGGCGCTGCATGCGATAGGTCGAGATCGCGGTCCGCTTGATGTAGCCCGTGTTCGTGACCGTGATCGCCATGTCTTCGTCCGCGATCAAGTCCTCGATCCGGAACTCGCCGCTGTCGTCGATGATCTCCGTGCGGCGCTCGTCGGCGAACCTGTCCCGGACGGCTTTCAGCTCGTCGACGACCAACTGCATCAGGATCTCGTCGCTCGACAGGATCGCGCGCAGCCGCTCGATCGTCCTGAGCAGCTCGGCGAGCTCGTCGACGATCTTCTGCCGCTCCAAGCCGGTCAGCCGCTGCAGCTGCATGTCGAGGATCGCCTGCGACTGCACCTGCGTCAGCTTGAACTCCGTCATCAACCCTTCGCGCGCCTCCGCGGGGCTCTTCGACGCGCGAATCAGCTTGATGACCTCGTCGAGATGATCCAGCGCGACCTTGAGGCCTTCGAGGATGTGCGCGCGCGCTTCCGCCTTGCGGAGCTCGAACTCGGTACGCCGCCGAATGACCTCGCGCCGGAACTCGACGAACTGCTCGACGATGTCGAGCAGCGGCAGGACCTTCGGCCGGCCGCCCGCGATCGCGAGCATGATGATCCCGAACGTCGTCTGCAGCTGCGTGTGCTTGTAGAGATTGTTGAGGACGACCTCCGGCACTTCGCCGCGGCGCAGCTCGACGACGATCCGCATTCCCTCGCGATCCGACTCGTCCCGCAGATCGGCGATGCCCTCGACCGTCTTCTCGCGGTGCAGCTCGCCGATCTTCTCGAGGAGCCGCTTCTTGTTCACCTGATACGGAATCTCGGTGACGACGATCGAGACCTTCTCGCCTTTGCGGCTCTCCTCGACCTTCGCTTTCGCGCGCAGCGTCATCGCGCCGCGGCCCTGCGTGTAGGCCTGGTAAATGCCGGCGCGCCCGACGATGTAGCCGCCGGTCGGGAAATCGGGGCCGGGCACGGCGTTGAACAGCGCGCGCAGCTTGGCTTCTTTCGACTCGGTGCGATGCTCGATCACGGCAATCACGCCGTCGATCACCTCGCGCATGTTGTGCGGCGGGATGTTCGTCGCCATGCCGACGGCGATGCCGCTGGAGCCGTTCACGAGCAGATTGGGGAACGTGGTCGGAAGAACGGTTGGCTCTTCGGTCGTCTCGTCGTAGTTGGGGACGAAGTCGACGGTCTCTTTGTCGAGATCCGTCATCATCGCTTCCGCGGCCTGCTCGGGACGCGCTTCCGTGTAGCGCATCGCCGCCGGCGGGTCGTCGTCTATGGAGCCGAAGTTCCCCTGGCCGTCGACCAGGGGATAGCGCATGTTGAAGTCCTGCGCGAGCCGCACGAGCGTGTCGTAGATCGAGGCGTCGCCGTGCGGATGGAAATTGCCCATCACCTCGCCGACGATCTTCGCGCACTTGCGATAGCCGCGATTGGAGGCCAATCCCATCGAGCGCATCCCGAAGAGCACGCGCCGGTGCGCCGGCTTGAGACCGTCGCGGACGTCAGGCAGCGCTCGCCCGATGATCACGCTCATCGCGTAATCCATGTACGAGCGCTTCATTTCGTCTTCGATGTTGACGGGGATGCGGGTAGACGAATCTGTCATAGGTCTGTTGGGTCAGTCGCGGTCCGCGGTCCGCGGTCCGCGGCTCGCAGCCGGGTTGCTGACGGCGCTCGGCTCCGATAGCGAGCAGCGGATCGCGGACTGCGGACTGCGATCAGATATCCAAGTTCTTCACATCGAGCGCGTTGTCTTCGATGAACTTGCGGCGGGGCTCGACCTGATCGCCCATCAGCGTCGTGAACATCAGGTCCGCTTCCATGTGATCTTCCGCCTTCACCTGGAGCAGCGTCCGCTTCTCCGGGTCCATCGTCGTTTCCCACAGCGTGTCCGGGTTCATCTCGCCGAGGCCCTTGTAGCGATTGATGTCGAAGCCCTTCTTGCCGGCGGCAACGAAGAACTCGACGAGCTCGTCGAGCGTTTCGACGATGACGTCCGCGTCCTTCGCTTTCGCGGCGGACATCTTCGGCATCGAGCTGATGTCGGGTGTCTTGACGTCGGCGGCGAGCTTCGTCGCCTCGTCGAGCGGCGCGCCGCCGATCGCCGTGGCGTTCGCGGTCGCACCGGACTCGCCCGATCCGTCCTGCTGGTCGGGGCCGTGCGACGCGATGGTCTTGACGACCATCCGTCCACGAATCTCACGCACGCTTTGATAGCTCGCCGCGAGCGCGCGAAACTCGCTCGTCGTGACGAAATCGAGATCCACCCGGTGGTGCCGTGGATACCCGCCGCTGCGATCCTCGATCACGAGGCTGTGCGCCTGGTGCTCCTCGTCCGGCTGCACACTCGCCGTGCGCGTCGGCGTGTTGAGCGCATCGGCGAGAGCCTGCACCTTGGCGCTGTCGGCGAAAAACGTCTTGTCGCGCGCCTCGCGATCGAGCAGGGTGCGGACAACGTCGCGCGACGGAACGCGGCGCTCGACGATCTGCAGCAGCTTGCGGAAGTGCATCAGGTGCTCGAGCTTCGCCTCGAGATCCGTCCCCGCGATCTGCTCGCCGTTCTGCAGCACGAGCACGCGCGATTCGGCCGCGCGGCGAATCAGCCACTTCTCCATCTCGCGCTCGTCGCGGATGAAGAACTCGCTGCGTCCACGCTTCGCGCGGAAGAGCGGCGGCTGCGCGATGTAGACGTAGCCCGAGTCCACGAGCGCGCGCATCTGGCGGTAGAAGAACGTCAGCAGGAGCGTTCGAATGTGCGAGCCGTCGACGTCCGCGTCCGTCATGATGATGATGCGGTGGTAGCGGAGCTTCTTGTCGTCGAAGTCCTCCTCGCCGATCCCGCATCCGAGCGCCGCGATCATCGTCTTGATCTCGTCGCTGCTGAGCATCTTGTCGAAGCGCGCCTTCTCGACGTTCAGGATCTTCCCCTTGATCGGCAGGATCGCCTGGAAGCGCCGGTCGCGTCCCTGCTTCGCGGATCCGCCTGCGGACTCCCCCTCGACGATGTAGATCTCGCTGAGCGCGGGATCGCGCTCCTGGCAGTCGGCGAGCTTGCCGGGCAGGCTGCTGCTGTCGAGCGCGCCTTTGCGGCGGACGAGATCGCGCGCCTTCCGCGCCGCTTCGCGCGCCCGCGCGGCGTCCACCGCTTTACTAATCACGCGCTTCGCGACCGCCGGGTTCTCCTCGAGGAACGCCCCGAGCCGATCGTTCAGGATCGCCTCGACGATCCCCTTGACCTCCGTGTTTCCGAGCTTGGTCTTCGTTTGCCCTTCGAACTGCGGCCGGGGAATCTTCACGCTGACCACCGCCGTCAGGCCTTCGCGGATGTCGTCGCCGCTGATGTTCGCGTCCTTCAGATCCTTCGCGAGGTTGTTCTTCCCGGAGTAGAAGTTGATCGTTCTCGTCAGCGCGGACCGGAATCCGGAGAGGTGCGTCCCGCCTTCGTGCGTGTTGATGTTGTTGGCGAACGAGTAGACCGTCTCGGTGTAGCCGTCGTTCCACTGCAGCGCGATCTCGACGTCGATGCCGTCCTTCTCGCCGTGCATGTAGATCGGCTTGTCGTTGACGACCGCCTTGTTCTGATTCAGATACTGGACGAACGAATTGATGCCGCCTTCGTACAGGAACGTGTGGCTCTTGCCGTCGCGCTCGTCCTCGATCGTGATCGTCACGCCGCCGTTGAGGAATGCGAGCTCGCGCAGCCGCTGCGCGAGCGTGTCGAAGCTCAGCTCGATCGTCTCGAAGATCTGGGTGTCGGGCTTGAACGTGACCTTCGTGCCGCGCTTCTTCGTCGTGCCGGTGACCTCGAGGCCGCTCGTCGGCGTCCCGCGCTCGAACGACTGCTTGTAGACCTCGCCGTTGCGCCAGACCTCGAGCTCCAGCGTCTCCGAGAGCGCGTTGACGACGGACACGCCGACGCCGTGAAGACCGCCCGACACTTTGTAGCTGTCGTTGTCGAATTTGCCGCCGGCGTGCAGCACCGTGAGGACGACTTCAGCGGCCGACTTGCCGCTCGCGTGCTGATCGACCGGAATGCCGCGGCCGTTGTCCACGACCGTCACCGAGTTGTCGATGTGGAGCGTGACGTTGACCTGATCGCAGAAGCCGGCGAGCGCCTCGTCTATCGAATTGTCGACGACCTCGTAGACGAGATGGTGCAGACCCGGCGCGCCCGTCGATCCGATGTACATCGCGGGCCGCTTGCGGACCGCTTCCAACCCCTCGAGAACCTTGATCTTGTCGGCGCTGTAATCGTCCGCCGACGCGCCGCCGCCGTTCCCGTTGTCGGTGGCGTTGTTCAAGGGATCGACAGTGGCGTCCGCTCCATCGGTGGGCCGCTGTTCGTTTTTTTCTGATTCGAATTGTGGCATTTATCTGATGGACTTCACACCCGCATCGGCATGATCACGTAGGTGTAGGTGTAACCTTCCGCGCCGATGGGCGACAATACCGCCTGGCTCATCTCGTCTTTGAATTCCAGGGCGATCGAATCGGTCTCGACCGCGCCAAGGAAATCGACGACGTACTGCGCGTTGAAGCAAATCGTGACGGGCGCAGCGGTGTAGTCGACGTTCAAGACCTCCTTGGCTTCACCGAATTCAGGACTGCTCGACGCAATCTCCACTTTCCCTTTGTCAAACTGAAACTTCACGGCGCGCGAACGCTCGTTCGACAGGAGCGCAACGCGGCGCACCGCGCTCGTCAAGCGATCGCGATCGAACTCGACGCGCTTGTCGTTCGCCTTCGGAATCACACGCTCGAACGCCGGGAACTGCCCGTCGATCATCCGCGAGATGAGAAGGCGTCCACCGATGTCGAAGAACAGATGATTCTCTCCGCGTTCGTACTGAATGTCCCCTTCACCTTCGCCGAGCAGCCGGCCAAGCTCGAGGAGCGTCTTCCGCGGCAGAATGACGCGATCTTCCGCATCATCTTCGACCCGCCCTTTGGTCTTGCCTTTCTCGCGCGGCACCGTGACGAGCGCAAGACGGTGACCGTCCGTGGAGACGAGGCTCATCGAATCGCCTCGGAGAATGAACAACGCGCCGTTCAGGAAATACCGCGTGTCCTCTCCTGTGATGGCGAACTGCGTCTTGAGCACCATCTGCTTCACGACGTCGCGTCCCAACGTCGCGCTGATCGACCCGGTGGCTTCCGGCAGCGTCGGAAAATCCTCGCGCGGAAGCGTCTGCATGCGAGAGTCGAATCGATCGGCAGCCACCTTCACGCCGTTCTTGTCCTCCTCGATGCGGACGTCCGTTTCGGGAAGCGCTTTGATGATCTCGTACAGTTTCTTCGCCGGCAGCGTCAGCGACCCACCTTTCGCGACGGAGGCCGTGCACGTGCTTCGCAAACCAACTTCCAGATCCGTCGCGAGCAGCTTGACCTGATCGCCTTTGGCCTCGAGCAGCACGTTCGCGAGAATCGGAATCGTGTTCTTGCGCTCGACGATGCCCTGGAAGAGTTGCAGTTCGCGCAGCAGATCGGTCTTACGGACGACCAACTCCATGGTGGCAATGACCTCGCGGGAAAGCGCCGGCCTGGCGCGTAGATCTCTTAACTGAAGAGGGAGATCAAAGAACAAATAATTATAACAGGAATAAGGTCCTGTTGAAAACATTAACGGTGGCCGTTACTCCTTACCTATCTACGACTTACACTGTGGATGGCTTTTCGGTACGGCGGCGGGTTTTTTGATGGGTTTGCCGCCCCCGTTCGGGGCCTCGATCGCAATCCGCAACTCATCCTCAGGAGCGCTTTTCGAAGGCTGTGGAAAAGCTCGGAAAGCGCCCGCCGGTCTAGCGGAACGACTCCATGAAATTGTTGATGAGGCTGTTGAAATCTCCGTCGCGCTGTCGCAGATCTTCGATCTTGCGAATCGAATGGATCACGGTCGAATGATGTTTGCCGCCGAAGCTGCGTCCGATCTCCGGGAGCGACGCGCTCGTCAGCGATTTGCACAGATACATCGCAATCTGACGCGGCATCGCGACCGACTTCGAGTTGTTGCGCGACTTCAGCTCCGTCACCTTCAACTGGTAATAGTCCGAGACGAACTTCTGGATGATCTCGATCGTCACCGCGCGATCGTCGTGCTGCAGCACGTTTCTCAACACGTCCTGCGCGAGCGCCAGCGAGATCTCGCGGCCGGTGAGCGACGCATACGCGATCAGGCGGATGAGCGACCCTTCGAGCTCGCGGATGTTCGACTTGATCTTTCCCGCGATGTAGATCGCGACGTTGTCGGGAAGAGGAATGCCTTCGGTTTCCGCCTTCTTCTTGAGAATCGCGACCTTCGTCTCGAGATCCGGTGATTGGATGTCGGCGATCAATCCCCATTCGAACCGCGATCGCAGACGCTCTTCGAGCGACGGAATCTCGTGCGGCGGGCAGTCGCTGCTGATGACGATCTGCTTCTGCGCGTCGTAGAGCGCGTTGAAGGTGTGGAAGAACTCGTTCTGCGTGCCTTCCTTGCCGGCGATGAACTGAATGTCGTCGACGAGCAGCACGTCGACGCTGCGATAGCGCTCGCGAAAATCCAGAATACGATCGTAGCGCACCGCGTTGATCATCTCGTTCATGAAGCGCTCCGACGAGATGTAGGTGAGCTTCAACTTGAGATGCGTCAGGACGTAGTGACCGATCGCGTGCATCAAGTGCGTCTTGCCGAGTCCCACGCCGCCGTAGATGAAGAGCGGGTTGTACGATCGCGACGGCGCTTCGGCGACGGCGCGACAGGCGGCGTGCGCGAACTGATTGGACGGACCGACGATGAACGCGTCGAACGAGTAGCGCGGCGCGAGGCTTCCTGTCTGCCCGGTGAGTTCGTCCGCCTCCACTCCCTGCGCGTCGTCCATCGCGGCCGATGCGGTCGCGGTCTTCGCCGCGGGATGTTCGCCGTCGTCGGTCACGAACGAGACCGCGCATCCGTGGCGATTGACTTCGGCGAGCGCTTCGTCGAGGACGACCGAGTAGTGCTTCGTCAGCCAGTTGCTGAAGAGCGCGTTGGGCACGCGAACGTGAAGCAGCGATCCGTTGTCGGCGACGAACGACGTCGGCTTGAACCAGGTCACGTAGATGTGCTGGTTGACCTTGGTTTCTATACGCGCAAGCACCTGGTCCCAAATAGTCGCGGTCTTGTGCGTGCTGATCGTCGCCACGGCAAACCCCTGAAAACTGTCCGGAAAACTTCGATCTTTCGACTTTCGCCCCTGGGACACGCGGCCGTTACGGCCCGTTTACCATCGAGGTACGCGCCCGAGCCCCGAAACAACGGGCCGCCGCGGCCTTCGCCCTCGAGAAACCCGCATTCTCCGGCGGTCGGGTTCGATTAGCGGGGCGAAAACCTTGGCTTTTCCACATTTTTTTCCACAGTTGTGGAAAACTTCGGGGGGAGACCCTACGGCGTCACGCGCAGGGGACGTGACTGTAACACACGACATCGGCGCGACCAAGCACCGGAAGCACCGGTCTCGATTCGCGCGACGGTTCGTTGACAGCCCTAAGGAAGCTTGACTAAAATTTAAGTTTCTCCACCTGTTTTTGGCCGCTGTCGAGGGGATCCGAATCAATGAAACGCACGTTCCAACCGAACCGCCGGCGCCGCGCGAAGACCCATGGTTTTCTCGTGCGCATGAGCACGAAAAAGGGACGTCAGGTCCTCAAGCGCCGCCGCGCCAAGGGGCGCAAGCGTCTTACCGTTTCCTCCAGCTAGCCGCCGCGACATCCGTGACTCGGGCCGCGACCTCCCGGCAATTCGGCAAGAGCCGGCGGCTACGGCGGCGGGGAGAGTTTCAGAAGGTCTTCGACACGGGACAGCGCATGCGGGGGAGGTTCTTCACCCTGCTGATGGCGCCGACCGGGACGCGCGGTCCGAGACTTGGAATCGTCGCGTCGAGAAAGCTCGGCGACGCGGTGCGGAGAAATCGCGCTAAACGCCTGATTCGAGAGATATTCAGGCACAACCTCGATCTTCCGGCGGCCGGCGGGCTCGACGTCGTGGTCATTCCCCGGTCTGAGCTGTTCGATGCCACCTACGCAAGCCTCGAAAACGACTATCGCACGGTGTTCGTGCGATGCGCCGCCCGCGTCGCGAAGCATGAGCGCGCCTGACGGGACGCGGAGCTCGGCGTTGTCGCTCGGGCAACGGGCGCTCTTGGCGCTTCTCGTCGTCTACAAGGGACTTATTTCGCCGTTGTTCGCGGGATCCTGCCGCTTCGAGCCGTCGTGCTCGGAGTACGCGCGGCTCGCGATTCTCGAGCACGGCGCCATCAGGGGCGCGTGGCTCGCGACTCGGCGGCTCGCGAGATGCCGTCCATTTGGCGCCTATGGACTCGATCCCGTTCCGCCGCGGCGCGCCGTGCGGAGCTCCTGATACTTTTCGTAAGTAGTTGTAAATGCAAAGACAGTTTCTCATCGCGATCATCCTCAGCTTCCTGGTGATTTACGGGTGGCAGGCGCTGTTCCCGCCGCCGCAGCCGCCGAAGCCTGCAGCGGAGCCGCAAAAAGTGACGGCGGAGCCCTCGGGCAAGGCCGCCCCGCCCGTGCAGCCACAGGCGATCGCCGCGCCCGTCGAAGCGGAGGTCAACAAGCCGCTCCTTGCCGCGTCGAACGACGAGAAGGTCGTCGTCGAAACCACGAAGGTCAAGGCGATCTTCACGGCGCGCGGCGGCGCGCTGGCGAGCTGGAGGCTCAAGGACTATCGCGACGGGCTCAACGAGGAGCTCGAGCTCATTCCGCAGAATCTGCCGGGCGCCGCGCGGCCCTTCATGCTCGAAGTCGACGACCCCGCGGTCTCGGCACGTTTGAAGGACGCGTTGTTCAAGCCGGACCGCGCCGCGTTGGACGTGCGCGGCTCCATGGAGACGCTCGCGTTCGAGTTCCGCGATTCCGGCGGGCTCACGGCCCGCAAGGAGTTCACGTTCGATCCGGCGCATCCCTACAACATCACGTTGACTTCGTCCGTGACGCTGAACGGCAGCGCGCTGCAGCCGACCGTCGTGTGGGGGCCGGCGCTCGGCACCGGCGTCGTGCACGGCGGGATGGGCTACGCGCCGCCGCCGCAGCCGATCTTCTATCGCGACGGCAAGGTGAAGCGCGTCGCGATCAAGGAGATCGAATCGCACCGCCGCGAGCAAGGCGCATTCGGGTTCGCGGGCGTCGACGATCACTACTTCCTGAGCGCGGTGATTCCGTCGACGGCAGCGGCGCCGAACGCCGCGCCGCTCGATCTTCGATTCGATCCCGTGCTCGTCGCGGCGCAGGGAGACGCTCCGGCACTGCAGTTCATCTCGTGGAGCGTGAAGCCGGGCGCGCCCGGCGAGCGCACGGATTTCTTCTTCGGCCCGAAGGATTTCACCATCCTCCAGGCGATCAAGCCGGATGTCGTCCGCGCGATCGACTTCGGCATGTTCGACGTCATCGTCGTGCCGCTGCTGCGCGCGCTGAAATGGGTGAACGGATACGTTCACAACTACGGCTGGTCGATCATCGCGCTGACGGTGATCATCAATCTCGTGATGTTCCCGCTGCGGCACAAGAGCGCGGTGTCGATGCGCAAGATGGCGGCGCTGCAGCCGGAGATGAAAGCCATCCAGGATCGGTACGCGAAGATGAAGATGACCGATCCAGGCCGGCAGAAGATGAACGAGGAAGTGATGGCGCTCTACAAGCGCCACGGCGCGAATCCGGCCGCGGGATGCGTGCCGATGCTGCTGACGCTTCCGGTGCTGATCGCGTTCTACTCGATGTTGTCGGTCGCGATCGAGCTGCGCGGCGCGCCGTTCATCGGCTGGATCAAGGATCTCTCCGCGCACGATCCGTACTTCGTGACGCCGGTGCTCATGGGTGTGACGCAGTTCGTCCAAACGAGGATGACGCCGATGGGCGGCGACCCGATGCAGCAGAAGATGATGCAGTTCATGCCGCTGATGTTCGCCGGCATGATGCTCTACATGCCGAGCGGCCTGGTGCTCTACTGGACCGTGAGCAACATCTGGACGATCGGCCAGCAGGCGATCACGAATCGCCTTCTCGGCCCCGCGCCGCAGCACACGGTTCGTCCGCCGGCGGAGCGCCAGTTGAAGCCGGCAGGCGCCGGTCGTTCTCCACAGGCAGCGAAGGAGCGGAAGTAATGGACCAGCACGGCCCCGCCCGCGCGTTCCTCGAGAAGACGCTCGCCGCAATGGGCGTCCCGCTCGACATTCAGGTGGAGGACACGGCCGACAGCGTGCGGTTCGAGCTGTCGGGCGCCGGCGGCGAGGTCCTGCTGCGGCGCCGCGCCGAAACGCTCGACGCGCTGCAGCACATCGTGAACACGGCGTTCAGGCGTCAGCTCAAGGACGATCGCACGTTCGTGCTGGATTGTCTCGACTACCGCAAGGGCAAGGATGCGGAGCTGAAGCAGATGGCGCGGTTCGTCATGGAGAAGGCGAAGACGACCGGCACGCCGCAGGAGATCGGTCCGCTCAATCCGTACGCGCGCCGCCTCGTGCACCTCACCGTTGCCGAGGACGCGCTGATGACGTCCGAGAGCATCGGCGATGCGTTCCTGAAGACGGTCATCATCTCGAAACGACGGTAGTCGGTTTGTGTACGCTCCCGACGATACCATCGTCGCGATCGCGACGCCTCCCGGGCGAGGCGGCATCGGCGTCGTTCGCATCAGCGGACCCGACTCGGCGCGCATCGCGTCGTCGCTGACGAAGACCGCGCCGCTCGAACCGCGGCGCGCGACGTTCGCGCGTCTCGAGGCCTCGCGCGGCGCCGCCGATCACGTCATCCTCACGTTCTTTCCCGCGCCGCATTCGTACACCGGCGAGGATGTCGTCGAGATCAGCGGACATGGGAGTCCGGTCCTGCTGCGCGCGATCGTCGACGCGGCGCTGACGTGCGGCGCTCGGCTCGCGGAGCCCGGCGAGTTCACGCTTCGCGCGTTTCTGCGCGAGCGGATCGATCTGGTGCAAGCCGAAGCGGTTCGCGACCTCGTCGATGCCGTCACTCCACTGCAGGCGCGCGCGGCGTACGATCAGCTCGAAGGCACGCTCACCACCGAGATCAAGGCAGTCGATGCGCGGCTGTTCGATCTCACGGTCAAGCTCGAAGCGTCGCTGGACTTTCCTGAAGAGGGCTACCACTTCGTCGAGTCGGGCGACACCTCTCGCGAGATCGCCGCGCTCGTGGATCGTCTCGACGCGCTGTTGACGTCCGCGTCGCGCGGGCGTCTCGTGCGCGAAGGCCTTCAGGTCGCGATCGCCGGCCGGCCGAACGCCGGAAAGTCGTCGCTCTTCAATCAGCTCGCCGGCGTTGGCCGCGCGATCGTCACCGAGATCCCGGGGACGACGAGAGATCTGCTGACGGAGACGATCGACGTCGACGGGATTCCGATGATGGTCGTCGATACCGCAGGCGTCCGCGGCGGCGCGCACGACCCGGTGGAGATGGAAGGCATCAAGCGCGCGGCCGCCGCGCGCGACGTCGCGCACGTGATCTCGCTCGTGCTCGATCGATCGCGATCGCTCGACGAGGACGATCACGAGCTGCTCGCGGCAACGGCGAATCGGCCGCGCGTGATCGTGGCGAACAAGTCCGATCTCGATCCCGTGTGGGATCTTGCGCGGATCGGCGCGCCGGTCGTGTGCGTGTCCGCGAAGACGGGCGACGGCATCGATCGACTTCGGGCCGCGCTCGTCGAGGCGGCGGCAGGCGAGCCGACGCGCGACGTGCCAGCGGTCACCAACGTGCGCCACGCCGATCTCGTGCGGCGCGCGAAAGCGGCGCTCGAGCGCGCCGCGGCCGCCGCCCGCACGAACACGCCCGAAGAGTTCGTCCTCGCCGATCTCACGGAGGCGCGCGCGCGCCTCGAGGAGATCACCGGAGCGCGCACGACAGATGATGTGCTGCGGGCGATTT
>DATBJJ010000013.1:0-25334 GCA_036556425.1 Vicinamibacterales bacterium
GGGTTCGCCTACGACATCAAGGGCAACGGCAAGTGGAAGGCCTTCGGCAGCTACGGCTGGTACTACGACATCACGAAGCTCGAGCTGCCGCGCGGATCGTTCGGCGGCGATCACTGGGTCAACTACTACTGGACGCTCGACACCGCTGATTTCAGCAGCATCCAGTGCGGTGAAGGCCCAACCGGGTGCCCGGGCCGCTACATCGAGTCGGTGGACTTCCGCCACAGCTCGAATCAGATCGATCCAGGGTTCGAGGCGTACTTCAATCGTCCTGGCATGACCGGCATCGATCCCAACCTGAAGCCCGTGCAGATGGGCGAGTGGACCGCCGGCATCGAGCACGAGCTGCGTCCGTCGATCTCGGTCGGCGCGCGCTACGTGCACAAGTGGCTCTTCCGCACGATCGAGGACGTCGGCGTCCTCTTCCAGGGCTCGGAGATCTACTTGATCTCGAATCCGGGTGAGGGGTTGGCCGTTCAGATGGAGCCGAGCGTGCCCGATCTCATCACGCCGAAGCCGGTGCGCGACTACGACGGCATCGAGCTGCGGATCAACAAACGGTTCGCGAACAACTGGTCCGGCAGCGCCACCTATCTCTATAGCCGCCTGTTCGGCAACTACTCGGGTCTCGCGAGCTCCGACGAGAACGGCCGCGTGAGCCCGAACGTGAATCGCTACTACGACAACACCGTCATGAGCTACGACGCGAACGGCGAGGCCGTCTACGGCCGGTTGCAGACGGATCGTCCGCACGTGTTCAAGCTCACGGGCGTGTACGACTTCAAGTGGGGCACGATCGTCGGCGCGAACTGGTTCATCGAGAGCGGCATCCCGCAATCGACCGCGTTCCGGTTCAGCGGATTCCCGGTCTTCCCGTTCGGCCGCAACGATCTCGGACGGACGCCGGTGCTCTCGCAGCTCGACCTGAACCTCACGCAGGAGTTCAGGTTGATCGGGAACAAGCGCGTCCAACTGCAGGCGAACATCGACAACGTGTTCGACCAGATGACGTGGACGAACTACTTCCTCGCGATCACGCAGGGGCCGTCGGCGTACCGCGACAGCCTGACGGTCGCGAATCCGCCCGCGCTCTCGCTCTACGGCGCGACGGGTTCGTACAATCTGCAGCAGCGCATCGCCGGCTACACGGGCACGATGCGTACGAACCCGTTCTACACGACGCCGAACGTGTATCAGGGCCGGCGCGAAATTCGCGTGCTGGCGCGCATCACGTTCTAACGGTGGCTTCCGGCTTTGGCCGGAAGATCAACCAGAGATTTCAGGTCCCGCGGGCTCATGCTCGCGGGACTCTTTTTGTACGCCGGTTGATACAATCAGTGGGTGCACGCAATCGCCACGTCCTCGGTCGTTGCCGTCCTCCTCTTCGCCGCGCAGAGCTCCACGCCGTCGAAGCCCGCGATTGAAACGCCGCACTTGACGGTCGTCCCGTCCGCCAGCGCGTCGACGATCGCGCCGGGCGCGAAGCTCTCCCTTGTCGTCGAGATCGCGCCCAAGCCGAAGATGCACGTGTACGCGCCGGGAGAGAAGGAAGGAATTCCCGTGGCGCTGACGCTCGAGCCGAATCCAGCGATCAAAGCGGCCGCGCCGGAATTCCCCCCCGCGGAGAAATTCTTCTTCGAGCCGCTCAACCTCACGCAGCGCGTCTACAGCAAGCCGTTCCGCATCACGCAGCCGATCGCGATCGCCGGCGCGCCGCCGTCAGGGCCGTTGACGATCAAAGGATCGCTGCGTTATCAAGCCTGCGACGACAAGGTCTGCTATCTCCCGAAGACGGTGCCGCTGACGTGGACGCTCACGCAGTGACGGCGACTCGCGGTCCGCGGTCCGCAATCCGCAGTCCGCGGTCCGCAATCCGCGGCTCGCAATGCTAGAATCACTCGTGCTCCTCATTTCCACCGCGCTCGTTCTCGGCTTCCTGCACGGTCTCGGCGCCGATCATTTGATGGCGATTGCCGCGTTGTCGCTCGGCGCGGCCGGCGAGACGCCCGCGATCCGGCGCGCGCGCGCGTTCGGCGTCGCCGTCCGCTTCGCGATCGGCCACGCGCTGCTCCTCGCGATCGGCGCCGGCGCTCTGCTCGCGCTCGGCTGGTCGCTCCCGCTCGTCGTCGAACGCGGCGGGGAAGTGCTCGGCGGCGCGCTGCTCGTCGTCCTCGGAGCGATCGGAATGTGGGGCGTGCTGTCCGGCAAGGTCTACGGTCACTCGCATCCGCCGAAGCATTGGCATTTACACGTGGGCCGCAAGGATCATCATCCGCTGCCGTCCGCGCACTCGCACCTCCCGACGATTCTCGGCGCCGCGTTCGCCGTCAGCAGCCTCCGCGCGCTGACGATGCTCGCGCCGTTCGGGAACGGCCTTGCGGCGTCGCCGCTCTCCACGCTGTTGCTGCTGATTGCCGTGTTCGGCGTGGGTATTCTGCTGTCGATGTCGCTCTTCGGCGTCGCGTTCGCGCGCGCGATGTCCGCCGCGGTCGCCGCGCGCCTCGGCAAGAGCGCCGCGCTTCTTATGGCGACGGCGTCGATTCTGCTGGGCGCGTTCTGGATTGTGAGCGCTTAGATCGCTGTCCGCGGCTCGCTGTTCGCTGTTCGAAAAGCATGGCATCGCAATCGAACGGGCTGATCTGAATGTTCTTCGGGCCGCGGGCTGCGGTCCGCGGTCCGCGACTGTTACACCTCGCGCACCCCGTGGCTCTTAAAGAAAAAATAAATCGCGACCGCCGTGACGAGCAGACCGTTCGTCGCGAGGACGGCGGGGACCGAGAATAGCGTCGCCGCGTATCCGCTCGCGAGGCTGCCGAGCGGCATCCCTCCACGAAACGCCACCATGTAGATGCTCATGACGCGCCCGCGCAGGTGATCGGGCACGATCAACTGCACCAACGACGCGGTCATCGAGAACACGATCAGCAGCGCGGCGCCGCAGAGGAAGAGCAGGACGTTGCTCAGCCACAGCGTGCGCGAGAGCGCGAACGCCGCAATCAACGCGCCGAACGTCATCTGCACGAGCAGCAGCGCGAGCCCCATGTGCTTGAACCGTCCGAGCCATGCGACGACGAGCGCGCCCGTGACGGCGCCGAATCCCGAGAACGCCATCATCTGGCTGTAGCGGCTGATGTCGCCGTGAAAGATGTCGCGCGCGAAGATCGGCAGAAACGTCAGCAGCGGCAGCGCGAGAAACGTCGTCATCGACGCGAGCACGGTGAGCGCGAGGATCGCGGGCTCGCTGCGCGCGTACGCGATCCCGCCTTTGAGCTCGTGCAGGATCGGCTTGCGCTCCGCCGGCGCGATGTGGACGACCGAGAGCGACATCAACGCGAGGACGACGACCAGGAAGGAGATGCCGTTGAGGCCGAAGCAGACGGCCGCGCCGAGCGACGCCATCGTGATCCCGGCGAGGAGCGGACCGAACACGCGCGCGAGGTTGAACTGGATCGAGTTGAGCGCGATCGCGTTCGGCAGATCTTTTTTGTGGACGAGCGACGGGATCATCGCCTGATACGCGGGCCCGCCGAAGGCCTGCGCGACGCCGGCCGTGAACGACAGCACGAGGATGTGGCTGATGTGGACGCGGCCGAGATACACGAGCGCGGCGAGCGCGAACGCCGTCCCCATCTGCACGAATTGCGATCCGATGAGCAGCCGCCGGCGATCGTGCCGATCCGCGATCACGCCGCCGATCAGCGTGAAGAGGAGAATCGGCAGCTGCGCGAGGAAGTCGTCGAGGCCGAGATAGAACGACGACTTGGTGAGCTCGAGGACGAGCCAGCTCTGCGCGACTTTCTGCATCCACGTGCCGACGGTCGACGTGAACGCCCCCAGCCACAGCACCCGGAAATCCCGATAGAAGAACGCCGCGAGCGCACGCTGTACAAACGGGGAGCGAAGGGCTATGGGCGTGGGCTGCGTGGTTGACACGTGGGAATAGTGATTTTAGCAGGCTCTTGACTGCAGCGAAGAAAAAGCGAAAATACCCTTGGACCGGAAGATGACGGCGCGCGCCCACCTCGAATCGCTGCTGCGAGCGAAGAAGCTCGACGTGACGCTCACGATCGCGTCCACGGCGCCCTGGCAGCCCGACCCCAAGAACCCGGAGAGCCACGCGGAGATTCCCGGCCTCGACGCGCTGGGCGGCGGCGTGCGCCGCGGCCATCTGTCGGAGATCGTCGGCGGCCGCTCGTCGGGCCGCACCGGCCTCATGTGCCGCGCGCTCGGCGCGGCGATCGCGCGCGGCGAGCTCGCGGCGCTCGTCGATACGCACGATCGGTTCGATCCGGCGTCGGCCGCGGCCATCGGCGTCGATCTCTCGCGCTTGCTGTGGATCCGCGAGACGGGCGACGTCGGCCGGTCGCTCAAAGCCATGAACCTCGTGCTGCAGGCCGGCGGCTTCGGGCTGGTCGTATGGGATCTCGCCGATGCGCCTCCGATCGCCGCGCGAAGCCTGCCGTTCACGACGTGGTTCCGCCTGGCGCGCGTGATCGAAGGCAGCCAGACCGCCGCGCTCGTCATCGCGTCCGAGCACCTCGCGCGCAGTTCGGGGGGCGCCACGATCGTGATGGAGCCCGCGGCGGCCGCGCGCGCGGTGTGGACCGGCGAGCGGTCGAATCGCGCGCGCCTGCTCGGCGGGCTCGACGTACGCCCGCGGATTCGTTAGACGCGGATCATCGCGGATCACGCGGATCACGCGGATCGTTAGACGCGGATCACGCGGATCATCGCGGATCACGCGGATCGGAAGACGCGGATCACGCGGATCATCGCGGATCACGCGGATCGGATTAGGTGTCGACGATGTACGGATGCATTCGCTCGTCGCGGGGACCGGAGCTTCCGCTCGCGGTCGCGAAGGATTTTTCGCCGCGCTGGCAGCGGCACGGGCGCGCCGGCGTCGTGCTCGATCTCGGAGGCCTCGGCCGGCTGCTCGGCGACGCGCACGCGATAGGCGCGGAGCTCGATCGCGACTGCGCGGCGCGCTGCGCCGATCGCGCCGCGCGCGCGTCCGTCTCGATCGCGATCGCGCCGACGCAAGCGAGTGCGCTGCTGGTCGCGGCGGCGGGAACGGGGCTCCGTATAGTGACCGGCGATCTCGCCGCGGCGCTCGCGCCGATCCCGCTCAAGGTGCTTCATCAACTCCTCGCCGAGATGCTCGACGTCACCGTGCTGCGATCGAAGCGGCCGGGACGCCGGACGCCGCAGCTCGCGCAGTGGGAGGCGTACGACCAGTCGTTCGACGTGTTCGAGCGCTGGGGATTGACGACGTTGGGGGAGCTGGCGGCGTTGCCTGGGGGCGACCTGTCGGCGCGGCTCGGTCAGGGAGGCGTCGCGCTGCAGATGTACGCGCGCGGGATCGATCGCGGTCCGCTCGTGCCCGATCCGGACGTGCCGCGCTTCCTCGAGCGCATGGAGCTCGAGTGGCCGATCGACGGCCTCGAGCCGCTCGCGTTCGTCCTGGCGCGATTGCTCGATCCGTTGTCGCTCGCGCTCGAGCGCGCGGATCGCGGCGCCGCGGCGATCCGGCTCCATCTTCGCCTCGTCGATCGCACCGAGCACGCCCGCGTGCTCCAATTGCCGGCCGCGATGCGCGACGCGCGCGTGCTGCGCACGCTCGTCGTCCTCGATCTCGAATCGCATCCGCCGCCCGCGGCCATCGACATCGTCACCATCGAGATCGTTCCGGCGCCCGCGCGCATCGTGCAGTATTCGCTGCTCGAGCGCGCGCGGCCGTCCGCCGAAACGCTCGCGACGCTGACGGCGCGCCTTGGCGCGCTCAGCGGCGATTCGCGCGTCGGCTGCGCGCGCTTGCTCGATTCGCATCAGCCGGATGGATTCGAGATGTCCGCCTACGCTCCTCCGGAGCTTCGGCGGGACAGGTCCGCCTTCGCTCCGACGGAGCGTCGGCGAGACAGGGCTGCTGACGCTCCCACGGAGCTTCGGCGCGAGTCCGAGCCGCCGATCTCGATCCGCCGATTCCGTCCGCCGATCGCGATTCGCGTCGCGGTCGAGCGCGGCCGGCCGGTGCGCGTGGCGATCGATCGGCGCGGCATGCCTGGCGGCCGCGTCGAGCAATCGGCGGGGCCGTGGCGATCCTCCGGCGCGTGGTGGGATCGCGACGCGCGCCAGTGGAACCGCGACGAATGGGATCTCGCGCTCGGCGACGGCTCGGTCTGCCGCGTCTTTCGCGACCGTCTCACCGGCGCATGGTTCATGGAAGGCACCATCGATTGAGGATTGCAGATTCCAATTTGCAATGTATATCGAGCTCCATGCCTCATCGGCGTTCTCTTTTCTCGACGGCGCGTCGCTGCCCGAGACGCTCGTGCAGCGCGCGGCGGACTTGGGGTATCCGGCGCTCGCGCTGCTCGATCGGGACGGCGTCTACGGCATTCCACGATTTCATCTCGCCGCGAAACGCGCGGGGCTGAAAGCCATCGTCGGCGCGGAGCTGACGGTTGCAAGTCGTGCCGGGATTCTGGATTCGGGATCCGGGAGTCGGAAAACATCTCAGAGCCCGGTCGATCGGCTGGGAATCGGTTCAACTCCCGGATCCCGGATCCCCGATCCCGGATCCCGGCTGTTCCGCCTCCCCGTTCTCGTCTCGTCGCGCGAGGGCTACCGGAATTTGTGCCGGCTGGTGACGCGCATGAAGCTCGCGGCGCCGAAGGGGGAAGGCGCGCTCACCTTCGACGATCTCGACGGGCGCGTGGGCGGTCTCGTCGCGCTCGCCGGGCGCGCGGCGATCGACAGCCCGCGCTACGGCGTCGGCGGATTGGTCGATCGCCTCGTCGGCATTTTCGGCGCGCCGCACGTGTGCATCGAGCTGCAGCGCCATCTGCTGCGCGACGAAGAGCACGACAATCACACGCTGCGCGATCTGGCGGCCGCGTATCGCTTGCCAATCGTCGCCACCAACGGCGTGCGATTCGCGGACGCGGCGGATCGTCCGCTCTATGACGTCCTCACGTGCATCCGCCACAAGACGACGCTCGATCTCGCGGGACGTCGATTGAGCTGGAACGCCGAGCGGAGCTTGAAGCCGGCGGCGGAGATGGCGCGCCTCTTCAGCGATCTGCCGGAGGCGATTGCCGGCGCGCGCGAGCTGGCGGACCGCCTCGAGTACACGATGGCGGATCTCGGCTACCGCTTTCCCGACTATCCGGTGCCGCCCGGCGAGACGATGGCGTCGTTCCTGCGGAAGCTGACGCAGGCGGGCGCGCGGGAGCGCTATCGTCCCTATCACGATCGCGCGCGCGCGCAGATCGCGCGCGAGCTCGATCTCATCGAGCGCCTCGATCTCGCCGGCTACTTCCTCATCGTCTGGGACATCGTCAATTACTGCCGGCAGCAGGACATCCTCGTGCAGGGGCGCGGATCGGCGGCCAACAGCGCCGTGTGCTACAGCCTCGGGATCACGGCCGTCGATCCCGTCGGCATGGATCTGCTGTTCGAGCGGTTCCTCTCGGAAGAGCGCGGCGAGTGGCCGGACATCGATCTCGATCTGCCGAGCGGCGATCGGCGCGAGCGCGTGATTCAGCGGATGTACGAGAAGTACGGGAAGCACGGCGGGGGCCCCGAAGGGCCGCGAATAGGCCCCGAAGGGCCAAGAATAGCCATGACCGCGAACGTGATCACGTATCGAGGCCGCAGCGCCGCGAGGGAAGTGGGGAAGACGCTCTCGCTCGACGCGGAGCAGGTCGATCGCCTCGCGAAGATCATGAATCAGTTCGAGTGGGTCGATCCGAAGGAGACGCTCGATCGCAACCTGCGCGACGCGGGGCTCGACGCGCAGCATCCGGCGATCCGGCGCTTCGCGGAGCTGTGGATCCACATCCAGGATCTGCCGCGGCATCTCGGCCAGCATTCGGGCGGGATGGTCATCTGCCAAGGCCGTCTCGACGACGTCGTGCCGCTCGAGAACGCGAGCATGCCGGACCGCGTCGTGGTCCAGTGGGACAAGGACGATTGCGCCGACATGGGCCTCGTCAAGGTCGACCTGCTCGGGCTCGGGATGATGGCGGTGCTGCAGGATGCGCTCACGCTGGTGAATTCCGCGGTCCGCGGTCCGCAGCTCGCGGCCGAACACGCGACACCGAACCATGGAGAGCGGGCAGCGGACAACGGACAGCGGAATGCGGTCATCGACCTCGCCCACCTTCCTCCCGACGATCCTGACGTCTACCGCATGCTGCGGGAAGCGGACACGATCGGCATCTTTCAAGTGGAGTCGCGCGCGCAGATGGCGACGCTGCCGCGTCTCAAGCCCGCGCGCTTCTACGACATCGTCGTGGAAGTCGCGATTATCAGGCCGGGACCGATCGTCGGGCAGATGGTGCATCCGTATCTGAAGCGGCGGCAGGGCGTCGAGCCGGTCGTGTATCCGCATCCGTCGCTCGAGCCGATCCTCGCGCGCACGCTTGGCGTGCCGCTGTTCCAGGAGCAGCTGCTGCGCATGGCGATGGTGGCGGCGGGATTCTCCGGCGGCGAGGCGGAGGAGCTGCGGCGCGCGTTCGGCTTCAAGCGATCCGAGAAGCGCATGCAGCAGATCGAAGGGAAGCTGCGCGCCGGCATGGCGCGGCAGGGCATCACGGGCGACGCGGCCGACGACATCATTCGATCGATCACGTCGTTCGCGCTGTACGGGTTTCCCGAATCGCACGCGGCCAGCTTCGCGCTGCTCGTGTACGCGAGCGCGTTTCTCAAGGCGCACTATCCGTCCGCGTTCTACACCGCGATGCTGAACAACCAGCCGATGGGGTTCTATCATCCGGCGACGCTCGTGAAGGATGCGCAGCGCCGCGGCGTCCGCTTCGCGCCGATCGACGTGCAGACCTCCGATTGGGAATGCCGCGTCGACCCCGACGGCCGCGTGCGGCTCGGGTTGATGTATGTGAATGGGTTGAGGAGCGAGGTCGGAAAAGCGATCGCGGATCGCGGTCCGCGGTCCGCGGTCCGCGGTCCGGATGGCCCCGCGAGCACTAATAGATGTCCAAAGTGCGGCTGCGACGATCGATCCATGCTGGAGCGTACACCTGCCGGAAGTTCGTTCTGCAACATCTGCGCGCACGAGTGGCACGGCATGTCGTCTCCCGAGGCAGGCCGTCAACAGGACGGACCGCGAGCCGCGGACCGCGAGCCGCGGTATCGTTCCATCGACGATCTGATCGCCAAGAGCGGAGTGCGCCGCGACGAGCTGGCGACGCTGGCGGAGATTGGCGCGCTGAATGCGTTCGGCCACGATCGCCGCAGCGCGCTCTGGCAAATCGAACGCGCGATTCGGCCGACGGGAGAGTTGTTCGACGAGTGCGGTGAATGGCCGCAGTCCGCTGTCCGCGTGCCGCAGTCCGCGAGCCGCGAGCCGCGGGCCGCGGGCCGCGATGAGCACGCATCATCACCCCTGAACCCCATGACCCTGACGGAGCGAATCAAGTCGGACTATGCGGGCACGAGCTTGACGATCGGGCCGCATCCGATGGCGTTGTGCCGCGGCGATCTCGCGCTGCGCGGCGTGCTGCGCGCGATCGATCTGCCGTCCAGCCGATCCGGCCGCCGCGTCCGCGTGGCGGGCGCGGTGATCACGCGTCAGCGGCCGGGCACCGCGAAAGGATTCGTCTTTCTCACGCTCGAGGACGAGACCGGCATCGCGAACATCATCGTGCGCCCCGATCTCTTCATGGACTACCGCACGACCGTGATTGGCGCGCCGTATCTCCTCGTCGAGGGCACGCTGCAGATTCAGGACGGCGTCACGTCGGTGAAAGCGGAGCGCATGCAGGCGCTCACGACCAACGGACCCGATCCGCAGTCGCACGACTTTCGATAATCTCATCCATACGGTCGAGCTCTGGCGTGGTGCTTGCACCTCGCCGTCGCATGAGCGGAACCGTGTCTTCCACGGCGCACCCACACGAGAGACGTGGAAGCTCGACTGTCAACGTGTGGAACGGATTTCCCAGATCGCGGCGCATCGCTCTCGCGCTCGGCCTGTCGGCGCTGGCGATGGCCGCGTGCAGCCGTCCGATCAAATCCACGCTCCCAGGGCCGCCCTCCGCGGCGCAGCTGGCGGAGCTGTGGATCGAACCGGGCGCGCGCGATCTGTATTGGGGCGTCGGCGGCGAGACGCTCGCGCCCGATCCTGCCTCGGCCTACACCGTGATCGAGATCAAGAATCGCGGTTTCAGCAGAGGCTACACCGTCAAGGGAATGGACGATCGCGAGTGGAGCGTGAAGTTTCCGCCGGAGGCGCCGACCGAGGTCGTCGCGTCCCGCATCCTCTGGGGCGTCGGTTACCATCAGCCGCCGATTTACTACGTCGGCAAATGGATGGCGCGCAAAGCGCCGTCCCCGAATCCGCAGCTGCCCGCGCGCTTTCGCGAGAAGGATCCAAAGCTCAAGGGACGATTCGCGATCGAGGACCGCGGAAGCTGGTCGTATTACCAGAATCCGTTCGTCGGCACGCGGGAGCTCAAGGGCCTGCTCGTGCTGCAGGCGATGCTCGGGAACTCCGACCTGAAGGACGACAACAATGCGCGCTACGAGCTGATCGAAGCGCTCGAGGGTGCGCGCGTGTGGTACGTCGCGCGCGACCTCGGCCACACGTTCGGACGCACGGGCGTGCTCGACGCGCCGCGCGGCGACGTCGAGGTCTTCGAGAAGACGCCCTTCATCAAGGGCATCGTCAACGGCCGCGTCAAGCTCGATTGGCGCGGGCTGCACGATGCGCTCTTCGACGACATCACGCCGGCCGACGTGCGCTGGATCTGCGGACGGCTCGACCGTCTGCGCGACGCGCAATGGGACGCCGCCTTCCGCGCCGCAGGCTACCCGAAGGAGGAGGCCGATCGCTTCATCCGTCGCCTCAAGCAGAAGATCGCCGAGGGGCTGGCGCTCCAAGGCTGAGACGATGGCCCGACGGATGCAGTCCCGGCGCGTATGGTTGACGATCGTCTGCGCGATCGTGTTGAGCGTGTCGATCGCTCCCGCGCACGCGTTCGCCCAGCCGCTGCCCCAAACGGAGCCGCAGGCGCTGCCGCGAGAGGACACGGACAACCATCCGATGCACCCGCTGCACGAGATCGACGACGCGATGATCCGCCTGCCGCTCGCCGCGGCGCTCGGCGCCGCGCTGGCGCTGCGGCCCAAGCGCAAGGGCACGCCGCCGCGCATGCCGGCCGTCGTGCAGACCCAGATCATCCTGGCCGTCGTCGGCGCCGTGATCATGCTCGTCGTCGGCGCGAGCCTGGCGCGCGCGTTCGGCATCGTCGGCGCCGCGAACCTCATTCGCTATCGATCGAAGATCGACGATCCCAAGGACGCCGTGGTGATGCTGTGCGCGCTGGCGGTGGGCCTCGCGTCTGGCGTCGGCCTCTACGCGCTCTCCGTCTTCTCGACGGCGTTCCTGATGCTCGCGCTCGGCGTGATCGAATCGTTCGAGCGGGGCGTCAAGCGCTACGACCTCTCGATCAAGGTGGGCGATCAGACCGACGAGCTGCGGCCGAAATTCGAAGCCATCTTCAAACGCTTCGAGCTGCCGTTCGCGCTGAAGTCCTCGGCCGACCAGGAGGTCGCCTACGACATCACCGTGCCGCTCGACGCGGATCGCGACCGCGTGACGAACGCGATCCTGCGCCTCGATCCCGAAGGCCACGCCGCCGTCGAATGGAACGAGACGAAGAACAAAGGCAAATAGCAGTTAGAGAGATGCCGTGAAACTGATCATCCAGCCGGATGACGGGCTGACGCCAATCGTCCAAGCGGTCAAGCGCGCGAAGCGCACGATCGACATCGTCATCTTCCGCTTCGATCGCGCGGAGCTCGAGAAAGCGCTCGAGGCCGCCGTCTCGCGGGGCGTCGTCGTCCGCGCGCTGATTGCGCACACGAACAGCGGAGGAGAAAAGACGCTGCGCAAGCTCGAGATGCGGCTCCTCGAAGCGGGCGTCTCCGTCACGCGGACCGCCGACGATCTGACGCGCTACCACGGCAAGATGATGATCGTCGACGACGTGCTGCACGTGTACGGGTTCAACTTCACGCGCCTCGACATCGAGCGCAGCCGGAGCTTCGGCGTCGTGACGGGCGACAAGCGGCTCGTCAAGGAGGCGACGGCGCTCTTCAATGCGGACTCGACGAGGCAGCCGTACACGCCCGGCAACGATCGCCTCGTCGTCAGCCCGGAGAGCTCGCGCGAGATCCTCACGACGTTCATCAAGGGCGCGCGGAAGCAGCTGTTGATCTACAACTCGAAGATCTCCGACCGGCTCGTGCTGCGCGCGCTGCAGGAGCGCGTGAAGGCGGGAGTCGAGATACGCCTGATCGGCAAGGTCGACAAACGGCTCGAGAACGTCGAGACGAGAAAGCTCTCCGATCTGCGCCTCCACGTTCGCGCGATCGTGCGGGATGGGACCGCCGCATTCGTCGGGAGTCAGAGCCTGCGCAAGCTGGAGCTCGACGCCAGGCGCGAAGTGGGCATCATCGCGACCGATCAGCGGATCGCGAAGAAGATCGCCGACGTGTTCGAGTCGGACTGGGCCGAGAGCGGCGGCAAGGAAAAAGAGAAGGACAAGGAAGAGGCTACGGCCGCGCAGGCGTCCGCCGCTCGATGACGCCGGAGTCGATGACGTTGCCGGCGCGCGAGATCGCGTTGAAGAAGAGCTGATCGCCGTCGATCTCCGCGGCGAGGAACGCCTGATCGGTGTCGAATCCCATCGCCGTCAATCCCGTCTTGCGATCGATGTTCCCGCGCCGGAGCTGGCCGCCCGACCCCACCACGAAGTGCACCATGCCCTTCTGCGGCTTGACGCGCTCGTAGAAGTGATCGTGGCCGGTAAAGACGACGGTGACGTCGTTCGCGAGGAAGATCGGCTCCAGCACCGTGCGCAGATCGAGCCGCGATCCGTGGCGATCGCCGGACGAGTAGAGCGGGTGATGGAAATACGGGATCTTCCATTTCTCGCCCGCGCTCCCCATCTCCTTCTCGAGCCACGCGACTTGCTTCGGATCGAGATAGTCGCTCTCCAGCGCGAAGAAGCGCACGTCTTGCTTCGGCGCCTTGAACGTATAGTACGTCTTGCCGTCCATGTTGAACGGCGCGTACCGGCTCTGCGCGCGCTCGTCGTGGTTTCCGAGCGACGCGTAGAACTTCACGCCGGCGTCGAGGAGCGGCTTGTACGGCTCCTCGAATTTGCGGCGCATGTCCTGCGGCCGCTCGCCGCCGTAGATGTTATCGCCGACCGTAATCACGAGCTCGTACGGAAACGCCGCCCGAAGCTTGGCCATCTGCGCCGCGAGCTCGCGCTGCTGGCGGCTGCCCGTGCCGAAGTCGCCCAGCACGGCGAACTTCAGCGAGTTGGCCCGGTTGGGGAGCGCGACCGCTTGCCCTGAGCCTGGCGAAGGGGTTTGCGGACTCTGCCCTGACTGCGCGTACGTCGCGAGCGCCGAGAGGACGGCGACGAGGACGAGGCTGGCGGCGAGGCGGTTTCGCGTTCGCATGCGCGGCTCGGACCGCTACCGCGGCACGGCACCGGTCAGATAGTCGGCAATGATGTGGGCGCGCGTGTCGAGCAGTACGAGCGACGTCCCGATGAACCGGTACTCGATGCCTTCGGGCAGCGGCGGAAGCGCGCGAAGGATCTGCGGCGGGACGTTCGACAGGGGAACCGTGTCGGGGTAGCGCGCGTTGACGCCGAGCCGGACGACCTCGCCCGGATTCTCTTCCATGATCGCCATTCGCACGCGAATGCCATCGGGCCCGGCGAAGACGCCGTGCAGCAGCCGCCTGATCACCGGCCGGACATCGCGCGTGAAGATATCGCCCTGCTTCGCGCCGCGCCGCGCTTTCTGCACGAGGTCCGCGAGCACGCGCTGACGCTGATCGATTTGCTCCGCCGATGCCTCTGCCGGCAGGGCCGGCAGCGTCTGCTCGGCCTTGTGCCGAAGCTCGACGAAGTCCGCGACGGCGCGTTGAAAGCCGGCGATTGCCTTCGCGTCAGGGTTGACGCGCTTGTCCTGGGCATGGATCGACGGCGCGAGGAGCGCGGACGCCGCGACCGCGGCGGCGCAGGCGATGGCAGCGAGTCCTTTGCGCACTGGACGTTTCAACCGCGGTAGTTGCCGAACTGAAGCGCCACGCCGAAGTCGTGCTCGCGGAGCGCGCGAATCGCTTCCTGCAGCTCGTCCTTGGACGCCGACGACACGCGCACCTGATCCGCTTGTATCGCCGCCTGCACTTTCTTGAGCTTGCGCTCCTTGAGGAACTTGACGATCTCGCGGGCCGCCTCGGTCGGGATGCCTTGCTGCATCGTGATGGTGCGGCGCACCGTGTCGTTCGCGGCGCGCTCGATCGTGCCGGGCGTGAGGTTCTTCGTCGGCACGCCCCGGCGCACGAGGCGTCCCTGCAGAATCTCCCACAAGGCGTTCATTTTGAACTCGTCGTCCGCGATCAGGACGATCGTGTTCTCCGTGCGATTGAGCTCGATCGACGCGCGAGAGCCCTTGAAATCGTACCGCTGCGCGACTTCCTTCCGCGCTTGATTGACGGCGTTGTCGACTTCCTGTATGTCGACGCCGGAGGTGATGTCGAAGGAGGCGGGCGTGGCCATGTCGCGCTGCGGCCGTGGGCTACGACGCCTGGCTCACGGGACCGGCCGCGACGCCAGGATCCTGCTTCTGCGGCTTGCGCCAGTAATCCATCGTCGAGACGCGGTGCACGCAGCCGATCGTGCACATCGGCGCGCACCACTTCGGCGCGAGGAACTCGCGGCGGATGTCCTCGACGGTATAGGTCGCGAGCGGAACCCCCGGCGTGCCGCGCTGCTGCGAGCACCAGTGCACGAGGCCGTTCTCGCAGATGTAGAGATAGCGCGCGCCCGCGCGGCACTGCCAATCGTTCGGCTTGCCGTCCGCGAGATTGAGCTGGAAGCTGCGAATGCCGGAATACAGGTTCTTGACGACCTGCCGCTTGCTGTCGATGAGCGCCGAGACTTCCTCGAAGATCGCGCGCTCGGCCGACCCGAGCGGCTTGAGCAGGCCGGCCGTGTCGTGAATGATGCCGATCGACGTCGAGAAGCCCAGCTCCCGCGCGCGCCGGTTGATCGTGCGCGCATCCTCGGGATTCTTGATGCCGCCGCCGACGACCGAGTTGATGTTGACGTCGAAGTGCGCGTAGTCGGCGAGCCACTGCAGCTTCTTGTCGAGCAGCCGGAGGCTCTTCTTCGAGATCTCGTCCGGCTCGACGTTGTCGATGCTGATCTGGAGATAGTCGAGCCCCGCGTCGTTCAGCCCTTCGATCCGCTTCTGCGAGAGCAGGTACCCGTTCGTGATCAACCCGGCGATCATGCCGAGCGATCGAATTCTCGCGATCAGCGCGTCGAGATCCGGATGCAGCATCGGCTCGCCCCCGCTGAAGGCGACGACGGAGGTGCCGAGGTCGGCGAGCTTTTCGATCCGCGCGATCATCTCGTCGAGCGGCACGGGCTGCGAGATCTTGTCGTACTCGTTGCAATAGCCGCAGTCGATGTTGCAGCGGCGGATCGGGACGATGTGTACGAGGAGCGGATGGTCGGTGCTGGCGAGCCCGCGCGCGAACTCGCGCACGGACCGCACCTTACGGCTGGCCTTCCGGTAAGCACGCATCAAATAACGAATTATATCAGGATGCCGTGCTGGCGCGCAGTTGCCGGACCTTCCGGCCCACCTTCAGCGAGTTCTCGAAGATCGCTCCGACCCGCAGGCCGCCCGGCAGCCGATGCCGCGCGATCGCGCCCAGACCCGCCGACGCGATGCAGCCGCAGTTGCGGCAGTCCGGATTGCCGCCGAACTGGCACGGCGAGATCGGACGCTTGAAGTCCGCAGACACGCACGTCGTCGTCAACGCGAACACGCATTCGTCGGGACTGGACGGCGGATCCGCGTAGACCTTGATCATGCCCTCGGGCATCTGCAGCTTCTTGTAGACGTGGCGCAAGTGCATCAGGTCCCCGACGACGCGCGCGCGATCGACGGGGCGAAGCTGTTCTTCGGACACTTCGCCGATCTGCGGCGTGTACAAGCTGACCCAGATCGTGCGGACGTGCGGATTCTCGGACCAGAACTTGATGAATTCCTCGAGATAACCGTCGCGCTGCACTTGTTGGCGCGTGACGGTGCAGTGCACCGTGATTTGATGCCCAGCGATGTGCTTGAGAATGCGATCGTACGTCGCCGGCGTGCGCCGGACGTCGTGCTCGGGCTGAAGCCCGTCGATCGACACGACAATCTGAAGACGGCGCAGCGCCGCCCATTCAGAGGGAATAGGCCGGACGGCGCTCGTGACGAGCTGGGTGTAGATGCCGCGGTCTGCGAGGCGCGGAAGGATAGTGTTCAGCTCGCGGAAGCGGACCAAAGGTTCGCCGCCGACGATGGAAAGGTGCAGGGGTTTGTGCTGGTTGACGAGCGCGAAGAATTTCTCGACGAGCTCGTCACCCTTGTAGTCGCTGACTTGCCGAAGCGTGATGTCGCCGCCGAGATGCTCGTCGTTGTACGCGTAGCACCCGGGGCAGCGAAGCGGACACTCGCGCGTGATCTCGATCGAGAGCGACGGTTTGTGGCCGGCGAGGATCCGGCCCCACGCCGTGAAAATTCCTTCCATCCCCCGACTATATCAGAACGTCCGCGGACTATTTCCGCCTCAACGTCACGCTGCCGTTCACCGTCTCGAGATCCATCGACCGTCCGCCGCCGCCGATCGTTCCGGAGAGGCGCCGCGGATTGACTCGGCCCGTCACCGTGATCGGAAAATCCGTGTTGATGCTGCCGTTGACGGTCGCGGCTTCGACGTCGGTGCTCGCGTCGCCCGGCAGGTCGAGCGAAATGCTGCCGTTCACGGAGCGGAACTTCAGCGTCTGGTTCCACTGCGTGCTGCCCATCGATCCGCGAATCGATCCGTTGACGGTGTGCGCGCTGCCGTACGCGGACGTCGAGAACGTTGCGTCGCCGTTCACGGTCTCGACGGACACGGGCGACGACAATCCGTTCGCGGTGACGTCGCCGTTCACGGTGCGGCCGATGAAGCGGACGCCCGCCGGCACGCGGACCGTGAACGTCACGTTCACGTCGTTGTCGCGCACGTTCATGCGGCCCCCGTTGCCGGGCGCGCATTCGTTGGGACGCGAGTCCTGGCTCGGATACAGCGCGCAGATCGTCACGCCATCGGCATGCTGAACGATGTCGATTCGCACGTCGGCCGGATTGCTGCGCCGGCCCTTCATGACGGCCGAGACTTCGACCTCCTGCCCCGACGACGCGGTGGCGTTGATCGGGCCGTTGACGCCTTTGATCTCGATCGCGCTGCCTTGAAGGACGAGTCCGCGCCACGACTGCGGATTCGCAGCTTGTTCGCCCGCGGCGGCGGCCGTCCCCGTAGGACGCACGAGCCCGCAGATCAACATGAGCCCGACGATGCTCGACGACAGGACGCGATGTGCCTTCATGAACACTCCTTGGTCAGGCATTTAGACGGGGAGAGTGAGCCCGGAGGTTGCATGCTCGGGTCTCGGATGGGATCCGGGACTCGGGATCCGGGATCCGGAAGATCTCTCCGAGCCCCGACTGCATGATGTAATGACCGACATTCCATGATTAAGAGGCGACGCTCGAGAATCCAGGGCTGGGGCGTGTTTGCCACCCAGCCGATTACGAAAAACACGCGCATCATTGATTACGCCGGCGAGAAAATCACGAACCGCGAGAGCCTGAAGCGGGAAACCCGCTATCTGCGGGCCGGACACATCTGGTGCTTCAAGCTGAACCGGCTGTATGCGCGCGACGCCGCCGTCGGCGGCAACGTCGCGCGGTACATCAACCATTCGTGCAAGCCGAACTGCTATACCGAGGTCGTCGGCGACACGATCTGGATTCGCGCGGCAAAGAACATCCGCCGCGGCGAAGAGCTCACGTACGATTACAACACCGACGGCGAAGGGGCGATCCAGTGCCGGTGTCGTCCGGGGTGTAGAGTGATGCTGTAAAGAGGTACAGGGTGCCAGGGTGCAAGGGTGCAAGGGTGCCAAGGTGCAGGGTGCAAGGGTGCTCCTCGGTGAGCGCAGCTCGCACCCTTGCACCTTGGCACCTTTGCACCTTGCACCTTGGCACCTGCACCCTGGCACCTTGCACCCTGGCACCCCTGCACCTTGGCACCCTGGCACCCTGGCACCCTGACTGAATGCCCCCCTTCTATCTCCACGGCTTCGCCTCCTCCGCGCAGTCGTCGAAGGCCGCGATGTTCAGGGCGAAGCTGGCCGCGCATGGGGTGCCGCTCCACACGCCTGACTTCAACGAGCCGGACTTCTCCACGCTCACGATCACGCGGATGATCCGCCAGGTGGTCGACGCCATCGAGGCGCTCGGTGCGAGCGATGAACCGGTGGCGCTCATCGGATCCAGCCTCGGCGGCTTCGTCGCCGTGCAGACGGCGCTCGCGATGCCGCGGCGGATCGACCGGCTCGTGCTGCTCGCGCCGGCGCTCGACTTCGACGGCAATCGCCTGCGCGATCTCGGCGACCGCGGCATCGACGAGTGGCGCCGCACGAATCGCCTCGAGATCTTTCACTACGGATTCGGGCGCGTCGTGCCCGTCCACTACGAGCTCTACACCGACGCGCAGCGATACGATTCGCTGAACGCCCGCGTCGAGATGCCGATTCAGATCTTCCAGGGGACGAAGGACACCGCCGTGGATCCACGCACGGTGGAGCGGTGGGCGCAGGCTCGCCCGAACGCGAGCCTGCACATGCTGGACGACGATCATCAGCTCACGGCCAGCTTCGACTACATCTGGTCCGAGAGCTCGAAGTTCCTGTTGCCGTGATTAGGCGAGCGCGACCTTCTCGCGCTCCGGCCGCGGCGCGCCGAGCTTGAAGACGTTCGGCGCAGCCTTCTTGATCGCGTTGCGCGTGTCGACGATCAGATCCGCTTCCGCGACCATCGCGTCGTAGTCGAACGTCTTGTGGTCCGTGATCACGACGATGCAGTCGTACTGGCCGAACGAGCCGCGGCCGGCGTTGACCGCCTTGATGTCGACGCGTCCCGACCATTCGCGCCCGTGGACTTCGGGAACGTACGGATCCACGTACGACACCGCCGCGCCGCGGCTGTGGAGAAGGCCCATCACGTCGAGCGCGGGCGATTCGCGCATGTCGTCGATGTCCCGCTTGTAGGCGACGCCCGCAATCAGCACTTTCGAGCCGTTGATCGCCTTACGCTTCGTGTTCAACGCTTCCGCGACCTTGTCGACGACGTAGTGCGGCATCCCGCCGTTGATGTGGCCGGCGAGCTCGATGAATCGAGGATCGAATCCGCTCTGCTTCGCCTTCCACGAGAGGTAGAACGGATCGATGGGAATGCAGTGCCCGCCCAATCCAGGGCCGGGATAGAACGCCATGAAGCCGAACGGCTTCGTCTTCGCCGCCTCGACGACTTCCCAGACGTCGATCTCCATGCGGTCGCACATGAGCGCGAGCTCGTTGACAAGGCCGATGTTGACGGCGCGGAACGTGTTCTCGAGGAGCTTCACCATCTCGGCGACGCGCGTCGAGGTGACCGGCACGATCGTCTTGATCGCGGATCCGTAGAGCGCGCTCGCGAGCTGCACGCAATCGGGCGTCAGCCCGCCGACGACCTTCGGAACGTTGTGCGTCTGGAACGTCGGATTGCCCGGGTCGACGCGCTCGGGCGAGAACGCCAGGAAGAAGTCGCGTCCCGCTTTGAGTCCCGTTGCTTCGAGCAACGGCTGCACTACCTCTTCGGTGGTGCCCGGATACGTCGTCGATTCGAGGCTGACGAGAAGGCCGGGATGCAGGTGCGCGGCGATCGATTCCACCGCGGAGACGATGTAGGACATGTCGGGGTCCTTCGTCTTCCGGAGCGGCGTCGGCACGCAGATGTTGATCGTGTCGAGCTCTTTGGTGACCGCGAAGTCCGTCGTCGCATCGAGCTTGCCGGCGTCGCGCAGCGCCTTGACGTCGGCCGTGGGCACGTCTGGGATGTACGATTTCCCGGACTGGATCGCCTGGACCTTGCGGTCGTCGAGGTCGATCCCCGTCGCGTGAAAACCCGCCTTGCCCAACTCGACGGCAAGCGGAAGACCTACGTATCCCAACCCAACGACGCCGGTGCGCGCCCGTCGCGTCTTGATTTTCTCGAGCAGATCAGCGGCAAGTGACATGCAACGTGACTCCTTAGACGCGGGTTACGCGGATTACGCGGATCCTCGCGGATTACGCGGGATCACGCGGATCGTCGCGGATTACGCGGATCGCGCGGATCCCTACAAGGGTACCACGCCGCTGATTCTGTAGATCCAATCCGCGTGATCCGCGCAAATCCGCGTGATCCGCGTTTAGTCACGAGTGATATTGCATTCCTTGATTTTGTTCAGCAGGGTCTTGTAGCTCACGCCGAGGATTTGCGCGGCTTTCCGGCGGTTCCAGTGCACCTGGTTGAGGGTTTTCTCGATGATGGTCTTTTCCGCCTTCATCGCCGCGGCCTTCGCCACGGCGGCGAGCGATCCGCCCCCGTCATCGGCCGGTTCGGGGTCGGCGGCGTCGGCGGGCTCCGGCGGGGGAGCCGCGGCATAGGCAACTGGCGATGGCGACTCCGAAACGAACGCCGGAGGAATCGCCGGAATACCCGTCGGGATTGATGCGACCGCGGCAACCCCTGTCGCGGATCCAGACACGGCCGGCGCGCCTGCGCGGCGAACGCTGCGCTCGATCTCGGTGAACACCAACTGCTCGTCCTGCAGGATGATGAGCCGCTTGATCATGTTTTCCAGCTCCCGGATGTTGCCGGGCCAGTCGTACTCGAGGAACATGCGCCGGAGCTCGGGGCTGATGCGCGGCGGCGTCCGCTTGTACTTGCGCGAGTACCGCGCGACGAACGAATCGGTGAGCGTAGGGATCTCGTCTCGCCGCTCGCGCAGCGAGGGGACGATCAGCTCGATGACGCGAAGACGGTAGTAGAGATCCTCGCGGAACTCGCCGCTGAGCATCATCTTCTCGAGATCGCGATTGGTCGCCGTGACCACGCGAACATCGACTTCGACCCGTTTGTTGCTCCCGAGCTTCGTGAACTCGGCGTCCTGCAGCACGTGCAGCAGCTTTGCCTGCAGCGCGGGCTTCATCTCGCCGATCTCGTCGAGCATCAGCGTGCCGCCGTCCGCCTGCTCGAACTTTCCAATGCGCGTTGCCGCGGCGCCGGTGAACGCGCCTTTCTCGTGGCCGAACAGCTCGCTCTCGAGGAGCTCCGCGGGCAGTGCCGCGCAGTTCACCTTCACGAACGGACGGTTCCTGCGCGTCGATCGCTGATGGATCGCGCGCGACACGAGCTCCTTGCCGACGCCGCTCTCGCCGCGGATGAGGACCGCGACGTCGCTGTCGCCGACCTGGTCGATCACGGTCGCGATGCGCCGCATGCTCTCGCTGTTGCCCCAGACGGCGAGATCCTCGTCGTCGCTCAATTGCTGGCGCAGCTCGCTCAATTCCGAGACGAGGCGGTTCTTCTCGATCGCGTTCTTGATCGCGACGTCGAGCGCGATCTCGCCGAGCCCCTCGGGGTCGTCGGGCTTGACGACGTAGTCGGTCGCGCCGGCGCGGACGGCTTCGACGATCGTGGACGCCTGATTGCGTCCGGACAGCATGATCACTTGCGCCTCCGGGCGCGTGGCTTTCAACGCTCGAAGCGTCGCCATGCCGTCGAGGCCTGGCATCATCACGTCGAGCAGCACCGCGTCGGGCGCTTCGGTCTGCTTCATCGCGGCGAGGAGCTCGTCCCCGCGGGTGTAGCAGCGCGTCTCGTATCCGCGCAGCGAAAGGAACGTGCGCAGATAGGAGGCAAACGCCGAATCGTCATCGACGATGGCGATGTAAGGTTTGGTCATATCCCTGTCAGCCGGGACGTACGGTTTGGTTGATGAGCTCGCCGCGCGCTCGTCGGTCGCAATCGTAGACATGTTTGCAGTCGGCCATTCAAAACTCGTACCTCATCTATCGCGGACGCCGGCGCCGATCGGATCGCAAGAGATCGCTAGCTGTTCAAGGAAAAACTGATGGAGCCATGACATCCAGTCGCATCGTCGCGCGCGCGGACCGCTCGGGACGGTGCCGTGATTCCTAACAGTCGGTACGGAATTAGAACGCTCGCGGTGGGGCGGCCGTGCTAGACGCTCGGGATGGACACGATCGCGCCCGCTCGTCCATCGTCGATGGGGGAGAGCAGGGTGCCGCCGTGCGCTTCGATGACGCGGCGCGCGTTTGTCAGGCTGAGTCCGTCGCCGCCGCGCCATTCGTCGAAGGGGCCGAGCTCCTGCGCCGACAGGGCGAGCAGGCGCGGCATGCGATCCGCTTCGCCGACGGTAATGCGGACGGCAGGGTTCCCCTCGATGCTGCCGGATTCTGCGCGGACCTTCATCAGATCGCTGCCGACGACCTCGCGCCGGAGCGCTACCACAATCGCCGCGAGCGCGTCCTTCAGGAGGGTCGCGTCCGCCTGCACCGGACCGACGGAATCGATGTCGAGCTCGACCGCAACTGCCCGATCGCGCAGCTCAGGAAGGAAAGCGATCACTTCGGCCAGAAGGGCCCCCAGGTCGACGGGACTGCGCCTGAAGACAGTCTTTCCCGCCTCGAGCCGCGACACCGCGCTGATTTGCTTGACGATCTCCGAGAGCTTCGCGCAGGACTTGTCGGCCTCTTCGAGTAATCGCCGCTGCTGATCGGACACCGGTCCGGCGCGTTCTTTCAGCAGCATGTGAACGTATCCGGCGACGACAGTCAGGGGTGAGCGGAGCTCGTGAACGACATGGGAGAGCAGCTTCGGCCACTTCGGATCGGCTGCGGGCTCGGTCGGGCCGGGAGCCATCGACGCATTGTATTACACGCTCCTTGGAAGGACTTTGCGCGCTACTATTGATTCATGCTCTTCAGGTTCCGCAGGCCATCGGACGTCCGCCCCTCGGAAATCACCGACGAAGCGCTGTACCTGCGCCGACGTGAGTTCATGGGCGCCGCCGGCCGTTTCGCGCTCGGCGCGCTTGCGACGCCCTTCGCCGCGGCCTGCGGGTCCGACGGGCTCGCGGCCGCCGGCCAATCGCCGCTCGCAGGCATCAAGCCGAAGGTCGTGACGACGGACGAGCAGCTGAACACGTTCGAGCAGATCACGTCCTACAACAACTTCTATGAGTTCGGAATCGGCAAGAACGATCCGCAGCGCTACGCCGGACGTCTCAAGACGAGCCCCTGGAAAGTGAAGATCGACGGCCATTGCGCCAAGCCCGCGGAATACCTGTTCGAGGATTTGATCAAGCCGTTCGAGCTCGAAGAGCGGATTTACCGTCTGCGGTGCGTCGAGGCATGGTCGATGGTGATCCCGTGGGTCGGGATCCCGCTCAGCAGCGTTTTGAAACGCGCGGAGCCTACGGGCAAGGCGACGTTCGTCGAGTTCACGACGCTGCTTCGGCCATCGGAGATGGTCGGTCAAACTCAAGACAGCCTGCGCTGGCCCTACATGGAGGGGCTGCGTATGGACGAAGCCATGCATCCGCTCACGATTCTCGCGGTCGGGCTCTACGGCAAGACGCTGGTGAATCAGAACGGCGCGCCGATCCGCCTGGTCGTGCCGTGGAAGTACGGCTTCAAGAGCATCAAGTCGATCGTGCGCATCCGGTTCGTGGACAAGATGCCGACGACCGCGTGGAGCGAGGCCACGCCGAGCGAGTACGGCTTCTACTCGAACGTGAACCCGGAAGTCGATCACCCGCGATGGACGCAGGCGCGCGAGCGGCGGATCGGGGAACTTGCCCGCCGCGCCACGCTGATGTTCAATGGCTACGCCGATCAGGTCGCGTCAATGTACGCGGGGATGGATCTGAAGAAGTTCTACTGAAGCTGCCAGCTTCCAGCTTCCGGCTTCCAGCTGGCGGCTGGAAGCTGGTAACTGGTAGCAGACATGAAACCCCTCGTCTTCCTCCTCGCTCTCGCGCCGTACGTGTGGATGCTGTTCCGGGCGTACACGGGACGGCTCAGCGCGAATCCCATCGAAGACATCACGCTGACGACCGGCATCTGGGCGCTGCGGTTCCTGGTCGCCACTCTCGCGATCACGCCGCTGCGGCGCATCACCGGATGGAACCGCGTGATTCAGTACCGGCGGATGCTGGGGCTGTTCGCGTTCTTCTACGCGGTGAACCACCTCTTGATCTACGTCGTCCTCGATCAGGGCCTCGCCTTCGAGTACATCCTTCCCGACATCGTCAAACGGCCGTACATCACCGCGGGAATGATCGCGTTCACGGCGATGATTCCGCTCGCGATCACGTCGACGAAAGGATGGATTCGGCGGCTCGGACGCAAGTGGCAGATGCTGCACCGGCTGGTCTACGTCAGCGGCATTGCCGCGTGCCTGCACTTCCTCTGGAAGGTGAAAGTGATCATCGGCGAGCCGGTTTATTACGCGGTGATCGTTGCCGCGCTCCTCGTGTTCCGGCTCGTCTGGCGGCTGCGTTCGGCGTCACGCGTACGGCAGCCCGCCCGGGCATGAAAGCTGGGCTTGGGGGGCCACCGCGCCCCACCCGCCGGCCCGCCAATTGACCCCCTCCGAATGCCAATTGACCTGAAAAACGCTGTGGACACTGGCCAAAACCGATAGCATGCGAGCATGCACAAGCCCATTAAATACGTGGAGAAGGGCCTGACTTACGTCGCCAAAGGCGCCTGGGCGGCGTTCGACACGCTGAACAACATCAAGCCTGGCAACACGTTTACGCCGAAGTGGTCGGACCTGCCGCTGCAGAAGTCCCACCAGAAGGTCAAGCCGCCGCTCGGCTGGCCGCGCGAGACCGACTCGCTCTGTCCGGTGTGCGTACGCGAGGCCCGTCAGGAGATTCTGGACGGCAAGCGCGACTACAAGGTTCTCCTCAACGAAAAGATCGGCGAGATCAAGGCGAACATCATCGAGCGCGACGGCAAGATCCTCATGGTCAAGGATTGCCCGCAGCACGGGCACTTCGAGGACGTGATGGCGATCGATCCGGCGTTCTTCAAGCACCTCGAGGATGCGTTCCCGGGCAGCGACATCCGATCGCACGCCGACGAGAAGCTCCACAACCACGGCAGCAGCACGATCAAGTACGGCCGCGGCGCGGTGCTCACGATCGACCTGACGAACCGCTGCAACATGATGTGCGATCCGTGCTTCATGGACGCGAATCAGGTGGGCTTCGTCCACGAGCTCTCCTGGGACGACATCAAGACGCTGCTCGACAACGCGATCTCGATCAAGCCGCGCCGGCAGATGTC
>DATBJJ010000014.1:0-5992 GCA_036556425.1 Vicinamibacterales bacterium
CCTCGCGCTTGGTGCGGGCGATCTCGCCGTGCAGGTCGCGCCGTGCCTGCGGATCCAGGCCGGCGGTCGGCTCGTCGAGGAAGACCAGCTCGGGCCTGTTGACGAACGCCAGCGCGAGGGCGAGCCGCTGGCGCTGACCGCCGGACAGCGTGTCGAACATCGCGTCCGCCTTGTCGACCAGCGAGAAGCGCTCGAGCAGTTCCTCCGGCTCGGCGTGCTGCTGGTAGAACGACGCAAACAGCCGCAGCGCCTCGCGCGGCGTGATCTTGTCCTGCAGCGCCGTCGTCTGCAGCGCCGCGCCGATCTTTTCCTTCACGTCCTGCGGCCGCCGCCGCGCGTCGATGCCGCAGATCTCGATCGTTCCCTCGTCAGGCTCGCGCAATCCGATCACGCACTCGACGGTCGTCGTTTTCCCGGCGCCGTTGGGGCCGATGAGGCCGAAAATCTCGCCGTCCTGAATCTCGAAGCTCACGCCGTCCGCCGCGCGGATGCCGTCGTATCGCTTGTGCAGATCCCGAACGACTACTTTGGCCGTCATCGACATCCCAATCTCGAAATCTCTCAGCGGGCGCTAGGACCTCGCAAGACTCTTCAGGTTCACCAGGTGGCGCGCGGCAGTCAGCGCGCCGTCGATGCGCATGCTCGCGGCGATCGATTTGGCGCGCGCGGCGACGTCCGGCCGGAGCGCGTGCTGCAGCGCCGCGCCGAGCGACTCCGTGCTCGGCGTTTCCGGCGCGTGAGCGGTTCCGATCCCGAGCTCGTGGACTCGCTGCGCCCAGTAATGCTGATCGTAGATCTGCGGAATGACGACCTGGGGCGCGCCGGCCATTGCCGCCGCCGTCGTGGTGCCCGCGCCGCCATGATGCACGACGGCCGCAACCCGTTTGAAGAGCGCCTGCTGATTCACTTCGTCTATCGCCAGGCAATCGCGTTCGCTGTCGACGAGGGATAGATTGGTCCAGCCGCGCGCAACGACCGCCCGCCGTCCGAGCGCGCGCGACGACTCGATCATCACGCGGCTGAGATCCTGCGGCGCGCGCATGCTGCCGAATCCGAAGTAGACGGGTGGATCGTCGCTATCGAGGAACGCCGTCAGCTCCGGAGGCAGCGGCCGCTCGTCGGGCACAATCCACGCGCCGGTCTGCAACACCGCATCATCCGCCGGATCGGGCCATGGTCCCAGCACCGGGTCCGATGCAAGCCAAGGCTGCTCGGTGATGATGTGATAGAGCACCTCGTCGATCGGCGGCAGGCCGAGAGCCGCTCGACGTGCGTTGAGCAGCGCAGCCCACGTGTTGTAGAAGCGCTCCGCGCTTTCACACCAGAGCGCGCGGTTATCAGCCGTCGGAGGCGCCGGCAACTGGCCTTGCATCGAGAGCGGCAGCGGCGCGTGATCGGCCGACGGCACGACTCTCGGGCAGTACGCGGCGAAGACGTACGGAATTCCCATCTTCTCCGCCACCGAAGGCGCCGCGATCTGCAGGACGGTTGCGCCGACGAGCACGTCGCAGCCCCTCGCTGCGGCCGCGATCGTCTCGAACTGATCGGCGACCGTTTGCTCCACCATCCGGCGACGATCCTCCGGCGGGATGACCGGCGGCTTGCCGTCGCCCACCGCTGGTATCTTCGCCATCGCCTTGCGAACCTCGGGCCCGATCGGCGTCACCTGCATCCCGAGGCTTTCGATCCAGTCGCGGAAGTCCGGAGGCACGCACAAGCGAACGTCCTCGCCCAGGGCTTTCAACTGCAACGCGAGCGCGACCAGCGGCTGGACGTCGCCTCGCGATCCGATCGTGGAGAGCAGTACGCGCATGAGAATTCTCGAACGGGAATCGACGGCGCCTCAGCGTCCGTGCGCTTCCGCAAGCGCCTGAATCGCCGCGCCGCGCGATCCGGCCGTGTCGCCGTTCGGCATGACGTAGATGGGAATGTCCGCCTGCTCCGCGCGCTGCGGCGGCATGCCCGCGCGGATCTCGCCGATGAACCATTGCTGAAACTCGGGGCCCGTCTCGATCGCGCCGCCGCCGATGATGAGCGCGTCGGGATCGAACGTGTTCACCATCTCGTCGAAGAACAGTCCGAGCGCGTGCGCCTGCACGCGGAAGATGTCGCGGCACATCGGATCGCCGCGCTCAGCCATTCCGCGAACGCGCTTTGCCGCCTGCTGAAGATCTCCGCCGCCGAGCTCGTGATCGGGATAGCGCCGAAGCAAAGCGGGCAGGAGGTTTCGCCCGATTGCCGTGAGCGAACAGAGCGATTCGAGATCGCCGACGCGCCCGCAATTGCACTTCGGAGTGACGCCGGCCATGTCGGGAATGCTTTGATACGGGATCAATACGTGTCCCAGCTCGCCGCCGAATCCGCTGCGGCCCGTGACGACGTGGCCGTCGACGATGACGCCGCCGCCGAGCCCCGTGCCGACGATCGCGGAGATCGACGTCGCCCGCCGGCTGCCGAAGATCGCGAAGTGGCCCCAGAGCGCGCCGGCGTTGCCGTCGTTCAAATAGGTGACGGGCTTGCCGAGCTTTTGCTCCAGGCCGAGGCGAATGTCGAAGCCGGCCCACGACGGATGCACGAAGTTCGTCGATCCGCGCGCGCTGAGCACGCCCGTGCTGCTCGCGGGGCCGGGCGTGTCGAGTCCGACGAAGCTGACGTCGCGCGTCGCCACGCCCGCAATGCCCGCCGCGATCTCGAGGCCGTCGGCAATCTGTTGCAGGCAGACGTCGGGGCCTTCCTTCGATCGCGCGGGATGCTCGCACAGCCCTTCGATCAACCACCGCTCCGATCCGCCGTCCTTGGCAAGAAACGTATAGTTGACGGCCGTTCCGCCCAGGTCGATTCCCGCAACGACGGTCGCTCCGCGCCCCATTGCGTTTGACGATAACATGTCCGCCGACAGAGCTCATACGATCGCGCAAACGCCGGCGATCGTCCTCGCCGCTCTACCGTGACCTATCCTCTTTGACAGCGGCAGCGGCGGAGCGTAGCCTTCGCTCGATTGATTCCCGACTTAGAGGAGGAGGCACATCGTGCGGAGGACATTCCTATCGTCCGTACTGCTGCTGTCGATGGTCTCGCTTGCGTCGGCGCAGGGTGAGCTCGGAACGATCACCGGCACGCTGAGGGACGTGCAAGGCGGCGTGATGCCGGGCGTCACCGCCACCGCCGTCAATCTCGACACCAACGTGAAAACGACCGCCGTCAGCAACGAGGCGGGCGTCTACGTGCTGTCGTCGCTCGTGAACGGCCGTTACCGGCTGACGTGCGCGCTCGACGGCTTTGCGCCGGTCGCGCGCGATTTGGAGCTGCGCGCCGGCGATCGCCTTCGCGTCGATCTCACGATGAGCATCGGCGGCATCACGGAAGAAACGCGCGTCGTCGCCGAAACGCCGCTGCTCGAGACGACGACCGCCACGCGCAGCCAGGTGATCGACAAGGAAAAAGTCGAGAACCTTCCGCTCGCCGGCCGCAATCCGTACGCCTTGGCCTACACGATTCAGGGCGTGACGACGCAGTTCACGCGGCCGAGCATCAGCGCGCGGCCGTTCGACAACGGCGGCATGGATGCGATCGCGATCAACGGCGGACGCAATCGGTCCAACGAGCTGCTGCTCGACGGCGCGCCGAACACGAGCCGCGAAGGGAACTCGCAGGGCAGCCTGGCCTTCGTGCCGTCGCCGGACGCCGTGCAGGAAGTCCGCGTCAGCACGAACACGTACGACGCGCAGTTCGGCCGGACCGGCGGCGGCGTGATCGCGGTCAGCATCCGCAGCGGCACGAACTCGATCAAGGGAACGGCCTACTACAACCACCGCGACGCCTCGCTCAACAGCAACCTGTACGAGAACACCGTGCGCGGCATTCCCAAGGAAGATCTCTTTCACTACAACCCGGGATTCAGCATCGGCGGGCCGGTCGTCCTGCCGAAGTACAACGGCCGGAACCGATCGTTCTTCTTCTACTCGTTCGAGGGGTTGAAGTCGGGCATTCCGGTGTCGGCGGGCGAGCGCGCGCCAACCGATCTCGAGCGGAACGGCGATTTCTCTCGCTCGACGGCGACGATCTACGACCCGCTCAACACCGTCAACGGCGTGCCGCAGCCGTTCCCGGGGAACATCATCCCGGCGAGCCGGTTCGATCCGGTCGCGCGCAACCTCCTGCAGTACATGGTCACGCCCAACTCGGATCCGGATTCGGCCGGGAACAATTTCTTCCCGCGCGCGAACTCACGCTTCGACACGTACACGTCGGGTATCACGCGCATCGATCACAATTTCTCGAACAACCATCGCTTCTTCTTCCGCTACGGGCACAACGGGCGCCGCGAGACGCGCGCGAAAGGGGGACGCGAGGAGATCGCGTTGACCGCCGGGTATCACCATCGCTGGAACAACGTGCTCAGCGTCGATCTGAGCTCGACGCTGACCCCGAGCCTGTTGTCGAGCCTGCGCGCTGGATGGACGCGGCACCGGCGGCTCGACATCAGCGGCGCCGAAGATCTCGGCGGCTTCGATCCCGGAACGCTCGGGTTCCCGTCGTCGTTCACGAGCGCGATTCCTCCGAGGTTCGTGCCGATCCGGATCAACGACTACAGCGGCGCGTCGATCGGCCAGGGCAGCGGGCAGGATGGCCCGAGCGACGACTACTACGTGCAGGAGACGATTACGAAGCTCCTCGGCCGGCATCAGCTGAAGTTCGGCGGGGAGTTCCGGTATGGCAAGAGCGCCGTCGAGAATCCGCTGGCGGGCACGAGCTTCAACGACTTCCAGTTCTCGCGCAACTTCACGTCGCTCAGGCCGAACGTCAGCAACCTGACCGTCGCGGACGGCGGCAACGCGTTCGCGTCGTTCCTGCTCGGTTACATGGCATCGACCTCGGTGACACGCAGCCCGATCTTCGATTGGCGCAGCGTCTATTCCGGCGCGTTCCTGCAAGACGATTGGCGGCTGACGAGCAAGCTGACGGTGAACCTCGGTCTGCGCTGGGACTACGAGTCGCCAATCACCGAGCAGGGCGATCAAGTGAACTTCGGGTTCGATCCGAATGCGCTCGCGCTCGTCTGCGCGGCCTGTCCGGCAGCCGGACTCCAGCAGAACCTGCTCGGCGGCCTGACGTTCGGCGACGGCGCGTTCTACTCGCGCGACGTCAACAACATCGGTCCGCGCGCGGGCTTCACGTATCAGGCGAGCGAGAAGCTCGTCGTGCGCGGCGGCTACGGCCTGACGTATCTCGACTCGTCGACCGATCGCGGAACGTCGACGGGCTTCACGCGCGCCACGCCGTACATCGCGTCGCTCGACAGCAACCGCACGCCCGCGAACAGGCTCGCGAATCCGTTTCCGGCCGGACTGCTGACGCCGGCCGGCGCCGCCGGCGGCGCGTCGACCGCGCTCGGCACGAACATCAACTACGACATCCGCGATCGCAGGATCCCCGAGTTCCATCAGTGGTCGGTCGGCGCGCAGTACGAACTGTTCTGGCGGAGCGTGCTCGAGGTCGCGTACATCGGCAGCGCGACGCGAAGCATCGGCATTAATCGTCCGGTCAACAGCCTGACTGCGGATCAGATCGCGCTCGGCGACGCGTTCCTCAACGCGAACGTGACGAATCCGTTCGTGGGCCTGATGCCCGACGGCGGCGCGCGCAACACCGGGGCGACGATTCAGCGGCGCGAGCTGATGCGCCCGCGTCCGCAGTTCGGCACCATCACCGAACGGCTCGTGCCGATCGGTACGCTCGACTATCAGGCACTGCAGGTGTCGTGGAACAAACGCCTTTCGCGCGGCGTGCACTTCCAAATCAACTACACGGGGGCGCGCAACGTCGGCGCGACGTCCGTGCTCAACATGGGCGAGGCGCCGTTCGAGGAAGTGACGGACACGCACCGGCCGCACGTGCTGCTCTTCACCGGCGGATGGAATCTGCCCGCGTTCGAGTCGCGCGGCGCGACGATGCGCCACCTGCTCGGCGGGTGGCAGGTGAACGCGAGCAC
>DATBJJ010000015.1:0-19551 GCA_036556425.1 Vicinamibacterales bacterium
GCTGGGGTGCCAGGGTGCAGGGGGCAAGGGTAAGGTGCAAGGGGAAGGTGCAAGGGGAAGGTGCAAGGGGAAGGCGCAAGGGGAAGGCGCAAGGGGAAGGCGCAACGGGATTGGCACCGTGCACCTTGGCGCCCTGCACCATGGCACCCTGGCACCGTGCACCTTGGCACCCGGCACCGTGGCACCCTGGCACCCTGGCACCTTGGCACCCTTGCACCCTGCACCGTGGCACCCTGGCACCTTGGCACCCTTGCACCCTGAACATGGACATCTTCTCGCACTCGGCGTGGGGGTATGCGGCGCTTCACAGGAAGGAGCGCCTGCGGTGGTGGGGTGCGCTCGCCGGTGCGGCGCCGGATCTGTTGTGGTTCGTGCCGAGCGCGGCCGAGCGCGTGGCGTCGCGCGGTTGGAGCGCGCTGGCGCTTGGATCGGATCGAAGCATCTGGCGTGCCGACGGCCCACCGCTCCCGCCGGATCTCGTCGAGGCGTACTTTCGCTATTACATCTACACGCACAGCCTCGTGCTCCTCGCGGTCGTGACGGCCGTCTTGCTGCTCACACGTTGGCGCCGCTACGCGTGGCTCGCGGTTCCTTACGCACTGCACATCGTGATGGACATCCCCACGCACGAGCGCTACCAGACGAGGCCCTTCCATCCGATCTCGTCGTGGCACATCGACGGTCTCACATGGACGGATCCACGTGTCTTCTGGACGAACATTTCGGCACTCGCGGTGGTGTATTTGGTGATCTGGAGATGGCGTAGTCGGCAGTCGTCGGTCGGGAGTCGCTAGTCGCAGTCGTCAGTCACAGTCGTCAGTCACAGTCGAGAGTCGCCCGACTGCCGACTGCCGACTGTGACTGATGACTGCGACTGCCGACTGTCGACTCACGACTGTCGACTGAGTTACAGTCGGCCTATGTTTCGCGCCGTTCGCCTTATTGCCATGCTGGCGCTCGCGCCGTCGTTCGTGTGGGCGCAGGCGCCGGTCACATACCGCGTCTCGTTCCCCGCGCCGGAGCATCACTACGCGCAGATCGAAGTCACGTTTCCCAACGCGCCGGCAGGCGTGCTCGAAGCGCGCATGAGCCGGTCGTCGCCGGGACGCTATGCGCTGCACGAGTACGCGAAGAACGTGTTCGAGGTCCGCGCGTTCGACGGCAAGGGAAAGGAGCTCGCGATCGCGCGGCCCAACCCCTATCAGTGGAACGTCGCCAACCACGACGGAACGGTGCGGATCGTCTACAAGATTTACGGCGATCACGTCGACGGCACGTATCTCGCCATCGATCCCACGCACGCGCACATGAACATGCCGGCGACGATGATGTGGGCGCGAGGATTCGATCGTCGCGCGCTCCGGATCACGTTCGAGGCGCCGAAGGGACTCGGGTGGATCGTGGCGACGCAGCTGTTCCCGACCGACGATCCGTGGACCTTCACCGCGCCGAACCTTCAGTACTTGATGGACAGCCCCACCGAGCTCAGCGCGCAAACGATCAGGAGCTTCAAGGTTCGCAATCCCAACGGGAAGGAGCTCACGATTCGCGCGGCGATCCACCATGACGCCGGCGACGCGGAGGTCAACGAGTACGTCGCGGGCGCGGAGAAGATCGTCAAGGAGCAGGGGGCCGTGTTCGGCGAGTTTCCCGAGTTCGACGGCGGCGTCTACACGTTCCTCGCCGACTACGTGCCGTGGGGCGGAGGCGACGGCATGGAGCATCGCAACAGCACCGTCGTCGCCGCGCCGGTCTCGCTGCGCGCGCCGGGGATGGTCGCGGACGTGCTCGACACCGCGTCGCACGAGTTCTTCCACGCGTGGAACGTCGAGCGGATCCGGCCGAAGACGCTCGAGCCGTTCAATTTCGAGGAAGCGAACATGTCGGGCGAGCTGTGGCTCGCCGAAGGGTTCACGCAGTATTACGGGAACTTGATCATGGCGCGGACCGGATTGACGAGCCGCGATCAATCGATTCCGGGGCTCGCCGGTCCCGCCGTGTCGGTGATCAACGGAGCGGGCCGCCAGTTTCGATCGGCCGTGGCGATGAGCGAGCTCGCGCCGTTCACCGACGCGGCGCGCTCCGTGGATCGCACGAACTTCTCCACGACGTTCATTTCGTACTACACCTACGGCGCGGCCGTAGCGCTCGCGCTCGATTTGAGCTTGCGCGATCGATCCAGCGGAAAGATCTCGCTCGACGATTACATGCGCGCGATGTGGCGCGCGCACGGGAAGCCGGGCGGACCCGAGCCTGGCCTCGTCGCGAAGCCGTACACGCTCAAGGACGCCCGCGACCGTCTGGCCGAGGTCTCGGGCGATCGCAGATTCGCGGACGAGTTCTTCGACAAGTACATCGAAGGGCGCGACGCGGCCGACTACACGCGGCTGCTCTTGCGCGCGGGCCTGATTCTGCGTAAGCGCTATCCTGGCGGCGCGTGGTCGGGACTTGCCGTCGCGGGCACGCCGCGGACGCTGTCGAACATCGACGGCAGCGGCGCGATCACCAATCTCGTCCCGTGGGGAACGCCGGCGTTCGAGGCCGGCCTCGATCAAGGCGACGTGATTGTCGACGTCGACGGCAAGGCTTGGAGCAACGGCGTTCTCCAGAGCGCGCTCAAGGCGCGCAAGCCCGGCGATCGGTTGAGCGTGACCATCAAGCGCCGCAACGGGTCGACCGCGAGCGCCGCGATCGTGCTGCGCGAAGATCCCAGCCTCGAGGTTGTGACGGTCGAGTCGGCTGGCGGCACGCTGACCGCGGAGCAGAAAGCGTTCCGCGAGGCGTGGCTGAGTTCGAAGGTCGGCAAGTGATTGCAATCGGCGACTGCAATTTGCAATCTGCAATCTCAACGTTGCGTCATCGTCGATTCCATCATCCGCATTTCTGCGCCGGCCCGCACCGGCGGACGGACGCGCAGATACACGTGGAACGATAGCGGCCGCTCGCCATAGAACGGCTTGAGCGCGTTCGGCACCCCGTAGACCGCGAGATCGGCGCCGGCGGCCACGTCCCAGCTTCGCGGCCGGAGAATCGTCCGCGCCCCTCCGAGCGTCAGCATCGTGACGACGTCGCGCCCTTCGCCGGTGTCGGGTACGTGCCCGTCCTTGGCGCCAGCGATGAATCCGTGCCGTCCGAATCGAAGCAGATCGCTTTCCACTTGAAGCGACTCGAGCCGGCCGTAGAGCGTGTACGGACCGAACGCGTGCGTGGCTTCGCCGACGAGCGCGTTGAAGTCTCCGCCGATCTTGTTGTTGCGCCCGTACGCCGCCGTCGCGGCGGTCCATCCGTTCTTTCTGCGCTTGAACCACGACGCGGAGGCCGTCGTACGCCGCACGTCGCCGATCTCGTGCGCCTCGGGCTGTGTGAGAAAGCCGTGCGACACCTGAAAGCTCCACTCGCGCGATGGACGGAACCATCCGCGCACGGCCCATGAATCGAGCGGTCCGGGATCCATCAGATCCCATCGCTGTTCGTCAGGTTCGCCGCCGTGGAAGAGGGATCCTTCGACCCGCCACCGCCCGCGCTCGAGTCCCGCGGCGATCACGCCCATCGCGATGTGAGTCGAGTCCAGTGTGTGATGCGACAGGGGCGCGGTTGGATTGTTCGCGGCCGATGCGCGGTGCATGAACGCGACCGGCCCGAGCGTCGCCTCGCCGACCGGCGCGCCCGCGAGCGTGAGGATGTAGTTCGAACCGATCGGCGCGCTCCACACGACCGACGCTTGCATGAGGAAATCGTGCGGATGCTGACGATCGATCAACGGACGGTCATCGACCGTTTCGCCGCTTTGAAAGATCTGGCGATATCCATCCTTGCCGAGCGTCGCCGGCTCCAAGCTGAACATGAGCGACACGCGCAGGATGCCGTTGCCTGCCTGACGCGACGCCATTCCCATCCACCAGTTCTGGACCGCGAGCTCGTCGCCGCCGCGCTCGCTGTCCTGATGGTTCGCCGTCATGAACACGACGGCATCCTGCATCGCGTGCCACGGCCCCGTTCGCGTCGTCGCCGCGTGATCGTGTGGTGGAGCAGTTTGCGCGGACGCAGCGGCCATGCCGAAGCTGATCGACAAAACCGCACACAACGCTGCTCTCATGAGGATTCGATTAATCTTTGACACCATCGGAAGGTCAAGCGGCCCGCCAGTTCTCTCAATATACTTGTCTGTGGGATCGCCGCGCTCATCCGCGGCGTCGTAGTTGATCGAGCGGGACTTTGCGTGTGACTACGTTCAGCGGCACGACCGTACAGCATTATCGCGTCGGCGAGCGTCTCGGGGCGGGCGGGATGGGGGAAGTGTATCGCGCGGAGGACGTACGGCTCGGCCGTGACGTTGCGCTGAAATTCCTGCCGGCCGATCTCAAAGCGGATCCCGAGAGCCGGGCGCGGCTCCTCAACGAAGCACGCGCGGCATCGATGCTGCGCTCGCCGAACATCGCGGTCACCTACGACATCGGCGAATCCAAAGGCGCCGACTTCATCGTCATGGAATACGTCGAGGGGGAGCTCCTCTCGAACCGCGTGTCGAAGGGCGCGCTGCCGGTTCGCGAGGTCGTCGAGATCGGGCTGCAGGTCACCGACGCGCTGGACGAAGCGCACTCGCGCGGGATCGTGCACCGCGACGTGAAGAGCGCGAACCTGATGCGGACCGAGCGCGGCCTCGTCAAGGTGCTCGACTTCGGCCTCGCCAAGTTCGTGGCGCCGAGCGGATCGGAAGCGGCAAGGATCACGCGTCCTCAAGTGACGATGGCCGGCATGGTCGTCGGGACCGTGTCGTACATGGCGCCGGAGCAGGCGCTCGGGCATCCCGTCGATCACCGGACGGATCTGTTCTCCCTCGGCATCGTCCTCTTCGAGCTCGCGACGGCGCGCGTGCCGTTCGTCGGCTCGTCGCCGACCGAGATCATCGATCGGATCCTCCACGAGATTCCGCCGCCGGCGTCGCGCTACGCGGCGACGATTCCGCAATCGTTCGACGCGGTGATCGCGCGCGCGCTCGAGAAGTCGCCGACGTTTCGCTATCAGTCCGCGCGGGACATGCAAGCCGATCTGCGCGACGTCGCGCGCGAGCTCGACGCGACGCCGCGCGTGACCACGAGCCGGGTGGCCGCGGGCCACGGCGGATCGCCCATCGAGCGATCGGTGGCCGTCATGACGTTCGCGAACATCACGCGCGAGCCGGCGGACGACTGGATCGGCACCGGCATCGCCGAGACCGTCAGCTCCGATCTGAAGAACATCCACGGGCTCACGATCATCGGCCGCGCGCGCGTGTACGACGCGCTCCGCAATCTGAGCTCCGGCGCGCACCTCGACGATTCGCTGGCGATCGACATCGGCCGCCGTCTCGGCGCGACCTGGGTCGTCGTCGGCGGCTATCAGCGTCTTGGCGAGTTGGTGCGCATCACCGCGAACTTCGTGGACATCGAGACCGGCGAGGTGCGCCGCACGGTGAAGGTCGACGGCAGGATCGGCGACATCTTCGCGCTGCAGGACAAGATCGTCTACGACTTGAGTCAGGGATTGAACCTGGCGCTCCGCGGGACGGAGATCGCCGGCATCGAGCGCCGCGAAACGAAATCCGTCGAGGCCTACGAGAGCTTCGCGCGCGGCATGATGAACCTGCGGCTCGCGTCGCGCGATTCGATCGAGCGCGCGATTGCCGCGTTCGAGGAGGCTATCAAGCAGGACGCGGAGTACGCGATGGCGTGGTCGGCGCTCGGCGGCGCGTACTCGCTCAAAGGCTCGTTCCTCTCGATTGCCGATCTGATCCGCAAAGGCGTGGACATGGAGCGCCGCGCGATCGAGCTCGATCCCGATCTTCCCGACGCGCACGTCTGGCTCGGCGCGGGCTTGCTCAACCTCGGGCAGATCGACGACGCGATCGAGGCGATCAATCACGGGATTCGGCTCGATCCGGAGAACGGGCAAGCGTATCAAGGCCTCGGCCGCGCGTACTGGGTCGGCAAAGGCGATTTCGCCGCGGCGATTCCGGCGTTCCGCAAGGCGATCGAGCTCAACCCCGAAGCCGGGTACTCGTATCTGCAGCTCGCGCTCCTGCTCGCGTGGGAAGGCCATTTCGAGGAGGCCGAAAAAGTCTCGCGCCGCGCCGTGGAGCTGCAGGACCAATACATCTCGGGCAACGCGGGACTGCAGGTCGTCGGCGCGAACGCGCGTCTCGGATACGTCTTCTATCTGCAGGGCCGCTACGCCGATGCCGTGCGCGAGTACGAGCGCGGGCTGGCGTTCGTCAGCTCCAGCGATCACGCGCTGAAGGATCGCACGTCGATCGAGATCACGATGAAGCTCGGCGCCGCGTATCACCGGTGGGGCAGGCCCGAGGAAGCGGCGCGATTCTTCGATCGCGCGATGAAGGCGTTCGATCAGCGCGTCGCCAAGGGCGCGGACGATCCCTACACGCGCTACTACATCGCGTGTCTGCTGGCGCTGCGAGGCGACACCGATCGCGCGCTCGACATGCTGGAGCGCGTCCATCGAACGCTGCCGGCGCTGACCGCCGCGCGCGTCCGGCGCGATCCGGATCTCGAGAGCCTCAAGGGCCACCCGCGCTTCGATGCCCTCCAGCGAACAGAGCCCTGACGCCGTTCCGATCTACGACGTGGTGATCGTTGGCGCCGGCGCGGCCGGCCTCAGCGCCGCGTTGATGCTCGGCCGCTGCCGGCGATCGGTCCTCGTGTGCGATACCGGCCGCCCGCGAAACGCCGCGTCGCACGCGCTTCACGGCTATCTCACGCGCGATGGCATCGCGCCGGCGGAGTTCCTCACGCTCGCGCGCACCGAGATCGCGCAGTACTCCACCGTCGAGCTGCGGCACGTCGAAGTCACCGATGCGTCGTGCCGCGAGGACAAACGGTTCGACGTCCTCCTCGCCGGCGGCGAGCGCGTCCGCGCCCGCAAGCTCCTCCTCGCGACGGGCGTCGTCGACAACGTGCCGGAGATCGAAGGCTTTCGAGAGCTGTTCGGAAAGAGCGTGTTCCATTGTCCGTACTGCGACGGATGGGAAGTGCGCGATGCGCCGCTCGCGATCTACGGACGCGGCGCGCGCGCGCGCGGACTCTCGCTCGAGTTGACCGCGTGGAGCCGTGACCTCGTCCTGTGCACCGATGGACCGCCGGAGCTCGAGCCGGGCGATCGCGAGACGCTCGAGCGCAACGGGATCGCGATTCGCGAGGCTCGCGTGGCGCGGCTCGAGGGGCGCGGCGGCGTGCTGGAGCACGTCGTGTTCGAGGACGGAAGCCGCCTGCCGCGGCGCGCGCTGTTCTTCACGACCGGCCAATCGCAGCGATCGGATCTCTCCGTGCGGATGGGGTGCGACATCGGCGACAAGGGAACCGTCAGAACGGGCCAATACGAAACGACCCACATCAGGGGCCTCTATGTCGCCGGCGACGCGTCGCGCGCGGTCCAATGGGTCGTGGTCGCCGCCGCGGAAGGCGCGGAAGCGGCGTTCGCGATCAACACCGATCTCATCAAAGAAGATCTGCGCTGAACGAAGGAGCGGAGCGCCGCTCACTCGGCGCGGAGCGCGATGCTGGGATGCACGCGCAACGCGCGCTGCAGCGGCACGATCGCCGCGACGATGATGACGGCGAAGAGCGCGCCGGCGGTGGCAGCGAGCGCGGTCAGATCGATCGGCGGGGCGCCGTGAAGGAGCAATCGCCCGACGCGCGCGGCCGCGAGCGCGCCCAGCGCGCCAATCGCGAGCCCGCCGGCCGCCGGGTACGCCGCTTCGAGCACGATCAGCCGCGCGATCTGGAACGGTCCGGCGCCGAGCGCGGCGCGCACGCCGATCTCGCGCGTCCGCCGCCGCACGGCGTCGTTCATGATCCCGTAGACCCCCAGAGTCGACATCGCCAGCGCGATCACGCCGCACGCGCCAACCAGCGTGACGGTCAGGCGATCGAGCGCGAGCGACTCCGAGATGCGCGTCTCGAGCGTCGTGATCCGCGGGATGCTCAGCGAGCCGCCTGCCTTGCTCGTGCCAGTACGGAGCACGTCGAACATGAGTGCCGGATCCGTCGACGTCCGCACGATGAGATGGCCGCGCCACAGATACTCCTGCATCGCCGGGTAGTACACGGTCGGCTGCGGCGGTTGCTGCAGCGTGCGATAGCGTCCGCTCGGCACGACGCCGACGATTTCCAGGCGCGTGCCGCGCGCGTCGATCATGACGCTGCCGATCGCGTGCTCGCCGAAGTGCCGCCGCGCGAGCAGCTCGTCGACGACGATCACTGGCGTCGCGAGCGCGCTGTCTCCGTAATCGAACAGGCGCCCTTCGATCGGCTGCATCGCGAGCACGTCGAAGTACTCCGGCGTGACGACCGCCACGTCGAATTCCTGCTTGTCCCTGACGTCCGCGGCGCTTCCTTCGATCTCGAACACGCCGCGGTTGCCTCGCCCGAGCGGCAGCGTGCTCGACCACCCGGCGCGCACGACCCCGCCGATCTTCGGCACGTCCTGGAGCAGTTTGGTCCTGACCGCGATGCCGCGCGTCGGATCGCCGAACTGCCCGGGCAGATCGATCGAGAGCACCGCGATCTGCTTGATCGTCGCGCCGAGATCGCCCTCGAGCGCGCGGCCGAGGCTCGCGATGAGCAGCCCGGTCACGAGCAGCAGCATCGTCGAGAACGCGATCTGGCTCGTGACGATGAGCCGGCGAAGACGCGATCCGCGCTCGCGCTCGCCGACGCCGCCGGCATCGGCGCGGAGCGCGGTGACGGCGGGCGACGCCGTGCCGTAGAGCGCGGGCGCGATCCCGAACGCCGCGCCGGCGGCGCCGGCGACGCCGATCGTCAGGGCGATCGTGCGCGCGCTGAGTCGCAGATCGAGCCGCGCCGCCTCTTCGGTCATGAACAGCGCCGGGATGATCTCCGCGGTCCACACGGCGAAGAGCAGGCCCAAGGCGCCGCCAGCGAGCGATAGCGCAATCGCTTCGATGAGCAGTTGCCGCATGAGCGTCGCGCGCGTCGCGCCGAGCGCCATCTTGATCGCCAGCTCCCGTGCGCGAGCCAGCGAGGACGACAGCAACAGGCCGCCGACGTTGAAGCATGCCGCCGCCAGGAGCAACGTCGACGCGCCGGCGACGACGAACCCGACGAGCGTCGTTTGCGCGGACGCGCCGCGATCGAGATTCGAGAAGCGCTCGATCGACATGAGTCGCGGCGCGTTTGGATCGTGGATGCTTCCGCGATTCGTCCGCGCATGCTCGCCGGCGAGCCGATCCGAGATCCGCCGCAGCTCGGTCGCCGCGCGATCGATGGTGACGCCGGAACGAAGCCGCGCGATTACCGCGAAGCGGCGATCGCCGCGCGATCTCGATCGCGATGCGATCGGGATCCAGACGTCGCATTCGCGGCCGACTTGAAGGCCGCGAAACCGCGGAGGCGTGACGCCGACAATCGAGTAGGTGGTGTCGCCGATGGCGAGCGCCTTTCCGAGCGCGCCCGCCGATCCCCCGACCTCCTCCGCCAACTGCGCGCTCACGATCGCCGCCGGTCGCTCGCGATCGGGCTGCAGGGTGAGGCGGCCGGCATGAGGCGTCATGCCAAGCGCCGCGAAGAAATCGTCCGTCACCTGCGCGATCCGCGCCGCGCGTCCCGCCTCGTCGATACGGACGTTGTCGACCGTCCCATCGTCGATCGCCGCCATGGAGGTGAAGACGGAGGCGCTGCCGCGCGCCGATTCGTAGTCGGGATACGACCACGCGCCGTACGGCGAGCCGCTGAATTCACTCGTGTACAGGTTCGCGAGGCGGCGCGGGTTCTCCACGCCGGCGGGCCCGCGCAGGAGGAGCGCGTCGAGCACGCCGAACACGGCGGCGTTGGCGCCGGTGCCGAGCGCGAGGCTCGTCAGCAGCACCGCGGCCGTGCCCTTGGCGCGCGTGACGGCTCGAAGCGCGTGGCGCAGATTGGCGTGGATCAGCGAGTCCATTTCGCTATTGGCCTGTAGTTCGTCCCATGTTTTGGCCCTGATTTCGGGAGCCAATCGCCGATTGGACTAGATTTGGACTGGGAAGACGGTTCAGACTGATTCCCGCCATGATCCAGCAAATCGAGCGGCAGTTCGTCCGGACGACCCGGCCACTCTACGGCCACCTCGTGAGCCTCCTCGAATCGGCGATCGCGCGCGGGGATATTCAGTCGGGCGCGCGCGTGCCGCCGGAGCGAGAGCTCGCCCAGCGCCTCCGCATCTCGCGCACGACCGTCGTCAGCGCGTATCGCGAGCTCGAGTCGCGCGGACTCTTGCGCGGATACGTCGGCCGCGGCACGTTCGTCTGCGCCGCGCCGGATCCGACCGGCGCGCCGTTCGCGTGGCGAGGAAAGATTGCCGCCGCGGCGCTGCGATCGAGCGACTCCATTCTCCGCGACACGATTCGTCATTCGTCCGACGCGCGGCTGTTGTCGCTCGCCGCCGGCGAGCCGGCGATCGACTGTTTCCCGACCGCGGCGTTCCAGCAGGCCGTCGATCATGTGCTCAAGCGTGAATCGCACGCCGTCTGGCGGCATGGACCGACTGAAGGTCAGCCCGCGCTGCGCGAAGCGATCGCGGAGCGGTTCGGCGTCCCGGCCGAGAGCGTCCTCATTCTCGGCGGCGCGCAGCAGGGGCTCGATCTGCTCGCGCGGTGCCTCGTCGATCCGGGCGACGCGGTGATCGTCGATCGCCCAGGCTATCTTGGCGCGATTCAGTCGTTCCGTGCCGCGGGCGCGAAGCTGATTGGATGGGACGTTCTGCGCGCGGACATGGACGAGCTCGAGGATCTGCTCGTCCGCTATCGGCCGAAGTTGATCTTCACCGATCCGACCTTCCAGAATCCGACGGGCCTCACGATGCCGATTCGTGCGCGGCGCGAGCTGCTCAAGCTCGCGGAGCGCTACCGCGTGCCGATCGTCGAGGATGCGACGTACCGCGAGCTGTACTTCCGCGAGACGCCGCCTCCTTCGCTGCGCGAGCTCGACGCGCAGAACATCGTGATTCATCTGAGCAGCTTCTCGAAGGTGCTCGCGCCGGGGCTGAGGCTCGGATGGCTCTCCGCCGCGCCGTCGATCGTCGATCAAATCGCGATCATCAAGCAGCGGCTCGATCCGCATACACAGAACCTCGTGCAATTCGCGATGGCGCGCCTGATTCGCGACGGCAGCTTCGACGATCACTTGCGCGTGCTGCGCGCCGAGCACGCGCGCCGCTGCTCGATGATGGTCGCCTCGATCGAGCGGCACGTGCCGGCGGGCGCGCTGCGATTCACGCGGCCGCAGGGCGGGTTGTATCTGTGGACGCGCCTGCCGTCGGGCGTCAGCGCGCGGGCGCTGCAGGAGCGTGCGTTGGCGGCCGGCGTTGCCTTCGTCGCCGGCCATGCGTTCTATCCGGATCCCGCCGGAGAGTCCGAGCTGCGCTTGTGCTTCTCGAGCGTGCTGCCGAACGCGATCGACGATGCGGTGTGGCGGCTGGCCGAGAGCCTCAATCAGGTGATGCGCCCGGAGAGCCCGCGGACGATCTTCCGGCCGCAAGCCATCCGATCCGCGTCAGCAGCGAGCCAGCGATCGTAGAGGCCGCGGCAATCCGCCGCGCCGCGATCGATCGTCCGGCGAGCACGCGAAGCGCGAGCGGGATCGGTCCCGACAGGAGGCCGCCCGCTCGTGTGACGCTGCCCGACCATCCCTGCTTCAACGGATCGAGCGCCGGGTCGCCCCGGCTCTCGAGCACCAGGCCGACGGCGGTCTCGGTAGCGGCGGCGCCAATCGCAATGGCGTTGAGCGCGCGATCGCGGTGTCCCATCAACTCGAGCATCGACACCGCGGCGCCAACACCCGACGCGCCGAAGTGAATCGGCAGCAGCGAGACGTTTCGCGACCATACCGGCACCGCGGTCGCGCCAATCAGCACTCCGGTGTACGTCGACAGCACGAGCCCGGTCGCCGCGGACACCACCTCCGCGGCGTCGCCGACCACCTTGACCGGCAGCCGCCCTCCAAGCGCGCGGTGCGCGGTCGCGGCGAACGCGCTCGCGCCGGCCGCATTCGAGAACGCGACGAGCGTCCACGCGCCAACCGACATCGGGCTCTGCATCTTGAACACGCGCAGCATGTTCAGGAACCGCTCGGGCCGGCCGAGATCGGAAATCAGGAGCGCCGGCGACAGCGCGCCGCCAGCGGCCGCGATCCATCGCGCGTCGCGCACGAGCGCGGGATTCGCGCCTGCCGCCCTCGCCGCCGCGGCGACGACCGCCGCCGCGCCCGCGGCGCCGCCGACGAAAAAGTATGCGGGCACCTCCCACGTCCACACGGGAGACTTCAAGAGCGGCAGGTCGTAGTAGGACATGATCAGCGGTTCGACGCCAACGCGCCAATCGCGGTGAGCTCGTCGACGGTGACGAAGAGCCCGGTCTTCGGCGCGAACGCGCGCCACCCCGTCGTCAGCAGCACTTCTTTGACGAGCGCGACGCCCGCTTCGCCGCGAGCCTCGATCGTCGCCGCCAGTACCGGATCCTGGGACCCGAGATCGATCCGGATCGAATTGGGACGGGACAGCACGCGGCCGGAGTCCTCGACGCCGAGCTCGGGGATCGCGCTCGAGAGCCGCGCGATGACCTCGCGGCGCACACCGAGCGCCGGCGCCTTTTCGATTGACTCAGGACCCGCAGACGCGTCGAGGTTGAGGAGCAGCAGGCGCGGCAGCGCGACGGAGACGGCCGGAGCGCTTGGTGGAACGTACGCCGGCGCGGGCGGCGGATCGAAGACTGGAGGCCGCTCGGGAACGGCGGCCGCGCGCCGTGGTGGACTCTTGAAGAGAAACGGGAGCGCCGCGAGCAGCGCTCCGGCGCCGAGCGCCAGGAGCGGCGTGAAATAGTCCGGCGTTTCGCCGAGATCGACGAGGAGCGCGTTCGACGCGATCGGCGAGCTCAAGCCCGAGAGAATGCGGCGCGATCGCACGCGCTCGATGACGCCGGCTCGCGCGAGCCCGTCGATCACGGCGGTCGCGTTGACGCGCGCCGCGACGCTTTGCATGACCGCGATCGATTGCTCCGGCGCCACCGCGCGTCCGCTCAGTTGCTGCTGCGCGATCGCGATCGCGTCGGGGTCGCTCGTGGCCACGACGAGCGGCGCGGCAACGGCGCGGCCCGCCGGGCGCGCCGGCAGGAACAACTCTTTGATCTGGCCGCCGGACTCGCGGTATCCGCATCCCGCGTAGTCAATCTCGCATCCCGTGACGAGCAGCCGGTGCGACGGCGGACGCTGGCGCGTCAGATCGAGGCAATCGATCGCGACCTTCTCGCGGCCGTGGAGCGCGTGGTAGAAGCCTTCGAGGCCGAATCCGATCAACGCGACGGCGGGGATCAGCAACACACGGTTCACCGCGCGGCCCGCCCCGATCTGCCGCGCCGTTCGCCGAGCGATCCGAACGCGAACGCGATACCGGCGAGCATCAACCCGGCCGCCGCCGCCGCCGATTGCCAGCCCGCTCTCAAGTGGATCGTGGGAACCTCCGGTGACGCCGGTAGATTGTAGTCCGCCGGGTCGCCGCGGAAGATGAACATCGCGTGCGTTCCGCCGACGCTCGTCTCCAGCGGATCGTACACCGCCGCATCCTCGATTCCGCGCGCGCGAAGCTCCTCGATTCTCTCGCCGGCGCGGCGCCGCAGGTCGTCGATCTCGCCGAATTGAATCGACCGCGTCGGGCAGGCCGCTGCGCACGCCGGTTGAAGCCCGGCCTTCTGCCTGTCGTAGCAGAACGTGCACTTGAACGCGCGCCCATCGTCCGGACGTCGATCGACGACGCCGAAGGGACAGGCGACGACGCAGTAGCCGCAGCCGTTGCAGACGTCAGGCTGGATGAAGACGCCGCCGAATTCGGTTCGAACGATCGATCCGGTGGGGCACGCTTCGAGGCATCCGGCGTTCTCGCAGTGCTTGCAGACGTCGGACGAGAAATCCCAGCGGAACGTGTTGCTGCGGTACCCGGCGTCGGCGCCCGTGGGCGCGCTTCCGCGCTCGATGAACTTGACGTGACGCCACGTCGAATGCCCGAGCCCCGCCGTGTTGTCGTACGAGAAGCCCGTGAACGTGAAGCCGTCGCCGGGAATGCCGTTCCATTCCTTGCACGCGACCTCGCATGCCTTGCAGCCGATGCACAGCGTCGAGTCCGTGAGGAAAGCCGTGGTGGACATATCAACGCCGCTTGAGCTCGACGCTGCACACGAGCGCCTTGGCCTCCATGATCCTGACGTTCGGCTCTTCTGAAATCGCGACGAGATCGTTGGCGACGTCGCCGCGCACGAGGCCGCGGCCGCCGAAATGATACGGCAATCCCACCTGATGAATGGTGCGGCCCTGGACGACGAGCGGCTGCATGCGCGGCGTGACGAGCGCGCGCGCCTCGATGACGCCGCGCGGCGTCGCGATCGAGACGGTCGCGCCGTTCGGCGCGCCGATCTCCTCGGCGAGCGCGGGGGAGATCTCGCAGAAGAGCGCCGGCTGCAGCTCCGCCAGATGCGACAGCGTCCGCGACATGCCGCCCGCGGTGTGATGCTCGGTCAATCGATACGTCGTCAGGACGTATGGATAGCGCGGGTCGCCGGGCGAGTCGGCGTACGGGTTGTCGGCGCGCGCTTTCGGGTCCGCCACCGGATTGATCTGCTGTTCGTAGAGCGCGTTCTTCACGGGCGACTCGAGCGGTTCGTAGTGGACCGGCAGCGGTCCGTCCTTCAAACCGCTCGGCACCCAAATCCATCCCATGCCGTCGGGGTGCATGATGAACGGCGCGTCGCCGGCGAGCGCCGCGTCGCCGGATGCGCCCGGCGGCGCAACGTACGACGGCGGCTTGTCGCGCGTGAAGTCTGGTGTGTCCAACCCGGTCCACGCGCGCGCGTTCTGATCCCACCAGATCAGTTTCTTGCGATCGCTCCACGGCGCGCCGTCGGGCCGCGCGGATGCGCGGTTGTAGAGGATCCGTCGATCGGCCGGCCACGCATATCCCCAGCCCTTTCCGTACGGTCCACTCGCGTCGCGATCGCGCGCGCGATTCCGCCCGCGCTCCGGATACACGCCGGAATAGATCCAGCAGCCGCACGCGGTGCTGCCGTCCGCCGCGAGCGACGTGTATCCGCTGACGAGCGCTCGATCGCGCGTCTCGAAGCCGTTGATCTCCTGAAGCACGTGATCGATGTCGGGCTCGCCGTGAGGACCGACGTTCGCATAGCTCCACGTCAGCGCGCGCAGCGCGCGATCGCGCGGGTTGTTCTCGGCCGCGGCGCGCGCCTGCAAGCGCCGCCCGAGATGAAAGATGAACCAGGACTCGCTCCTCGCGTCGCCGGGCGGATCGACGGCTTTGTCCCGCCATTGCAGCAGCCGCTGCGTGTTCGTGAAGCAGCCGTTTTTCTCCGCGTGAGCGGCGGCGGGAAAGAAGAAGACCTCGGTGCGAACGGTGCTCGGATCGAGCTCGCCGCGCTGGACCTCGGGCGAGTCGAGCCAGAACGTGGCCGTTTCGGTCTCGACCATGTCGCGGACGACGAGCCACTGCAGATTCGCGAGCGCGCGCCGCTCGAGCCGCGCGTTCGGCGCGCCGACCGCGGGATTCTGTCCCATCACGAACAGCCCTTCGAAATCGCGGCGCGCGTCGGCCATGTCGAGCCAGTAGCCGAGGTGCGAGTGATCGCCGGTGATTCTCGGAAGCCAGCCGAAGCCGAACTCGTTCGCGGGAGTCGCGGCGTCGCCGTACCACGCCTTCAGCAGCGACACGATGTACTTGTCGAGATTCGACCACCATCCGCTGTTGGCGCTGTTCTTTTGAATGTAGGCGTCGAGCGTTCTCGAATGTTCGTCGAACGCCGGCATCGGCAGGTATCCGGGGAGGATGTCGAACAGCGTCGGAATGTCCGTGGATCCTTGGATCGACGCGTGACCGCGCAGCGCGAGGATTCCGCCGCCGGGTCGTCCCACATTGCCGAGCAGCAGTTGCAGAATCGCCGCGGTCCGGATGATCTGGACGCCGGTCGAATGCTGCGTCCACCCGACCGCATAGCAGATCGCGGCGGTCTTGTCCGGTCCCGACGCGCGGCAGAATGCGTCGGCGATCCGCAGGAACGCCGCCGCGGGAACGCCGCACGCGTCTTCGACCATCTCCGGCGTGTATCGCCCGAAGTGCCGCTTCAGGATCTGGAACACCGAGCGCGGATGCTGCAGCGTGGGATCCCGCTGAGGCGCGCGCATGGACGAGGCGTCGGCGCCCGCGTATCCCCAGGTGTCGGCCGAATAGCGCTTCGCGTGTTCGTCGAATCCGGAGAACAGGCCCGCGAGCTCCTCGGGGTCGCGAAACCGCTCGTCGACGATCGTCGCCGCGTTCGTGTACGCGACGACGTAATCTCTGAACGCGAGACCGTTGGCAAGCACGTAGTTGACCATCGCGCCCAGAAAAACGATGTCGCTGCCGGCGCGCAGCGGCACCCACATGTCGGCCATGGCCGACGTGCGCGAGAACCGCGGATCGACGTGGATGATCGTTGCGCCACGCTCGCGCGCGGCAATCACCCATCGGAAGCCGACCGGATGGTTCTCCGCCATGGACGATCCCATGATCAGAATCGCGTCGGCGTTCTGCAGATCCTGAAGAGCGGTCGTCGCGCCGCCGCGCCCGAACGAGGTGCCCAGACCGGGCACCGTCGAGCTATGTCATATGCGGGCCTGATTGCTGACCGCCACCATGCCGAGGCCGGCGGTGAACAGCTTCTTGATCAAATAGTTCTCTTCGTTGTCGAGCGTCGCGCCGCCGAGGTGCGCGATGGACGGGCACTGCATCAGCGCCGCGCCGTCGCGCGACTCCTGAAAGTGCCGCTCGCGCGAGCGCCAAACGCGATCCGCCACCATGTCCATGGCGGTCTCGAGATCGATCTCCTGCCACGCGCCCGCGCCGGGCGCGCGGTACTTCACGCGCCTCGCGCGCGCGGCGTGCGTGAGAAGCTCGAACGTCGCGGCTCCCTTCGGACACAGATGTCCTTCCGAGATCGGCGACGCCGGATTGCCTTCGACCGACAGGACACGCCCATCCTTGTGAAAGATCAGTTGCCCGCATCCAACGCCGCAGTACGGACAAACGGATTGCGTCACGTCGGCGCCCTCCGTCCGCGGGCGCAAGGCGCGCGTCTCATCGCTCATTGATTCGATGCCCGTGCCGTCGGTTCGCGATGCAACTTGATTGAAAAGGGGCCAGGTAGTCATGTGTCAGTCGTCAGTCGGCGGTCGTTAGTCGTCAGTCGCAGTCGACAGTCACAGTCGGCAGTCGGCAGTCGGCAGTCGCACGCCCTCATTGTTGTGTGACGTATTATCAACCCGCCGCTGCCGTCCGCGTCTGCGGCGGTTGCTCCTGAGCAGACTTTCAGCTCCTCCACCCGTTTCGCCGTGTTTCCAGACCTGTGTCCTCCTGTGCAGTGCATCAAGAATGCCAGAGACTGTCGACTGAGACCGTCGACTGAGACTGCCGACTACCGACTGCCGACTGCCGACTGAAGTAATATCCCTTCGTGTTCCGCTTCACCCTCGGCGTGGAGGAGGAGTTTCAGATCGTCGATCCGCAGAGCGGCGAGCTGCGGTCGCACGTCTCCGAGCTGCTCGCGTCGAGCGCGCCGGTGCTCGGCGACCAGATCAAGCGCGAGATGCACCAGTCGATCGTCGAAGTGGGGACGAGAATCTGCGCCGACGTGCGCGAGCTGCGCGACGAGATCTTCCGCAATCGGTACGAGCTCTCGAACGCCGCCGAGCGCGTCGGCCTTGCGATCGCCGCGGCCGGCACGCACCCCTTCTCGCGCTGGGAAGACCAGATCATCTCTCCAGGCGTCCGCTACGACAACATCGTCGAAGAGCTCCAGCAGCTCGCGCGGTCGCTCTTGATCTTCGGGCTCCACGTCCACGTTGCCGTGCCGGATCGGTCGATGATGATCGATCTCATGAACGAAGTGCGCTACTTCCTGCCGCACCTCCTCGCGCTCTCGACCAGCTCGCCGTTCTGGATGGGACGCAACACCGGCCTGAAGTCGTACCGAACCACCGTGTTCCGCCGGTTCCCGCGGACGGGCGTCCCCGATCACTTCGACTCGTGGAGCGAGTACGAGAATTACATTCAGCTCCTCGTCGATCTCCACAGCATCGACGATGCGAAGAAGATCTGGTGGGACGTGCGACCGCACCCGACGTTCGGCACGCTGGAGTTTCGCGTCTGCGACGTGCCCACGCGGCCGGAATGCGCCGTCATGCTCGGCGCGCTCGCCCAGGCGATCGTCGTCAAGCTGCACAAGCTGCGCGTGCGCAATCTGGGATTCCGGCTGTACCGGCGCGCGCTCATCGAAGAGAACAAATGGCGCGCGGCGCGATACGGCCTCGATGGAAAGCTGATCGACTTCGGGCGGCGCGCCGAGGTCCCGATGCGCGATCTCGCCGTGGAGCTCCTCGATTTCATCGACGACGTCGTGGACGATCTCGGCAGCCGGCAGGCGATTGAGTACGTGCACACGGTGCTGAGGGACGGCACGAGCGCCGACCGGCAGCTCGCCGTCTACCGGGAGACCAACGATCTGAGGGCCGTCGTGCAGCACCTGATTCACGAAACGCGAGCGGGCGCCAACTAACCCGGAGCAGCCATGGACCAACACGGGGCATCGCGCATCGTCGGCCTTTTGTGCGGCCGTGAATACAGCTTCCCGCCGGCGTTCGTTCAGCGCGTCAACGAGCTCGGCGCGCCGCACGGGATCGGCGCGGCGATGGTCAAGCTGGGCGGGACGAAGATGGACGAGCCTGCCGCGTATCGCGTGATCGTGGACCGCATCTCGCACGAAATCGAGTACTACCGGGGCGCGATGAAGCACGCGGTGCTGCAGGGTACCTACGTCATCAACAACCCGTTCTGGTGGACGGCCGACGACAAGTACTTCAACTACTCGGTGATGGCGAAGCTGGGCGTCGCGATTCCGCGGACCGTGCTCCTGCCGCAGAAGGGGTATCCAGCGGACATCGATCTCACGCCCGAGTCGCTGCACAATCTGATCTACCCAATCGACTGGGACGGCCTGCTCGACTACGTGGGGCGGCCCGCGATCCTGAAGCCGTACTCCGGCGGGGGGTGGAAGCACGTCTACAAGGTCCAGGACAAGCGGGAGCTGCTCGAGGCGTACGATCGCACGGCGCCCTACTGCATGACGCTGCAGCAGTTCATCGACTTCACCCTGTACGTCCGCTGCTTCACCTTCGGCAAGATCGATATCACCCCGGTGGCTTACGACCCGCGCGAACGGCGATACCTCATCGAACACGAGTACCTGTCGGCCGGCGTCGGCGCCCGCGTCGTGCGCGACGCGCAGACGATCAACCTCGCGCTCGGCTACGAGATGAACACGATTGAATTCGCGATCAAAGACGACGTGCCGTACGCGATCGATTATCTGAACCCGGCACCCGACTTCGAGCGTGATCGCATAACCGACTTCTACTTCCGGCACGTCGTCGAGAAGATGTCGCAGCTCGTGCTCGATCGTGCCCTGAACGGCCACCC
>DATBJJ010000016.1:0-26036 GCA_036556425.1 Vicinamibacterales bacterium
GCATGCGAGCGAGCGGAGCGAAGCGCGCCACGCGAACGGAGCGAGCGTGGCGAAGCAGCGAGCGAGAGAGCGTGTAAGGGGGTCCGGGGGACGAAGTCCCCGGATGATCGCGGAGCGGGCGTGGTGTTCGATACGCGGAGGGATAGCCCCGACGGTTCGACGAAGCATGCGAGCGAGCGGAGCGAAGCGCGCCACGCGAACGGAGCGAGCGTGGCGAAGCAGCGAGCGAGAGAGCGTGTAAGGGGGTCCGGGGGACGAAGTCCCCCGGAGGATAAGGAAGCGAATGGGGCCCGGTGGCCCTCCCGGTCTTCAAAATCGGTCGCCGCCCTCACTTGTGCGGGCGGGCTGGGTTCGACTCCCAGGCGCTTCCGCCATTCTCAGAACGACCGAGCAACCGAGCAACCGACTACGTCAGCGTCTTCGTCATCACGATGAAGTGGCACGGACGGCTGGCCTTGTCCGTGTCCGTGAACGGCCGCGTGCCGCTTTCGATGTAGCCGAATCGGCGATAGTACGGCGGCAACTCCGTCCTGAGGTTCACGACCTCGAGTTCCATCTCCGCGCATCCCTGGCTCGCGCAATGTGCTTCCGCGGCCGCGATGAGCCGCGAGCCGAAGCCCTGGCCCTGGCGCGCCGGATCGATCGACAGCATGCCAAAGTATCCAGTGGTGCCGTGGCGCGTCACATAGACGCATCCCGCGATCGCGCCGCTGTCATCGTCGAGCACAAGGAACGCGCCGTCCTTCATGCGCGCGCGCACATCGTCGGGATCGGTGCGATCGCCAATCTTGAAGAAGTCTTCGACTCGGTACGCGAGGCTGATGAGCGCCGCCAGCGCCGCGGCGTCTTCCGGTGTTGCGATCCTCGTCTGCATAACGCGAAGCGTCGAGCTTATCAGCGCAGCGCGGGAAGCCGGAAGCGAAGTTGCAAAGACGGCGGCCGTGGGTGATCGGACGCGCGCGTCGAAGAAGCAAAGCGCCCGGATTCGCGTCGGCTGCTCGGGCTGGCATTATCGTGATTGGGCGGGGCGGTTGTATCCGCGCGATCTCCCGACGAGTGAGTGGCTCGCGGCGTACGCCACGCACTTCGACACGGTCGAGTTGAACAACAGCTTCTACCGTTTGCCGCCGGCGGAGCAGTTCCAGAGCTGGCGCGAGCAAGTGCCGCGCGGGTTCCTGTTTGCGGCGAAGGCGAGCCGCTTCCTCACGCATTTCACGCGATTGATCGATCCGGAAGAGCCGCTGGAACGGCTGCTGTCGCGGGCGGCACGGCTGGGTCCGACGCTCGGTCCGATCCTCTATCAACTTCCGCCGCGATGGGTACCCGATCTCGAACGCCTCGAGCGGTTCGTCTCGCGGCTCGCGCGAAAGGCGCCGGGCGTTCCGGCGCGGCTTCGCCACGCGATCGAGTTTCGCGATCCGCGATGCTACTCGCCGGAGATTCTCGCGCTGCTCGAGGAGCACGGTGTCGCGCTTTGCGTGCACGACATGCCCGGGTCTGAGGCGCCCCGGCTGCGGATCGGGCCATTCGTGTATTTGAGGTTTCACGGCTTTGCGTCGAAATACGGCGGCAGCTATCCGCGCGGCCACCTTCGGCACTGGGCGGCGTGGCTGGAGGAAGCGCGCGACGCAGGGAAGGACGCTTACGTGTACTTCAACAACGATCGCGAGGGCTTCGCGGTCGAGAATGCGCGGACGCTCGTCGAGCTGCTCGGCCAGCGCGCAACGCGCGCTTGAGAGGGTTCGTCCGCTACGCGCGCTTCAGAATGTAGCCGACGGCGCCCGTCACGGCGCGCCAGCGATTCTCTTCGGCGGCGAGCTGCTTTCGTCCGCCGGACGTGAGCTCGTACATGCGCACGCGCCGTCCACGCTCCGTCGACGCCCATCGCGCTTTGATCCAGCCCGCTTCCTCCATCCGGTGGAGCGCCGGATAGAGCGATCCCTCTTCGACGCGCAGGACTTCGTTCGACATCGTCTCGATCTGAACCGTGATGCCGTAGCCGTGCAGCGGTCCGCGGCGATCGAGGATCTTGAGCACCAGGAGCGGAAGGCTGCCCTGCAGGGCGTCGTTGCGCTTCATGTTCAGATATCTTAGTCAGAATCGCCCATGCGGCCCGTTTTAACCTCCGCAGCCGTCGCGCTCTTGTCGTCCGCGCTCGCGAGCGCTCCTCCGCAGGAGAACGCCGGACGGGCAAAGGCTGCGTATGCGCGCGCCGTGGAGCTCGAATCGCAGGGCAATTACCCAGCCGCCCTCTCACTTCTTTGGGAAGCGGCGGGACTCACGCCTAAAGATGCGGACGTGCAGCAGCGGCTGGGCGAAGCGCTCGAGCGGATTGGGGCGCTCGAGGCCGCGGCGGACGCGTACAAAGCCGCGCTGGCCGCGCGGCCTGCGTCGAGGAAGTCCTCGACGAGCCTCATCGTGGCGCTGGCGAAGGCCGGCCGCGGAGCGGAAGCCGTCGCGCGCGCTCGTGCATTGGCCGATGCGTCCCCATCGGATCCGGACGCGTACTTCGTCCTCGGCCTGGCGCAATCCGAGCACGACGTGACGGATGCTCTCGCGAACTTTCAGAAAGCGCTGTCGCTTGCGCCGCGCCACACACTTGCGCGCTACAACCTTGCGCTGGTGCTGAGGCGGTTGGACCGGCTACCCGACGCGATGCGGGAGCTCGAACGCACCATCGCGACCGAGCCTCGCCCGCAGGCGCACTACACGCTTGGCGTGATCTACTGGCACGAGGGAGACGCGGCGCGCGCCGCGCAGTCGCTCCGCGCGGCGGTCGCGCAAGAGCCGGGATACGCCGACGCTCACTACACGCTCGGCGCGGTGCTCAAGAGTCAGCGTGATTGGGCCGGTGCCGCCGCGTCGCTGCGGCGCGCGATTGCGCTCCGCCCGGACGCCGCATCGCATTACACACTCGCGCAAGTACTCGCCGCCTCGGGCGACGACGCGGGATCGCGAGCGCACCTGGACGAGGCCGAACGCCTGCGGCGGCAGACCGAGCTCGAGCGCGAAGCGTTGACGTGGACGTCGGTCGGCATTCAGAAGCTGCATGCCGGCGACGCGGCCGGCGCGCTCGAGGAATTCCGCCGCGCGACGCGGGTATTCGAGCCCTACGCTCCCGCGCACTATCAGATGGGCCTCGCCCTCGACCGGCTGGGGCGCGGCGACGAGGCTCAGGCGGCGTTCGCGCGGGCGCGCGCGCTCAACCCGAGCCTCGTATCGCCACGCGATACGCCGCGATCGCCGAAGTAATAAGCGCATTCGAAAAGCTGCCGGTTACGGCCAGGCGCTTGTGTCACGCTGCCAGCGGTTGTATAAGTACGCTCTGAAAAAAGTAGGACTATTGCGGCGAGCTCTCTGTCGACCGGAGTGTCTTGCACGTTGAACCACGTTGGGAGGAGGCTCACGATGAGACGTAGGTTGCAGGCCGGCCTGATGGTCCTGGCGATCCTGGCGACGGCCAGCATCGCGGGGGCACAGGAATTCCGGGCCACGATTCGAGGCCAAGTCCTCGACTCGAGCAAAGGCGCCCTTCCGGGGGTGACCGTCAGCGCGACGAACAACGACACCAACGAAGTTGCCACCGCTGTCACGAACAACGAAGGCAACTACTCGATTCCCTTCCTCCGTCCGGGCAAGTACACGCTGACCGCTGAACTTACCGGCTTCCAAAAGTACACGCGCGCCGGGATGGTGCTCTCGGTCAACGAGACCGCAACGATCAACGTCGAGCTCGGCGTCGGCGGGTTGACCGAGCAGGTGTCGGTCACGGCCGAATCGCCGCTCCTCGAGACGAGCAACGCCAGCCGCGGCACCGTCATCGACAGCGCGCGCATCGCGGAGCTGCCGCTGCAGTCGCGCAGCCCGATGGCGCTCGCCGTCCTCGTCGCCGGCGTCACCTACAATGCGCAGGCGGTCTACCTCCGTCCGTTCGACAACGGCGCGCTCGCCGACTGGTCGATGAATGGCGGATCGAATCGCAACAACGAGTTCCTGCTCGACGGCGCGCCGAATAACGCCAACCAGGGCGGCAACAATATCGCCTACGTTCCGCCGGCCGAAGCCGTGCAGGAAATGAAGATCGCGACCAACTCGTACGACGCGCAGTACGGCCGCACCGCCGGCGGCGTCGTCAACATGTCGCTGAAGTCGGGCACGAACAGCTTCCATGGCGTCGGCTACGATTTCATGCGCCGCAAGGGGCTGGCTGCCAACTCGTTCCTCCTCAATTCGCGCAGCTCCCCCAAGACGGACCAGTACATCGATCAGTACGGATTCAGCGCCGACGGGCCCATCTTCAAGAACAAGACGTTCTTCCTGTTCACGGGCGAGAAGTACCGCGAAGGCACGCCCGCGCCTCTCTTCGGCGCGGTGCCGACAGCGGCGTTCCGGCGCGGCGACTTCAGCAATCTGGTGGACGCCTCGGGCAACCTGATCCGGATCTATGACCCGAACACCGGGCGGGATGTGAACGGTGTGTGGACCCGCGATGTGTTCCCGGGGAACATCATCCCGGCCAACCGGATCAATCCGACGGCGCAGGCGATCATGAAGTACTGGCCGGAGCCGAACAATGTCGACCCGTCGGTTGCGCCGTGGCAACGAAACCTGGCCTGGGCCGAGCACTTCAACCGGGACATTTTCTGGAACTGGGTCGGGAAGGTCGACCACAACATCGGCGCGAACGACCGCGTCTTCTTCCGCTGGGGTGAGAACAAGCGGAACGAGATCGGCAATAGGGGCAGCAACGCCATCCGCAGCGGTCCCGGTCAGGGCGGCCAGCTTCCGCTCTGGCGCGCCAACCGCGCGATGGTCGGCGACTGGGTGAAAATCTTCGGCGCCGGGACCGTGTTCAACCTGCGCGCCAGCTACACCTACTTCCTGGAGTGGAGCTATTCCGACTTCGCGATCGGTTTCGACTCGACGGAGTTCTGGCCGTCAAGCCTCGTGCAGCAGATGCCGAGCCGGGACATCGGCGGCATCTTCCCCGTCATCAGCGTCGACGAGTTCATCACGCTGTCGCGCGGCTCGTCGCCGAACCGGAACCGCAACTACACTCTCCAGCCCAACGTGTCGCTGACCCGCGGCGCGCACAACATCCGCGGCGGTCTCGACCTGCGGTGGACCAACGTCTTCAACGAGAACTACAACAACTCGGGCGGCAACCTCGATTTCACCCGGCAGTTCACGCGCAGCACGCTCAACAGCAACAGCGCGCTCGAGGGGAACGCCTTCGCGTCATTCCTCCTCGGCGCGCCGAACTCCGGCAGCGTGGATGTCAACCCGAAGCCGCACTACAAGTGGCTCTTCGTGGCACCCTGGATCCAGGATGACTGGCGCGTCTCGAACAAGCTGACCCTGAACCTCGGCTTCCGCTGGGACGTCAACGGGTCGGTGACTGAAGAGAACAACCTGTTGAACTACGCATTCGACCCGACGATCGTCAACCCGGTGTCGGCGCGCGTCGGGCAGCAGGTCATGGGCGGCATCCGCTTCGCCGGTGTGGACGGCGCACCGGACCGGCCATGGAAGCTCGACAAGGACAATTGGCAGGGGCGCGTGGGCCTGGCCTACTCGCTCAACGACAAGACCGTGCTCCGCGGCGGCTACGGCAAGTACTTCCTCAACCCGACCGGTCAGGGCAACAATGCCGGGTTCAGCCAGAGCACGAATCTGATTGCGTCGAACGACGGCGGCCGTAACCCGACCTATCTGCTGTCGAATCCCTGGCCCAGTGGGATTCAGGCGCCGCCTGGAAGCTCTCTCGGTCCGCTGACGTTCCTCGGACGCGGTCCGGCTTTCTCGAACCCGGACTTCAAGGTGCCCTACGTCCATCAGTTCTCGGCGGGCGTTCAGCGCGAGCTGCCGTGGCGCATCTCCCTCGACATCACCTACGCGGGCAGCCGCAGCTACGATCTGGAGACGAGCCGAGCCTTCAACGACGCGCCGGCGGAGTTCCAGCGCCTGTGCGACGTCACCCTGGGCGGCAGCCGCAGCTTCTGCGATCAGCTGGTACCGAATCCGTTCTTCAACGTGCCCGGTTTCGAAGGGACGACACGGTTCACGAATCCGACCCTCGCCCGATCGGAGCTGGCACGGCCGTTCCCTGCGTTCGGTGGCTTCAACCAGAATCAGCTCAACGTCGGGAAGCTGATCTACGACTCGGCGCAGTTTGTCGCGAACAAGCGCTGGATGAAGGGCGTCACCATCAACGCGAGCTACACGTATGTGCCGCGGTGGACCGAGATCGGCGGCTACGTCGATTCGGTGTCGGGACTCCTGAACGAAGGGCCGTACTTCTCGCAGCGCAAGCACCGCGTGACCGCATCAGCCGTATGGGAACTGCCCTGGTATCGTAACCAGCGCAGCCTCGCGGGGTATCTGGCTGGCGGCTGGTCGATCGCGCCACTGCTCGTCTACCAGTCCGGCCAGCCGTGGGATATGCCCGGCAACGTCGATCTGGCGCCGGGTGTCAGTCTCAAGGACATCGCGCTGCCGGGCGACAAGGACGGGCAGTTCATTTACGGCGTCAAGCCATGCATCGGCCAGAGAAACGCGACCACCGGCGTGTATCAACTGCTGGCGGTCTCAACGGCGTACGGCTGCACGGAGCCGTACTTCCTGGTCCGCGAGAACTTCCAGCGCCGCACGGCGATGAACCGCTACGACGAGTTCCGTCGCCCGGGGATGTACCAGGTGGACGTGAACTTCGCGAAGATGACGCCGATCACGAACAACGTTCGGGTCCAGATCCGTCTGGAGGCGTTCAACATCTTCAACAGCCCGATGTACGACGAGCGTCAGTACAATCAGACGACCACCTCGGCGGACTTCGGTCGCATCAACCGAAACGTGACCGGTCAGAACAACTTCCAGCGGTTCATCCAGCTGGGGTTCCGGGTGATCTTCTAGAGACCCATCTGAATCGGCAAGTCTCACACGCGACGCGCAAAGGCCTGGGGAGATTCCCCAGGCCTTTGCCGTCTGTACGCGCAGTTGCGTACGTGTGGGTGGTTCTCGCGGCGCTCGCTCACGCGTCGCAAGGTGGCACCTCGGTCCGCCGCGTCACGTGGAATGACGTTGCCCCGCTCGCGCGGCACCTGCAGGCCGGTGGTTTGTCCGCCTCGGACTTCGATCGCTTCGTCGAACGCACACACGCCGAGAACGATCGCCGCGTTCGCGAGGGCGATCTCGATCACCTCATCTTCTATCTGCTGCAGTCGAACGAGATCTCGCTGACGCCGATCGACCCCGCGCTCTCCGCCAAGGCGCTGGTCGATGGGATGGACGAGGCCTCGCGCCGGGCGTTCCTTCGCGGCGAACCGGCGCCGCTGAACGCCATCCCCAAGTCCGCCGACGAACGGATAGCACAAGGCCTGATCGTGCTCGAGGGGGATATCTCTTTCCCGCGGCGGGACTATTTCCGTGACTTGGTTCGGACGGTGTTCCCATCGCGCGCGGATCGTTCCGCCGGTGTCCGCCGCGAGTATCTCCGCGCGATGCGCTTCGTGTATCAGAAAGAGTTCGTGGCGCAGAAGAGCGAACGTCCCGGCGATGCGGTCGCGGAGCTCTATCGCGCGCGAGGATTGAGTACGGACACGGCGATCGAAGCCGGCTTCGTCGTGAGCGAGGGGATTGGCATCGCCGCCGCCCTCGACCCGACGCGCCGCATCCGCCGCGTCTTGATCGTCGGACCCGGATTGGATATCGCGCCGCGCACGTCGTTCAATCAGGAGGCTCCGCCGCAAAGCTATCAGCCATGGGCGGTGATGGACGCGCTCGTCGCGCTCAAGCTGTCAGTGCAGGGCGAGGTCGAAATCGTGGGCGCCGACATCAACCCGCGCGTCGTTTCACACCTGCGCGGACTGCGTGAGTCGCCGCCCAAACTTCGTCTCGCCACCGAGCTCCGCGACGGCGACGGCGTGACGCTGCGGCCGGACTATCGCGAGTACTTCATCCGGCTCGGCACCGCGCTCGGCACGGCTGGCGTCGTCGAGATCAAGGATGGCCGGTTGACGAAGTACGTGCAGATGAATGCCGCGTCGGCGCGCGCGCTGGACGGCGCGCGGCTCGACATCGTCACCGAGCGCTTGACCGGCGCGCCGTTCGATCTCGTCATCGCGACGAACATCCTGCCGTACTTCGACGACACGCAGCTGGCGCTGGCGATCGCCAACATCGCCTCGATGACGGCGCCAGGCGGACTCTTCCTCCACAACGAGCGCCGCCCGATCCTCGGCGATTTTGCCGCCGCGCTGGGTTTACCCTTCGAGCAGTCGCGCCACGCGACGCTCGCCGACGTCCGCGGCGGCGCGCCGCTCTTCGACAGCGTGTTCGTGCATCGGAAGAAGTAGATCGGGATTCGGGATCCGGGACTCGGGATCCGGACGTTCACAATTCGAGATTCCCGAATCCCTGATCCCGGATCCCTGATCCCTGATCCCGGATCCCGACTCCCGGATCCCGACTCCCGGATCCCGACTCAGTTCTTGATCCGATAGAGGTGCGAATTCGATCGAACGAAGATCGATCCATCCGCGATCGCCATTGAGGCGAGCGTGGCGCCGTCGAGCCCGTTCATCGTCAGTCTGCGAAACGTCGTCCCCGGCGCGATGACCGTCGCGACGCCATCCTCCGAGAGAAAGTAGATGCGTCCGCCGGCGAAGACGGGCGACGCGGAGAACGCTCCGTTGAGGCGTTCCTGCCAGAGGATGTCGCCGGTCTTCGCGTTCAGGCACGAGGCAATGCCCGCATCGCTGACGAGGTACAGCTCGTCGCCGACGAGGAGCGGAGACGGCGTCAGCGGCGCGCCGCGGCGGAGCGTCCACGCCACGTGCGTCCGGGTGACGTCGCCGGATCCGCCGGGCCGTACTGCGATCAGCGTCGGCTGTTGGAAGCCGGTCGCGATGTACACGAGGCCGTGGCCGTAGACGGGACGCGGCACGTTGGAGAAGCCGTCCGCGTAGCTGACGCGCCAGAGCTCCTTCCCGTTCGACGGGTCGTACGCCGCCGCGCGATACGCGCCGACGCTGACGAGCTCGTCGCGATCGCCGACGCGGATCACGAGCGGCGTCGTGTACGCCTGGTCCCACGGCGCGCGGCGCGACGTTCGCCATCGCTGTTTGCCGGTCTGCTTGTCGAGCGCGACGACGAACGCGTCGTTTGCGCCGTCACAGCTGAAGATTAAGAGGTCGCCGTAGACGATCGGCGAGCCCCCCGCGCCGTGCTGTGACTCGTACGAGTAGCGCGTCTTCCACACGATCTCGCCGTTCGTCGTCAGCGCGGCGGTGCCTTCCGCGCCGAAGTGGACGTAGACACGATCGCCGTCGGCGACGGGCGTCGGCGACGCTCTCGTATTCTTGGGGTTGATCGGATTCGTGGGCCGCGTGCGGAAGACCTCGACGTTGACGAGCTCCTTTCCGCTCGCCATGTCGAACGCCAGCGCCCGGAGCGACGTCTCGCGCCCAGCTAGTGCCGTCGTCAGCCACACTCGTCCGTTCGCAATGACCGGCGACGACCATCCGGCGCCCGGCACCGGGACTTTCCACGCGACGTTCTTCGACTCGCTCCACTCGAGCGGAACATCCGCGTCGGACGAATGCCCTTGCCCTCCGGGTCCGCGGAACTCGGGCCACGACTGCGCCGCCGCATGAGCCGCGGCGCCGAGCATCCACCCGAGGAGCACTGCGATGCGCATAAGGGCGGTAAGGGCGGGGACACTCAACGTTGAGTGTCCCGATTGAGTGTCCCGATTGAGTGTCCCGATTGGGTGTCCCCGCAGTGTATATTCTGCGAGGTTGATGTTGACGATTAGAACATATTGCGATCGAGCGACGATGAGCCGCGCGGCGGCGAAGCATGCGGCCGAGGTGCTGCGCGGATCGCTCGCGGCGCGGCGCCGCGCGCGGATCATCGCGGCGACCGGCGCGTCCCAGTTCGATTTTCTCCACGCATTGGTCCACGAGCCCGACCTCGACTGGAGCCGCGTCGAGCTGTTCCACCTCGACGAGTACGTGGGCGTCTCCATCGATCATCCCGCAAGCTTTCGAAAGTACCTGCTCGAGCGGCTGATTCGCCCCGCGCGCATCGAGACGTATCACTTTCTCGACGGAGAGGCGGATCCGCAGGGCGTGGCCGAGCGCGTCGGACGCGAATTGTCGGCTCAGCCGATCGACGTCGCGTTCGTCGGCATCGGCGAGAACGGCCATCTCGCTTTCAATGATCCACCCGCCGACTTCGACGTCGACCGTCCGTACATTGTCGTCACGCTCGACGAGGCCTGCAGACGCCAGCAAGTGGGCGAGGGTTGGTTCCGCTCCATCGACGACGTGCCGGCGCAAGCGATTTCGATGTCCATCAAGCAGATCCTGAAGGCGAACGAGATCGTCTGCATCGTTCCCGACGCTCGCAAGGCGGAGGCCGCGAAAGCCTGCCTCGAAGGGCCGATCTCGCCAATGGCGCCCGCCTCGATTCTCCGCACGCATGCGAAGACGACCGTCTACCTCGACGCTCCATCGGCGGCGCTTCTCAGTGCCTCGACGCGCGGTCCCATCCTCGAGTAGTCGATGCTGATCGAAGCGCCGGGCTTTTTCGATCTCCAAGTGAACGGGTTTGCGGGCGTCGACTTCAACGCGCCTGGTCTGTCTGCCGATCGCGTCGGCGACGCGCTCGAGCACATGCGCGCGACCGGCGTGACGAGGTGTTTGCCGACGCTCGTCACCTCATCGTTCGACTTGTTCGCGTCGAACGCGCGCGTGCTGAGCGGGATTGAGGATCCGGCAATCGCCGGCATCCACATGGAGGGCCCATACATCTCGCCGGAAGACGGCGCGCGTGGGGCGCATCCTCGCGAGCACGTCCGCGCCGCCGCCGTCGACGACTTCGACCGGCGTCAGGAGGCCGCGGGCGGACGCATCGTGCTCGTCACTCTTGCCGCGGAAACGCCTGGCGCGACGACGCTGATCGAGCATCTCGTCGCATCGGGCGTGCGCGTGGCTCTCGGCCACACGGCCGCCACGCCGCTGCAGATCGTGGACGCGATCGCCGCCGGCGCGACGCTCGCGACGCATCTCGGCAACGGATGCGCCCAGATGCTTCCGCGCCACCCGAACGTGATCTGGGAGCTGCTCGCGGCGGACACCGTTTTCGCGAGCATGATCGTCGACGGCCATCACTTGCCGCCGTCCACGGTGAAGGCGATGGTGCGCGCGAAAGACCCGCGATGGACGATTCTCGTGACCGACGCGATGGCCGCCGCCGCGAGCCCGCCGGGCGAGTACACGATTGGCGGCGTGACCGCGGCCCTTGGTGAGGACGGACGCGTGTCGCTGCCGGGCACTCCGTATCTTGCCGGATCGAGCTTGACGATGGATCGCGCGATCGCGAACGCCGTACGATTCACCGGCTTGTCGATCGATCGCGTGATTCCCATGGCATCGACGATTCCGGCGTCGTATCTCGGCGTTCCGACAGCCGGCACCGTCACCGCCGATTGGGATCCCAACGCACGCGAGCTCCGCATCGTCCGCGTATGAGCATCACGTATCTCGATTGGATGGTTCTCGGCGCCTACCTCGTTGTCATCACCGTGATCGGCCTCGTCGCCGGGTATCGCGTGCGCCACAGCGGCGAGTACTTCCTCGGCGAGCGGCGCTTCGGCCCGTGGCTGATGATGGGGCAGAGCTTCGGTGTCGGCACGCACGCGGAGATGCCCGTCGCGCTGGCCGGCGCGGTGTACAGCGTCGGCGCGTCCGCGATCTGGTATCAATGGAAGAACCTCTTCATCACGCCGTTCTATTGGCTGATGGCGCCGGTGTTCCGGCGCATCCGCCGGACGACGATGGCGGAGTTCACGGAAGACCGCTACGGCCCGTGGATGGCCGCGATCTACATCGTGTTCGCGATGTGCTTCCTCATCATCAACATGGGGAGCATGCTCAAGGGCGCGGGCAAAGTCATCAGCCTCGCGACAGGCGGCGGCTACGGCGTCAACGAGATCGTCGTCGCGATGACCGTGATGTTCATCCTCTACAGCTTCGTCGGCGGGCTCGTCGCCGCGGCGTGGACCGATTTCTTCCAGGGCTTCCTCATCATCGCGCTGTCGTTCACGCTCATTCCTCTCGGGTACAGCATCGTCGGCGGGCTCGACGGAATCCAGTCGTCGCTCGAGCCATTCCGGCTCTCGCTGGCAACGCCGTCGGGGATCGGGCCGTGGACGATCGTGATGCTGACGATCAACGGCCTCGTCGGCATCATGGCGCAGCCGCATCAACTGGCGGCGGTCGGAACGGGCAAGGACGAGCGCACGTGCCGCGTCGGCATGCTCTACGGAAACTTGATCAAGCGCGTGTGCACGGTCGGTTGGGCGCTGGTCGGGCTGATCGTGGCTGCGATGATCGCGCAGGGCAAGGCGGACGCCGGACTGCTCGGCGATCCGGAGAACGCGTTCGGGTTCGCCTGCCGCCAGCTTCTATTTCCTGGGGCGCTCGGCTTGATGATCGCGTCGATTCTCGCCGCGAACATGTCGACCTGCTCGGCCTTTCTCGTCGACAGCGGCGCGCTCTTCACCGAGGGGTTGTATCGCAAGCGCGTGATGCCGAACAGGAGCGATGGGCACTACCTCTGGGTGGGCCGCTTCAGCGGCTTCGTCATCACGATGCTGGGCGTTCTCTATGCGGTGTACTTGATCGAGAGTGTGCTCTACACGTTTCTCCTGACCGAAACGCTTGCGACGTTCGTCGGCATCGGCGTGCTGGGGGGAATTCTCTGGCGGCGCGCGAATCGGTGGGGCGCGCTTGCAAGCCTTCTGGCGGCGTTGGTGACCAACTTCGCTCTCTATGCGATCACCGGGCAGCGCCTCGATCATTGGGATCCGAACGTATTCCTCGCGGCGCTGGTCGTCGGGATTCTCGCGCTGGTCGTCGTGAGCCTTGTGACGACGCCGGAGCCGTCCGCGCGGATCGATGAGTTCTTCGATCGGCTTCAGACGCCGAGCGACATGCAGACAACCGAGCGCCGCCCGCTGCTCCTCGTGAATCTGCTGCATCTCCGGCGCGCGGCTGCGGGCCTCGGCTGGCGCGCCTTCCGCGAGGACGTCGTCGGCTTCACGATCGGTTGGCTCATCGTCATCGGGCTCGTTGCCGCGACGGCGATCTACCTTCGCGTATAGCCGGCGGTCTACTCACCCGCGGTTTCACGGATCGCGATCATCGGATCGAGGCGCGCCGCGCGCCGTGCGGGAACAGCGGCCGCCGCGAGCGCGGTGATCATCAGGACGCCGACCGCACCCGCCAGCGCGAACGGATCGACAGGGCTGATCTCGAAGAGCATTTTCGTCAACGAAGTCGTCGCGAGCATCGCCACGCCAAGTCCCGCCAGGATCCCCGCGACGACGGGACGCATCCCCTGACGCACGACGAGCCGAACGACATCGCGTCGAGCTGCGCCAAGCGCGACACGGATGCCGAGCTCCCTCGTCCGCTGCGCGACCGCGTACGACTGCAGCGAGTAGACGCCGAGAATCGCGAGGACGAGCGTCGTACCCGCGAACATCGACATGAGGAGCAGGTTGAACCGGCGGGCCGAGAGCGTCGACGCCAGTACCGCGCGCCCCGTCCGCATGTTCGCGATCGGCAAATCGCGATCGAGCGCGGCGATCGCGGCGCGAACCGACGGCGCGAGCTCTCCGGGATCGCGCGTGTTGCTTCGAACGATCAGGAACATTCCGCCAGTCGGAAACTGCGGGTGCGGCACGTAGATCTCCGGCTGGAGCTTCGCCTGGAAGCCTCTCGTGCGGACGTTCTCGACGATGCCGACAATCGTTCGCGGTTTCGGCCCGAGAATTCGTACGGACTTGCCGAGTGGATCCTCGCCGCGGAAGAACTCATCCGCCATCGCTCGATTCACCACGGCCACGAAAGCGCCGTCGGCCCGATCGCTCGAGTCGAACGCACGGCCCCTGACGAGCGGGATGCCCATCGTCTCGAAGAACCCTGGTGTCGTGGAGTTGAAGTTCGCGGTGAGCGGCTCGCCGGGGGGCGCGGGTGGACGGCCGTCGACGGTGAACACGACGTTCGCCGTCGCGCCTGAGAATGGAAACGCGTTCACGGCAGACGCGGTCTCGACGCCGGGGAGTGCTTTCACGCGATCGAGCATTTCCTGATAGAGCTGAATACATCGCTCGACCGAGTAGCTCGCGCGAGGCATGAAGAAGCGCACGGTCAGCAGCCGACTGCTGTCGAAGCCGGTTTCGACCTGCTGCAGCCGCACGAAGCTTCGCATCAGGAGGGCAGCTCCGGCGAGCAGGACGACGGCCGTCGCAACTTCCGCGGCGAGAAGCGCCGGCCGCAGCCAGCCCCCGGAGCCCGCCGATCGATCCGTCAACGCGCTTCGGAGGTCGATCCGCGTGGCCGAGATTGCCGGCGCGAGTCCGAACATGATGCCGGTCATGAGCGACGCAATCGCGCAAAAGATCAGCACGGGGACGTCAACGGAAATCTCCCGCATGCGTGGAAGCGTCGTCAACGACAGCAGCGGGTCGATCGCGGCGGACGCGAGCGTCACGCCGAGGAAGCCGCCCACGATCGAGAGCGTCAGGCTCTCGGTCAACAGTTGGCGGACGACCCTGCTGTGGCTGCCGCCCAGAGCGCCGCGCAGCGCCATCTCGCGCCGCCGAGAGACGGCGCGCGACGCGAGCAATCCGGCGACGTTCGCGCACGCCGTCAGCAGCACGCACAGCACGGCGCCCGCGAGGATCAAGAGCGGGCGCGTTGTCGGCCCGACCATGTAGTCGAGCAGCGACGAGATCTCGACGCCCCAGTCTTTGTTGAACTCCGGATGCGCGGCCGCGGCCCTCGCGGCAATCGTCTCGAGCTCGGCGCGCGCGCTGGCGAGCGTGGCGCCAGGCGCGAGGCGTCCGATCACTTGAAGCGTGTGATAGCCGCGATTCATGCTCGGCTCGACGACGAGCGGAACCCACAGCTCCGCCGACTCGGGCCATGCGAATCCAGGAGGCATCACCGCGACGACCGCATGGCTCGCGCCGTTGAGATTCACGGTGCGCCCGACCACGTTCGGATCGGCGTTGAAGCGGCGGCGCCAGAGGCGATCGCTCAACACGACCGTCCGCGGATCTTCATCCTGCGGACCGAACGGACGGCCAAACGAGGGGGGCACTCGAAGCGCCGTGAAGAGACTCGGCGTGACAGCGGCGCCGTCGAGCCGTTCGGGCTCGTTCGTTCCTGTCAGGTTGTAGACGCGCGTCCAGACACCGGCGAGGTCCTTCAGCTCGCGGCTGTTGTCGCGCCAGTCCTGGTAGTCGGGGACAGTGACGACCTCCGGACCGAACCTCGCATGGCGCTGGATGATCCCGACGAGCCGATCCGGTTCAGAGTACGGCAGCGGCCTGATGAGCGTGGCGTTCACGATCGAGAAGATCGCCGACGCGGCGCCGATCGCCAGCGCCATCGTCATCACGATCGCGAGCGCGTGGCAGGGGTTCGACAAAAACGATCGAAGGGCGTATCGAAGATCGAGCCAGAGATGATCCAGCCACAACCATCGTCCGCGCTCGTAGTAGCGTTCGCGAACCCTCAGGACGTTTCCAAACGCGCGCTGCGCCGCGTGGCGCGCATCCTCGTCCGCGAGCCCTTCACTTTTCAGCCGGTCGGTCTCGGTGTCCAGATGCGCGCGGATCTCCGCGTCGAAGTCGCTGGGTGGCCGCTTTCGTCGGGTCGTCATTCGACATGAGTCTGACGCCGCTACGGGTCGATTGTCAACCCGTGGACTCGGATAGGCGCGGATAGGCGCGGATCGCGCGGATAGGCGCGGATCGCGCGGATCGGCGCGGATCGCGCGGATCAGAATCAGCGTTTATCGGGCAGCATGTTGCGGATAGCGGTTATCCGCCAGCTCCCCTTCTCGCGCGCCATCACGAACGACGTCCACATCCGGCGGTCGCCGTCGGCGCCGCCCGTGATCTCGTACCGGCCGTCCGCAATGGCTGTGTCGGCGGTAGGGAAGCGGACGGTCTCGATCGCAATGGTGCGCGTTCCGCCCGTTTGCTTCGACGAGGCCAGCGTTCCTTTGACGATGGCGTCGCGACCTCGGCGCCATTCACCCGACGAGGTTAGTTGATCGGCGTCGGCCGTGAACAGCGCGGCAATCGCGGACGCGTCGGCGCGCTCGCGCGCGTCGACGTAGCGCTTCACGACGTCGCGAACGTCGGCCTCGGCCGCGGGCTTTGGTTGGGTTCCGAGAACAACGAGAAGGAGAGGCAATGACACACAGAGCATGGTGCGCATGCCGGCGATTGTAGATTGCAGACTGCGGATTGCGGATTGTCGAATTGCGGATTGTCGATTGGGATTGCGAATGGAAGGAGAAGACCGGTGCTGCAGGGAGAGTAGCTGCAGCACCGGTCCTTGGGGAGCTAACCACCCCAGACAATGTTTCTCAAGGTGGCCTCCGAGCGAAGTAACCGGCATGGATGCTACCAGGACCCGTGCCAGCCGGCTTCAGCCGCTTTAACTAACATTTACGAGCGACGGCGGCGAAAAGGTCAACGCCGCTGAGACTTTTGCGTCCCCCTGGACGCACTCGGCTACTGGACCTTCAAGACGACAAACGTCAGATCGTCGTACTGGTCGGTGGACCTAATCCAGCTTCGAAGCTCGCCGGCGATCTGCGCGGAGATCTCGGCGGCGGACAGATGCGCCGCTCGCTGCAAGAGCGCCTTCAACCTGGCTTCGCCGAATTCCTCGTCGGCCGCGTTGAGCGCTTCGGTGACGCCGTCGGTAAACGCGACGAGCACGTCGCCCGATCGGAGATTGACGACGGCTTCTTCGTACGCCATTTCCGGGAACAAGCCAAGCACGGTTCCGCCCGTTTTGAGCTCCACGATCTCCGTCGCCTCCGCGGCGGCCCCGGCAGCGTTGCCGTCGACGCGCCGAAGGAGGAAGGGTGGATTGTGGCCGGCGTTGACGTATCGCAGCTCGCGGCTGCGTTCGTCGAGCTGCGCATAGAAGAACGTCGCATAGCTGTTCGAACGCGTCGACCGATGAAGAAACTCGTTCAACTTCGCCGCCAACGCGGGAAGCGACGTGCCCTTCTCCGCCGCTGCGATACGGAGCGTCGCTTGGACGACCGCCATGATCAGCGCAGCGGCGACGCCCTTGCCCGCAACGTCGGCGAGCGCGACGCCGATTCGGTGATCGCCAAGGTCGAGGAAGTCGTAGTAGTCGCCGCCGACGGTTCGCGCGGGCAGGCTCATCGCCGCGAGCGCCGCGCCCGCCGCGTCCGGCGGCCGCTCGGGCAGCAATCGGCGCTGCACTTCAGCGGCAAGCGCCACGTCGCGGCGCAGCTTCTCCTGCTCGACGACGCGCGTCGTCAGGCGCGCATTCTCGATCATGAGAGTGAGATGGTCGGCGCATTGCGCGAGCACGCGGCGATCCTCGGCGCTGTACTCGTTGCGATCCATCGGCGCGCCAAGCAGAAGCAGTCCGAGGATTTCATCTCTCGCGCGGAGCGCGACGGCCATGCGTACGCCCGCGTCCGCGAGACGCCGGAACTCCGCGCCGCGCGACGTTCTGTCGCCGGCCCACGCGATCAATCCGTCGAGATCGGTGTCGGTGAACGGCAGCGGATGCAAGTACCAGCGGAGTCGTCGAACGAGAAAACCGTCCGCCGGTACTGACAGCGCATCGAGCGGCGCCGCGATGTCGCGATACTGATCGTCGATCTTCTCGAGAAGCCGCACCGATTCCGCGCGCATCAGCGCACGGAGCGTCGCGAGCGCCGTATCGAACGCCTCCGAATACGAGCGTGCGCCTCGTGCAGCGGCGACGAATGCCGTCACGGTGCTGGACGCTTCCGCCTGCGCGGGATCCGGCGCTGCGATCGCGCGCGACACCCTCGTGAACGCATCGCGGAGGCTCTCGCGGGTCAACCGCCATTCGGCGCCAGGCTCGTTGCGGATGGCGACCATCGGCGACACGGTCGTCGCGCGCCATGCCGGAAAGAAGCTCGCGGCGCTCGACACGAGCGCCACGATCGCTCCCGACACGATGAACGGCAGCACGCCGAGGTGCTGGATCTCGAACAGACGGACGACGAGCCATGCCGCGCCGATCATTGCGATGCCGCCCAGCGCGATGCCGACAGCGGCCATCTTCAACCCGCTGCCGACGATCATCAGCAGCAAATCGCGGCCGATGGCGCCCAACGCCATGCGCGTGCCGATCTCGACGGTCGCCTGACGCACGCCGTACGACACGACGCCGTAGATGCCGAGCGTCGCCATCAACAACGCCGCGAGTGCGAAGAAGCCCGTCATGAACGATCCGACGCGCGGGAGGGACATCGATTCGGCGACGACCGCCGGCATCGGAGCGACGTCGTAAATGGGTCGCGTGGGATCGACCTCGGAAATTTTTCGGCGAATCTCCGGCACCAGTGTCTGCGGCGGCAGGCTCGAGCGCACGAAGAACGTCACTGGCTGAAGCGGCAGGACCGCGCTCAGGAGATACAGCGCGGGCACCACGGGCTTGCCGAGACCATCGTTTCGGATGTCGCCAACCACGCCGACGATCTGGAACCTCGTGCCGTCCGGCGCGCCGAGACGTCCGTGCGCCCCGACGGCATTCTGTGCTGGCCAGTTCACTCTCGCCGCCGCCTCGTTGACGAGGACCCGTAGCGGCTCGCGTCCGGTGTCGCGGGAGTCGAGCAGCCGCCCGCTCCGCAATGGGATTCCCATCGTGCGGAAGAAGCCCGGCGTCACCGTGACCAGGTTCGTGCGCGCGACTTGTTCGAGTTGAGCCGGACGTCCGTCGGGAAAGACGGCTGTGCTGAAGCAGCAGCCCGCGAGCGGCAGTTGACTACCGAACGCGGCGCTCGTCACGCCGGCGATGCTCTCGATCGCGGACGTGAGCCGCTCGTGCGCCACCACGCGTGCGCTCGCCTCGTCGTCATCGTTGTCACGCAACGCCATCGCGAACGTCAGCAGCCCTTCTGAATCGAATCCGGGGTGAACGCGCCGGAGATTCCACAGATGCTCGATGAGCACGGCGCTCGTCGTGAGCTGCACGAACGCCAGCGCGAGCTCGGCGACGACGAGCGATCGCGACAGCCGCCGGCTGACCGCGCTCGCGGACGCGCGTACGCCTTCGTTGAGGGCGGCAGACGGCGTCGTCTTCGTCGCCTGCCACAACGGCGCGAGGCTCGTCGCGAAGCTGGCCGCGAGCGCGGTTCCCATCGCAAACAGCACGACGCGAGGATCGAGTGAGATATCGCCGGCGCGCGGGATGTGATCCGCGGCAATCGACAAGACGCTGCGGACGAGCAGCATGCTGAACAGGATGCCCCCGACGGCACCGGCGATGGCGACCGTCAGGCCTTCGAAGACATAGTGCAGGGCAAGTTGCCGGCGCGCCGCGCCGAGAGCGACGCGGATCGCCGTCTCGCGCGCGCGCGCGATGGAGCGCGTCAACAGCAAGCCGGCCACGTCCGCGCACGTGATGAGCAGCAGCACGCCGGCCGCGATCGTCAGCAGCTGCAAGGTCGGCTTGATCTCGAGGATGACGGTCTCGCGCAGGCTGTCCAACTTCGCGGTGTAGGAAGGATGGTCCGCGGGATCGAGCGCCGCGATTTCTGCGGCGACGCGTTTCGCGTCGGCCTCCGCCTGCGAGAACGCGACGCCCGGCTTCAACTTCCCATACGCGAAGTTCAAGCCGTACTGATTCTGGCCTTTGCCGAGCGGATCGAGCCGCATCCACACGTCGGCGGGAGCGCCCCCGACGCCCGGACCGGCGACGGGCAACTGAAAGGCGGGAGGCATGACGCCCGTGACAGTGTAGGGGCGCCCGTCGAGAGAGAGAAGCTGTCCGACGATCGCGGCGCTCGATCCGAGTCGCTGCCACAGGCGATACGAGATGACGAGGCCGCTGTCGTCCTCGAACCACGTGCCGATCATCGGATCGACGCCGAGGCCTCGCGCGAGCGATGGTGTGACCGCCACGCCTGTCACGTGCTGCGGCTGCCCCGCATACGTCAGGCTGAAGCTGCTCGGGCGGAACCAGCCGAACGCCTCGAAGCTTTGCAGACGCTGTTGATATTCGATGAGGTCGGGAAACTTGTGGGCGCCGCGCTGATCCGGTTGGCTGAACGACGCCGAGTAGAGCGCGACGAACCGGTGCGGCTCGGCGTACGGCAGCGGCTTCAGCAATACGCCGTTGACGACCGTGAAGATGGCGGTGGCCGATCCGATGCCGACCGCAAAGGCGATGACGGCGAGCGCCGCCAACGCTCTCGCGCTCATCCACGCGCGCCAGGCCTGCGCCAGAGCCGCGAACATGGAAAAGAAAACTATCCTCGCCCGCGCGCCTCGTCAATCGGGAACGCGACGCCGAACGTCATTCCAGTGCTTTCTCGCCGGACCCAAACGCGTCCGCCTTGCGCCTCCGCGAGGTGCTTCACGATCGCGAGACCGAGACCGGTACCGCCCGTCGTTCGTTGACGCGATGGATCGGCGCGGTAGAAACGATCGAACACCTGCGCCATCTGCTCGTCGTCCAGCGTGCTGCCCGTGTTCTGAATCTCGATCTCGATCGAGGATGGCGTTGCGCGAGCGCGGACGGCAATCGTTCCGTCGCGCGGCGTATGCCGATCGGCATTCGTCAAGAGGTTCACGAGGATCTGCCGCACTCGCACCGCGTCTCCTCGCACGGCGAGATCGTTGTCGATCGCTGACTGCAGCCGCGGGTCGTTCTCGAGCCCCGCTGCGCGCGCTGCCGAATCTACGACTTCGGCGACGCCGACCGCGGTTACGTGCAGACGGAGCTCGCCGGCTTCGGCGAGCGCCAGCTCCTGAAGGTCGTCGACGAGGCGCGAGAGGTGACAGACCTCTTCGTGCGCGCCGCGCACCGTCTCGGAGGGATTCCGCGTCATGCCGTCGATGATCGTTTCGAGCCGGCAGCGCAGCGCGGTCAACGGCGTGCGGAGCTCGTGCGCGACATCGTGTACGAGGCTTCTGCGAAGGAGCTGCTGGCGCTCGAGGCCCGACGCCATCGCGTTGAAGCCGCGGGCGAGCTCGGCGACTTCATCCGAGCCGCGAGCGGTCACGCGGCGCGAGAGATCGCCCGTCGCGAGATCGCGGGCGGCATCGCGCAGCTCGCCGATGGGACCGGTGATGCGCCGGGTCAGGATCCATGTCGCCGCGAGCGCGAGCGCGCCGACGAGGGCGGTGATCGTCAGCAGCCGTCGATCGACCGATCCAAGGAACACGATGTCCGCCGAATCCTTGTCCGGCCGTGGCAGCGTGATGATGCGGACCACACCGGCGCCGCCTCCCTCGAGCGCGATCGATTGCGCCGGTCCGCCGCGGAAATGAAGCGTGATGTCCTCGCTCGTGCCGTCTCGCGCACGCCGCCCGTCTAGCGTGACGCGATCGCCGTCCACGCGAATCCGGAGATTGCTGAAGCGATCGCCCGCCGGTCCTGCGGTCGTCACGACATCGCCGCGCGCACGGTCGACGACAAAGAAGATCTGCTGTGCGGAAAGAAGACCGGAGGCCTCGCGGACCACGGCTTGTCCGCAGCAGCGCCCGTCGAGAACGGATGCGATGCGCCGCGCGTCCGCGTCGGTCGTCGAGGGCGCGCTGATTCGGTCGAGCTCTTGGAATTTCCGGAACTCGCGCCGCGTGCTCTGGCGCACCGCAAGGGCGACCGCGGCGACGGCCGTCAGCGCGAGCACGCTGACGGCGAGCAGCAGCCGCGTACGCAAGCTCGATGCGGGACTACGCATCGCTCGACGCAAGCTTGTAGCCCACACCGTGGACGGTGATGACGTAGCGCGGCCCGCCGCCCGCTTCGAGCTTCCGCCGGAGGTTCGTGATGTGGACGTCGATCGTTCGATCGAAACCGTCGAAGTCCGGCCCGAACGCTCGCGCGACCAGCTCCTCGCGCGTGAACGCGCGGCCGGGATGCCGCGCCAGCGCCTCGAGCAGGCGGAATTCGGTCGGCGTCAGAGAGACGGGCTTTCTGCCGACTCGCGCCTGCCGGGCGAAGAGATCGACTTCGAGCGCTCCGATGCTGATCGGCGGCGCGGGAGGCGTTGGTGACGAGGCGACGCGCCGGAGCAGTGCTTGAACGCGCGCGACGACCTCTCGGGGGCTGAAGGGCTTCGACACGTAGTCGTCCGCCCCCAGCTCGAGCCCCGCGACGCGTTCGTCTTCTGAGGCGCGCGCGGTGATCATGATGATCGGGACGGTCGATTCCGAGCGCAGCGTCCGGCAGACCTCCTGGCCGCTGATGCCACCGATCATCAGGTCGAGCAGCACCACGTCGACCGGTTCCTGCCGCGCGAGCTCGAGGCCCGTCACGCCATCGTACGCCCGCGCTACGTCGAATCCCGCTTGCTCGAGATACAACGCGAGCGTGTCGGACACGACGCGATCGTCTTCGATGACGACGACCCTCATGACGTGCGGTGGCCGGGCGCGTATCGATTGACCACGGCGGGATCGCCGGCGGCTATCGATCGGGCGAGAGCGCTTTCATGATCGCGAGCCCGAGGCGCTCGCCGGCCGGCGGATCGAGGTTCGACAAGAGGATGACCGTCCATGTGCCGTCGGCTTCGAAGACCGCGTTCGTGCCTGGAGCGCCGCCCGCAATGCCAAGCCCTCCGGATCGGCGGCCGGCAGGGCTTGTGCCGCCCGCGCCGAGGATCGCCGCCGCGCTTTCGCTCGAGAGCGCATTCGCGCGAAGCGCGTTCTCGTACGCGAGCAGATCCGACACCGTCGAGTAGCCGCCGCCCGCCGCGCTGCCCGCGGCGCCATGGCTGAACACGTTGCTCCGAAGCGATCCCTCCCCGCCTCGGCGCGTATAGCCCAGCGCGACGTTCGGCTCGATCGCGTCGGACTGCGGATACCCGGTCCTGGTCATGCCCGCAGGTCCGAAGATCCGCTCCTGCATGTACTTCTCGTACGGCATGCCGGACGCGCGCTCGATGATAGCACCCAGCGCGATGTAGCAGCCGTTGCAGTACTGATTGCGCGTGCCGGGCGCGAAGAGCGCCGGCAGCGTCGACACGAATCGAAAGTAGTCGGCGTTCGATCGAAACCGATCCTTCGCGGCTCGCGCGAACTCGTCGCCGAAGAAGTCCGAGATCCCCGCGGTGTGCCTGAGCAGCTGATCGATCGTGGCGGACCGCGAGACCTCCTGCGGATGGTCCGGAAAGAACTTCCCGAGCGTGTCGGTCCGCGCGACCTTTCCCTCGCCGATCAGCTGCGCGATCGCGGCCTGGGTGAACGTCTTGTTGATCGATCCAAGGTTGAAGCGCGTCGCCGTCGTGTTCGGAATGCGGTTCGCGCGATCGGCGAATCCGTACGCCCGTTCGAAGATTGCGCGTCCCTCCCTCGCGACGAGCGCCGCGCCCGAGAACACGTCATCGGCCGCCAGCTTCGAGAGATATGCGTGCAGCGCCTGCGACAGTTGCCCGCTCGTCATCCGCGCGTCGATTGGCGGCGGCGGGAATCCATCGTCGCGCGGCGGCTCCCGCTTTCCGGCCGGCGCGATCTCGATCGACGTGATGCGATACGGCGAGTCCGCTTCGATGCTCAGCCGGATGACGCCGGCCGCGCCTGTGGATCCTTTTATGTTCAACTCGAGCGGCGCATCCGGGCCTTCCCGCATCACGCGATCCCGCGTGACGGTGCCGAATTCCTTCTTGATTCGCGCATGCATTGCCGCGCGACTTTCTTCCGTCGTCTTCTTCAGATAGCCGGGCGCGAACCGCTCCTTGGCCATCGCCTCCCACTGCGCTGGCGTGCCGTTCGCACCGGCAACGAACGCCTCGATCAGCGCGCGAATCTCCGGCGGCGGGCCGCCCGTTGGCTGCGCGCGCGCGATCGCGATCGTGGTGCATGCGGCAGCGCAGAGAAGCATCCAGAACATGTGTTGTCGTCGCATCGAAGGCTCCTTCACGTTGTTCCCAGGAGCCTACCGATCGTTTCTTCAGAAATTGTGAAGGTCGGAAATGTCACAATCAGGCGATGGCAATCGCGTTTTCCTCGATCGCGAAACAATACGGCCGGCAGGTCCTCTTCGTCGACGCGTCGTTTCAGCTCAATCCTGGTGACAAGGTCGGTCTCGTCGGGCCCAACGGCGCGGGGAAAACGACGCTCTTCCGGATGATCGTCGGCGAGGAAGCGCCGGATGAAGGCGAGGTCTCGGTTCCCAGGAAACTGACGATTGGCTACTTCCGTCAGGACGTCGAGGAGATGGCGGGCCGCAGCGTGCTGGACGAGGCGATCGCCGGAAGCGGACGCGTCGGCGCGCTCCACCACGAGCTCGAGGCGCTCAATCACGCGATGAGCGATCCGGCCGCGGCGGACGACATGGATCGCATCCTCGCGCGGTTCGGCGAGGTCCAGGAAGAATACGAGCACCTCGGCGGCTACGCGCTCGAGAGCCAGGCGCGCGAAGTGCTGCACGGCCTCGGATTCGACGACGAGCGCATCGACGGAGATGTCGGCGCGTTGTCGGGTGGATGGAAGATGCGCGTCGCGATGGCGCGCGTGCTCCTCGGACGGCCGGACGTCCTGCTGCTCGACGAGCCCACGAACCACCTCGACATCGAGTCGATCATCTGGCTGGAGGCGTTCCTGAAGTCGCTGTCCAGCGCGCTTCTGATGACCTCACACGATCGCGACTTCATGAATCGCATCGTGAACCGGATCGCCGAGATCGACGGCGGCGAGATCACGGTCTACTCCGGCAACTACGATTTCTACGAGCGCGAGCGCGCGATTCGCGAGGCGAACCGCGAGGCGGCCTACGCGCGGCAGCAGGCGATGCTCGCGAAGGAGCAGCGCTTCATCGAGCGATTCGCGGCGCACGCCGCGAAAGCGGCGCAGGTGCAGAGCCGCGTAAAAGCGCTCGAGAAGATTGAAAAGATCGAGCTGCCGAAAAAGCACCGCGTCGTCGATTTCGAGTTTCGCCAGCCGTCGCGATCGGGCGAGCAGGTCGCGGTGCTCGAGGGCGTGAGCAAGGCTTACGGTCGACGCGTAGTCCACGACGGGCTCGACCTCACGATCCGCCGCGGCGAGCGGTGGTCCGTGATGGGCCGGAATGGCGCCGGCAAGACGACGCTGCTCAAGATGATCGCCGCGGCGTTGCCGCCCGATCGTGGAAGCGTGCGTATCGGCGCCAGCGTGAAGCTCGGCTACTTCGCGCAGCAGGCGCTCGACCTGCTCGATCCCGACCTCACCGTGTGGGACCAGGTCGAGAAGGACTTTCCGCACGAGTCGACGGGGGTGCTGCGCAATCTGCTCGGCGCGTTTCAATTCTCGGGCGACGACGTGGACAAGCGAGTTCGATCGCTGTCGGGTGGAGAGAAGACGCGCCTCGTCATGGCGCGCATGCTGCTCGATCCGCCGAATTTCCTCGTCCTCGACGAGCCGACGAACCATCTGGATCTGGCGACGAAGGAAATGCTGGTGCGATCGCTGTCGGGGTTCGACGGCACGATGATCTTCGTGTCGCACGACCGCGTGTTCTTGCGGGGGTTGAGCAACCGCGTGCTCGAGTTGGGCGGGGAGAGTGGGACCGACGTTCGGCCCCACGTGTATCCGGGGTCCTATGTGGAATACGTCCAGCGCACGGGGCACGAGGCGCCCGGCGTGCACGCCTGACGGCTATGCCTTTGCCCGACGTTTCGCGTGCGCGGCGCGCTTCTCGCCGGTCGCTTGCGCCGCCACGAGGGCGCGAATCTTCGCGCGCCGCAGTACTCCTCGCTTCCGGTTGATTTGGTACCTCGATTTCTCGCCGTTTCTCTCCGACATTCGTACTTCTCCCTTTGTCCCCGACCATACCATAAGGGCGGGGACACCCAATCGGGACACTCAACGTTGGGCAATAATTTACTTGACACATGTAACCCGTCCGGGTAGACTGTGTTCATGGTTGCTTCGACTTGGCCCAAAACCCTGCAGGCCGCAATCGTCTACTTCTCGGACCCCGAAAACGCCTTCGCGGAAATGGTGA
>DATBJJ010000017.1:0-7040 GCA_036556425.1 Vicinamibacterales bacterium
AGGATTTCAATATGTTCGGACCCATCGGCATGCCCGAGCTGGTCGTTATCATGGTGATCGCGCTGATCATCTTCGGGCCCCGAAAACTGCCCGAATTGGGCCGATCGCTCGGACGCAGCCTCAACGAGTTCAAGCGCGCCTCGAACGAGCTCAAGCACACCCTCGACGAAGAGATTCGGGTCGAGGAGCAGAAGACCGCCGATCAAAAGGTGGCCGAACAGCGATCGGCGGAGGCGCACGCCTCGGTCGCCGTCGATGAAGACGGGGCGAGCATCCCGCGACACACCGGCAGCGCCTGATCGCACTTCGGCATGGCCCTCGTACCGTTCCCCTCGAACGCGACGGCTCCTCGCGAGCCGGACGACGATCCCCTGCGCGATCCCGACGACCTGGAGGTCGAGGGCGCAGGCGGAAAAATGTCGTTTCTGGAGCACCTCGATGAGCTCCGGACACGGCTGATTGCGGCCGTCTGGGCGCTCGTCATCGGCTGCGTGATTTCGTTCATCTTCGTGGGCAAGACGCAGGAGTTGATCCTGCGGCCGCTCTGGGAGCTGATGCCCGAGCACAACAAGTTGATGTACACGGCGCCGATGGAAGGCTTCATGACGATGATGAAGATCGGCGCGCTGGGAGGCCTGTTCCTCGCGCTGCCGTTCATCATCCTTCAGCTGTGGCTCTTCATCGCGCCGGGCCTGTACGCGAACGAAAAACGCTTCGCGGTGCCGTTCGTCGGGCTTGGAACGTTCTTCTTCCTGTCGGGCGCGGCGTTCTCGCACTACGTCGCGTTCCCCTACACGTGGAAGTTCTTCCTCGGATTCGAGACGGAGTACCTCGAGTTCCGTCCGAAGCTGAGCGACGTGTTCTCGTTGTGGGTGAAGATGCTGCTCGCCTTCGGCGTCATCTTTCAGATGCCGACGATCGTGTTCTTCCTCTCGCGAATGGGCATGGTCAGCGCGGGCTTCCTCGTGAAGCACACGAAGTACGCGGTCCTGATCATCTTCATTCTCGGCGCCGTCCTCAGCCCGGGAACCGACGTCGTCTCGCAGGCAATGATGGCCGGACCGATGCTCGTCCTCTACGGCGTGAGCATCGGCATCGCCTGGCTCTTCGCAAAGAAGAAAGCGGAGGCATAGCCTCCAATGGTGATCAGGGCCTCCGCTTCCGCGGAGATCCGCGCGCTGGTCGCAGCGCTGGGCGGAGCCGACGACGTCCATCGTGAAGCGGCGATCGCGAGGCTCGCCGTCATCGGATCGCGATCGGTCGACCGGCTGATCGAAACCTACGACACGACGGCCGATCGCGCGGCGCGCGTTGCGATTCTCCGGACACTCGAGGTGATTGGCGATCGGCGCGCCGTTCCCGTCGCGCGCAAGGCCATCGCGGACGGCGGCGACGTCGGCCTCGCGGCTGCCGGCGCGCTGCGCGCGCTGCTCGCGTCACGGCACGGCGCGACCGCGGCGGAATCGCTCGACATCCTCGTCGCCGTCGCGCTCGACACGCGCAAGGAAAGAAGACTCCGCCTCGCCGCGCTCGAAGCGCTCCAAGACATGCCGGACGACGTGAAGATGCGCGTGGCGCGCGCGATGGAGCAGACCGGCGACCGAACGCTGGACCGCGTGGCGAAGATGGCGGACGGCGACGCCGCGCGCGTCGAGGCGATATGGACGGACGCGATCGACGGACGTCTTCCCGACGATCCCGCGAGTCTGCGAGATACGCTCGCGACGAGAGGCGCAGCGGCGCCCCTGAATACGCTGAGAAAGCTCGTCGACGCGGTCCGAGAGCGTGAAGCTCGGACCGCCGGAGCGGAACGCGAAAAATGGCGCGGGCTCCGCGGATCGATCCATCAGGCCCTCGCGCTGCGCGGGAGCCGCGTCGCGCTCTACGATCTTCGCGAGAGCATGGAGCAGGCGGAGGGTCCGCTGCCCGTCTCGTTCCTCGCGGCGCTGCACGTCCTGGGCGATGCGTCGTGCCTGGACCCGATCGCGTCGGCGTGGAAGCGGGCGATGGCGGGCGACGAGCGCTGGCGCCATCAGCTCGGCGCGGCGTTTCGCGCGATTGCAAAGCGCGAGCGGATCACCAAGCGCCACGCCGCCGCAAAGCGTTGGCCTGAACTCTGGAACTGAGGACGGAGAACGAAGGCTTCGTTCCTAATACGCCTTCGCGAACCAGGGTTCGGCAATTGCGGGACGTCCGCACTTCACGCACGCCTTCCGCGATGATTCGAAGCCGAACGGAATGTTCCGCAGCGTCGCCTGCGTCTCGGCTTTGATCTGCGCTTCGCACTCGTCGCTGCCGCACCAGCCGGCGATGACGAATCCCGGACGCCCTTCCATGATCGCCTTGAACTCGTCGTAGCTGTCGACGCGCGTCGTGTGCTCCTCGCGGAATTTCAGCGCGCGCTGGAGCAGCGCCGCTTGAATCTCGTCGAGCAGCGACACGATTCGATCGCTCAGCCCGTCCATCGGGTGCGACGCCTTCTCGCGCCTGTCGCGCCGCGCGAGGACGACCTGCGACTTCTCGAGATCCTTCGGGCCGATCTCCATTCGCACGGGCACGCCGCGCATCTCCCATTCCGCGAACTTCCATCCAGGCGTGTACGCGTCGCGATCGTCGAGAAACACGCGCACGCCTTTCTTCACGAGCGCGTCCTGGAGCTCGCGCGCTTTCGGCAGCACGGTCTCCTGCCAGTTGCCGCGGGGAATTGGGACGATCACGACCTGATACGGCGCGACTCGAGGCGGCAGGATCAGGCCGTTGTCGTCGCCGTGGGTCATGATCACCCCGCCGATCAGCCGCGTCGACACGCCCCACGATGTCGTCCATGCGTGCTGCAACGTCTTGTCGCGCCCCTGGAATTGGATCTCGAACGCCTTGGCGAAGTTCTGGCCGAGATTGTGCGACGTTCCCGACTGCAGCGCGCGGCCGTCGCCCATCAGCGCCTCGATGGAGTACGTCTTCGATGCGCCCGCGAACTTTTCGCTCTCGCTCTTCTGTCCGTCGACGACGGGCATCGCGAGCTCGTTCTCCGCGAATTCCTTGTAGAGCGCGAGGATCTTCAGCGTTTCCGTCTGCGCCTCGTCGGCGGTCTCGTGCGCCGTGTGGCCTTCCTGCCAGAGGAATTCAGTCGTGCGAAGGAAAGGGCGCGTGACCTTCTCCCACCGTACGACGTTCGCCCACTGATTGATCAGAACGGGCAGATCCCTCCACGACTGGATCCACTTCGCGTAGAGCGTGCCGATGATCACTTCCGACGTGGGCCGCACGACCAGCGGCTCGGTGAGCTCCTCGTCGCCGCCGCGCGTGACCCAGGCCACCTGCGGAGCGAAGCCTTCGACGTGCTCCTTCTCCTTCATCAGCAGGCTGGCAGGAATGAAGAGCGGAAAGTACGCGTTCACGTGGCCGGTCGCCTTGAACCGGCGATCCAGCGCCTGCTGGATAAGCTCCCAGATCGCGTAGCCGTACGGACGGATCGCCATACAGCCCTTCACTTCGGTGTAGTCCGCGAGCTCGGCGCGCCGGACGACGTCGAGGTACCAGCGGGAGAAGTCGACGGATTGCGGGGTGATCTCGGTGACCTGCCCCTCTTTCTTCGAACCTTCGCCCTTCGATTCCATGAGTTTGCCGCTGTTCGCCATAGCTACACCGATTCCGAAACCCTACGCTTCCAGTGTATATCGTCGCGCGCGGGGTAATCCTCCCGGTAGTGCGCGCCCCGGCTCTCCTCGCGCCGGAGCGCCGCGCGCGCGATGAGGCGGCTGACGGTCAGCACGCTCGCGGCGCGCCATCCGTCGGCGTCGAGCGGCGCGCCCTCGCGCAGCCGCGCGTCGACGTCGGTCCACCACGGCTCGAGCCGCGCGAGCGCCGCCGTCAAGCCCTCGCGGTTGCGAAACAGCCCGACGTCGCGCCACATCAGCGCCTGGATCTCGCGAACGTCCCGCGCCTCCCTGCCACCGCGCACGTTTGCACCCTGCACCCTGGCACCTGGCCCGCCGTCGCCGAGGCTCTGGCGAGGTCTCGCCGACGCGCTCCGCGCGGAGGCGGACACCGTGGCACCCGGCACCTTCTCCGTGCGCATCGCACGTCCTGCGCGCGCGCCGAAGACCAGTCCCTCGAGCAGCGAGTTGCTCGCGAGGCGGTTCGCGCCGTGCACGCCCGTGCAAGCGACCTCGCCGGCCGCGTAGAGGCCGGCAATCGAGGTGCGGCCGTCGAGATCGGTCTCGACGCCGCCCATGACGTAGTGCGCGGCGGGGCCGACCGGAATGCGATCGCGCGCGAGATCGAGGCCCGCCTGCCGGCATGCCTGCGAGATCAGCGGAAAGCGATCGTGCACGAACGCAGGATCGAGATGCGCCATCGACAGGAACACCGGCTGCCCGGTGCGGCGCGATTCCTGCTCGAGCGCGCGCGCGACGCGATCGCGCGGCGCGAGATCTCCCGCGGGATCGTACCGCGGCATGAACGCCTCGCCCGCGGCGTTGATCAAGCGCGCGCCTTCGCCGCGAAGCGCCTCCGACAAAAGGAATCGCGGCTGACCCGCGATTCGCAGCGCCGTCGGATGGAATTGCACGAACTCGAGATCCGAGACGACGGCGCCGGCGCGATACGCCATCGCGACGCCATCGCCGGTCGCGACCGGCGGATTCGTCGTGTCGCTGTACACGTGGCCGGCTCCGCCCGTCGCGAGCAGCACGACGCCGGCCGTCGCGACGCTCGTCGTGCCGTCCTCGTGCAGCACGCGCGCCCCCACGCAGCGCGCGTTCTCGACGACGAGCTCCACCGCGCGCGCGTGATCGGTCGTGCGAACGCCGGCGAGCGCGGACGCGCGGAGCCACAGGATGCGGCCGATCTCGCGTCCGGTCGCGTCGCGCGCGTGCAGCACTCGCCGCGCGCTATGCGCGCCTTCGATCGCGAGCGCCGCCGATCCGTCCGGCGCGCGGTCGAACGCCGCGCCCCACGCGATCAGCTCGTGGACGTATCGCGGCCCTTCCTCGACGAGCACTTGCACGGCGCGTGGATCGCAGAGCCCATCGCCCGCCGCGATCGTGTCGGCCGCGTGCAGCGCGGGTGAATCGCCCGGGCCGACGGCCGCGGCGATCCCTCCTTGCGCGTAGCCGGTGTTGCCCTCTCGCGGCTCCGCCTTCGTGAGGATCAGTACGCGTCCGGCGTCCGCCAGCTCCACAGCCGCGCGAAGCCCCGCGATACCGCTGCCGATGATGAGGAAGTCCGCGTGAAGGTCCACGCTCAGGTCCGATCCTGCTATCCTACCATTCGGCACTTTTCCACAATTCTGGCCGACTGGACTTTTGAGCGACGCCAACCGCCTTCACGTCCGCGTTCCTTCCGGCGCATATCCCATCGAGATCGTCGCGGGCGCCGCGCGCCGTCTCGGCGCGATCGTCGATGCGCTCGGCACGCCCAAGCGCCGCTTCATCGTGTCGAATCCGACGGTGTGGCGGTTTCACGGCGACGCGATCGCGGGCCTCACGCGCGAAGAGCCAATCCTGCTGCCCGACGGCGAGCGCTTCAAGAATCTGCCGACCGTCGGCCGCATCTACGACGCGCTCATCCGCGCCGGCGCCGATCGCGCCACCACGATCGTCGCTGTCGGCGGCGGCGTCGTCGGCGACATCGCGGGATTTGCCGCGGCCACATACCTCCGCGGCGTGCCGGTCGTGCAGGTGCCGACGACGCTCCTCGCGCAGGTCGACAGCGCGATTGGCGGAAAGGTCGGCGTCAATCACACGGCCGGCAAGAATCTGATCGGCGCGTACCATCAGCCCTCTGCAGTGATCGTCGATCCGGAATTCCTTCCAACGCTGCCGCGGCGCGAGTTCCGCGCGGGACTTTATGAGGTCGTGAAGTACGGCGTGATAGCGAGCCGTCCGCTGTTCGATCGGCTCCACACGGAGATGGATCGACTCTTCTCGCGCGAATCCGACGTGCTCGTTCCGGTGATCACCGAGTGCTGCCGGATCAAGGGAACCGTCGTCGAACAGGACGAGCGCGAATCGGGACCGCGCCGCGCGCTGAATTTCGGCCACACGATCGGGCACGCGCTCGAGGCCGCCACGAAATATCGACGCTTCCTTCACGGCGAAGCCGTCGGGTACGGAATGCTCGCGGCCGCGAACGTCGCCGTCGCGCGCGGCACGATGACCGCCGAGGATCGCGATTCGCTCGCGCTCCTCGTCGCGAAGATGGGACCGCTTCCGTCGGTCGCGGATCTCTCGGCGGCGCAGGTCATGGAAGCGGTCGGCCGCGACAAGAAGGTGATCGCCGGCCACCTGCACTACGTGCTGCCGGTGGGGATAGGCGCGACGACCACGGTGACCGACGTGACGCTCGACGAGCTCGTGTCGGCCGCGAGAGGGATCGGACTGGGACCGTAATGCTTCGCGCTATTCCAGCCGATGCTCCTTCAATTTCGCGAGGAGCATCTTGTAGCTGATCTGCAGAAGCTCCGCAGCCCGCCCTTTGTTGTTCTCGGCTTCCTTCAGCACCTGCTCGATCTTCACCTTCTCGACAACTGTGAGCGCGCGGCGCGTGGCCTCAGCGAAGGATCCGGAGAGATCGAGATCCGCGAGCGGATTCGCCGGCTCGGGCTCACGCTCGACGGCCTTGAAGGTCAAGTTCAGATGCCGCGGCTGAATCGCGTCCGCGTCCGCGAGGATCACGGCGCGCTCGATGCAATTCTGCAGCTCGCGCACGTTGCCCGGCCAGCGATACGACACGAGCTGCTCGAGCGCCGCCGGCGAGAGCGCGAGCGCTTTCTTCTTCATGTCGCGGCAGAAGCGATCGACGAAGTACCGCGCGAGGAGCGGAATATCGCCGGGCCTGTCGCGAAGCGGCGGCACCGTGATCGGAAACACGGACAAGCGAAAGAACAAGTCCTCGCGAAAGCGGCGCGCCGCGACGGCCGCGCGAAGCCCGCGATTGGTCGCCGCCACGAGCCGGACATCGACCTGCACGGACGCCGTGCCGCCGACGCGCTCGAATCGCCTCTCCTCCAGCGCGCGCAGAATCTTCGCTTGCAGCGA
>DATBJJ010000018.1:0-57366 GCA_036556425.1 Vicinamibacterales bacterium
GAGTCGCAGTCGGTAGTCGACAGTCTGTAGTCGTCAGTCGGTGGTTCGAGACTCTCGACTCTCGACTGCCGACTCTCGACTGCCGACTCTTGACTGCGACTCCCGACTGCCGACTCCCGACTCTCGACTGCCGAGACTGACGACTGTCGACTGCGACTGCCGACTGCGACTCTCGACTCCCGACTGACGACTGTCGACTACTTCAAATGCTTGATCATCAGCACCTCATTGCCACGCTCGTTGTACACGAGCTCATCAACGATCTGGCGGACGATCAACATCCCGAATCCACCCGGCCGCCGTCCGTCTTCCGCGCGCTGCAGCGCGCTCTTGATCACGTCATCCGGGCTCGACGTGGCTGCGGCGTGGCTCAAGTCATCGCGATCGAACCCGTCCCCTGGATCGCGGAAGTGAAACACGAGGGCCCGGGCCGTTTGCGCGGCGGTCACCTCGATCACCTTCTCCGCGTCGAACCCGGCGCCGTGCTCCATCGCGTTCAGCAGCATTTCCCGAAACGCCGTGATCAGGAGATCGCGCTCGGCCGACGGCATGTTCGATTGGTGCTCCGTCATGAATCGCGTGAGGCGATCCGCGGTGACGAGCCGGCACGTGACGCGCAGCGTGATCCAATAAGGAAGTCCCGAAACGACCTGGATCGCGTTGCGCCAATCGGGATCCTCGATGGCGCCGCGAGCCAGGTCGGCGAGCTCCTCGTAGTCGACCGGCCTCGTGAAGCACGCATACACCTGCTGGCGCAGCGCCGAGATTACATCTGTTGACGACAGGGAGGGCGCGACGACGATCGCCCGCAGCCCCGGACGCAGTTTGGTCAACTCCCGAACGAGCTCGAGGTCGTCGGCTGGCGCCGCGGCGCGATCCGTGATCACGACGTCATAACCGCGGCTCCGGACGAGCAGCGCCGCGTGAAACTGGCCATCACAGGTCTCGACCTCGTGGGATTTCATGTGATGGCTCGCACGCAGCGCGCCAGTCAGCGCCGAGTCGTTCCCGATGACGAGCACGCGTCCCATGACTCACGGTCTCCGAAAAAGAGTGAGCTTCACAACCCTGGGGACTGCGTCCCCGTCCAAAACACCATGCAGGATATCCGCTACGCCATTCGCGCGCTTCGCAAGCAGCCGATCTTCGCGTTGGTCGCCGTGGCGACCCTGACGCTGGGGATCGGCGCCAACACCGCCATTTTCAGCTTGCTGTATCAGTATCTCCTGCGGCCGCTGCCGTTTCCCGGCGCGGAGCGGCTGGTGTTCGTCTGGAACATGTATCCCCTCATGGGGTTGCCCCAGGCGAGCGTCTCGATTCCCGATTACATCGACCGCAAGACCCAGGCGCCCGCGATCGAGGACACGACGCTCTTCACGCAGCGCAGCCTCAGCCTGGCGGTCGAGGGAGAGCCGGTGCAGGTGAGGGCGCTCGCCGTCACACCGTCGTTCTTCACCACGCTGCAGCGCCAGCCGTTTCTCGGGCGCGGGTTCGTCGAGGGCGAAGCGCAGACGGGCGCCGACAAGTTCGCGATCCTGACCTACAACGTCTGGAACGCGCGATTCGCGGCGGATCGATCCATTGTCGGCCGATCGATTCGCCTTGGTGGCGAAGCCCATCAAGTGGTCGGCGTTCTTCCTGCGGACTTCGAGCTGCCGTCGCGCGACGTGTCGGTGCTCGTGCCGTTTTCGTTCACGCCGCAGCAGATGTCCGATCAGGGGCGCGGCAACGAATTCAGCCAGATGATTGCCCGCCTCAGGCCGGGCGCCACGATCGAGCAGCTCAACGGGCAGATGAAGACGATCGTCGATCGCAATCTCGAGCGGCTTCCGCAGCGCCAGGCGTTCGCGAGGACCAGCGGCTTCGGCGGATTTGCGATTCCAATCCGCGATCAGCTCGTCGGAGATCTCCGCACGCCCCTCTACATTCTTCAGGCGTTCGTCGTGCTCGTGCTGCTCATCGCGTGCGCCAACGTCGCCAATCTGCTGCTGATGCGGGCGACGGGCCGCTATCGCGAGCTCGCGATCCGGACGACGCTTGGCGCCGGACATGGGCGGCTCGTCCGGCAGATGTTGACCGAAGGCGTCGTGTTGGCGGTGCTCGGCGGGATTGGCGGGTTGGGCGTTGGATTCCTCGGCGTGCGCGCGCTGCTCGCGTTGAGCTCCCAGCAGGTGCCGGGAATGGCGCAGGCCTCGATACAACCCGCGGTGCTCGCGTTCACGATGGCGCTCGCGATCGTGACCGGTCTCTTGTTCGGCCTCGTTCCCGCGGTCGTCGTCTTGCGTGGCAATACCGCGTCGCTGCTGAAGGATGACAGCACGCGCGGATCGGCCGGACGAGGCACCGGGTTCATGCGCTCGGGGCTCGTGGTGGTCGAGACCGCCTTCGCGCTGATGCTCCTCATTGGGGCGGGCTTGCTCGTCAAGAGCTTCCTGCACCTGCAGCGCGTCGATCCCGGCTTCTCGACCGAGAACGTCCTCACGGCGCAGATCTCGCTGCCGGCGGCGCGCTATCCGGATGGGGCGGCGCGCCGCGCGTTCTGGGTCCGGCTCGTCGAGCAGGCGCGCGCGCTGCCGGGCGTGACCGCCGCGGGCCTGACGACGAACGTGCCGTTCAACGGCATGGTGTCGTCGGGATCGTATTCAATCGTCGGCTACACGCCGGGTCCGACCGAAGCGGCGCCGCACGGGCGGCAGGAAATCGTCGGCGGCGATTACTTCGCGGCGATGAAGATTCCGCTCGTCGAAGGCCGCTTCTTCAACGATGCCGACACTGCCGAGAGTCCGCAGGTGGTCGTCGTCGATCAGTACATGGCGAAGAAGTACTTTGCGAACCGGAGCGCGCTCGGGCAGCAGATTCAGCGCGGCGGCCCCGATAGTCCGAGGCTGACGATCGTCGGCGTGGCCGGAACGATCAACAGCATCGATCTCGGACAGCCCGTGACGAAGGAGCGCATCTATCGCCCCGCGACGCAGCAGCCGCCCCCCGGCATGGCCGTGGTGCTCAAGACCGGGCTCGATCCGCAAACGCTCGTCGGACAGCTTCGCGGCGCTATTCAATCGATCGATCCGGAGCAGCCGCTCGCCGACGTGCGGACGATGGAGCAGTGGGTCTCGCGATCGCTCGAGCAGCGCCGAACGCCGACGGTCCTCCTCGCGCTGTTCGGAAGCGTCGCGCTCCTGCTCTCAGCGATCGGCATCTACGGCGTGCTCGCGTTCGGCGTCGCGCAGCGCGTGCGCGAGTTCGGCATCCGTCAAGCGCTCGGCGCCGACGCGTCGTCCATACTGACGCTCGTACTGAAGCAAGGACTCCTGACGGCCGCTATTGGAATCGCCCTCGGCCTGACGGGCGCGTGGATGCTCGCGCGCTTCATGCAGACGATGATGTTCGGGATCGGCCCGCACGATCTCAGCGTGTTCGCGGGCGTGACGCTGCTGTTGCTGGTGGTCTCGATCGCCGCGTGCTACATCCCCGCGCGCCGCGCGACGCGCGTCGATCCCATCGTCGCATTGAGAGAAAGCTGATCGCGGACGGCGGCCCGCGGACAGCGGCCTTCGGACCGCGGACCGCGGCCTTCGGACGGCGGCCCGCGGACAGCTACTGGATCTTGATCAGCTCCACGTCGAAGACGAGCATGCCCTGCGGCGAGCCGGGCTGACCCTGGTAGGCGAGCGACTCCGGAATCCACAACCGGCGCTGCTCGCCTTCGACCATCATCTGCAACCCTTCGGTCCAGCCCGCGATCACTCTGTTGACCGCGAACGACGCCGGCTGTCCATTCGCGACGGAGCTCTCGAACATCTTGCCGTCCGTCGTCCATCCCGTGTAGTGGACCGTCACCGTGTCGCTCGCCCGCGGATGCCGCGTTCCGGTGCCCGGACGCAGAACGACCGTCGAGAGACCCGATGTTGTTTTGAGCGATCCCGGTGGCGGCGCCGCGACGTCCGCGGGCGCGGGGAACGTCTTTGACGCGCTCGAAGACGACGTGCCGCCGGAGCACGACGAGGCGAGCGCAGCGGCCAAACTCACGGCGAGGAGTCTAATGATTCGAATTCGTGGCATAGTCTCCGCCCAGTATAGTTCGCTCACTCGAGAGGCCTCGGATGTTCTCCATACTTCAGGACTTGCGGCACAGTCTGCGGCTGATGAGGCTGGCGCCGGGGTTTACCGCCGCGGCGCTCGTCACGCTCGCGCTCGCGATCGGCGCCAACACGGCCGTCTTCTCCGTCGTCTACGGTGTCGTCCTTCGGCCGCTGCCGTACCGCGACGCGCAGCGAATCGTGCGTCTCTCCGAAGAGCATCCAGGCGGGCAGGCGATCGTCCGCCAAGCGATGCTGAGCCATCTCACGTTCAATGCGTGGTCGGCGAAGCCGCAAACGATCGACGACCTTTCCGCGTACAGCACCGATACGGTGACCGTGACGAGCTTCAAGGAACCGATGCGGATCGATATCGCATCGGTCTCGCCGGCCATCTTCTCGATGCTCGGCGCGTCGCCGGCGCTCGGTCGAGCGTTGCGGGCCGACGAAGCGGCCAAGGGTAAAGAGCGCGTCGCGATCATCAGCGATCGCTTGTGGCGCTCGCAATTCGGCGGCGACCCGTCAGCGCTCGGGAAACCGATCGCGCTGAACGGTGACGCCTACGAGATCGTGGGCGTCCTGCCGTCGTGGTTCTACTTCCCGGATCGCGACGCCGCGTTGTGGACGCCGCTCGTTCCGGAGCCTCCAGCGCGTCCCGATGGCGTGCGCCTGCTCTTCGCCCTCGCGAGGCTGAAGCCGGGCGTTACGCCCGAACAGGCCGCATCCGAAGGCACCGCGGCGGCGCGAAGCGTCAAGCGTCCGATGGCTGCCGATCTGCTGTTCGGCAAGGGTGCGCCCGTTGAAGTCCGCGTGCGCGTGCTGGCCGACGAGATCACGCGAAGCGTACGTCCGGCGATGACCGTGCTCGCCGTTGCGGTGAGCCTCGTGCTGTTGATCGCGTGCGCGAACGTCGCGAACCTTCTGCTCGCGCGCGGCGTGTCGCGCGGGCGCGAGATCGCCGTTCGCGCGGCGCTCGGCGCGGGCCGCGCGAGGCTCGCCCGTCAGCTCTTGACGGAGAGCGTCGCGTTGAGCGTCGCCGGCGGCGCGCTCGGCATTCTGCTCGCCTGGCTGCTGACGCGCGCGGCTCCCGCGTGGGCGCCCGAAGGATTTCCGCGGCTCGACGACATCCGCGTCGACTGGCGCGTGCTGTCGTTCGCGATGGCCGTATCGATCGCAACAGGCGCTATCGCCGGCGTGTTTCCGGTCTGGCGCGCGACGCGGACGCAGCTGACCTCATCGCTGCGGAGCGACGACAATCGAAGCGTCGGTGCGGGCGAGCGCGTGCGCGGCGTGCTCCTCGCGATCGAAGCGGCGCTGAGCGTCGTTCTCTTGATCGGCGCCGCGCTCCTCGTCCGCAGCTTCGTCGCGCTCGTCAACGTCGATGCCGGCTACGATCCATCCAACGTCCTCACCGCACGCGTTTACGTCTCCGGCGCGGCGTCGACGCCGGAGCGCCGCGCGGAGATCGTCCGCGGTCTCGTTCAGCGACTGCGATCCGTTCCGCAAGTCGCGGCCGCCGGAGTCGGCAACATGATACCGCTCGGAGAATCCAGCTTCGTGTCCGGGTTTGGGTTCGGGCCGAATGCGGCAGGCGAGCGCTTCGTCGCGCGCGCCCTGCAGTATGTCGTGACCGACGGATACGCCGAGGCGCTGGGCCTGAAACTGAAGCAAGGCCGCTTGCTCCAGGCGTCGGACGAGACGGCGGCGATTCAAGCGATGATCGTCAACGAAGCGTTCGTTCGCGCATACATGATGGACGGCAAGCCGATCGTCGGCCGGCAATATCGCGGGTTGCTGTCCGACGCGACCGTGACGACCGAGATCGTCGGCGTCATCGGCGACGTGCTCAAGGACGGTCTCGATACGGCGGCGCAGGCGGAGATCTACCTTGCCCACGGCCGCGGCGGCCTGATACGCCGCGAGATCAACGTCGTCGTACGCACGCAAGGCGATCCCAACGCGGTTGCGCCGATTCTGCGGTCGATCGTTCGCGACCTCGAGCCGACCGCGGCGGTCGAGCACGTGGGCACGCTCGCGAATCAAGTCGAGGCGTCGGTGAGCGAGCCTCGTCTCGCGATGGCGCTGCTCGCGGCGTTCGCGGCAATTGCGCTCGCGCTTGCCGCGACCGGGCTCTACGGCGTGCTGTCCTACAACGTGTCGCAGCGCCGGCGCGAGATCGGCATTCGCAGCGCGCTCGGGGCGACGCGCGTCGACATCGTCCGGCTCGTGGTGATCCAAGGACTCACGGTCACGATCGCAGGCCTCGTGCTCGGCGTTGTCGTGTCGCTCGCCGCTTCGCGCGCGCTCGAGCCGATGCTCTTCGGTATCGAGCCGCTCGATCTTCCATCGTTCGCGCTGATGCCGATCGTGCTTCTCGCGATCGCGTTGGCGGCGTGCGTGCTTCCGGCACGGCGCGCCGCGGAGACCGATCCCGCGACGACGCTCAGAGGCGACTGAGAACGAACGGGAATTCATGCGATCATGGACCCATGAACTGCCGGAACTGCGGCGGCGCGATGGACCTCTTCGCGGCACGCGGCTATTTCTTCTGCCGCTACTGTGGATCGTTCCATTTCCCGGAAACCGCTGGGGACGACGGGATTCGCGTGCTCGGACCGGCATCGGAGCCGATGACGTGCGCGGTGTGCGCCAAACCGCTGGCCACCGCGCTGCTCGACGAAACCTACCCCATCCAGTACTGCCGGACCTGTCGCGGCGCGTTGATCGCCCGGCGTGATTTCGCGACCGTCGTGCAGAAGCGGCGCGCATGGGCGACGGACACACCAGGTCCGCCCGTGCCGCTCGATGCGGGCGAGCTGCAGCGGAAGCTCGCGTGCGCGAAATGCCGGAAGCCGATGGCGACGCACCCGTATTACGGCCCCGGCAACGTCGTCATCGATTCGTGCGAAGCCTGCGAGCTCGTCTGGCTGGATTTCGGCGAGCTCAAGCAGATCGTCGCGGCGCCAGGAAAGGATCGCGGCAGCCGCGAAGTCGTCGCGCGCGAGACGTCGGATACGACAATCACGCGCGCGATTGGCGGTGGCGGCTACGGGCCGGACGAGGGCGCCGGCGACATCTTCTACCTGCTAACGCGGCTCTTCTAATCTCTCCGCGATGACGTCGACGACTCTCATTCCCTCGATCATTCTCGCGGTGTGCGCGATCGCGCTCCCGCAAACGCCCGCGGCCGACTGCAAGGACTGGAAGGTCTGCCGCGAGCTCGCACTGGACGCGGCGAAACGGCAGGACTACGACGCGTTTCACGATCTCGCATGGCGCACGCTCAACGCGGGTCCCAAGAACGATCCCGCGCTGATGACGATGCTCGCGCGCGCGCAGAGCTTGAGCGGACGGCCGCACGATGCGCTCGTGATGCTGCAGCGTCTGTTGACGATGGGCGTCGTGACGGACGCCGCGACGAGCGACGACTTCGAGCGCGTCCGCGCGCTTCCGGCGTGGGCGGACTTCGACGCGAAGGCACGGGGAACGAAGAGCGCGGCGACCGTCGCGGAGCGGCCGGCAGAAACCAAGCCGGAGCCGCCCGCGCCCCGTGGCAAGGACGCGGCGACCGTCAAGGAACCCGCGCCCGTCAAAGAGCCCCTGCCCGTCAAGGAGCCCGCGCCCGTCAAGGAGACCCCGCCGAAGAAAGAGGCTGCAGCGCCGAAGGCCGATCCGCCCCCGAAGGAACGGTTAAAAGAGACGCCCAAGGAAACGCCCCGGTCCGCGCTCGCGTTCTCGTCGATCGGCATGACGACGACCGGCCTCGCGTACGACGCCGTGTCGGGACGGTTCATCGTGGCGGATGGACGCGATCGCCGATTGCTCGTGCTCGGCGAGCGATCCGGCCGCCTTGCAAGCCTTGCAGGTATCGACGCGGCACTCGGGGAGATCACCGCGATCGAGATCGACTCGCGTGAAGGCGACCTCTGGGTCGTGAGCACGTCGCCCGCGTCGCGCGCGTCCACGCTTCACAAGCTGCAGTTGATCTCGGGCCGTGTGCTGTTCTCGATCCCGCTGCCCGCCGACCAAGGGGCATCGCGGTTCACGGATGTCGCCGTCACACCGCAGCACGTGCTCGTGCTCGACAACGATGGGCGCCGCATCTTTCGCGCGGCGAAGAAGGGAAAGACGCTCGACGTCGCGGTGAAGCTCGCGGCCGCCGAGATCGCGTCGCTGGCGCCGGCGTCCGACACGGTCGCATACGCCGCGTACGATCGAGGCGTAATTCGCGTCGATCTTGCCGCGCGATCGTTCTCGGTCGTCGAGGCCGGGCCGAAGGTCGATCTGTCCGGACTGACGTGGATGCGGTGGCATCGGGGAGGGTTGGTCGCCGTCCAGAAGAATCAGGACGGCTCGTACCGGCTCGTTCGGATTCGTTTGGACGACACGGGACGCACCGCGCGCGCGATCGACGGCCTCGACGATCGGATCGTTCCCGCCGGTCCGACGTCCGCGACGATTGCGGACGGCATTCTCTATTGCCTCAGTAAATCCGCCGAGAAAGACGAGCTCGCGGTGAAGAAGATCGCGCTCAAATAGAGGCGTTCAACAGAAACGTAATTCGCTTGCAGGTTCGTAAGCTCGCGCGGATCCCCTCAATTTACGATTCCGCGTTTTTCCTGCTGAATACGCGATTCCGTCATTGCGCATGTGCGGAACGAGTTATGCGATGCGCTGTGGCAGCAACGGCACCTCTCCTCCTGACGAGGGCAGGGCGGCTGCGAAAGCACCGCCCTGCCATCTCGTTTTTCCGGAGCCACGACGCATGGGTCTGTTCTCGGCCTTCGCGACCGACGTCGCGATCGACCTCGGTACCGCCAACACTTGTGTATTTGCGCGCGGACGCGGCATCGTTCTGAACGAGCCTTCCATCGTCGCGTTCAACGTCGCCAAAGGATCGATCGAGGCGGTTGGGATCGACGCGCACGAGATGCTCGGGCGAACGCCCGCGAATATCAAACCTGTGCGGCCGATGAAGGATGGCGTCATTGCAGATTTCGACGCCGCCGAGAAGATGCTGATGCACTTCGTGAGGAAGGTGCTGGGCCACAGCCCGCTGCGCCGGCCGCGGCTCGTGATCGGCGTCCCGCCGGAGATTACGCAAGTTGAGCGGCGCGCGGTGAAGGACAGCGGCTTCCGGGTGAAAGCCAGTGAGGTGCACCTCGTCGACGAGCCCATGGCCGCGGCGATCGGGTCGGGCCTGCCGGTAACGGAAGCGGCGGGCAACATGATCATCGACATCGGCGGCGGCACGACCGACATCGCCGTCATCTCGTTGGCGGGCACGGTCTACGGACGTTCGCTCCGCGTGGCGGGGAACGCGCTCGACGAGGCCATCATTCAATACATGCGGCGCGTCCACAATCTCCTCATCGGGGAGAGGACGGCGGAGCAGATCAAGTTCGAAGTGGGATCGGCCTGCGCGCTGGATTTGCCGTTGACGATGGAGGTCAAGGGCCGGCATCTCATCGAAGGTGTGCCGCGGACGCTGTCGATTTCCGACGGCGAGATCCGCGACGCGCTCTCGGAGCCGGTCAGGCTGATCGTGCAAGCCGTCCGCGACGCGCTCGAGCGCGTGCCGCCGGAATTGTCAGCCGATATCTTCGATCGCGGCGTGGTCTTGACCGGCGGGGGAGCGTTGCTGCGCAATCTGGATAAACGTCTGCGCGACGAGACGGGCCTGCCGGTCCTCGTCGCCGAGAACCCGTTGACGTCCGTCGTCCTCGGCGCCGGACGGATGCTGACGGATTTGGCACTTCTTCGTAAGGTCGCCCTCGACTAGAGGTAACGGCCCCCCGCCATACGGCCGAGGTGCATTGGGGACAAATGTGTTCGGTCCCTGTGCATGCATCGTTACATCACACTAGAGGCCGTGCCGGTCAGGCGGATGGGTTTATCCTCATGGTTCAATGGGTGACCCGAAGCCCCCTGCCGACTTAGCCTCTACGACAGACCTGTTGCGTCGCGCCCGGGAGGGTGACGCACAAGCGCTGGACGACCTGTTTCGGCGGCATCTGACCCCATTACGGCGATGGGCGCGCGGACGCTTGCCGCGCTGGACCCGCGATCTTCGCGATACGGAGGATTTGGTCCAGGAGACGCTCGCCCAAACGCTGCGGCACATCAACGATTTCGAGCCGCGGCACGACGGCGCGCTTCAGGCGTACTTGCGTCAGGCCCTGATCAACCGGGTGCGCGACGAAGTGCGGCGCGTGACCCGTTACCCGGCGGCAACAGGCATCGACGACGGCGACGAGCATGCGGATCGATCGGCGTCTCCCCTCGACGAGGCGATCGGCAGCGAGGCCGTGGCACGGTATGAAGGCGCGTTGCAGCGCCTGCGACCGGACGAGCGGGAATTGATCATCGCTCGCGTGGAGTTGCAGCAGAGTTACGCGCAGATTGCCGCGGGACATGGCAAAGCAAGTCCGGACGCAGCACGAATGGCAGTGACGCGGGCGCTGGTGCGCCTTGCCGAGGAGATGGACGTTGAGGGCTGAGCAGCAACTCGCGGAACTGGCGGCGTCGGTCGCCGACGGGTCGGCCGTCGACTGGGCGGATGCCGAGCGCCGCGGAAGCGTCGCGGAACGGCGCCTGATCGGCCACCTGCGCCTCGTCGAGAGCATCGCGACCCTCCATCGGACCATCGCGCAAATCGAGCAGGATGCGGCGAGCGGCGTGGCGGCGGCCGAGCCGTCGGGCCCGCGATGGGGACGGCTGACGCTCGTCGAGCGCATCGGCGAAGGGACGTCCTGCGAGGTCTATCGCGCCTGGGATACCGAGCTCCATCGCGATGTCGCGTTGAAGCTGCTGCACGACGAAGGCAATCGCCGCGACGCGCATACGAGAATTCTCGAGGAAGCGCGGCGGCTCGCGCGCGTGCGCCACTCGCACGTCGTCCAGGTGTACGGCGCGGAGCAGCACGACCGACGCGTGGGTTTGTGGATGGAGCTCGTGCGAGGCGAATCGCTCGAGCAGATCGTGCAAGCGCGCGGCGCGTTCGGTCCGCGCGAAGCGACGTCGATCGGCCTCGATCTTTGCGCTGCGCTCGCCGCCGTCCATGGCGCGCGGCTGCTGCATCGCGACGTCAAAGCGCACAACGTCATGCGCGAGAGCGGCGGCCGCATCGTGCTGATGGATTTCGGGACCGGCGAAGATCTGAGCGGCACGAATCGCCTCGTCGGCACGCCGCTCTATCTCGCGCCGGAGATTTTCCGCGGGCAAACCGCCTCCGTTCAAAGCGATCTCTACAGCCTCGGCGTTCTTCTCTTCTATCTCGTCACCGGCAAATATCCCGTCACCGCGAGCTCGATGGAGCTGCTCGCGAAAGCGCACGAGCGGCGGCAGCGGACGCCGCTGAGAGATCTGCGCCCCGATCTGCCCGAAGCGTTCGTGCGAACCGTCGAGCGCGCGCTCGAGAACGATCCCGCGGCGCGGTATCAGAGCGCGGGCGAAATGGAATCGGCGCTGCGCTCGACCGATGACGCTACGGCTAAGCGGATCGAACCGCAGCCAGTACGCCGGGCGCGATTCGGGCTGGGATTCATGGCGGTCGCGGCGGTGCTCGCGATGCTCGTCGCCGGCCTGATCGTGTGGAGCCGCGTGTCGCAATCGAGGCGCGGCGTCAACGTCTCGTCGATTCGAACGATTGCCGTGGTGCCGATGTCGACGCTGCCCGGCGCGAACGCGGCCGAGGGTTTCAGCGAGGGATTGACCGACGAATTGCTGTCGACGCTCGGTCAGGTCGGCGCGCTGACGGTGAAATCCGGGCTCACGATCAAGGATCGCGGAGGGCGCACGTCCCAAGATCTCGCGAAGGCGCTCGACGTCGACGCGCTCCTGGAAACGACGCTGTCGAGGACGCCCGCGGACGCGAGCGGCAATCAACGCATGTCCGTGCGCGTCGATCTCGTGGCCGCCGGCAGCGGCGCGATCGTGTGGACCCAGCGATTCGAGCGTCCGCAAGGCGAAGCGGCGGCGCTCGAAGGGGACATCGCGAAGGCCATCGCCAGCGCCGTCAACGCGGCGGTGACGCCGGCGGAGTCGGCGAGGCTCGGCGCCGCGCGCCAGACCAATCCAACCGCCGAGGAAGCGTATCTGCTCGGGCGATTCCACCTCGATCAGTACGGCGCCGGCAGCGCCGAACAGGCATTGCGCGCGTTCCAGCGCGCGCTGATCGCCGATCCGCAGCACGTGGCCGCCCACGTCGGCGCCGCGCGCGCGTATGCGGGCTTGGGCGCGAACGGCGCCATCACGAACGCGCAGGCGCGGAGCGAAGGGTCGAAGGAAGTCCGGCGCGCGCTCGAGTTGGATGCGGACCACGCGGAAGCGCACGCGGCCCTGGCGCACATTCTCTTCAGCTACGATTGGGACTGGGCCGAAGCGCAGCGCGAGTTCAAACGCAGCCTCGAGCTCAATCCGAATTCACGCTACGCGCGCACGTTCTATGCGAACTGTCTCGCCGCGCTCGGCCGCTTCGACGAAGCGCTCGTTCATGCCGAGGTGGCGAAGCGGCTCGATCCGCAATCGGGGTTTGCGGCCCGCGTCTACGCGCTCGTCCTCTACTACAAGCGCGACTACGACGCCGCGGAGCGCGCGCTGCAGGATGCGATGACGATCGAGCCGAGCGCAGCGGCCGGGCCGCTGCTTCAAGGGCGCATCGACGAAGCGCGCGGCCGATACGCCAAGGCGCTCGAGGAAACTCAGCGCGCCGCCGATCTCTCCGGCGGCGGACGCGCGCCGCTTCGCATCGCGCTGATTCGCCTCGAAGCGCTCGCGGGAAATCGCGACAAGGCGATCGGGGATCTCTCGCAGCTCCAGCGCGAGGCCGCGAGCCGAGCGATTCGTCTGCTCCCGAGAGATCTCGCCTATGCCGCGCTCGCGTTGAACAACACCGAAGGCGCGATCGATCTCTTCACGCAGGCGTTCGACGATCGCGATCCAACGATCGTCTGGCTGGCCGTCGATCCACGACTCGATCCGCTGCGCCGCGACGCGCGTTTCCAACAGCTTCTGAAACGCATCGGATTGCCCGCCGGACCTTGACCGTGTCGCGCACACTGGCCTAGACTCGCTCGACCGTTTCCTAAGGAGCATTCTCGTGGCCAAAAAGCGTAAGGCGGCGGCAACCACCCGGGGTGCCAAGAAGAAGAAGGGGGCCAAGAAGAAGACCGCAGCGAGGCGAACGCGAGCCGTTGCCGCGGCGCCGGCCGGTTTCGATCAGCCGATGGCCGAAGCCCTGGTCAACCCGAAGCAGGTCCATTTCGGTCCATTGAAGGCTCAGATCAAGGCGCACATCGAGCGGCTCAGGACCGTCCAGCAGCCCTCGACCTCGGTTCTGAACGCCCTTCGAAGCCTCGAGCAAGTGCAGGCCGACCTGACGGGTGAGTGTCTGCCGTCGATGATTCTCAATACCCCGTGACCGTAGGCCGTCGCGACGCGCGATCGGCGGTGGCCTACCGCCGATCGCCGCACGTCGTCGCCTTCTGGCGCAACGGCGCGTTGCGCATCTGCAATTACGCCACTCGCAAGACTTCCAAAGCCAGCCCGCTCGTCGTCGAACTGATGGACGCGTGCGCCGATTGGCGGACGCTCGACGAGATCCGACGGATGAGCTCTGCGGGCGACTCGCCGCTGCTCGAGACGCTGCTGCGGCGTCTGGTGGCGCTCGACCTGTTCGAGCGATCCGATCGGCCGCCGGATCCGCGGGTCGGATTGATGGACAGCCTGCGCACGTGGAATCCAGAGGTAGGGTTCTTCCACTCCGTCACGCGCGACGTAGCGTTCACGCCGGCCCAACGCGCCGTCCCGCATTTCAGGCGCCTCGCGAAAGAAAAGCCGATGCCCGCGCCGCTGAAGACGTATCGCGGCGTGAAGACCGTACAGCTCCCAAAGCCCGAAGCGTCGAGCGAGTTCCCGCGCGTGCTGAAAGCGCGTCGTACGTGGCGGCGGTTTTCCGCGATGCCCGTCACGCTGGAGGAGCTGTCGACCCTGCTCGCGTTCACGGCCGGTGTGCAGAAATGGGCCGGTACGGGCAAGACGAGGGCACCCCTGAAGACGTCCCCCTCCGGCGGCGCCCGCCATCCGATCGAGTGCTATGTCGTCGTTCGGGATGTCGAGGGGCTGCCTGCGGCGGTGTATCACTACGCGAGCGCCCGGCATGCGCTGGAGCGGATTCGGGGGCCGGTGCCGGTCGACCGGATGCGCGCGTACGTCCCCACCAGCGAGTATTTCGCGCGGGCGTCGGCGATGGTCTTTTTTACGGCCGTTTTCGGCCGGATTCTCTGGCGCTACCCCTATTCGCGCGCCTATCGGGCGGCGCTCGTCGAGGCCGGGCATCTTTGCCAGACGTTCTGCCTTACCGCAACGTGGAAGGGCCTCGCGCCGTATTGCCTGATGGCGCTCGCGGATTCGGTGGTCGAGGAGGACCTAGGCGTCGACGGCATCACGGAAGCGGTCCTGTATGCCGCCGGCGTAGGCCGGCCGCCCCGAGGGTCCAGCTGGGCTCCGTTGCCCAGGGGGACGTTGCAGGCGCGCCCCAATCCCCGGCTGTGACTCTCTCAAAAGCTGCATCTTAGGGCGTCCAGCCGTGTTCGCTTTTCCCCCAGACGCCGTTACATCAGACATAAGGGCACTGGCTACTAACGGGAACGGGGGTTTCGGGATGGACACTGCAATGACGTTGAACTGGCTCGAGATGCGGCGTACGACGAATGCGCGAGCGCGACAGGACGACCAGGCGCGGATTCTGACCCTGACTCGCGAGAACGCACGCCTGGCCGAGGAATATCATCGGCTCCTGCAGCAGTTCCAGGACCTGTCGGCGTCGACCGACATCTGGATTCGACTCTACGAAGCGGCGCTGGAACGCGCCAACGGCGTTTCGCCGGAAGCGGTCTCCGGCATGGGGATTCCATCGCAGGGGGCGACGCTCCTCAATTGAGAGTCAAAGTGATTGTTCGTCCGTGATTGTTCGTCGTTCGTCGTCGGATCGGGAAAGTTCGTCGGGAAAGCGCGTCGGGGCGGAGGACCCGAGGCATGATGCAAACCAATGATTCAGTGGGCGTGCGCCCTGCGAGGCGCGTGCGACTGATCGAGCAGGGCGGGGTGGTGGTTGCGTACCCCGAACCGCATCGCACTCCGGTACTGCCGGCCGGGTGGGCGCCGCTCACCCGCGAACAGCAGGACGCCGTGCTGCTTGCGTGCGACCTTGCGCCCGAGTGCTTGATCTTCAAGCTCGGGTCGGTCTGGGAACCCGGCTGCGATTATCGGGTGTACCGGCTGGCTACCGAGCAATGGGCCGGTCTCTCGGTCGTCTGCAAGAGCTCGGCGATGGCGCAAGGAAACGTCGCGTCGCGCAACGTCCAGTTGCTCGGTCTGTCGTGGGAGCCGCTTTGCGCGCTGCGCCTCGCGGCGGACTTCTTCAACTGGGATCTCGAAGCGCACGGGCAGACCTGGCGCCTCGACGTGCAGGATCGGCAGATCAAGTCGGCGTAGCCGCCTGCGGCAACTCACGTTGCGCGAGAAGCTCCTGGCGGAGCGCTTCGATCTGATCGACAAGATCGCCGAGCCGCTGATCGATGCGTCCCGTTCGCTGCTCGTTCTGAGCAAATCGGCGATCCACGCGTTCGAACCGCTCGAGCATCTCGCCCCGCACCTGCTCCAATCTGATCATCGCGCGCGTCGAGGATGCGAGTTGGATGCCATAGTAGCTACCGGCTACCAGCTCCCAGCTCCCAGCCCGAAGCCGAAGCCGAAGCCGCAGCTGGCAGCTGGAAGCTGGCAGCTGGAAGCTGGAAGCTGGAAGCTGGAAGCTGGAAGCTATTTCGTTCCCACCGCAAAGACGGTCTGCGATCGGTACGTCTCCCCAGGACGCAGCGTCGTGGTGGGAAACTTCGGCTTGTTCGGCGAATCGGGGAAGTGCTGCGTCTCGAGGCAGAAGCCGTACCGATGGCGGTAGACGCGTCCCGCTTTGCCGGTCAATGTCCCGTCGAGGAAGTTGCCGGTGTAGAACTGCAGGCCCGGCTCCGTCGTGCGGACTTGCAGCGTCCGGCCGCTCTTCGGCTCGTATACTTCGGCAGCGATCGCGAGCCCGCTTCCGCTCCGCGCGAGCACCCAGTTGTGATCGTATCCGCGGCCGAATTGCATCTGCGGATGCTCGCTGTTGATGCGCGCGCCGATGGTGGTGGCCTTGCGGAAATCGAATGGCGTTCCGTCCACGGGCGCGAGCTCGCCGGTCGGAATGAGCGTCTTGTCGACCGGCGTGAATCGATCGGCGTTGATCCGCACCTCGTGGCCGAGGATGTCCCCGGAGCCCTGGCCCGCGAGGTTGAAGTACGAATGCTGCGTGAGGTTGACGACGGTTGGCTTGTCGCTCGTCGCTTCGTACTCGACGAACAGCTCGTTCTTGTGCGTGAGCGTGTACGCCACGCGGACCTTCAGCGCTCCCGGATATCCTTCCTCGCCGTCGGCGCTCGTGCGCGTGAAGACGACGCTCGGGCCGCGCCGGTCCGACTGGGACGCGGCGTTCCACAACACCTTGTCGAATCCGCGCGTGCCGCCGTGTAGATGATTGGCGCCGTCATTGGCGGCAAGCGTGTACGTCCGTCCATCGAGCGAGAAGCGGGCGCCGCCGATCCGGTTGCCGTACCGTCCCACGATCGCGCCGAAGTACGGCGAGTCCCCCTTCAGATACCGCTCGGGCGCGTCGAAGCCGAGCACGATGTCGGCCATCTGGCCGGCGCGATCCGGCGCGGTCCAGCGCGTGATCGTCGCGCCGTAATCGATGACGTCGATCTCGACGCCGGCCGTGTTTCTCAAGGTGACGCGCACGATGTTCTTTCCGTCGACGAGGGTCTTCGTGTCGGTGAACGTGACGCCGGGCGGCGCGGGTTTCTGGCCCCCGAGCGCGAGTCCGGCGCAAGCGAGGAGCGCGGATAGCAGCGTACGCATGGGGGTAAAGTATTATCATATCCGCACCTCAGCCATGCCCATGCGTGCCGTCTCTCAACGCTATCCGCATCGCAACCTGCACGGACAGATCGTGCACACGCTCGGCCGCCGCATCCTGCGCGGCGAGATCCTTCCGGGCGACGCGCTGCAGGCCGGCACGGCAATGGCGGCGAGCCGCACCGCGCTTCGCGAAGCGATCAAAGTGCTCGCGGCGAAGGGCCTCGTCGAGGCCAAGCCGAAGATCGGCACGCGGGTGACCCCGCGCGAGTCGTGGAACCTGCTCGATCCCGACGTGATGGCGTGGCAGCACGACGGCCTGCCGCGTCCGCTCTTCCTGAAGAAACTGACCGAAGTGCGCGCCGTGATCGAGCCGCACGCGGCGGCGTTCGCGGCCGAGCGCGCGGACGACGCCGCGATGGCGGCGCTCGAATCCGCGTTCGACGACATGTCGGCCGCCGCCGCCGCGGTGCCCGCGACGGGCACGGTGGACGCGTTCGTCGAGGCGGACCTGCGATTCCACCTGACGATCCTGCGCGCGTGCGGCAACGATCTCCTGGAGCAGATGGCGCGCGTCGTGTACTCCGCGCTGATCGTGAGCTTTCAGACGACGAGCCGCTTGCCCGGCAGCGCCGAGCGCGCGCTGCCGAAGCATCGCGCCATCCTCAAGGCCATCCTCGCCCGCCAGTCCGCGCGTGCGTGCACGGCGATGAGCAGCCTCGTCGCGGAAACCGCCCGCGAGATCGGCCAGCTTCCTGACGGAGACGTGAATGGGGCGACAGGACGGAAGGAGCGCGATCGTCACGGGCGGCGCGCGCGGGATCGGGCGCGCGATAGTGCATCGGCTCGCGACGGAGGGCGCGCGGGTCGCGTTCTGCGATCTCGACCAGGCGAACGGTGACGCCGCCGTCCGCGCGTTGAGCGCGGCGGGCCTCGACGCGGTGTTCGTTCCCGCCGACATCACGCGCGAAGCGGACGTGGCGCGCTTCGTCGCGCACGCCGCCGATCGGCACGGCAGCGTCGACGTCCTCGTCAACAACGCCGGCATCAACGCGTACTTCGACGCGGCCACGATGACCGAGGCGGAATGGGATTCCGTCTTTGCCGTGGACTTGAAAGGCGCATGGCTCTGCGCGAAGCACGCGCTCGTCCACATGCGCCGCCATCGACGCGGATCGATCGTCAACATCGCCTCGATTCACGCGCGCTTGACGATGTCCGGCATGTTCCCGTATGCGGCGGCGAAGTCGGGTCTCGTCGGCCTCACGCGGAGCCTCGCGCTCGACTGCGCGCGCGAGAACATCCGCGTCAACGCGGTCCTGCCGGGATGGACGCGCACGCGCCTTGTCGAGGAATGGTTTCGCATGCAGCCGGATCCCGCGGCCGCCGAAGAGCGCATCCTCGACGCGCATCCCATGGGCCGCATCGCCACGCCCGAAGAAATTGCGAGCGTCGTCGCATTCGTGGCGTCAGATGATGCATCGGCGATGACGGGCGCGTCGGTCTCGGTCGACTGCGGGTTGAGCGTGAGGTTTGCGACGTAGTCTTAGCTTCCAGCTTCCAGCTTCCAGCTTCCAGCTTCCAGCTGCCAGCTGCCAGCTAGATCTTTCTGTTCGCAGTCGTCCGGCTAAGATCTGAATGTTTGGCTGGAAGCTGGTAGCTGGAAGCTGGAAGCTGGTAGCTGGAAGCTGGTAGCTGGAAGCTACAACCAACATGACCAAATCGACTTCCGTGCTGTCGCGACTCAATCTCCCAATCCGCGACGCCTACGATCTGCCCGCGTCGAGCAAGCGCTTCGCCGACGGCGGTCAATACCGCATCGAGATCCCGTCGACCGAGGGACCGCGAGCGATGGAGGCCGTGCTGCACAGCGCGGCCGAGCATCGCGTCGGGATTCACCGGATCAGCCAGGGCAGCGGCATCATGCTGCAGACCGACGACGAGATCCGGCAGATGGTCGCGCTGGGGCGCACGCATGGCGTCGAGGTGTGCCTCTTCGTCGGGCCGCGCGCGAGCTGGGACGTCGGAGTGCAGGCCGCGAGCAGCGCGGGGCGCGTGATCGGCGCCTCGCTGCGCGGCGCCGATCAGCTTGCGTTCGGCATCGAGGACGTGCTGCACGGCGTCGAGCTCGGCATTCGATCGATTCTCGTCGGCGACATCGGTCATCTGATGGTGCTCGGGCAGATGAAGAAGGCGGGAGATCTGCCGCCGGATTTCGTCCTCAAAACGTCGGTGACGCTCGCGGCCGCGAACCCGGCCGCGGGCCGTTTGTTCGAGGACCTCGGGGCGACGTCGCTGAACCTGCCGGTCGATCTCACGCTGCCGCAGATTGCCGCGATTCGTCAGGCGGTCGACATTCCAATCGACTACTACATGGAGAGTCCCGACGATTTCGGCGGCGCCGTGCGGTACTACGAGATTCCGGAGATCGTCCGCGTGGCCGCGCCGATCTATTTGAAGTTCGGCCTCCGCAATTCGCCGCCGCTCTATCCCGCGGGCCAACACCTCGAAACCGCCGTTCTGGCTCTCTGCCGCGAGCGGGTGCGGCGCGCCGCGATTGGGATCGGTATACTCCGTCGGTACGCGCCGCACGCGATTGCATCTCCGCTCGCGGCAGGTGCCAAGGTTTCGTGAGCTCAGCGACGCCACATACCAACGCTGTCGAGGTCGCGTTCCACGCCGGCGACGAGCTTGGCGAGGGAGCGACCTGGGACAGCGCGCGCGAGCGGCTGATCTCCGTCGACATCATGCGCGGCCGCGTGCATCTGTTCGATCCGGCCGCCGGCCGCGTGAAGACGATCGTGGTCGGCCAGCCGGTCGGCGCCGCGGCGCCTTGCCGCGACGGGCGGATCGTCCTCGCGATGCGCGACGGCTTCGCGCACCTCGATCCCGAAACGGAGCGCGTGACGTTCATCGCGCACGTCGAGCGCGATCGGCCCGGTCAGCGGATGAACGATGGATCGTGCGACGCCGCCGGCCGATTCTGGGCGGGAACGATGTGCATGCAGGAGCGGCCCGGTCTCGGATCGCTCTATCGTCTCGATCCCGACGGCTCCGTCCACACGATGGCGACCGGCATCGGCATCTCGAATGGCATCGACTGGACGCTCGACGGCACGTGCATGTACTACGTCGACAGCATGGAGCAGCGGATCGACGTCTTCGACTTCGACCTCGCGCGTGGCGCCATTGCGAATCGCCGTCCCTTCGTCGAGATCGATCGATCCGACGGCACCCCCGATGGGTTGACCGTCGACGCCGAAGGCGCGATCTGGCTCGCGTTGTGGGGAGGCTCCGCGATCCATCGCTATCGGCCTGACGCCACGCTCGATCGCGTGCTGCGCCTGCCCGTCACGCACCCGACGACGTGCGCGTTCGGCGGACCCGATCTTCGAGACCTCTACATCACGAGCGCGGTCATCAAGCTCTCGGAGGACGAGCGGCGCGTCCAACCGCTCGGCGGCGCCGTGCTTCGGCACCGGCCGGGAGTCGCCGGCCGCGCGGCGCACGCGTTCGCTGGGTGAGTGCCGCGTGGCTGGACTCGAGTTCATCGACATCCACAAGTCGTTCGGCGCCGTTCACGCGCTCCGCGGCGTGAGCCTGTCGGTCCGGACCGGCGAGACCCACGCGCTCATGGGCGAGAACGGCGCGGGGAAGTCGACGCTCCTGAAGATCCTCGCGGGCATCGTCGCGCCCGATTCCGGCGAGATTCGCTGGGAGGATCGCAAGCTCTCGCTCTCGGGGCCGCGCGAAGCGCTCGTCCACGGCATCGGGATGGTCTATCAAGAGATGCTGACGTTCCCCAACCTCACGGTGGCGGGGAACATCTTCGCGGGGCGCGAGCTGACCGGACGCGGCGGCGTGCTCCTCGAGCGTGAGATGCGCGCGCGCACGCGCGCGCTGCTCGATCGGCTGCACCTCGCGCTTCCGCCGGACGCGCGGATGGAGCATCTGTCCGCCGCGCACTCGCAGCTCGTGCAGGTCGCCCGCGCGCTCGCGTTCGAGTGCCGCGTCCTCGTGCTCGACGAGCCGACGACGGCGCTCACGTCGGCGGAATCGGATCACCTCTTCCGCGTGCTAGACGATCTGCGCGGCCGCGGCGTCACGATCCTCTACGTCTCGCATCGCATCCCCGAAGTGTTCCGCCTGTGCGATCGCATGACCGTGCTGCGCGACGGTCAATACGTGGGGACCTTTGCGCACGACCGCGGTCCGCTGCTCGCTGCCCGCGTTCCGCAATCCGTTGACCTCGGAGCGCGCAATGCGGACAGCGGGCCGCGAGCCGCCGGCAGCGACGGGATCGCGACACCCGCCGCGATCGTACGAGCGATGGTGGGACGCGATCTGCCCCCGAGATCCGCGCGCGCGCTGCCGGCGAAGCTGCCGCCCGTGCTGCGCGTCCGCGGCTTGACGAGGCCTCCGCTCGTCGACGGAATCGACCTCGACGCGTCTCCGGGCGAGATCGTCGGACTCTTCGGCCTCGTCGGATCCGGACGATCGGAATTGCTCGAGACGATCTTCGGCCTCTATCGTGCGCGCGGCGGAACGATCGCCGTCGGCGGCGCCACCCTTGCAGGCGGCAGCGTGATCGAAGCGACGCGGGCGGGCATTGCGCTCGTGCCGGAGGACCGTCAGCGGCAGGCGCTTCTCTACAACCTCACGCTGCGGCACAATCTCGTGCTGCCGCGCGCGACGATGAGCCGGCGCGTGATCGTGAATCCGCCCGAAGAGCGCGCGTTCAGCGGAGGGCTGTTGAGCACGTGGCGCATCAAGGCGGCGGGCATCCACGCGACGCCGGACAGCTTGAGCGGTGGGAACCAGCAGAAGGTGGTGCTCGCGCGATGGCTCGCGATCGATCCGCGCGTGTTCCTGCTCGACGAGCCGACGAAGGGCGTGGACGTCGGCGCGAAGGACGAGATTCATGACATCATCCGGCGCAAGGCGCTCGACGGCGCCGCGTGCCTGGTCGTCTCGAGCGATCTCCCCGAGATCCTCGCGATCGCTCACCGCGTCGTCGTCATGCGCGAGGGGAGGGTGCAGGGTGAGCTGCCGGCCGACCAGGCGGACGAGGAGTCGGTGATGCGGCTCGCGACGGCGCCGGTGAGGCGCGCGTCATGAAGCGGATGCTGAAGGTCCGCGAAGCAAGCACGCTGGCGATTCTGCTCCTCGAGATCGTGTTCTTCGGCTGGTACCTCTGGCCCGAGTACGGCAGCTATCATCCGTTCCTCAACACGTCGAACGCGCTGCTCGTGTTGAAGTACTCGTCGATCTACGGCATCGCCGCGATCGGCGCGGCTATCGTGATCATTTCCGGCGGCATCGATCTGTCGCCTGGCGCCGTCATCGCGCTGGCCAGTGTCGTCACGAGCGGGCTGCTCGTCGAGGCCGGCTGGGGACTGGCCCCCAGCATCGCGGCCGGACTCCTCGTCGGCGTCGTCTCGGGGCTGTTGGTGTCGGTGCTCGTGATCGCGGTGCAGCTGCCTCCGTTCATCGCGACGCTCGGCGCGATGGGGATCGTGCGCGGCGCCGGGTTCATCATCACCGAGGGGCGCTACTTCGACGTCTCGCGGCTGCTGCCGCCGGGATGGCGTCCGCTCGGCATTCCGCTCGACTGGTGGCCGCCCGCGGTGATGATCGCACTCGCGCTGGCGTTTCAAGCGATCATGCACCGCCTGCAATGGGGGCGCGCGGTGTACGCCGTCGGCGGCAACGAGACCGCCGCGCTCTTCTCGGGGATCTCGCTCGCGCGCATCAAGACCTCGGTGTATTTGATTTCCGCGATCCTGGCCTCCGTGTCCGGCGTGGTGCTGGCGTTGGTGCAAGGGCAAGGGAAAGCGGATCTCGCGATGGGGTACGAGCTGGACATCATCGCGTCCGCCGTCATCGGAGGCGCGAGCCTCTCGGGCGGACGCGGCTCGGTCGTCGGCGCCGTGCTCGGCGCGTTGATCTTCGGCGTGCTGCGGAACGCGCTCGCGCAGATTCCGGGCGCGACGTTCTACGATCGCGTCATCGTGGGCGTGGTTGTGATAGTGATCGTGGTCATGGATCAGATATTGGTGAAGAGAGGGGCCTGACATGAAAAGGCTGGCTATCGCGATCGCGGCCGCCGCGATCGCCGTCACGCTCGCATGCAGCGGTGGATCATCCTCCGGCGACGCGCCACGCAAGTATCGCTTCGCCGTCATCCCGAAGGCGCTCGACCTTCCGGTCTTCGATTACGCGAAGAAGGGCGCGGAGCGCGCGGCGCAGCAGCTCGGAAACGTCGAGGTGATCTGGCGCGGTCCGGAGACCGGCGATCAATTGAAGCAGAAAGAAATCCTCGAATCGTTCATCACGCAGCGTGTCGACGGCATCGCGATCTCGTGCCTGAACGGCGACTTTCTGACGGAAGCCATCAATCGCGCGATGGATGCGGGCATCCCGGTCGTGACGTGGGACGCGGACGCACCGAAGTCGAAGCGGATCGCGTTCTACGGCGTCGACGACAAAGCGGGCGGGCGCATCATGGGCGAGGAAGCGGTGAAGCTCCTCAACGGCAAGGGGACCGTGGCGCTGATGACGACGTACGGTGCGACCAATCTGCAGCGGCGGCTCGATGGCGTGCTCGAAGTCCTCGCGAAGCATCCCGGCATTCGCATCGTCGAAACGTTCGATGTGAAGGAGGACACGGTCAAGGCGGCAGAGCTCATCGCGACGGGCACGAACCGCTATCCCGATCTCGGCGCGTGGATTTCCGTCGGCGGCTGGCCCGTCTTCACGCGCAACGCGCTGGTCCCCGTTCCGAAGAGCACGCTCGTGATCTCGTTCGACACGATCCAGCCTGCGCCGCAGCTCCTCAAAGAAGGAAAGGTGCAGATCCTGATCGGGCAGAAGTATTTCGGGTGGGGCGAGGAGCCCGTCAAGATGCTCGCCGCAATCAAGGCGGGCCGGATGCCGTCCGCCACGGTCATCGATTCCGGCGTCGACGTCGTCCGCCAGGACAACGTCGACGAATACATCGCGAACTTCAAGAAGCTGGAGGCGGGGCAGTAGACGCGGATTGCGCAGATGCCGCGGATCCGGTATCCGATCCGCGAAATCCATCCGAATCCGCGTGATCCGCGCTATGGCTGATCGATCGCGATCGACTGCGCGCTGAAGAACTTCGGGCCGGCCTCGGTCATGTAGAGGCAGTCCTCGAGGCGGATGCCGAACTCGCCGTAGATCGCGATCATCGGCTCGTCGCTGAAGCACATGCCGGGCGCGAGCTTCGTCTTGTTCCCTTTGACGAAGTTGGTCCACTCGTGCCCATCCATCCCGATGCCGTGGCCGGTCCGGTGGGGGAGTCCCGGCACTTTGTAGCCGGGCCCGAAGCCCGCATCGGTGATGACCTTGCGGGCCGCGGCATCGACGGACTCGCACGTCGCGCCGATCTGCGCGGCCTTGAACGCGGCGGACTGCGCCTGCTTCTCGAGATTCCACACGTCTGTTTGCCGCTTCGTCGGCTTGCCGAGCACGGTCGTCCGCGTGATGTCGGATTGATACCCCTCGATGCTGCAGCCGCCGTCGATGAGGACGATGTCCCCCTCCTTGAGCTGTTGCGGCGTGATGCTGCCGTGCGGGAATGCGGAGAACTTGCCGAATCCAACCATCGCCGATCCGCCCGGCCCGCCGAGCGCGTTGAACGCCGCGCGAATGTTCGCGCCGAGCTCGCCCTGCGTCATCCCTTCGCGCAGCGTGGCGAGCGCGGCGCGGAACGCCTCGATCGTGATATCGCTCGCGCGCTGCATGAGCGCGATCTCGGTCGGCGACTTGAACATGCGGCAGCCGGCGGTGACCGGCGTCGCGAGCACGACCTTCGACGCGGGCGCCGCCTGCGCGATCCCGTCGGCGATGAAGTAGCGCACGCGCTCCTCGACGCCGATCTTCGCGGTCGACACGCCGCGATCCTTGAGGATCGTCGCGACCGTGGCGCCCCAGTCTTCGTCCTCCTGCCAGACGCGGACGTCCTTGGTGAACGTCGTGATCTCTCGCGCGCGCTGTTCCTCGAATCCCGGACACACGTACGCGAGGTCGCCCTTCTGCGGAATGACGAGCAGGAACGGGCGCTCGCTGAGTCCCCACCGCACGTTGGCGAAGTAGGTCATGCTCGTGCCGGTTTCCAGCACGATCGCGCCGATGCCGTTCTCGGCCATCAAGCGCCGCGCCTTCTCGATGCGCGCGAGGCGTTCCTGATCGGTGATCGGCGCTGCCGTGCCGGGAAGCGGCTTGAGCGCGCGAATCGCGTCGGGCATGGGCCCCGTTTGGCCGCCGCGCCCGCCGCGCTGGGCCGCCGCTGGCGAGGCAAACGCGGCGGTCGCAGAAAGGGTGCATGTCTTGAGGAAGCGTCGAGGAGGTAGTGACATGAGGGGATCCTAGCACCGGTAGGTCGCGGTCCGCGGTCCGGTAGGTCGCGGTCCGCGGTCCGCTAGCCGCTGTCCGCAAGAGCATTCAGATCCCAATCGTGCGACCGTGATCTGAATGTTTTTCGGACAGCGGTTAGCGGACCGCGGACCGCGAGCAGCGAACGGCGACTGCGTCAGAACGTATACCCGACGCGGAACTGCACCTGCCGTGCGCCGTTGGTGCTGACGTTCGCCACGCCGCTCGACTGTCCGAACGTCGTCGAGTCGATGCTGATCGACGTGCCGCCCGTTCCGCCGACGGTCGTATTGCGATGGTTGAACGCGTTGATGAACAGCGCCTCGAAGTTGAAGCGGCGCTGGCCGCCGAGGCTGAACGTCTTCGCCACGCTCAGGTCCGCCACGACGAGGCCGGGGCCATAGAGATAGACATACTGTCCGAGCTCGCCCGCTGTCGTCGGGTAGCGGATGTAATCCTGATTCGCGCGGCCGTCCGCCCCGATCAACCTCGGATCCAAGTACAGCACGTTGCCGACCGGGAAGCGCGAGTCGTTGGCGGGCGGCGTGGAGACCTTCACCATCTTCTGGAGATCCGCCACCGTGATGCCGTTGAGGATCACTCCGGAATCCTGCTGGTTGAACGTCTGCCGTCCGCTCGTGAGCAGGAACGGCCGGCCGGTCTGCACCTTCACGATCGCCGACGCCGACCATCCGCCAAAGGCCTGGTCGAGGATGTCGTTGTCGATGTTGAAGCGCCGTCCGCTGCCGAACGGCAGCTCGTACGTGCCATAGGCCTGGAAGATGTGCCGCAGGTCGTATCCTGTCGGTCCCCAATTGAGAGATCTGTCTCTCAGCGTCGTCCAATCGCCGGTGTTGTCCGCCGTGATCAGATAGCGATCCGTGCGGCCCTTGCCGTAGGTGTAGTTCGCGGTCACGCTCAGACCCTGCCGCAGACGCTGACGGAACTGAAGCTGCAGCGCGTCGTACGCCGACGCCGACTCGTCGGTCATCAGGCGCGCGTTGCCGCCGGCGGCGAACGGATTCGCCTGGAAGAAGTTGATCGCGTAGGGTCCAGCCTCGTTGTAGTTGCGGCCTCCGGTGACGCATGCCGGAAGGCGGTTGCCTACCATCGGGCAGAGATACCGGAAATCACCCGCGAGCGTGTTGGCGAGGCGGCCCGCCTGCCCCTGCAGGAGCTGCGTGATGAAGGTCGTACTGCTGTACCCGGCGCTCGCCGCCACGGGCCCCGTGGCACCGCGCGCCCCGAAGGCCGCCGCGAAGATCGGGATCGGTACCTGACCGGGCAGACTGCGATTCTCGAAACTCGTGACGGCCGGCGTCTGCGCGAGGTTGATCGCGAGGTTCCGCTGCGCGTTCGTGAAGTCGTTCAGGAAGTTGTTCTCGAAGATGTTCGTCTCGTTCAGATTGTAGAGACGCCACAGATTGCTGCCGCGATTGCCGACGTAGCGGATCTCGATCGCCGAGCTGCTCGTCAGCTCGCGCTGATAGCCGATCGACCAGTTCTTGATCATCGGCGTCTTGATGTCCGGATCGAAGGTCGAGTGGCCGCGGTTGAACGTGAATCCCGACATCGCGATCGGGAACGTGAACGCCGTCGGCGTTCGCGTGAACGCCGGAAGCGCCGTCTGAAGGTTCAGCGATCCAGGCGTGAAGGCGGGCAGCGCGAGCGTTTGCAGCAGGCCTGGGCCGTTGCCGGCCGCGGTCTGGAAGCTGATGAGTCCCTCGTCGTAGTAGTTGATCCCGAAGTTGCCGCGATACACGGCCTGCCCGAGCAGCTTGCCGAGGAAGCCACCGGGCTTCGACGGGTTCCATGCAACGCCGACGTTCGGCGCGGGATTGTTGAAGTCACCCTTGTACGGTTTGGGCTTCAGGTAGATCTGCGGGTTCATGTCGCCGTTGAGCACTCCGGGCTGGAACACGGCGGTCGACGGTCCGAGGATGCCGGCCGGATCCGGACTGCTGTACACCTCGCTCGGGTTCGTCGCGGCGCCGCTGAACTCCCAGCGCAGACCGTAGTTGAGGGTCAGCGTCGGGTTGATGCGCCACTGATCCTGAGCGTAGACGCCGCCGACATTCTGCGCCTCTTTGCGCAGGGCCGGAATCAGCTCGTAGAGCTTCGAGTCGGTATTGAGGTTGTATTGACCCGACGCGTTGCTGACCCGGCCCACGAGCATCGCGTAGAGCGCGAGCGCGTTGGTGCGATCCGCATCGCGAAGCCCCGGCATGGTCGTCGAGGTGAAGGCGTTGGCTGCAGGGTCGCCCGTTCCAATGCCGATCGTGTAGGTCGGCGGCGCGCCGCCGATCGACTCGTACATCGTCGTCCGCCGGAACGTGCCGCCGAAGGTGAACGAGTGCTTGCCCTTGAGCCACGTCAGGGCGTTGGTGAAGTTCCAGACGGGATTGTTGCGGGGAATCGGCAGCTGGTCGCCCACGATTTCCGGCTCGTCGATGAGCGGGAGATCGACGCGCATCCCGTTGAGTCCGCCTGCGTAAATGTCGAGCGTGTTGCCCGGACGGAACTCCTCGTAGTTGCTCTGGCCGCCGAAGCTCATTTGGTAGAAGAGGTTCGGCTTCACCGTCCAGTCGGCGCCGGTCGAGAGGATGTAGTACGTCGACGCGAACCCGTCGTTGATTCTCGGAAGTCCGGGGTATCGCATATTCGTCGGCAGATCGCGATAGTGCAGGTTCAGCACGCCGCGGACGGCGAGACTCGACGTCGCCTGATAGTCCACTCGAGCGGTCGGGTAGTAGTTGACGTTCGGCGTCTGTTCGATCACGAAGCCGAAATTGTTCGTGACGAGGTTGCCTCCCGTGGTGATGATGCCCTGGGACAGCGTGCCGTTGATCGTCTGCAGCTGCCGCTGCACGTACGGATCGAGCGCGGTCGGGAGACCCGCCGTGCGCGCGAGGTCCAGGAGGTTGGCGGTTCTCGTGACGCCATCGGACCCGAGGTAGCGGAACACGCCGGTCTGTGCCTCGGCGGTCAACACCGTCCGGTTGAGCGTCGTCTCGCCCGGCTGATAGATCCGCTCGTAGTTGCCGAAGAAGAACAGTTTGTTCTTGACGATGGGTCCGCCGACGTTCGCGCCCCATTCGTGCTGCTTCAGCTTGTTCTTCGGCGTTCCGCGCGACTTGTTCACCGCGCCCTGGGCGTTGAACCGGTCGCTGGAGATCTGATCGAAGGCCTGTCCGCGAAACGCGTTCGTGCCGCGCTTGGTGACGAACTGGAGCTGCACCGCGCCTTCGGCGCCGGCATCCGCCGTCAGGCCCGACGTCGAGATCGTGACTTCCTCGATCGCGCCCAGCCTGACCGGCGCGAACACGAACATGCTGGTGCCACCGCTGCGGAACCGCGCGGAGTTGTTGTTGACGCCGTCGAGCGTGATGTTGATGGCGCCGCCAGGCAGCCCGTTGTACTCGCTGTCGCGTCCGCCGGAGCTCGTCGCCGCGCCGGGAACGAGCAGCGCGAAGTTCAGGATGTTCCGGCCGGCCATCGGCAGCTTCGCGATCTGTGCGTTGTTGACCGTGTTGGCGACCGTCGTCGAGGTCGTCTCGACGACTTGCGATCGTCCTTCGACTTGCACCTGCTCGGAGACGCCGGCGACCTGGAACTGCACGACGACGTCGATCGATCGCGCGGTCTGAACGATCACTTCTTGAATCGTGACCGGCTGGAATCCCTGGAAGGTCGCGGTGATCGAATAGCGGCCCGGCTGCAGGTTCGGGAACACGAAGTTGCCGTCCGAGCCGCTCTTGGTTTCGACCGTCGCGCCCGTTCCGCTGTCGATGAGCACGAGGTCGGCTTTCGGCACGACCGCTCCCGACGCGTCCTTGACGGTTCCGACGATTTGCCCGGTGATTCGCCCCTGCGCTGCGCTCAGCGCGGGAAGCAAGCACACGAACACCGCGATCGCGATCTTCTTGAAGCGTGGCATGGCCCTCTCCCTCTTCACTCCATCCAGCTAGCGGGAAGAAATCGATCGCCATACTAATGTCGCCGCAGTAAAGCAGCCAATCGGAAGGCGTTATGGGTTAATAAGGGTGCAAAGGTGCCAAGGTGCCTCCGCACCTTGGCACTCCGCACCTTGGCACTCTGCACCTTGGCACTCTGCACCTTGGCACTCTGCACCTTGGCACCCTGCACCTTGGCACCCTGGCACCTTGGCACCTTGGCACCTTGAACGTCATCCCCCTCAGTTCGTGTAGAGTCACGCCATGCGCGCACGTCTCGAGATCGCCGCTGTTTCGCTTGTGATTGCGACGGCAATCGGCGCGGTTGTCGATTCCCGCCAGGCCACGCCGATGCTCGGTCCGTTGGCGTGGAGGTCGATCGGGCCCGCCATGTTCGCGGGCCGCGTGGTCGACGTCGCGGGCGTGCCCGGCAATCCCGACATTCTCTACGTCGGGTCCGCTTCGTCTGGCCTCTACAAATCCACGAACGGCGGCATCACGTTCGATCCCGTCTTCGAATCGGGGAACACCCTGTCGATCGGCGCGATTGCCGTGCAGGCCGACAACCCTGACGTCGTGTACGTCGGCACCGGCGAAGGCTCGGTGCGCAACAGCATCTCGTACGGGGATGGCCTCTATAAATCCGTCGACGGCGGGCGGACCTGGAAACACATGGGGCTGAAGGGGACGGAGCGATTCGGACGGATCGTGATCCATCCAACCAATCCGCAGATCGTGATTGCCGCCGCGATGGGGCATGCGTTCGGGCCGAGCGACGAGCGCGGCGTTTTCCGCAGTACGGACGGCGGCGCGACGTGGACGCGCACGCTGTTCGTCAACCAGACGACAGGCGCGAGCGATGTCGCGATCGATCCCAAGGATCCGTCGATCGTCTACGCGGGGCTGTACGACTATCTGCGGCAGCCCTGGTTCTTCCGCAGCGGCGGGCTCGGCAGCGGATTGTATCGATCGTCCGACGGCGGCGCGACCTGGAAGAAGCTCACCGATCCCGCGTTGAAGAACGGCTTGCCGGGCGCCGAGACGCTTGGCCGCGTGGGTGTCAGCGTCCACGAGAAGGATCCGCGGGTCGTTTACGTGTTGATCGAGACGAAAGGCGCCGGCGTACTGTGGCGATCCTCCGATCGCGGCGAGACGTGGATGCTCACGACGAGCGATCGGCGGATCAACAACCGGCCGTTCTACTACACGCAGGTGAGAGCCGATCCGGTCGATCCGAATCGCGTCTACACGCTCTCGGGATCGTTCAACGTCTCGACCGACGGCGGACGCACGTTCGGCGGCGTCGCCGGCGGGATGTTCGGCGATCATCACGCGCTCTGGATCGATCCGCGCAACCCCAAACGTCTGCTGTGCGGCACCGACGGCGGCTTCTTCATCTCGAACAGCTACGGCGCGCAGTGGGATTTCGTCAACAACATGCCGATGGCGCAGGCGTATCACGTCGGCGTGGACATGGCGGAGCCGTACCACGTGCTCGGCGGATTTCAGGATCATGAGATCTGGCGCGGGCCGAACGAGAAATGGAATCGCGCCGGCGTCCGCGAAGGCGATTGGGTCCGTCTGCGCTACATGGCCGACGGCATGCACGCGATCGCCGATCCGCGCGATCCGAATCTGGTCTACTACAGCGGCCACTTCGGAGACATCACGCGCCTGGACATGCGGACGCAGGAGGAGCGCTACATTCAGCCGTATCCGCCGGGGCCGGCGGGCGGCGGCGCGAACCTCGAGAAGTACCGCTTCAGCTGGAACTCGCCCGTGCTGATGTCGCACGCGAATCCGGACGTCCTCTACTACGGCGGCAACGTGCTCTTCAAGACCACGGATCGCGGCGAGACGTGGCAAGCGATCAGCCCTGACCTGACGACGAACGATCCGGCGAAGCAGAAGCCGAGCGGCGGATCGATCAGCAACGACAACACCCGCGCGGAGTTCCACTGCACGATCATCTCGATCGCCGAGAGCCCCAAGGATCCGAACATCATTTGGGCCGGCACCGACGACGGCAACGTGCAGGTCACGCGCGATGGCGGGAAGAGCTGGACGAACGTCTCGCCGAATATCACGGGCGCGCCGAAGTACTCATGGGTCTCGTCGGTCTCGGCATCGCACGCCGATCCAGGGGCGGCGTATCTGACGGTCGATCAGCACCGCCTCGACGATTTCGCTCCCTACATCTTCGCGACGGCGGACTTCGGCAAGACGTGGCGCCGCATCGGCCAATCGCTTCGAGGCTACGCTCACGTCGTCCTCGAAGATCCGAAATCGCCGAACCTCCTCTACGTCGGCACCGAGCTTGGCATCTTTGCGTCGTTCGACAAGGGCGCGTCGTGGAGCGACCTCCGGCTCGGGCTGCCGCCGCTCGCGGTCGTCGACATGAAGGTGCACCCGCGCGAGAACGATCTCGTCATCGGCACGCACGCGCGCGGCTTCTACATCCTCGACGACGTGACGCCGCTGCAGGAGATGGCGAGATCGCGTCCCTCGGGCGTGACGCTCTTCGCGCCGGTGCCGCCGGTGCGCTACATGCCGGCGAGCGACACGAGTGAGCTGGGCGATCGCGTGTGGGTCGCGCGCAATCAGCCGTACGGCGCGCTGTTGAACTACTACGTGCCCGAGCCGTCTTCGGTGGAGCTGTCGGTCGTCGATGCCGGCGGGCGCACCGTGTCGCGCATGAGCGTCGCCGCGACGGCGGGACTCAATCGCACCGTGTGGAACCTGAGCGAGCCGTCGGCGTGTCCGCAGACGGCAGGCGGACGCGCGGGACGCGGCCGCGGTGGACGCGGCGGCGGAACGTGGGTTCGGGCGATTCCGGGAACGTACACCGTGCGATTGTCGGCGCTGGGGTCGACCGTCGAGCGGCCATTGACGGTGCGTGCCGATCCGCGAGTGACGGCAACCGCGGACGACATGCAGGTCTGGCTGCGCGAAGCGCAGCGGATCGAGCGTACCGAATGCACGTTGAACCGGGCAGCCGGCGAGCTCGCGGCGATCGAAGCGCAGTTGACGTCGATCGAGGGCGGCGCGCCGGGCGCGACCGTACGATCCGCGCTCGCCGCCGCGCGCGCCGAGCTGCGGCCGATCGTGTTGGGCTTGCGCGGCGATCCGCTCGACCCGGGACACGTCAATCTGCCGGGGCGGATCAATTGGCTGACGATTCAAGTCGGGAACTATTCCGGACGCCCGACCGCGGCGCAGATGGAATGGATCGCGACGTACGCGGACCAGACCGACGCGTTGGTGCGCCGCTTCGCCGATGTCAAGCGTGACGGCCTGGGCCGATTGAACCAGGCGCTGCGATCCGCAGGCATGGCGGAAGTGAACGTCGAACCAAGAACGAAGTAGTTCTTCGTTCTTTCCGATACAATCATCAGCGCATGCGCACCGAGTCTCTCACTCCAAAACCTGCAGACAAGTTCACGTTCGGGCTCTGGACCGTCGGCAACCGCGGACGCGATCCGTTCGGCGAGTTCGTGCGGCCGCCGGTCGACCCGGTCGTCGCCGTCGAGCGGCTGAGCAAGCTGGGCGCGTACGGCGTCAACTTTCACGACAACGATCTCGTGCCGATCGACGCGTCGGCCGCCGAGCGCGACCGCATCGTCGGCGCCTTCACGAAGGCGCTCGCGGATCACGGGATGCGCGTGCCGATGGCGACGACGAATCTCTTCACGGATCCCGTCTTCCGCGACGGCGCGTTCACCTCGAACGATCCGCGCATTCGCGCGTACGCGCTGCAGAAAACGATGCGCGCGATGGATCTCGGCGTCGAGCTGGGCGCGACGACGTACGTCTTCTGGGGCGGGCGCGAAGGGGCGGAAGTCGACGCGGCGAAGGACCCGGTCGAAGCGACCAAGTGGTTTCGCGAGGCGATCGATTTCCTGTGCGAGTACTCGATCGACAAGAAGTACAACCTGCGGTTCGCGCTCGAGGCGAAGCCGAACGAGCCGCGCGGCGACATCTACTTTCCGACGACAGGCGCGTATCTCGGCTTCATCACGACGCTCGCGCATCCCGAGATGGTCGGCGTCAATCCGGAGTTCGCGCACGAGCAGATGGCCGGGCTCAGCTTCTACCACGCGGTCGCGCAGGCCATCGAGGCCGGCAAGCTGTTTCACATCGACCTGAACGATCAGAAGCCCGGCCGCTTCGATCAGGATCTGCGCTTCGGCTCGGAATCGATCAAAGCGCAGTTCTTCATCGTCAAGCTGCTCGAAGAGTCCGGCTACGACGGCCCGCGGCATTTCGACGCGCACGCGTACCGCACGGAAGATCAGGAAGGCGTGTGGGAGTTCGCGCGCGGGTGCATGCGCAGCTATTTGATCCTCAAAGAGAAAGTGCGTCAGTTCCGCGAGGACAAGGAGATCCAGGCCGCGCTCGCCGCCGTGCGCGAGACCCACGGCGAGCCGACGACGATCTCTTACAGCCGCGCCGCCGCCGACGCGTTGAAAGCGCGAGCGTTCGACCGCGCCGCGCTCGCCTCGCGCGGCCTCGGCTACGAGCGGCTCGATCAACTGTTGATCGACTTGCTGCTCGGAGTCAGATAGCTCTAGTCAGCATAGATTTCCGTGGTCAAGAAAAAGCCGACGATTGCGACGGTGGCCGCCGAGGCCGGCGTCGCCGTCAGCACCGTCTCGCGGTATCTCAACGGCCACTACGTGAGCCGTCCCGTGCGGGCGCGGCTCTCGGACGTGATCGAGACGCTCGGATACTCCCGCTCCTGGACGGCGCGAAACCTGAGCCTCGGACGGAAAGGGTGCATCGGCGTCGCGATCGACTCGACCGAAGATCCCTGGTTCACGCAGCTGCTGACCGGCGTCGAGGAGGAGCTTGCGACGCGCGACACGAGCTTGATGCTCGCGAGCCTCGAGCTGCGCGGCAACTACGACGCGCGCATCGTGCACGATTGGATCCGCGGCCGCCGCATCGACGGATTGATTCTGCCGAAGTGCTCGCGCCGCGAGCGAGTCCTGCTCGACGCCGCGGTCGACACGCAGATCCCGACCGTGGTGGTGGCGCCGCACGAGATCGTGCGCACCGTCGCGGTGATGCGCGGCGACAACCTGACCGCGGGCCGCACGGTCGCGAGTCACCTCGCGAGCCTCGGGCACACGTCGATCGGCTTTGCCGGCGGACCGAGCTACTCGATCGACTCGCAGCACCGGCTGCGCGGGCTGCGGACCGAGCTCGCGCGCCGCGGCGTCAAGCTGCACGCGCGATCGACCGGATTCTGCGGAAGCTACGAAGCCGAGGCGGGCGCGCGCTTCGCGCAGAAGCTGCTCGAGCGCCCGCTCGAGGTGACCGCGCTCGTGTTCGCGAACGACGCGCTCGCGCTTGGATTCCTGCGGGTCGCGCAGCAGCGCGGTATCCGCACGCCGCACGAGCTGTCGATCGTCGGATTCGACAACATCGCGGCCGGCGCGCTGGCATGGCCTGGACTGACGACCGTCGCGCAGCCGATGCGCGACATGGGGCGCGACGCCTGCCGCTATCTCTTCGAGGCGACCTCCCATCGCAAGCCGCCCATCGTCGAGTATCCGATGGAGCTGATCGTGCGAGAGAGCACTGCAGATTGTAGAGGGCGGACCGCTCCGCAATCTGCGATCGACAGTCTTACGCCAAAGCCTGGGCTTCGCGCGCCGCGTACGTCTCGATGAGCGTGCGATACGTGGATACGTCCGCGGGATTCGGCGTGATCCGCGACTCGAGCGACGGCACCACGAAGCCGTCGATCACGTCCTCCCACGAGAGCGGCGTGCCGCCGGCGAGCCGATCCCCATGGAACGCACGGAGCGCCGCGCCGAGCGCCGCGGAGTTGCCCGTTTGCAGCTGCATCACTTCCGCGTCGAAGACGTTCGACAGAACCTGGAGCACGTCGCGATTGGCGGACGCGCCGCCGGTCGCGTAGATCGTCGAAATCCGCACGCCCATCCATCGGCTGTGCAGCGCCAGCGCCATCATCTGCGCCTCGACGACGGCGCGCACGCTCGTGTCCGGCTCGTTCGAGTCGAACCCGTATCGCCGCACGCCCGGCTTCAACACGAGCGGAGTAATCTCCGGATCGAACCACGGCAGCATCGTCTTGCCGCCGTTCCCCGCGGGCGTGCGCTGCAGCGCGGCGGAGAATTGCGGCCAGCCCATGCGAAACGCGTCGCGGATGCGCTCGCGCGCGAGCGATCCGTTCTTGAAAACCGTCATGCCCATGTAGGCGCCGGTGGGCGACGCGAAGACGTGGCCCGTTCCATCCTCGCTCGGCCGCGGCGCCGGCATGATCCCGAAGATCGTGTCGCTCGTGCCCAGTGAGACGGCGACGACGCCCTCCCGGACGAGGCCGGTGCCGACCAGGCTGCACGGGTTGTCGCCCGACCATGCGATTACGCGCGCCGCGGGCAGCCGGTACCGCCGCATCCAGTACTGAGACAACGTGCCGGCGACGTGCCACGACTCGGCGAGCGGCGGCAGCTTCGCCTCCAGGCCGGATGCCGTCGCGCGAACGGCGGCGGACGACCACTGCCTCGTCGCGAGATCCATCAGGTTCATGCCCGATCCGTCGCCGGGATCGATTGGCGCGTGATGACCGGTGAGGAGCGACGCCAGCCACGAGCTGATCAAGTGAATCCGATCCGTCGAGGCATAGCCGTCGGGATCTTCCTCGGCGAACTTGCGGATCTGCGGTCCGGTGAAGCGCTCGAAGGCGCGCGAGCCCGTCAACCGCGCCAGCGCGCGCGGTCCGCCCAGCGCCGCTTCGATCGCCGCGCACTGCGCCGTGCTGCTCGAGTCCATCCAGATCGGCGAGCTCTCGCGCGAGAAGACATCCTTGATTTGATCCGAGAGCGGCAGCGCGGGCTCGAGATGCCCGAGCCGCTCGCGCGCGAGCGCGTTGACGTACACGCTGCCGTGCTGCTGCGCCGATCCCGAGACGGCGCGAAGCTGGCTCCAGTCGACATCCGCGTCGCGGACGAGCTCCGCGATCATGCGATCGAGGGCGTCCGACCACATGAGCGGCGGCCCGTGCGCGATCGTCGGATCCGACGACGGGAGTACGCCGTGGCGCGTGCCGTAGTCCGGCAGCGCGTCGTCGTACCTGAAGGAGCGCTCGAAGAGAATCGCGCGGCGCGTGCCCTCGACCTCGATCGCCGTGGCAGTGACGCTTTGCGTGCTGGAATCGAGACCGAGATAGATCGCCACGGCTACTGCGGTACCTCCCACTGTCCGGAGCCCGCCGACCTGAACACCGCGTCGATGCAGGCCATGTTCTTCACCGCGTCCTCGATGGGCGAAGGCACGTCCTTCCCGTCGAGAATCGCCTTCGAGAAAAGGTCGCCCTGGATCGTGTACTGGTTGCACGTGTCGATCTCGATCGCGCTCACGCCGCCGCCGAAGAGATCCTTGCCGGTGTCGACGATGACGCGGCACGGACGATCGGGTGGGGCGTTGAACGGGATCGGCAGCTCGATGCGGCCCGTCGTGCCGAGGATCTGCATCTGCTGATAGAAGACCATCTGCGTGCTGCAGGTGCCGGCCGAATGTCCCGTGCCGAAATCCAGCATGATCGTCGTCATCCGGTCGATCTTCATGTCCGGATCGCGGTCGACGAGGCCGATCGCGCGCGCGGGCTCGCGGCCGAAGAGAAACCTGGACGTGTTGATCAGATAACAGCCGATGTCCATCAGCGCGCCGCCGCCGGCCGACGGCAGATTGCGGATGTTCGCCGCGTCACGGTTGAAGTAGCTGAACACGCCAAGGATGGATCTCAGCTCGCCGATCCGTCCTTCCTGCACGAGCGCGCGCACCTTGAGCCACTGCGGGTGCGTGCGCACCATGAAGGCTTCCTGGATCTTCGCGCCGGTGCGATCGCGCGCGGCAATCAACTGCCGAGCTTCGTCCGCGGTCAGCGCAATCGGTTTCTCGCAGAGGACGTGCTTGCCGCGCTCGGCCGCTTTCGCGGTCCACGGCACGTGAAGATCGTTCGGGAGCGGGTTGTAGATCGCGTCGACGTCCGGGTCGGTCAACAGCTCGTCGTACGATCCGTACGCCTTCGGGATCCCGAGCGCCGCCGCGGCGCCGCGCGCTTTCTCCGCGCTCCGCGACGCGATCGCGGTCACTTCCGAATAGCGCCCGCGCTGCATCGCCGGGATGACTTTCTCGGTCGCGATCTTGGCGACGCCGAGGACGCCCCAGCGGACTTTAGGCATAGCTCTCAGCTCTCAGCTTTCAGCTCTTAGCGGTGTCGATGCTGTTGTGTTCTGGCGAAAGCGTACTGCGAGACCTTGGAGTGGCGCAAACGAAGCTCAGAGCTGATAGCCGACAGCTGATAACCGACAGCCGACAGCTGACAGCTGAAAGCTGACAGCTATGCCAACACCTCGCGGATCAGCTTTCCGTGCACGTCGGTGAGCTGCATGTCGCGGCCGCTGAAGCGATAGGTGAGCTTCTCGTAGTCGAGCCCCATCAAGTGCAGGATCGTCGCGTGGAGCTCGTAGACCGTCTTCTTGTTCTCGACGGCGCGATAGCCGTACTGGTCGGTGGCGCCGACGACGGTGCCGCCCTTGACGCCGCCGCCGGCGAGCCAGACGCTGAAGCCGTTGTTGTTGTGATCGCGGCCGTCCATGCGCTCGGAGATCGGCAGCCGGCCGAACTCGCCGTGCCAGATGATGAGCGTCGACTCGAACAGCCCGCGGCTCTTGAGATCTTTGATCAGGCCGGCGATGGGCTTGTCGGTCTCCGCGCAGTGCTGGCCGTGATTCGTCTTCAGATCCCAGTGCGCGTCCCAGCTCGGCTCGAAGTTGCCGCCGCCGGAAAAGATCTGCACGTAACGGACGCCGCGCTCGACGAGCCGCCGCGCCATCAGCGCCTGGCGCCCGAAATAGTTGGTGGGCTCCTCGCCGATGCCGTACAGCTTTTTCGTGGCCGCGGTTTCCTTGCTGATGTCGATCGCTTCGGGCGCCGACGTCTGCATCCGAAACGCGAGCTCGTACGAGTGAATGCGCGCGGCAAGCTCCGTGTCCTGCGGATAGCGCGACGCGTGCTGCTCGTTCAGCTCGTACAGGAGCCGGAGCCACTTGCGCTGCTCGCTCTCGCTTCGCTCGACCGGCGGCTTCAGATCGACGATCGGGCTGCCGGTGTCGCGAATCTGCATGCCTTGATACGCGGCCGGCATGTAGCCGTTGCCCCAGTTCGGCGGCCCGTTGATCGGGCCGCCGCGGTGATCCGTGAAGACGATGAAGCCCGGCAGGTTTTGATTCTCGGTACCGAGCCCGTACGTGATCCAACTGCCGACGCTCGGATGGCCGGCGAGGATGCTGCCGGTGTTCATCTGAAAGAGCGCGGGGCCGTGCGCCGGGCTCAGCGCGTACATCGAGCGGATGAGGGCGATGTCGTCGACGTGCTGCGCGACGTGCGGAAACAGCTCCGACACTTCCGTGCCGCTCTGGCCGTGCTTCTTGAACGTCCACGGCGACGGCATCAACCCGCCCGGCGTCCCCATCGTCGCGCGCACTTCGCCGACGCCTTGCATCGTTTCTCCCTGGTATTTCAGGAGGTCGGGCTTCGGATCGAACGTGTCGACCTGGCTCACGCCGCCATAGCAGAAGATCGAGATGACCGCTTTGGCCTTCGCCGGAATCATCTGCGGCTTTGGCGCGAGGAGACCGGACTGGCCCGGCTCCGCGGCGATCAGTCCCTGCTGGCCGAGCAGATCGGCGAACGCGAGGCTCGCGATCCCTCCGCCCAACCGCGACAGCAACTCGCGGCGGGTGACGACGAGGTCGTTAGAGCGAGAACTGCAGGAGCAGTGGTCGTGCATCAGGGCCTGTAAACGAACTCGTTCAGGTTGAAGAGGACGTGAGCGAACTCGGCGAGGCCGCGCGGGCTGCTTCGTACGAACGCGACCGACGTCGCGAGCTCCGCGGCGCCGGGGTCTCGCCCGAGCGCGAGCTGAAACGCGAGCGTCACCTGTTTCGCCGGATCCGATCCCGCTTCGCGGACGAGTCGCTCGGCGAACCTCTTCGCCTGAAGAACCACCGCCGCGTTGTTCATCAGAATCAGCGCCTGCGGCGCGACGATGGATCGATTCCGCCGATCGACGGAGTTGACGAGATTCGGCTGATCGAACGTCTCGAAAAACGGATAGCGAATGCTGCGCTTCGAGAAGACGTAAAGGCTCCGGCGCCACGTCGTGGGATCGTCATCCGGCTTGCCGGGCCAATCGCGCTTCGAGCTCTTCTCGAAGAGATCGGGATCGATGTACGGAAACACATTCGGTCCGCCCACCGACCGATCGAGCGTGCCGGCGACCGCGAGGATCTGGTCGCGGATGATTTCTCCCTCGAGGCGCTGCCGCGGCATTCGCCACAACAGGCGGTTCTCGGGATCGAGCGCGATGTTCGCCTGGTTGTCGGCGGCGGTCATCTGATACGCCTCAGACGTCATCATCAACCGGTGCATCGCCTTGATGCTCCAGCCGCGCTCGACGAACTCGACGGCGAGCCAATCCAGGAGCTCCGGATGCGAGGGCGGCTCGCCCATCTTCCCGAAGCTGCTCGGCGTTCGAACGATGCCCTCGCCGAAGTGATGCTGCCAGATGCGGTTGACCATCACGCGCGCGGTGAGCGGGTTTTCCGGCGCGACGAGCCATTCCGCGAAACCGCGGCGCCGATACGTGGACTTCGCGTCAGCGGGCGGCGTCGGGAAGGTGTAGTCGTTCCACGCGGCGACCGACAGCACGCCGGGCGTCATCTGCGAGCCTCTGGCGTCGATGCTGCCGCGGTTGAGGAAGAACGACGGCCGCGCCTCGCGCCCCGAATCGCCGATCGCCAGCGCCGCCGGGTATGGCTTTGGTTTCTGCTTCTCGAGCGCGTCGATCTGTTCCGTCAGCGCCGCGTGCCGCGCCTTCTCGGCGTCGATCATCAGCGGCACCAAATCCTTCTCGGTGATCTTCGCGCGCAGCGTGTCGTTCTGCAGGGTCTTCTCGACCTGCGCCGCGTTCAGCTTCTGACCTTCCGTTCGCTGGGCGGGCGGCGTCTGGTAGGCGAGCCGCAAATACTCGGGCAGCATCGCGATTTCGCGGTCGACGAGCTGTTTCAAGTATGGCGCTTCGATTTCGCGCTTCTGCTGCCGCAGCGGGCGGATCAGGCCATCGATGCGCGCCGTTTCCTTTCGATTCGCCTCCACCTCGTGCGCCGGCACGAGCGGATGATCGACGCCCCGCGTCGAGAAGAACACGGCTTGAATGCGGTAGTAGTCCTTCTGCGGAATCGGATCGAACTTGTGGTTGTGGCAGCGAGCGCAGCTCACCGTCATCCCCATGAACGTGAGCGAGGTCGTCGCGATCAGATCGTCCAGCGCGTCCTGGCGTCCGCGCTCGCCGCCGCCGAGGTTGGGACCGACTCGCAGGAAGCCGGTCGCGATCATCGCCTCGTCCTTCGCGGCGCCGCTCACATCGTCGAGCTCGTCGCCCGCGAGCTGCTCGAGAACGAATCGCGAGTAAGGTTTGTCCTTGTTGAAGGCGTTGACGACGTAGTCGCGATAGCGCCAACCTTCCGGCCGATCGACGTCGAACTCGAAGCCGCCCGAGTCGGCGTACCGCACGAGATCGAGCCAGTGCCGCGCCCATCGCTCGCCGTAGTGCGGCGACGCGAGCAGCGAGTCGACGAGCTTCGGCCACGCATCGGGCGACGGATCTTTCACGAACGCGTCGATTTGCTCCGGCGTCGGCGGCAGGCCGAGGAGATCGAGATACGCCCGGCGAACGAGCGTCCGGCGATCGGCTTTCGTCGATGGCTTGACGCCTTTCGCCGACATCCGCGACAAGAGGAACGCGTCGATCGGATTCGTTTGCCACGCAGGAGAGTCGACGCGCGGAACGATGTCGCGGACCGGACGCTGAAACGCCCATTGCCGGCGCTCGTCGTCGGTGATCGGACGCTCCTCCGATTTCGCGACGCCGGCGCTCGCCGTCGCGGCGCTGGCCGCCTCCTCGACGGCTTCGAGCGAGCCGCCGTCCTCGATCCACGTGCGGATCAGATCGAGCTCCTGTTCCGAGAGCTTCGACTTCTTGCGCGGCATCGGCGGCTCTTCCGCGTGCGTGACGAGCAAGTAGAGGAGGCTCTTGGTGGGTTCGTGCGGGACGATGACGTCGCCGCTCTGACTGCCTCTGACGAGCGACGCGTGCGTCCGGAGATCGAGATCGCCTTTCGCGTCCTTGCCGTGGCACTCGAAGCAGTTGTCCTTGAAGAGTTGATAGACCTTGCGGGCGCGCGCGTCCTCGTCTTGCGCCCATGCCGGGCGGACGGCGCCGGCACACGCGATCACCCCGAAGATCACGACGGAAATCGTGATGCGCTCCGCGCACGCTGGCATGCTTCAGATGGTCGCCAAGAACCGGAGGGGAGTCAACCCGGCTTTCTTTTATGAGGCTATAACCGGGAGCGGCGTTCCACGGCCGCGCTGATTGCCGTATTGTAGGGTCCCCATGCTTACGCGCGCACTCGTAGTCGTCCTGTTGCTCGCGCCCGCGATCGGGGCGCAGCCAGCTAGTCCCTTCGGCGAAGCTCAAGGCAAGCCATATTTCACCGATGCCTTTCCCGTGGAGGAGTTTGCCGCCCGCCGCCGCGCGGTGATGGATCGGATCGGCGATGCGATTGCGGTGATACAGGGCGCGCCGGAAATGTCCGCCGAAGTCGCGTTCCGGCAGAACAATCAGCTCTTCTATCTCAGCGGCGTCGAGGTGCCGCGCGCAATTCTCGTCATCGACGGCAAGGCCCGCCGCTCGTCGCTCTATCTCGGGCCGCCCAGACGCGAGCGCTACAACGGTCCGGAGCTCGGGCCGGGTGAGGCTGCCGCGACGATCACCGGCGTCGAATCAGTCGTCGACCGCGACACGTTTGCGGCGGCGCTCTCGCGGTTCAACGACGAAGGTCGCAGGGTGTACACGCCGTTCCGAGCCGAAGTGCGCGGGGGCGGCTCGGCGGGCGAAGCGACCGGCCACGCGCGAGCCACGGCGTCGGACCCGTGGGACGGACGGCCGTCGCGCGAAGCCGCGTTCAAGGAGCGGGTTCAGAAAGCGGCGCCGCGGCTCGAGCTGATGGATCTCGATCCGATCCTCGACGCGTTGCGCTTCATCAAGAGTCCGCGCGAGATTGCGCTCATGCGCGAGGCGACGCGGATCACGGGGCTCGGCATCATGGAAGCCATGCGCGAGGCGGCGCCCGGGAAGTACGAATACGAGCTCTCCGCCGCGGCGGAGTGGGTCTTCCGCCGCCACAACTCGCAAGGGCCCGCGTACTTCCCGCTGTCGGCGACGGGTCCAAATACCGTGTATTCGCACTATCACCGCGGGCTGCGCAAGCTCGCCGACGGCGACGTCGTGCAGTTCGATTACGCGCCCGATTTCAAGTATTACACGTCCGACATCAGCCGGGTCTTTCCAGCCAACGGCAAGTTCACGCCGCGCCAGCGAGAGCTCTACACGATCTATCTGCGCCTGTATCAAGCGTTGATGTCGTCGATAAGACCAGGCGTGACGATCGCGCAGGTGGCGAACGACGCCGGCGCGAAGATGGGCGAGATCATTTCCGCATTCAAGTTCACCGATCCGAAGATCAAAGACGCGGCTGTGAGATTCGCCGCGCCGTATCAGACGGGCAAGCCGCGCAACGGTCTCGGGCACGCGCTCGGGATGGAAGTGCACGACGTCACGATCCGGCGCGACTCGTTCCAGCCCGGAGAAATCTTCACCATCGAGCCTCCCATCTCCATGCCCGACGAGAACCTCGCGATGCGGATCGAAGACGTGATCCTCATCACGCCAACGGGCTTCGAGAACATGTCGGCGTTCGTGCCTATTGAAGTCGACGCCGTCGAGAAGCTGATGCGCGAGCCAGGGCTGAGCGAGCGGCGCTAGCCGCAGACTGCAAATTGCAGATTGCTGATTGAGATGAATCGACGCGAAGCACTGAAGCATCTGAGCTCGCTCGGGACCGGCGTCCTGCTGGCGCGCGCCACCATCCGCGGTGCAGCGGCGGATATCACCATCGGCGGCAAGCCGGTCGAGATCATCGTGACGTCTCTCAGTCCGACGACGATCCGCATCGGCGTGGTTCCGCTCGAGAATGGCAAGCCGGCCACTGTGCCCGACGATGGGGGCGTGGCGGAGCCGAGTGGCGGACGGCGTGCGGGCGCCGCGCGTGAGGGAGACGCGTTCAAGCCCATTCGCGCGGGCAATCTCGTCGTTCGCTTCACGCCCGAGCCTCCAACGATTCACGTCGACGCCGCGTCTGGCGGTCCCGTCCAGCGGCTCACGTTCGATGCGCAAGCCGGCGACATGAGATTCCTCTTGCCGAAAGGCCCGCTGCTCGGTCTTGGACAGGGCGGCCCGCAATTCGATCGCAAGGGGCAAGTGGATCGCATGCGCAACGGGCAAGGCGGCTATCAGCTCGCCACCCACGGCGCGCGCGTGCCGATCCAATGGCTGGTCGGCACGGACGGATGGGCGGTATTCGTCCATCATCCGCAGGGTGCGTTCGACTTCACCGGCAGCGACGGCAAGTTCACGCCGGCGGCCGCCGGCGCGCCGTTCGATGTCTTCGTCGTCTCATCGAAGGATCCGGCGGCGATCATGCGGGAATACGCGCGCATCACGGGCCTCCCCGAGCTTCCGGCGCGGTGGACGCTCGGCTACATGCAATCGCATCGCACGTTGTCGGGCCCCGACGAAATCCTCTCGGTCCCGCGAACGTTCCGCGAGAAGAAGCTTCCGTGCGACGCGCTGATCTATCTCGGCACGGAGTTCACGCCGTCGGGATGGAACACGCGCAACGGCGAGTTCACCTGGAAACAGGAGAACTTCCCCGACCCGAAGCGGATGATCGACGAGATGCACGCGCATCACTTCCGCGTCGTCGTGCACGTCGTCATCGAAGGGCGCCGGATGTCGGGAACCGTCGCGGATGCGTGCACGCCCGAGCGTGCCGTGCCGAGCGGGCGCACGCCTGAGGATCGATGGCCGGAAGATCGGCACGTGGCCTGTTATTGGCCGTACCACAAGCCGCTCGTCGATCTCGGCATCGACGGTTGGTGGCCGGACCAGGGTGACGGCCTCGATCTCGCGTCGCGGCTCGTTCGCCATCGCATGTATTGGGAGGGCACGCAGCAGCTTCGCCCGAACGAGCGGCCGTTCGCGCTTCATCGCAATGGCGCAGCCGGCATGCAGCGCTACGGCGCGTTCCTGTGGTCCGGCGACGTGCAATCGCGATGGGAGACGTTGAAGAACCACGTGCCGATTGCCGTCAACACGGGACTCTCCGGCATTCCCTATTGGGGGACGGACATCGGCGGCTTCGTGCCGACGGCGGAGTACACGGGCGAGCTCCACGTCCGCTGGTTCCAGTTCGCGGCGTTCTGCCCGTCGTTCCGCGCGCACGGGCGGCACTGGCACCTGAAGCTGCCGTGGGGTTGGAATGGCGGCGACGGCGGACCGAAAGAAACCAACGCGTTCACGCCCGCTCCCGAGGAGCTGAAGAATCCCGAGACCGAGCGGATCATGAAGAAGTATCTCGAGCTCCGCTACAGACTCCTTCCTTACATTTACACGGCGGCGCGCGAGACGTCGGAAACGGGTCTGCCGATGATGCGTGCGATGTGGCTGCACCACTCCGACGATCCGATCGCGACCACCCGCGGCGATCAGTTCTTCTGGGGGCGCGATCTACTCGTCGCGCCCGTTGTCGAGAAAGGCGCGATTGTGCGGAAGGTCTATCTTCCACGCGGCGCGTGGTTCGATTTCTGGACTGAGGAGCGGATCGAAGGCGGCCGCGAAATCGATCGCGCCGTGGATTTGGAGACGACGCCCCTCTACGCGCGCGCCGGCGCGATCGTGCCGACGGGTCCGCTCAAGCAGTACTCGGACGAGCCGGTCGATGGACCGCTGACGCTGACCGCGTATCCCGGCGCGAACGGCGCGGCGTTGGTTTACGATGACGACGGCAAGTCGTTCGATTATCGGAAGGGACAGTTCTCGCGTCTCGAGGCGCGATGGGACGATCGGGCGCGCCGCGTCTCGCTGTCGCTCGCGCCTGGATCGCGAATGCTGCCGTCGACCGCGCGCGCGATCGAGATTGTGATTGCCGGAGAGAAGAAACGGCAGGCCGTGAAGTTCGACGGGAAACCAATCGAGGTGAGGATGTGAGAGCCAAGATCCCGGTGATCGTTGCTGTCGTCGGCATGTGTGCGATTCGAGCCGTCAGTCAGACGCCGGCAGCGGAGACGATCGCCATCAAGATCGACGCGAACAAAGTCGTCGGACCGATGAAACCGGTGTGGGCGTGGTTCGGGTACGACGAACCGAACTACACCTACATGAAGGACGGCCAGAAGCTGCTCACCGAGCTGTCGAAGCTGAGCCCCGTCCCCGTGTTCGTGCGCACGCACAACCTCCTTACGACGGGCGATGGAACGCCCGCGTTGAAGTGGGGCTCGACGAACGCCTACACCGAAGACGCGAACGGCCGTCCGATATACGACTGGACGATCGTCGATCGCATCGTGGACACATATCGCGCGCGCGGGATGAAGCCGCTGATGCAGATCGGCTTCATGCCGGAAGCGCTCTCGAGCAAACCGCAGCCGTACAAGCACAACTTCACGCCGGGTAAGCCCTACGGAACCATCTTCACCGGATGGGCATATCCGCCGAAGGACTACGCCAAGTGGAGCGAGCTCGTTTTTCAGTGGGTTCAGCACTCGGTGAAAAAGTACGGCAAGTCCGAGGTCGAGAGCTGGTGGTGGGAGGTCTGGAACGAGCCGGACATCGGCTACTGGCAGAGCACGCCCGAGGAGTACTTCAAGCTGTACGACTACGCGGCGGCCGGCTTGAAGCGCGCGCTGCCGACGGCGCGAATCGGCGGACCGCACGTGACCGGACCGAACGGCGAGCGCACGCAGAAGTTTCTCCGCGATTTCATCGAGCACTGTCTGCGCGGGACGAACGCCGCGACGGGCAAGACCGGCACGCCGCTCGACTACGTCGGGTTCCACGCGAAGGGGGCGCCGCGCGTGATGAAAGAAGGAGACGCCCCGTGGGTCCGGATGGGCGTGAGCAACCAGCTGCGGGCGATCTCGAACGGCTTCTCGATCGTCGCGTCGTACCCCGAGCTGAAAGACACGCCTATCGTCATCGGCGAATCGGATCCGGAAGGCTGCGCCGCGTGCCCGATGCGCACCGATCCGCACAACGCGTATCGCAACGGCACCATGTACTCGAGCTACACGGCCGAACAGATCGCGCGCACGTATCAGCTCGCCGATCTGCACAAGGTGAATCTCCTCGGCGCGGTCACGTGGGCGTTCGAGTTCGAGGATCAGCCGTTCTTCGACGGCTTCCGCGATCTGTCGACGAACGGGCTCGCGAAGCCCGTGCTGAACGTGTTCCGCATGCTGGGGCAGATGGGCGGCGATCGCGTCGCGTCGGAGAGCAGCGGCGCGCTGCCGCTCGAATCGGTGAGGGACAACGGCGTTCGCGATCGCCCCGACATCAACGCGCTTGCGAGCCGTCAGCAACGATCGATTACCGTCCTGCTGTGGAACTATCACGACGACGACCGCCCGGCGCCGGATGCGCCAGTGGAGCTGACGATTTCCGGCGTGCCGGTCGCGCGCGTGCGGCTGACGCACTATCGCGTCGATCGCGATCGCAGCAATTCCTACGAGGCGTGGAAGAAGCTCGGCTCGCCGCAGCCGCCCTCGCCGCAGCAGTACGAGGCGCTCGCGAAGGCCGGCGAATTGCAAGAGCTCCACCCGCCGCAGTCGCCGAACGTGAAAGGCGGCGTTCTGTCAGTGTCGTTCACGCTGCCACGACAGGGTGTGTCGCTTGTCAAGCTATCTTGGTAGTCATTCCGGCCGCGCGCGATTCACGATCGGCGTTCTATTCGCGATCACGATCGTGTGGGGAAGCGCGAGGTCTGGGAGCGGAGTCGTGATGGGAGTGCCAGGAGTGACGGAAGCGCCGTTCGGCACGATGCCGGACGGCACGGCGATCACGATCTTCACGCTCACGAACGCGAGCGGCATGGAAGTTCGCGCGATCACGTATGGCGCCATCATCGTCTCGATCAAAGTGCCGGATCGCAGCGGAAAGCTGGACGATGTCGTCGTGGGGCACGACACGCTCGAGGGCTACCTGACGCGCTCGCGGTTTTTCGGCGCGGCCGTCGGCCGATACGGCAATCGAATCGGCGGCGCGCAGTTCTCGCTCGACGGACGAACGTATCCGCTCGCGAAGAACAACGGCCCGAACCATCTGCACGGCGGGATCAAGGGATTCGACAAGGTCGTGTGGCAGGGTGTGGCGAAGAACGATCCCCGCGGCGCGTCGGTCGCGTTCACGCGCACGAGTCCCGATGGCGAGGAAGGGTATCCGGGGACGCTCGACGTCGGCATCACGTACACGTTGACTGCGCGCAACGAGCTCGTCGTCGAGTATCAGGCCAAGACCGACAAAGCCACGCACGTCAACCTCACGAATCACAGCTACTTCAATCTGGCCGGAGATGGCTCGGGCGACGTGCTCGGTCATCGTCTGACGCTCAACGCCGATCGCTACACGCCGGTCGACGCGGGACAGATTCCAACCGGCGAGCTCGCGCCCGTCGAGGGCACGCCGCTCGACTTCCGGAAAGAGACGCCGATCGGCGCGCGCATCGATTCGAGTCACGAGCAGCTGCGCATCGGCAGCGGCTACGACCACAACTTCGTCATCAATCGCACCGCGCCAGGGCTCGCGTTGGCCGCGCGCGTCGTCGAGCCCACGACCGGACGCACGCTGGAAGTGTCCACGACGGAGCCGGGCGTGCAGTTCTATTCAGGGAACAAGCTGGATGGATCGATCACCGGCAAAGGCGGACACGTCTACCGCGCGCGAACGGGATTCTGCCTCGAGACGCAGCACTTTCCCGACTCGCCGAACAAGCCGAGCTTCCCCTCAACCGTGCTGAAGCCGGGGGAGAGCTATCGATCGACCACTGTCTTTCGGTTCGGGGTGATGGAGCGGGATCCGGGATCCGGGGATCCGGGATCCGGGATCCGGAAGGGCATTCAGATCACATCCGTGCGATTGTGATCCGAAATGAACTCTCCCGGATCCCCGATCCCGGATCCCGGATCCCGGATCCCCGATCCCCGATCCCGATCTATTCGATCACCTCAAACTTCTTCAGTCCGCTCTCGTTGATCGTGAGGCCCAGTCCAGGAACGTCATCGCGCAGATCGATGTAGCCGTTCTCGGCCTTCGGCTCGCCGTCGAAGATGTACCAGAACAGCTCGTTGCCGATCTCCACGTCGACCGGCGGGAAGAACTCGGCAATCGGCGAGTTCAAGCTCGCCATGACGACGTGGTAGTTGTGCATCTGGCCCGCGTGCGGAACGACCGGGACGCTGTGCGCTTCGGCGAGCGCGGCAATCTTCCTGGCTTGTGAGATCCCCCCGACCCGGTTCGTGTCGAACTGGATGTAATCGAGCGCGCGCGCGTCGAGCAGATCGCGGAATTCGTAGAGCGTGAACGCGTGCTCGCCGCCGGCGATCGGCACCCGGCCCATTGCCTTCAACGACGCGTAACCGTGGAGATCGTCGGGGATGACCGCTTCCTCGAGCCATCGAAGCCCGAAGGGCTCGATCCGAGGGATCATCCGGCGCGCGTAGTCCAACGTCCATCCCATGTACGCGTCCGCCATGATGTCGACGTCGTCGCCAACCGTCTCGCGCACGGTGCGGGCGAGATCGACGTTCTTCTGCATGCCTGCGGCGCCGTCGATTGGTCCCCAGCCGAATCGCAGCTTCATCGCGCGATAGCCGGCTTTCTTGTACTTGCTCGCCTCGTTGGCGAGCTCCTCGAGCGGCTGGCTGTAGAGCCGGCTGGCATACACGGGGATCTTCTTCTTCGTCCGGCCGCCGAGCAGCTTGAATACCGGCTGTCCGCTGGCTTTCCCGAGGATGTCCCAGATCGCGATGTCGACCGCGCTGATCGCCGTCATGCCGACGCCCTTGCGGCCGAACGCCATCGTCTTTCGATACATGTGCTGCCACAGGAACTCGGAGTCGAATGGGTCGGCGCCGATGAGCAGCGGCTTGAGATAGAGATCGATCGTCGACTTGGTGAGACGAGGCGCGAGCGCGGCGTTGCCGATGCCGACGTGGCCGGCGTCGGTGAAGATCTCGACGATGAGCCAGCCGTGGAACGTGAACGTGCCCATCGACGCCTCCGGCCGCGCGAGCAGGTCCATGGGGTTCGTGCAGAAATGAGGGGGCAGGGGAACGGTCTTGCCCCGCCACCGGGCGACGCGGGTGCGGACCTCCTTGATCTTCATGTCCCGACCACCGTCCCCGTCGCCTCGTCGAAGCGCACGCGCGTTCCCCGCTCGAGGGCGGCGTTGGCGATCTGGGACGCGCGGACCGCGAGGTGGCCGATGCGGATGGGCGCGTTCGGAATCTGCCGGCTGCGGATGCAGTCCAGCCAGTTGCGCAGGTGGCCCACGGAGCCGTCGCCGAGCGAGCGCACGTGGATCTCGGGCTCGGGCGTGAACGGCGAGCCCGGCTTCTTGCTCTCCTCATTGAATACGACCAGGCGCTCCCGGTCGATCTTGAGCGTGGCCCGGTCGCCGCGGAACTCCAGGCCGCCGTCGTCGATGCTGCTGCCGTAGCTGCCGGTGTGGGTGACCATGAACCCCTTGGGATACTCCAGGGTGGCGGTCACCGCGTCGGGCCATTCCCACGCCTTCACCAGGTAGTTGCGGCCCGTGGCCAGCGCGGTCTGCGGCGTGTCGACGCCCATGTACCAGTGGACGACGTCGATCCAGTGCGTCAGCAGGTCGGTCAGCACGCCGCCGCCGAAGTCCTTGAAGTGGCGCCAGTTCAGGAAGCGTTGCGCGTCGAAGGGCTGGTCGCGCGCCGGCCCCAGCCAGCGCTTCCAGTCCAGGCGCGCGGTGTCGATCGTGGGCAGCGGCTGGGTGCTGCGGAGCTGGTACCAGTACGAGTTCACGAACGTCACCTGGCCCAGCTTGCCGGAGTCCACGATCTGCTTGCCGAGGATCCAGTGGTCCCAGCTCCGCTGCTGCGTGCCCGTCTGCACGACCTGCTTCGACGCCTCGATGGCGGCGACCATGGCCGCGCCCTCGTCGATGGAGTGCGAGACCGGCTTCTCGACGTACACGTCCTTGCCGGCGGCGACGGCCTCCAGCGTCATCGCCTTGTGCCAGTGGTCGGGAGCGCCGATGAGCACGGCATGGACGTCCTTGTCGTCGAGCAGGCGGCGGTAGTCGGCCACCTTCGCCGCCTGCGGGCCGGCGATCTCCGCGGCCTCGAGCATGCGGGGCTCGTAGACGTCGCAGACGGCCACCATCTCCTGACCCGGCAGCTCCTTCAGGCGCCGCATGAGGCCGCGGGCGCGGCCGCCGGTGCCGATCACGCCGATGCGGATGCGGTCGTTCGCCCCGACGGCGGCGGCCGGCGCCGGGCGCCACCCGGCCATCAAGGTCGTGGCCGCGCCGAGGGACGTGCCGAGGAAACGGCGCCGGCCGGAAGGGGGGTTTTCGTCGGTCATGCCTTCGCTCCTGTGAGCGGCTGGATGACCGGGATGGCCAGGTGGATGACGGCGAAGGCCAGCACGTGGAGCGAGCCCGCGGCGGCGAACACCACCCCGTATCCGAAGCCGTGGTCGAGAAGATAACCCACGGCCTGGCCGAACACGACCCCGCCCATCGCGCCCCCGAAGCCGACGAGGCCGGCCACGGCCCCGACCGCGCTCTTCGGGAAGATGTCGGCGGGCAGGATCATCACCAGCGTGGACCAGGACTGCTGGCCGAAATAGGCCAGGCTGAAGAGCGCGATCGCCCCGCCCACGGAGACGCCGGGCACGAACAGGATCATCGGCATGACGAAGGCGCTGGCGCCGAGGGCGAGCTTGCGGGCGCGGTTCAGCGGCACCTGTCTCTGCAGCAGGTAGCTCGAGAACCATCCTCCGACCAGGCAGCCCAGGCCCGCGGCCGCCGGAGGGATCCAGGCGAACGCCCCCACCGCCTTGATGTCGAGTCCCCGCGCGTCGTAGAGGTACTTCGGCAGCCAGAACAGATAGAAGTACCAGGCGGCGTCGCTCAGGAACTTCGCGGTGACGATGCCCCAGGTCTGCCGGAAGCGCAGGAGCTCCAGCCAGCCGAGCGTGACCTCGCCCGCCGGACCGGGGTGCAGGACGGACTCCAGCTCGGCGCGCTCCTCCTCGCCCAGCTTGGGGTGCTGCTCGGGCAGGAAATACGCGCGCCACCACCACACCGCCCACGCGAGTCCCAGCGCGCCCGTGACGAAGAAGATCGAGCGCCAGCTCGTGAACGAGAGCAGAAGAGCGATGAGGGGCGGGGCGATCACCATGCCGACCGCGGTGCCCGCGTTCATGATGCCCATCGCCGTCGAGCGTTCCTTGACCGGGAACCACTCGGCGACCGCCCGGGTGGCCGCCGGAAAGCCGCCGCCCTCGCCCGCGCCGAGGAGCAGGCGGCTGGCCGCGAGCAGGCCGAAGGTGGTGGCGAGGCCGTGGCTGGCGCAGGCCAGCGACCAGAAGACCATGATGATCGCGAAGCCGAGCCGGGTGCCGAGCACATCCAGCAGCCGGCCGCCGACCGCGTACATGACCGCGTAGGTCACCAGGAAGGCGGTCTGGAGGAGCGAGAACTGCTGGTTGGTGACGGGAATGTCCCGCTCGATGGCCTTGATCGCGACGGGAAGCGTCTGCCGGTCGAGGTAGCTGATGGCAATCGCCGCGCTCACGAGGACGGCGATGCGCCAGCGCAGCCGGGGCGCGCTCACCACTCCAGCACGAGCAGCGACACCGCCTGGCGGGGGAGCGCGACCGGAAGGGTGGCCTGGCCGCCCTCGATGTGTACGGTCGTGCCGGAGTCGAGCGTCGCGAGCTGGCCCGCGGCCTCGAGCTGTGCGTACTGCTGCTCGTTGGGCGCGATCGGCGAGCCCATCCGCTTCCACTCCGCGTACGGGTTGCTGTGGTCCTGGTCGATGCGGAAGTGCTGGACGCGCGCCTCGCCCTGGGCGAGGGGCAGGCCGCTCAGCGACAGCGTCACGGCGGCGTCGGGGCCGGGCAGGTCGTCGTCGTGGTAGTGCCAGAGCATCACGCTCAGCTTGCGCGCCTCCAGGCTGGCGAGGGCGGAGACGTCCGGGGTGCCCCGCACGCCGTCCTTCAGCATCGTGTCGAGGGGGACCTCGGCGCTGCTCTGCACGCTCAGCCGGCGGCCGTCCATCTTGCCGAACATGCGGAACACGTTCAGCACCGCCAGGTCGAGCCCGTTGCTGGCCAGGGCCCGGAAGCCGGCGAAATACGGTTGGTCTTCGAACTCGAAGGCCCAGGTCAAAGCACCCTCGAGGTTCACGCCGTGTTTCTCGGCGAGGTCGTGCTTGCGGGCGAAGCTGGCCGCGGTGTAGCTCGAGTACATCGTGCCGTTGCGGTAGCCGAGCTGCGGCCCCTGGCAGGCGGCGCAGCCTTCGGGGTCGGACTCGCCGATGACGATCGGTTTGCTCTTCAGCTCCGGAAACGACGCGACGACCGCCATCGCGCCGTCGATCGTCCGGAGCTGGTTGGCGATGCCCATCTGCACGTGACCGTCTTGGTACTTCGGCGCGCCCTTGGCGTGGAACGCGATGAAGTCGACGGGCGTGCCGGTCTTGCCGGTGGCGTGGTTGGTGCCGCGCAGGCAGTGCTCGAGGAAGTTGCGCAGGAAGTCGCCGCCCGCGCCGCCCGCGGTGTCCGGGCCCCCCACCCGTGCGGTGGGCAGCGCGCGCCGCACGGCGTCGATCGCGTAGTCGTGCAGCTTGTGGAACTCCTCGGGCGTGCCCTGCCAGTAGGCGATGTTGGGCTCGTTCCAGACCTCCCAGTACCAGCGCTCCACTTCGGCGCGCCCGTAGCGCTCGACGCTGTGTTTCACCCACTGGAAGACCAGCTCCGCCCACTTCCTGTAGTCCTTGGGCGGGTGCGCCCAGCCGGTGTAGACCTTGTTGTACGGCAGCCCCGGCCGCCACTCGTGCTGGTACGGTTCGGGCTTGACGGAGAGCGCCTGCGGCATGAACCCGATCTGCGCGTACGGCTTGAGCCCGCGCTCGCGGTACGTGTCGAAGATGCGGTCGAGGATCCGCCAGTCGTAGACGGGCTTGCCGCGGGCGTCTTCGGTGTAGGCGTTGGTGCTGCCCCACTTGAGGGCAGGCGTGCCGTCGCCGGTGGTGAGCAGGTTGTGGGCCCGGAAGTACACCTGGTGCGGCCCCAGCTTGCCGAGCTCGCCGAGGAGCTTCCGGCCGTCCTTCATGGTGGCGTAGTTGGGCTCGTCGGCGCCGAAGAAGCGCCAGATCGGCTTCAGCTCGCCGCGCGGCTTGGCGGCGTCGACCTTGATCGACACCGGGAACGGCGCCTCCGCCGCGGAGGCCGCCGCCGCCAATACGACCAGCCAGCTGGCCATCCCCCGGCACCTAGCGTTCGGCGCGCGAAGCGTAGCGTCCCCTTTATTGTCTGGCGGCGGATTCATTCCGCCGCCAGACGCTTGATGACGATTCACGCGAAGCATAGCGCGGCGCATTCAGAACATGAATTTCAGTCCGAGCTGCATCTGCCGCGGCGTGCTGAACGTGCTGGTGACGCGTCCCGCGGTCGCGGTGTCGATCGCGGTGAGCGGAGCGCTGAAGCTCGGGGTGTTGGTCAGGTTGAAGACCTCGACGCGGAGCTCGAGCTTGTTCCCGAACCGCTTGAACACCGAGAAGTCCAGGTTCTTGTAGCTGTCCTCGCGGAGGATGTTGGCCCCCGAGTCGCCGTAGGTGAACTGCGCGGGCAGGACGAACGCCGTGGGGTCGAACCACCGGTCCACGGTCGGGTTGTCGAGCTCGCCCGAGGCGACCCGGTTCGGCCGCTGGTTGCCGACGCCGGTGTTGGCGCGGTCGGCCCCGATCGTGGGCGTGAACGGGCGTCCGCTGCGCCAGATGTAGATGGCCTGCACCTGCCATCCGCCGAGCAGGGCCTGCGTCGCCCCGCTCGCGTCGCCCAGATGGCGCTTGCCCCGGCCGAAGGGCAGCTCCCATCCCACGCTGAGGGCCAGGTTGTGCGGCACGTCGAAGGGGGAGATCGCCTTCTCGCGTCCCGTGTTGCCCCCCACGGACGGGTTGTTCTGGGTGGTGATGCTCTTCGAGAACGTGTAGGACACGAGGTACCAGAGCCCCTTCGATGCCCGCCGCACGAGCGTCGCTTGCAGCGAGTGGTACGTGTTGTTCATGTTGGTGTCGAAGTACGCGATGCCGCCGAAGAGCGGATACGGACGGCGTGCCTGCACGCCGCCCGCGGCCGGGGACGGTATGTTGATGTTCGTGGTCCCGTTGAGGTGGCGGCCGACGTTGCCGACGTAGTTCACCTCCAGCACCGTGCTCGGGCTGATCTCCTGCTGCACGCCGACGTTGAAGTGGTGGTTGCGCCCCATCTTCAGCTCGGTGGCGGTGGGACCGAGGGACGGCGCCGCCGACGTCGTGAGCGCGCGGCCGAGGAAGAAGTCCGCCATCGTGCGCCGCTGGGTGAGGTCGTTGATCCCGATCTCGTCCAGGCGGAACGGCACCATGTTGTTGTTCACGCGGCCGTCGGTGTTCTCCTGCTCGAAGAAGATGCCGTAGCCGCCGCGCAGGACGGTCTTCTCGCCGAACGGCCGCCACGCGAAACCGAAGCGCGGGCCGAACTGCGTCTTGTCCGTCGAGGTGATCTGGATGGGCAGGCCGGCCTGGCTGCTCGTCTGGATGAAGCTGCGGAAGAGCGCGTAGGCGGAAGGCCCGGAGAACTGCGAGTCGAGATCGATCTGGTCGGTCTCGCTGGCCACGATGATCGGGCGCGGGGAGAGGGGGTCGAACGTGCCGAGCTGGCCGCGATAGCCTCCGGCCCACGGCGAATATTCGTAGCGCAGCCCGAGATTGAGGCTCAGACGGCTGGAGACGCGCACGTCGTCTTGCAGGTAGAAGTGCGCGTAGGTGGCCTGCCCCCCGAACGTGTCCGCCGGGAACGCGCGCTGGACCTGGCGCGGGTAGCCGAGCATGAAATCGGCGAACGCGTCGCCGGTGCCCGCGGGGCTGGCCGGGTTCTGGGTGGCGAAGCCGTTGTAGGTCCAGATGCCCTGGTACTGCTTGCTGTCGGTGAAGTGGGGCAGCCAGCGGCGGATCTTCGTCCCCGCCTTCAGGATGTCGCGGTCGCGGATGAGCGTGACGTTGTCGGTCCACTCGAACACCTTCAGGTCCTGGGTCTTGGGGCGCTGGTCGAAGGCCGATCCCTGCATGTTGCTGTATCCGCTCCAGCTGAAGTCGGGGAAGGATCCCACCACTCCCGGCCGCCCCGTCTCCTCGAACCCGCGGATCCCCGCCTCCTGGTAGAAGTTGGTGCCGAGCCCGAACGGCTCCAGGTCGACCACCTGCGGCAGGTAGCTGAAGCGGAACTCGTTGAGGAGCGTCGGGCTGAGCGTGCTCGTGAGGGCGGCGACGAAGTTCTGCCCGCGGGTGTGGATGTGCGCGCTGCCGAGCTCCGGGTAGGCCAGGTACGGCGCGCCCAGGGTGGAGCTGGGGTCGTCCATGCGGTTGTCGTGGAAGCTGTAGCGCATGAACACCTTGTGCTTCTCCGAGAGGCTCTGGTCGATGCGCAGGGTCACCTGGTCGGCGTCGAGCGTGCGCTCCGGGGACCAGGTGAAGTTGTTCGCCCCCACGTTGGGATCCGGGATGAACCGCGCGAAGTACAGCGCCTGCGGCGAGAGCCGGCTCGCGGGAATGACGTTGTTCGGGAACGGCTGGCCGGTGAGCGGGTCGTAGATGCGGTTGCGGACCGCGCTGAAGTCGCCCCTCTTCATGGCCGCGGAGCCGACCGTGAGGTTGACGGGCAGGCCCTGGTTCTCGCGGATGCCCTCGTAGCTCAGGAAGAAGAACGTCTTGCCCTTGACGAGCGGCCCGCCCAGCGTGCCGCCGAACTGGTGGCGGTCGAGCTTCTGCTTCGGCTTCACGAAGAAGTCGGTGGCGTCGAAGCGGTCGTTGCGCAGGAACTCGAAGAGCCCGCCGTGGAACTGGCTCGTCCCGGACTTGGTGGCCGCGTTGAGCATGCCGCCCGCCTGGCTGAACTCGGCGGAGTACGCGCTCTGCTGGACGCGGAACTCCTGCAGCGCGTCGACCGAGGTCTGGATGTACGAGCCGCCCTGGTGGTGGTCGGTGACGTCGACGCCGTCGATCTGGAACGTGAGCTGGCTGCCCCGCACGCCGCTGATGGCGGTGCCGGAGATGAAGTTGGCCCGGATGCGCACCAGGTTGCCGCCGCCGGGCAGGCCGGCGGCGCCCGGCGTCAGGCGGGCCAGCTCGTAGAAGCTGCGCCCGTTCAAGGGCAGGTTCGTGATCTGCGTGTTGGTGACGTTGTGGCCGAGCGTGCCCGACTCGGTGTCGAGCAGGGGCGCCGACGCCGTGACCTCCGTCGTCTCGGAGAGCGCGCCCACCTTCAGCTCGACGTCCACGCGCAGGGACTGTCCGACCGGGACCTCCACCGCGGTGACGACGGCGGTCTGGAAGCCCTGGCTCACCACCGACACCTGGTACCGCCCCGGGTCCACCGGCGTCACCACGTAGTCGCCGTGCTCGTTGGTCGCGACCGTCTGCGACTCGCCGGTGGCCGCCGACGTCACCGTCACCGCGGCCCGGTGGATCGCGGCCTGCTGGGGATCGCGGACCCGGCCCACGATGCGCCCCGTCTGGACCTGCGACCAGGCGGGCGCGGCCCAGGAAACCGCCAGGAGCAGCGAAAGCATCGCCTTGCGCACCATGACGTCCCCCTCTCTCGCGAAAACAGAGGCTGAAATTCGAATCGTATTACCATATGATGCTAAGCTTCGCCACCATGAAATCCCCCCTGGACCGGCGTGAGTTCGTGTCCGTGC
>DATBJJ010000019.1:0-2567 GCA_036556425.1 Vicinamibacterales bacterium
GCGCGTCGTTGCCGACGACGAGTCCTGCGAATCCCGACTCTGCCTGCCGCACGCCCGCAGCGAGCATTTCAATCGTGTCGCCGCCGATGGCATTCATCTTCGAGTGGAACTCGACGCACAGCACGCCGTCGCCGAGATCGACGAGGCTCGCGCCGGCGTTGCGGCGGACGATCGCGCTGCGTTCCCTGGCGCTTCGCAGCAACTGGAGCCCCAAATCCGCAGGCGGAACCAGCTGCGGCGCGCCATCCGGTCGCGGACGGAAACCGCCGCGATCCAACGCGTCTCGGACGAGGGCCGGCAGGGCGTCGGAGCCAGCGGCGGCAGCGACGTCGGCTATGCCGATGGCGTCCCATGTTTCGAACGGCCCGAGCTCCCACCCGAATCCCCATCGCATCGCGCGGTCCACATCGTCGATGGAGTGCGCAATGTCCGGTGTGACTCGCGCGGCATAAAGGAGCGTTGGCGCGAGCGTCGCGCGCAGGAAACGGCCAACCGGATCTTCTCCGTGAAAGAGCGTGCGAATCCGTGCTGCTACGTCGTCGACGTTGCGTACGGCTTCGAGTGCCGGCAAACGGACCTTCTCTTGCTCGCGGTACTCGAGCGTTGCCGGGTCGAGCGTCAGGATCTTGCCGTCCTGCGTCTTCTTATAGAAGCCCTGACCGGCTTTCGTTCCCGTCGCCCCGCGTCGCAAGAGCTCTTCGACGACGGCCGGCAATGTGAACGCCTCGCGCTCACGAGGGTCGGTCAATCGCTCCGACAGATTGCGGACGACGTGCGCGAGAACGTCGAGGCCGGCGAGATCCATCGTTCGAAACGTGGCAGTCTTCGGACGTCCGATCGCCGGCCCCGTAATCGCGTCGATATCGTCGATGGACAGCGTCCCGTCCATGGCGCGGAAGATCTGCATCACGCCGAAGAGCCCGATGCGGTTGGCGATGAAATTCGGCGCGTCCTTGGCAATGACGATGCCTTTGCCCAGGCGGACGTCCGCGAAGCGCGTCACCGTCTGGACGATCGCCGGATCGGTCTCGGCGGTGGGGATTACCTCGAGCAATCGGAGGTAGCGGGGCGGGTTGAAGAAGTGCGTGCCGAGGAAGTGACGACGGAAGCTCTCGGATCGCCCCTCGGCCAACGACGCGATCGGAATGCCCGACGTGTTCGACGACACGATCGCGTCGGCTGCGCGGTGGCCTTCAACCTGTGCGAAGAGCGCCTGTTTGGCATCGAGCCGTTCGATCACCGCCTCGATGATCCAATTGGCCCCCTTGATCGCGCCCAGATCGGAATCGAATCCACCGGTTTTGACGAGTGCCGCCGCGCCGGCCGTAAAGAACGGGTCGGGCGAGAGCGCGCGCGCCCGCTTCAACCCTTCGCTCGCGGTGTGCGCGTTCACGTCGAGCAGCAGCGTCGGAACGCCGGCGTTTGCCAGATGCGCGGCGATCTGAGCGCCCATCGTGCCGGCGCCAAGGACCGCAGCTGAACGGATGTGTGCCACTTTAGTTCCTGCGCCCCCGTGCGGAGATCCCGCGGATGAAGAGATCGGCGATGGGGTCGGCTTCGGACGCCAGCGAGTACTTGCGTTTGCTGAGAATCCAGTTGGTCGCCATCTCGTCGAGCATCCCGAAGAACAGCTTGGCTGCGAACGTCGAGTTGATGTCGGTCCGGAAGACCCCGGTTTGCTGGCCCTGGGCAATCACGTCGCGAATGACGCCCAGGTACTCGCGGAGCTCGGTCGTCGAGAACCGCTCCATGAACTTCGTGGACTGGCGCAGTTCGATCTGAAAGACGACGGCGAGGGCGCGGTCCCGGCCAAGGCGGTCGAGGTGCATGCGCGCGATCGCGCGCAGACGAGCGGAGGCGTCGGACAAATTCTCAATCGACCGTCGTCCTTCCGCAATCGCGTCGGTCATGGTCCTTTCGAAGATGGAGATGAGGAGGTCGTCCTTGCTGCGGAAATAGAGGTAGACGGTTCCGGCGGCGACGCCGGCGGCACGAGCGACGTCGGCGACCTGGGCATTGAAGAAGCCGCGGGCGGCGAAGGTATCGATGGCGGCGCGGAGGAGGAGGTCTCGCTTGTCGCTGCGTTCCGCGCGCGGGCCGAGCTTGCGTGCGGCGACCGGCATATGAATGAATGTTCATTCATTTAGGCCGGCGTGTCAAGAACTCGCCCCGGGAACGCCTGAACCCGTTCTGAACCTATAGTATGCAGATGCTCGACGAATCCCAGCAGCAGTCCCTCATCACGCGCCTCAACCGCATCGAAGGGCAGATCCGCGGCATACGCCGCATGGTGCAGGAACCGAGACTCTGCGTGGACATCCTCCAACAGCTCGCGGCGGCTGAAGCGGCGCTCAACCGTATCAGCCTTGCGATCCTGCGCTATCACGTCGAGCAATGCGTGCCGGAAGGCATCGAGCGCGGCGAGCCCGAGCGCTCGAAACGGCTGACCGAGCTGCTGGATATCTTCGATCGCTTCGGTAAGTGAAAGGTTGCGATAGACTGGGCGGCCGGGGCACTGTGCCCCTTTTTTGTGTCGAGCTCTGCGCGCTCGAGGGGGTTTCATGAGG
>DATBJJ010000020.1:0-17631 GCA_036556425.1 Vicinamibacterales bacterium
AACCGCACAACCGTTCAACCGCACGGCCGTTCAACCGCACGGCCGTTCAACCGCACGGCCGTGCAACCGCACAACCGTTCAACCGCGCAACCGTTCAACCGCACGGCCGAGCCTCTTGAATCGCTATTATATCGTCCGATATAATGCGCGGCCGTGGACGCGAGGCCGTTGAAGACGCAGTGGTACTTCATCCTGCTCGCCCTGGCGGCGGGCGACCGGCACGGGCTCGCCATCGCGCGTGAGGTGCTGGCCTTGAGCGAGGGCGCCGTCCGGCTCTGGCCCGTGACGCTCTACGGATCGCTCCAGGAGCTCTGCGACCGCGGCTGGATCGCCGAGCTCGCCGCGGACCGGCGCCCGGCGGACGAGAGCGAGCGCCGGCATTTCTACCGCATCACGCGCGCCGGCCGCGCGGCGCTCGCCGCGGAAACCAATCGCCTCGCCGGCGTCGTGCGGATCGCGCGCGCCCGCGTCAAGCCGCGCGCGGGTGAATCGTCATGACGCTCCACCGCGCTCCGGATCGCGCGGAACGCATCTACCGGGGCCTGCTGTACCTCGGGCCGCGGCACCTTCGCGACCGCCACGCGGACGACATGGCGGCGCTCTTCCTCGAGACGTTGACGGCCGCACGCACTCACGGACGCCTCGCCGTCGTCCGCGTCTGGGCGCTGGCGCTGAGCGATCTCGTTCGCGCTCGAACGGCGCGCATGTTCCGGCGGCGCGATGTGCCGCACATCCCTGACGAAAGGCGGCCGCTGATGTTCAGCAACGACGTTCGGTACACGTGCCGGTGGCTCGCGCGGCAGAAGCTTTCGACCGCGCTCGTGGTCGGCATGCTGGCGATCGGCATTGCCGCGAACGTCGTCGTCTTCGGCCTCGTCAACGGGCTGTTCCTCCGCCCGTTCCCGTTTCCCGAGCCCGAACGGCTCGTGTACATCAACGAGAAGGCGCCGCGCTGGAACCTCGAGGTCGTGGGCGTCAACTATCCGGACTTCCATCAGTGGCGCAAGGAGGCCAAGCTCTTCGACGCGATCGCCACGTACGACGAATTCGGCTTCAATTTGTCCGACGGCGCCGGCGCCGAGCGCATCGACGGCGCGTCGGTGTCCGACGATTTCGCCGCGGTGCTCGGCGTGCAGCCGATGTTCGGTCGATGGTTCACCGCGGAAGAGGATCGGCCGAAAGCGATGCGCGTCGTCGTGATCGCCGAAGGCCTTTGGCGCGAACGATTCGGCGGATCCGATACGGCCCTCGGCCGCGGCCTGAAACTGAACGGCGTCGTTCATACGATCGTCGGCGTGATGCCGGCATTCGTGCGCTTCCCTGGGAACGTCCGGATCTGGGTTCCGCGCGCGGGCGATCCCGCGCAGCCATTTCAAAGCTACGGCGGAGACGCGATCGGGCGCCTGAAGCGCGGCGTCGCTACAGAAGATGCGGAAAAGGATTTGCTGCGCACGCAGCAAGCGATCTGGGATGCGCGCGACAAAGATCGCGTGGTGTCGCCCTTCGTCCGGCCGCTGCGCGAAGTGCTCACGCTGGATTTTCGCAATCAAGCGGCCACGCTGCTGAGCGCCGTCGCGATTCTGCTCGTCGTGGCCTGCGCGAACGTGGCGAGCGTCATGCTCGCGCGTGCGCTCGCGCGCCGAAGGGAAATGGGGATCCGGCTGGCGGTCGGCGCGAGCCGGATGCGGCTGGCCCGTCAGCTCTTCGTCGAGAATATCGTGCTCGCGCTGCTGGGCGGGGTGGTCGGACTCACGCTCGGCTATTGGGCGCTGAGGATGCTCGTCAGCGCCGCCGGCGATCAGATTCCGACGTGGGCCAACTTCGGCTTCGACGTGCGTGTCGGTCTCTTCGCCGTCGCGATCACCGGCATCACGACAATCCTCTTCGGATGGGCGCCAGCGCTGCACGCGATTCGCGGAAACCTCAAGGGCGCGATGCTCGACGCCGGCACGGGCACGACCGCCGGCCCGGGCGGACGCCGCACGCTCTCGTGGCTCGTCGGCGCTGAATTCGCGATGGCGGCCGTGCTGCTCGTGAGCGGCGGCCTGTTGTTCCGCGCGTATCAACGCGTCACGCACGTCGACACGGGGTTCCGCTCGGATCACGTCCTGACGTTCATGGTCGATCTGCCGAATGCGGTCTACGAATCGTCCGGCGGCAAGAAGATCATCAACTTCTGGGAGCACTTGATCGATCGCCTCCAGACGACGCCCGGCGTTCAAGCCGCTGGCATCGTCAGCTGTCCGCCGCTCGGCTGCCACTGGGGCACGTTCTACATTCCCGAAGGACGCGCGCCGCTCAAGCCCGGCGAGGTCAATCCGGTGATCCTCTACCGGCCGGCGAGCGACGGCTACTTCAAGGCGATGGGCATCAGGCTGCTGCGCGGGCGGTTCTTCGATCGGCAGGACCTTGCCAACCGGTCGACGGTCGCAGTCGTGAATGAATCGTTCGCACGCGCCTACTGGCCCGGCGTCGTGGATCCGATTGGCAAGCGGTTCAAAGGCAACGATCCGAAAGCGCCCTGGACAACGGTCATCGGTCTGGTCGCTGATATCAAGCACTACGGCCTCGAGCGGCCGATGCGGCCCGGGATTTACTACCCGATGACCGTCGAAGGCTACGGCACGATGACCGTCGCGATTCGGACGGAAGGTGAACCGGCGCAATTCACGTCGACGGCGCGCGCCGTTCTGCAATCGCTCGATCGCGATCTCCCGATGTACCGCGTGCGGACGATGGAGGATGCGCTGAAGCGATCGATGGCACAGCGCGCCACCTACTCGTGGCTGCTCGGGATCTTCGCGGCGATGTCGCTGCTCCTCGCGCTCGGCGGCACGTACGGCGTGACGTCGTACCTCGTCTCGCAGCGCACGCGGGAAATCGGCATCCGCGTCGCGCTCGGCGCGCGGCGGCCCGACATCGTGCGCACCGTGCTCGCGAAGAGCCTCGTCATCGTTTCTGTCGGCGTGCTGGTCGGCGTCGCGGGGTCGATCGGCCTGTCGCGCTTCATGGACGATCTCTTGTTCGGTGTGTCGCCGTACGATCCGCGGATTCTCGCCGGATCCGCGGCGGCGCTCTTCGCGCTCGCCACGCTCGCGAACCTCCTGCCCGCGGGCCGCGCCGCGCGGATCGATCCGATGACGTCGTTGAGGGGGGAATAGCGCCGCTTGCTCGGCCGCTCGTTCGGCTGATACCAGTTCGCGGTCTCGGCAAACTCTGTGTTTGGGAGGCCGAGAATGCGCGTTCCGTGCGGTGCGCTTGCGTTCGGGGTGTTGCTCGTTGCCGCTCTGGGGGCGCAGACCGGGGTCCCGCCGGACCTGGCGGCAATGGCAGAGACGGAGCGCGAGTTCGCAAAGACGGCCACCGTCAAAGGCTGGCGCGATGCATTCCTCGATTTCTTCGCGGACGATGCGATCGCGTTTGCGCCGCAGGTGATGCTCGCGAAGGATCGCCTGCGTAAGCAGCCGTCCACTCCGTTCTCGGAATTCGAGCTCGTCTGGGAGCCCCGCACCGGTGACGTCTCGTCGAGCGGCGATCTCGGATGGCTCACCGGACCGAGCACGTCAATCAATCACAAGTCGCCGGAGAAGAAGCCGAACTACGGCTGCTATTTGTCCGTGTGGCGCAAGCAGCCGGACGGCCGCTGGCGAGTGTTCATCGACGTCGGCGCGTCGGCGCCCGAGCCCGCCCGCTTCGCGCCGGGATTCACGCGGACCACGATACCAACCCGGTACGCCGGAACGAGAGACAAGGACGGCGCGACCACGAGCCTCGCGAAGGATGATCGCGATCTCAATGCGCGCATCGCCGATCGCGGCGTCGCGTCGGCGTTCGACGCCAGCCTCGCCGCACCATCCCGCTTGCACCGGGACGGCTTCGTCCCGATTGCCGGCCGCGATGAGATCGTCAAATGGCTTCGTGAACACGCGACGTCCGGAACCGCGAAAGATGTCGGCGCGGAGGCCGCTGCCGCGGGAGACTTCGGGTACACGCACGGGACCTTTGAGATCAAGGAGCCGAAGCCCGTAAGCGGCGTCTACGTGCGACTCTGGAATCGCGACGCGACCGGACGATGGTGGCTGATGGTGGACGTGGCGCAGACCTTCAAGCCGTAGCACCCCGAACGACCGAGCTCGGGCTGTGAAACTTCATCCTGTCTCCATCCGTCTATATGGCCTACAATGCAGGCAAATGAATCTCGGTGAGTTCGAGCATATCGTCCTGCTGGCGATCCTCCGCCTCGGCGACGAGGCCTACGCCATCCCAATCCGCGAAGAGATCGAAGCGCGCACGGGCCGATCGGTCGCGCGAGGCGCGCTCTACACCGCGCTCGAGCGGCTCGAAGCCAAGCGGTGCCTGCGGTCGCGGATGGGCGCGCCTCTGCCCGAGCGCGGCGGCCGGGCGCGGCGGTATTTCACGGTCACGGCGGCCGGTCTGGCGTCCATTCGATCGTCGCGGCGCAGCTTGATGCGATTGTGGCAGGGCCTCGAGGAGCGGCTCGAGTCATGAGCGATCGCCGCAGCCCGTCGCCGCTCGCGGAGCGTCTTCTCTCGATCGTACTCGGCGACGGGGAGTGGACGGACTCGATCCTCGGCGATCTTCAGGAAGAGTTCGAGATCCGCGCGGACCGATCGCGCCACCGCGCGCGTCTCTGGCACGCCGCGCAGATCGTCCGCTTGACCGTACGCGGCCTCGCCGCGCGCGTGCGCCGTCCGCGACCTGTGGTACCCGTTCCTCCTCAGCCGCCCGGAGACTCCCTCATGCGCACTCTTGATGTCGAATTCCGCTACGCCGTCCGCAGCATTCTCAGGCGGCCGGCGATGAGCGCGATCGTGATCCTGACGCTCGGGCTGGGACTCGGCGCGAACGCCGCAGTCTTCTCGATCGTCGACGCGCTGATCCTCCGGCCGTTCACGATCCATGACGTAGATCGCGTCACGCTGCTCTCGTATACGAAGCCCGACGATCTCGACAAGCGCGATTCGGTGACGGCGGCCGATTTCCTCGATTGGAAGAAAGAGAAGATCGACGTCTTCGAGCGGTTCGCGGCGTTCGACTGGTGGGAGGCGAACATCGTCGGACGCGACGAGCCGGAAGCCGTGCTGGGGTTTCGCGTCTCGGCCGATTTCTTCCCGGCGCTTGGCGTTCAACTCACCGCGGGACGCTCGTTCCGTCCGGAGGAGGAGATCTTCGGGCAGGACCGGCGCGTCGTGATCGGGCACGGCCTCTGGCAGCGGCGGTTCGCCAGCGATCCCGAGATCGTCGGACGCGCGATCGAGATCAACGGCGACAAGTACGAGGTGATCGGGATTGGCCCCGCAGGCTTCGACTTTCCGACTGGCGCGCAGATGTGGGCGCCGTTCGCGCCGGATGCGACGGTTGCGGCCAACCGCCGCGGAGACTGGCTCACGGCGATCGGCCGGCTCGCGCCCGGACGAACGCTCGACGATGCCAAAGCGCAGATGGCGGTGATCGGCGAGCGGATGTCGCGCGAGCATCCGGACACGAATCGCGATCGCAAGGCGCGCGTCTACACGCTGAGCGAGGGGATGACGGACGCCGGCGTCGGACCGGTCCTCGCGATGTGGCAAGCGTCCGCGCTGTTCGTTCTGCTGATCGCGTGCGCGAACGTGGCGAATCTCCTCCTCGCGCGCGGTGCCGAACGTCAGCGTGAGATGGCGGTGCGCCTAGCGATCGGCGCGAGCCGGATCCGGATCGTCCGCGAGATGCTCCTCGAGAGCATCGTGCTCGGGCTCGTCGCGGTCCCCATGGCCATCTTCCTCGCCTGGGGGTTCCTCAAGCTCCTCGTTCAGTTCATGCCGGCGAAGATCGCGCGGTTCGTCGCCGGCTGGTACGAGATCGACGTCGACGGCCGGATGATCTTCTTCACGATTGCGATCGGTCTCGGCGCGGCGGTCATCTTTGGACTCGTGCCGGCGCTTCAGGGCTCGCGGCCGAGGCTCGCCGAGTCGTTGAAGGACGGCGGCCGGACCGCCGCCGGCGGCGTGAGCCGCCTGCGCCTGCGCCGATCGCTCGTCGTCGGCGAAATGGCATTGGCGCTGCCGCTCCTCGTGGCCTCGGCGCTCAGCGTCGTGACCGTCCACCGCTTTCTGAACGGTCCGCAAGGATACGACGCCGATCGTTTGCTCACGATGCGGGCGATCCTGTCGGGCGGGCGATACGAGACGCCAGAGTCGCGGCGGCGATTTGCGATCGACGCGATCGACAAGCTCGCCGCGCTGCCCGGCGCGCAGTCGGCCGCCGCGATCAACATCATCCCCGCGCAGGGCGGCAACTGGGGCACGTCGCTCGAAATCGAGGGCGTGCCGAGCGACGATCCGAACAATCCGCCGAGCTCCGACTATCGGACCGCGACGGAAGGAATCTTCGCGACGCTGGGTGTGCCGATCCTGAAAGGCCGCGCCTTCTCCGACGCCGATCGTGAGGGCAGCCTGCCGGTGGCGATCGTCACCGAATCGTTCGCGCGGCGCTTCTGGCCGAACGCCGATCCGATCGGCAAGCGCCTCAAGGCCGGCAACAGCGACTGGCTCACCGTCGTCGGCGTCTGCGGCGACGTGATTCATGATTGGTTCGGGCGCCGAAACTACCCGACGATGTATCGCGCGCTGCGGCAAGCGCCGCCGGCGTCCGTCGCGCTGGTGGTCCGCACTCCGCGCGATCCGAAACTGCTGCTGGGCGATGCACGCGCCGCGCTCCGTGCCGTCGATCCCGCTCAGCCGCTGTTCGATCTGCGGACGATGCGCGAAGGCCTGGGGGAACGGACGATCGGATTGCAATACATCGGCGCGATCATGCTCGTGTTCGGCGGCCTCGCGCTCGTGCTCGCGCTCATCGGCGTCTACGGCGTGATGGCGCACATGGTCACGCAGCGCACGCACGAGATCGGCGTGCGCATGGCGCTCGGCGCGACAGAGCGCGACGTGATCCGATTGACCATCGGTCAGACCGGCCTCCTGACCGCCATTGGCGTGGCGCTGGGCGTTCTCCTGTCGATTGCGCTCAACGGCGCGATGCAGGCGGGCCTGCTCGCCGCCTCGAGCGATGCGCGGATCGTCGCCGGTCTTGCGGTGCTCCTCAGCGGCGCGGCGCTCGCGGCGGGATACATCCCCGCGCGGCGCGCGGCGGCCATCGAGCCCACGGTGGCGCTCCGCGGCGAGTAGAGCGATTTGCCGATTCGCCGATTTGCTGATTGAATGCTGATCGAAATGAATCAGCACACCAGCCCATCGACGAATCGGCGTCGGGTCGTGATCGTTCTCGGCACGGCGCTCGCGTGGCTCTTCGCATCCGGCGTCCGGCCGTCGGCGCAATCGACGCCAAACGATGCCGCGCTCGTCGCACGGGCGCGGGCGATTCACGATCGCGTCATCGCGCTCGATACGCACAACGACATCAGCCCGGCCGATTTCACTCCCGAGCGCAACTACACGCAGGACCTCGACACGAAAGTGAACCTACCGAAGATGATTGCCGGCGGGCTCGACGCGAGCTTCTTCATCGTGTACGTCGGTCAGGGGCCCTTGACGCCGGAGGGCTACGACAACGCTTACAAGCAGGCGATCGCGAAGTTCGACGCGATCCATGCGCTGACCGAAACGATCGCGCCGGACAAGATCGGCCTCGCGCTGACCGCGGCCGATGTCCGCCGCATCGCCGGCTCGGGGAAGAAGGTCGCGCTCATCGGCGTGGAGAACGGATACTCGCTCGGCGTTCAGGCGACGGCGGTCGCTCGCGTGAAGGAATTCTACGATCGCGGCGCGCGCTACCTGTCGCTCGCGCACAACGGGCACAGTCAGCTTGCGGACTCGAACACCGGCGAAGCCTCCGGCCAGTGGGCGCACAACGGGCTGAGCGATCTCGGCAGGCAGGTCATCGCCGAGCTCAATCGCGTCGGGATCATGGTCGACCTCTCTCATCCATCGAAGCAGGCGAACATGCAGGCGATCGCGCTGTCGAAAGCGCCGGTGATCGCCTCGCACTCGGGGGCGCGCGCCGTCTGCAATCACAGCCGCAACATGGACGACGAGCAGTTGATGGCCGTCAAGAAGAACGGCGGCGTCGTGCAGGCGGTCGCGCTCGCAACGTACGTGAAGACGCCTCCGCCGCCGACAGCCGAGCGGCTGGCCGCGTTGACGAAGCTCGAGGAGGAGCTCGGCCTGCCGGCGGGCAGCCTCGGGCGCGGCGGACGCGGAGGTGGAGGTGGTGGCGCGGGGGGCGCGGCCGGCGGTGGTCGCGGCCGCGGACGCGGCGGCGCGCTCGCGCAGCTGAGCGAGGACAAGCGCGCCGAGGCGCAGAAGCGTCTCGACGAGATCAACGCGAAGTTCCCGCCGCCGCCGCGCGCCAACGTCAAGGAGTTCGTCGATCACATCGACTACATCGCCACGAAGATCGGCGTCGATCACGTGGGGATTTCGTCGGACTTCGACGGCGGCGGAGGCATCGACGGCTGGAACGACGCGAGCGAAACGTTCAACGTCACGCTCGAGCTCGTGCGCCGCGGCTACGGCGAGCGAGACATCGCCAAGATCTGGAGCGGCAATCTCCTGCGCGTGATGGAAGACGTCCGCAAAGTCGCGGAAAAGCTTCAGAAGAAGTAGCGGCTACTGGCTCGTCGGCCCGGGCTGCGCGCGGACGAGCCTCACGATCAGACCGAGCAGGACGATCACCGCGACGCTCAGCACGATCCAGAACGTTCTCGGCCACGCGAAGGCGCGCAGATCGTCCGCGCGACGCGCCGCCGGGGACGCGGCGCTCGCGTCCTGCGCGAGGGCGCCCATCACCTTCGGCGCAAGCAGCGCGAGATCGTACTGCGGCGGCACGAGATCGTCGCGCCCGTACGCGAGCCGCAGCGCGCCGTTAGGCGGGTGGAACAAGCGCACGCGGTACGACGGTAGCAACAGGCGGACCGCGGTAATCGGCAGCGGCGCGTTGTCGCCCTCGTCCACCACGAGGCGCAGCTCCGTCTCGTTCGGCGGAGGCGCGATCTGCAGCGTCAGCGGACGCGCGGGCGTGGCCTCGTCCGCGTGCCGCCACGTCTCGCCGCCAATCACCTCGAACCATGCGTCCCGCCGTCGGCGATCCGGCGGACGCTCGATCCCGAGCTGCACGGATCGCTGAAACACGCGCGCGGACGTCTCGATGACGAGCCGTCCGGGAGGAAGGTTCGCGTGCGGAAGCGTCAACGAATAGACGGATGGCCGGCGGCCGTTCGACGCCGTGCGGCCGGTCGCCATGATCTCCTGCGCCGGCTTCAACGGCACGTCGACCGACAGCGGCTCGTTGCGTCGCTCGAGCAGATACGGAATCTGATGATTCGCGTCGTCCAGCACGCGAACGTCGGCGAAGCGCGACGCGGGGCCGCGGCTGAACGCCAGAACGTGCGCATCGAGCGGCAGCGCGATGAGCTCCGACGGCGAGCCCCGCACGGAACGGGCGTACCGGAACGCGTTCGGATCGAGCACGGGTCCCGCGTTCGGCAAGGTTGCCGCGGGCGCGGCAGGCGCTGCCGGCTCGAGCCTCGTCGTCATGCCGGTCCATCGTGCTTCGGGGACTTTTGCGAGGTCGATGGAATCGCGCACCGCTTCGAGGTCGTACTCGGGGCGCGTGAGCTTCGCGTCGCCGTATCGCGCAACGATCGGCCCCTCCGGCGCCTCGAGATAAATCCACGGAAGCTCCGCGAGAATCACGGAAACGCGCCGCACGTCGAGCGGCGGATTCTCTCCATCGTCGATCGTCAAATCGATCTCGGCTTCCGACGGCGGCGCGATGGGAATTCGCAGCGCCGATGCGGTCGCGCCGTCGCGCGTCACGCGCACGAGCATCGCGGTGCCGAGCTCGACCGGTCCCGCTTCGACGCCGGCGAAGCGGGACTCGGTCACGAGCGCACGGCGGTGCACGTGCTGCTGCCCGACTTCGAGCTCGAGTCCGACGAGCGGCATCCGGGCCGCGGGGAGGCGAATCAGATAGCGGCTCACACCCGGCTCGCTCGCACGCTTCTCGAGCGGGGCATCGATCGTCGCAGCGGGCGTCTGCGCGGGCCCCGCGGCGACGCGCCGCGCGCGAACGGCGCGAGGGCCGGGCACGCGCCCGCTGTTCGCGTCGTTCCACGTGAGCCTGAGATAGCGATACTCGCCGGGCGCGAAGCCTAACGCATCCTGACGCAGTCCTTCGTCGGGCAGATCGAAGAGCGTTCCTTCCTCGACGAGCATCGTCCACCGGGCGCGATCGCCGCTGCCCTCGAGGGTGAGGCGCTTGAGAAACGGCACCGGCAGCCCCTCGATGCGGAGCATGTCGATCGCCGTTGCCGATCCGAGATCGACCTCGAACCCGCTCGTCTTCTTGGTCGCGGCAACGCCGAGGACGGTGCCGCCGACCCATTCCGGCTCGCGCGCGCGCGGATGGACGAGAAGGTAGGGAACGGGACGGCCATCACCCGCGAAGAGCCGTAGATCCGAGAGTCCGTGTTCGGCAGTCAAACGCTCGCCCCTCGCCGCGACACGGAACGGCGCGGATCCAATCAGCAGCTCGCGATCGACGGGCAACCGCTGCGGGATCGGACGGCCCGGCGTGGCTTGCTGTTGAACGTCGCCGACCGCGAGCGCGCGGCGCTCGCGCGTGAATTCCGGCGCAGGCGCGGGGCTCGGCGCTTGCGCGCCAATCGACACGCTGCGAAGAACGACTATCGCAAGCGCGGCAACCAGCGAGATCCGCGTGATCCGCTCTATCCGCGACATCCGCGTGATCCGCTCTATCCGCGAAATCCGCCCTATCCGCGTGATCCGCGTCTTTCGCGTGATCCGCGTCTTCCGCGTCACGAGGATGCGCTCCGAGGTTTGGAGAGGACGTATTTCTGCAGCGCGAGCGAGACGAGCGCGAGCGAGATCGCGAGCCCGACGAGCGACGCGATCCGATGCAGGCCCTCGAGCGACGACAGATCGTAGAGGAAGCACTTGCACGTCGTCACCGCGATGAGCGTGACCGCGGCCACGCGCACCGCACGTGTGTGCGCATAAATGCCCGCCGCGAGCAGCGCCAGTCCAAAGATCAGCCAGCCAATCGTGTACGTCAAATCCTGAGAAACAGTCGCGCCGAACTTGAAGACGATCGTCGGTCCCGTCGCGTAGAAGTCGGCGATCTCGATGTTGAGCAGCAGGAACAGCAGGATCACGCCGGCCGCGGGAAGCACGTGCGAGATGCGCAGATTCCCGGCGACCGTGTCGTCCGTCTTCAGCAGCCACCATCCGGCGAGGAACATCGCGGCGGCGCAGATCATGTACGTGTAGAGATACCAATTCACGATCGGCGTCGCGCCGCGCGGTTCGTAGAGAAACACCTCGGGGTTCACGGCAAGCCGCGCGAAGACGGCGCCCAACAACGCGATCGCGCCGAGCAGCAGCCCCCGGTGCGCGATGCGCCGATAGAGCCACGCGAGAGCCGCGCCCTCGAGCGCCCAGCCAATCGTGATCCACTGCTGGCGCAATTGGAGCGGGATCGCGACGGTCACGAACGCCAGCGCCGAGCCGGCGACGAGCGCGAGCCGCCCGAGATCGCGCGAGCCCGTGGGCTCCATCGTGAGCAGCGCGCGGAGCATTGCCGCGAGCACCGCGCCTTCGACGACCGGCACGATGCCAATCATCCACTCGAGTCCGCCGGCGATGAAGGCGGCGCGGGCCGCGAAGAACGCCATCGCGCTCGCGAAGATCGCGGCGAGATACGGATCGCGATCGGTGCGCGCACGTGTGCCGATGGCGAACGGGTAGATGACGAAGACGCCGTAAAGCGCGCTCGTCAGCGTGAGTAGATGAGGCCAGGTGATCTCGAGATCGCGTCGAGTCTGCCACTGCATGATCGCGACCCATGCGGGCAGCACGGCCGCGACGGCGATGTACTTCTCGTTCCAACGAAACGCGGTGCTGAGGCCGAGGACGATCGACAGGTTGATCGCGTGCGCGATCACGAGAGCCGGGAACGGCGGCGTCGTGCCGCCCTCGATCGCCAGCATGAGCGCGATCTCGGACACGAAGAGCGCCATGCACGCCGCAGCAGCGGATCGCGCGCGGTTCTTGTCGTCGAGCGCGATCCACGCGAGGGTGTACGCGCTCACGGCGGCGGATGCCACTACGGCCACCAATCCCCAGTCGGGCGATCCCGCCGCGGCCGACCAGACCGCGACGACAATCGCGGCGGCGACGCTTCCCGCGATGTGCAGCGCGGGGATGCGGCTCCACAATGCGGCGGCGCTCGTCGCGAGCGTGACGACCGTCAGCGCCGCGAAGAGAGGCCAGGGCGGCAGCGCCCACGTGCGATTCGCCGCGAGCAGCGCGAGGAAGAGATGACCGGTCAGCCCGAGGTAGACGCCGTGATGCCGATCCGTGGAATTCGCATGCTCCGCGCGATCCGCGGCTGCCGCTGACCATCCATGCCCCGCCAGCGTGATGAGCGTGAGGCCGACGAGCACCGTGAGCGCCGGGAACACGCCGACGCTGCCCGCGGCGCGCAGCCACCAGACGAGCAGAATCACCCACGAGAACACGCTGCCGATTTGCGAGACGAGGGGCATCCGTCCCGCCGCGCTCTCGATGAACAGTCCCGCGTTCATGATCGCGAGGAGCAGCGCGAGCGCCCAAATCGCGGCCGGCGCGATCGGGCCGGCCGACAGGAACAACAACAGCCCCAGGCTCACGAGCAGAACGGCGCCGCTTCCCCACTCCGGTGTCAGCGGACGCGACTCGCGGCGCGCAACCATCGGCACCGCAAGCGAGACGACGCCGAAGATGGAATAGATCGCGACCGCGGTACCGAGGCGCTCGAGGGTCAAGTGCGCGGCGGACCACACGCCCTGCGTCGCGATCGCGTAGAACGCGGCGACGTAATACAGCGCGCCGGTATTCGATCCGATCGCGCGCCACGCAACGAGAACCATCAGTCCGAGAAGCGTCGCCATCAACGGCCAGGGATTGACCATGGCCGGCTCGACCGCCGCGAGCACCGGAAACACGAACAGCAGCATCGGCCCGGCGAATTCCGCTCGACGGCCGGCCCCCTCGAACTTCCGTCCAAAGAATCCCGCGACGACCGGCGCCATCGCGTAGAGGACGACGAACACGGTCGTGAACGCGAGCGCGGTCGTCGGCGTCCCCGATCGCTCGTACGACGCGACGAGCCACACCGCCATGACGACCATCGTCGTCAGCGCGCCGGCCGCGTGGAGCAGCTCTTCGCGGCGCGCGATCGCGATCGCGAGGAGCCCGGCGTCAACCAGCAGCAGGAATCCGAACAACAGGCCGGCGTTCGCGCCGTAGGCTGGGATCGACGCCAGATAAACCGCGAAGAGGAGCGGCAGGACGGACGACACGAGCGCCGCGCGCGCGAACTTCCGGTCGCCGGGCGCGGAGAGATTCCGACGCGGACCGACGATCATGCCGGCCACGGCAGCGACCGGGAACACGAGGAAGATCCCCATCGCGAGCGGCAGGCTGCTCACGTCGAGGAACTTGAACACCCATCCCCACTGGTAGACGACCGTGAACGCCAGCGTCAGCCACGTGAGGATCGGCCAGCCTTTCGTGTACGCGACCCATGCGAGACCGATGTTGAGGAGCAGCAGGTACGCGAAGAGCGGGATCGGACGGTTCTCTCCCGTCGAGAGCAGAATCGGCGTCGCGAATCCGCCCAACAATCCGAGCACCGCGATGAAGAGCGACTCCCGACGGATCGACAGCAGCACGGCGAGGATCGTGACGACGCCGAGTAAACCGAACGTGACGATCGCGGGAATGAGCTGCCACAACGCGTGCGCGGCAAAGAACGTCGCAAACAGAATCGCGATCGCGGCGGCGTCCATCGCATTCGCGGTCGCCGGATACTCGCGCGCCGCCTTGAGCTCGCACACGACGAGCAGCGCGATGGCGACGACGATGCCGATCGCGACGCGGATCGGAGGCTGCAGCAAGCCGGCTTCAGCCGCATAGCGCAGGAAGAAGACGGCGGCCACCACCATCGCAATCCCGGCGACCGCCGAGGAGAGCTTGACGATCATGCTCTCCCACTCGAACGCCGGCGCGGGCGGCGGCGGAGGAGCGGGCGGAGGCGGTGGACGCGGCGGCGTAATAGGCGGCGGCGGCGTACGCAGCGGCGGCGCCGTCGCTGCCGGGACCGCGGGCTTCACCGGAGCCGTCGACGACGGAGCACTCGGCTGCCGCAGCGGCGGAGGCGGCGGCATGGCCGGCGGAGTCTTCGGCGCCGGCGGCGTCGCAGGCGGCGGCGACTTCACCACGGGCGCTGGAATCGTGGCAGGCGTGGGCGCGGGCGGCGGCGCGGGCTTCGGCGGCGCCGGCTGGACCGCCGGCTCTTTACCCGGCTCCGCGCCGGCTGGACGCGGCTCGCGCGTCAACTGATTCAGCCGGGATCGGAGCTGGTCGATCTCGAAGCGCTGGCGCTCGATGGCCTCCTCGAGCGCGTTCACGCGCAGACGAGTGCCGCGCGCGGAGACCCAGGCGACGATCGGCAGCACGAACGGGATCGCCAGCACGACGAGGAGGATCAGAAAAAAGGATTCCATCGAACCTCCGCGGGCCGATGTCTTGAAGGCTGGGGTTCAGCCATCTTACCGGCGCGCGCCGATCATTGGTAGTCTTTCGCTACCGACGAGCTCATCCTGCGGGAGCCCCCGGTGAAAAGTCGTGAAGAAAGATGTCAGGGTGTGAGCGATGACGCCTGGTGCCGAGTCAAGTCCGCGCGGCGGTGGAAGTTCCAGCCCGATCGTGATCGGCGTCGCCGGCGGATCCGGATCCGGCAAGACGACCGTCGTCCGCACGATCGTGGAGAGCGTGGGATCCGATCAGGTCACCGTGCTCGAGCACGATCGCTACTATCGCGACCGGAACGATCTGCGGCTCGAGGAGCGCGCCGCGCTCAACTACGATCATCCGGATTCGCTCGAGACCGATCTCCTCGTTCAGCACCTCGTCGAGCTCAAAGAGGGGCGATCGATCGAGCTGCCCCACTACGACTTCGCGAAGTTCGCGCGGCGGAGCGAGCGCGAGACGAAAATGCCGCGGCGCGCGATCATCGTCGAGGGCATCTTGATTTTCACGGATGCCGCGCTGCGCCGGCTCATGGACATCAAGGTGTTCGTCGATACGGACGCGGATACGCGGTTCATCCGCCGCCTGCAGCGCGATCTCAGCGAGCGCGGGCGCACGGTGGAGTCGGTCATCGACCAGTACCTGAGCACGGTCAAGCCGATGCACCTGGACTTCGTCGAGCCGAGCAAGCGGTATGCCGACATCATCCTGCCGCAAGGGGGGCACAATGCGGTCGCCATCGACATGCTGCTGACGCTGATTCGCGGAGCAATCCGCGTCTATTAGAATGATCCCGTCGATGGCCGCCAAACCGGGCTTCTTCGATTACATCACGGCCGCCTTCAACGCCAGGCCCTTCGGCATGTTCGTCGCGCCGAACTGGATAGGGCTCGGAGCGTTCGGCCTGTTGGGCATGATGGATCCCGGCTTCTGGGTCCTCGGCGCGGGCCTCGAGCTGGGCTATCTGTTGACGCTCGCGACCAACGGGCGATTTCAGCGCCTCGTGAACGCCCTTCCGGCGTCGGCCGCCACCGCCGACTGGAATACTCGCATCCAGGGCCTGCTCGGCCGCCTCGACATCAACGATCGCCGCATCTACGATTTGGTGGCGCAGCGCTGCAGATCGATCATCGATCTGCAACTGCACGGCGGCAGCACCGAGACGCCCGGCGGGCTGGAGACGCAAGCCGATGGTCTCGGCCGCCTCTCGTGGATGTTCCTGCGGCTGCTCGTCGCGCGGCGCACGATCCGTCAAGTGATTGGCGGTTCCGGTGATGCGGGCGAGCTGCGCAAGCGGGTCGCCGCGTTGGAGCGTCAGCACGCGGACGCGTCGATCGGCGACGAGCTGCGCCGGAGCCTCGGCGGTCAAATCGAGATCCTCAATCAGCGCCTGCAGCAGCGGACGGATGCGGAGCGCAAGCTCGCGTTCATCGACGCGGAGCTGGAGCGCATCCAGCAGCAGATCGAATTGATCCGGGAGCAGGCGGCGCTCTCGACGGATCCGGAGCTCCTGTCTCAGCGCATCGACGAAATCACGGCGACCCTCGGCACGACGGGCCAATGGATACGCGATCAGCAGAAGGTGTACGGCGCGATGGAGGATCTCCTGACCGAGCCGCCGCCGCTCGCGCCCGACGCGCGCGCGCGCGAGAGCCAATAGGCAATGTCCACACCCAATCCGTCAACGCAGCGGCTGCCCGCCTGGGCCGGAGAGATGCGCGATCTGTTCCGCTCGGGATCGGCCGCGCAGTTCCTGCTCCACGGCAGCGTCTTCGACGTCGTCCCTCACAACGGCAAGCTCCTCTCGCTGCCGTCGTTTCTCGAGCAGGCGATGTTCGCGAGCTACGACGTCGTGCTCCGGTACGACCGCAGCCGCGGCGTGCGCGCGACGCGCGGCGGCGACGACTGGGGCGACTGGATTCAGAACGCTCTCGGCCGCGAGGCGCAGACGCAGACGCTCATGCGCGAGCCGGGCTCGGCGCTGGAGCTGATCGATCGCTATCTGCTGCGGACGCTGAATCTGCAGGCGCTGCCGGGCGGCGCCGCCGGAAAACCCAAACGCATCGCAATCATCATCGAGTTCGCCGAATTCGTCGTGCCGCGCGGTGATGCGCTGCAGTTGGGCGGCCCCTTCGCGGCGAACACCGTGAAGGTGCTCGGATGGGCGAACGATCCCGCCGTCGCGCAGTCGAACATCGTCACCGTGCTCATCAGCGAAGGCCTGCACGATCTCAACTCGCTCGTCGTCGAGAACCCGCACGCGGCCGCGCTGCACATTCCATTGCCGACCGAAGACGACATGCTCGGATACGTGACGACGCTGTCGACGACGCAGTTTCCGGATCTCGCCGCGAAGTCCGACGTGCCGCTCGAGACGATGGCGGCACGCTTGACGGGCTTGAGCCGCGTGGGCGCGCGCACGGCGCTCTCGCTCGCGCTCGGCAACGACAAGCGCATCACGGCGGCGTGGCTCGGGCAGATCAAGAAAGAGCTGATCGAGCGCGAGTGCCAGGGCCTGCTCGACTTCGTCGAATCGCCGTTCACGCTCGACAACGTCGCGGGCCTGGATGCGGTCAAAGCGTGGCTGCGCGAGGACACGGAGCTCTTGAAGCGCGGCGCGCTGCGCGCGCTGCCGATGGGGTATCTCTTCGCCGGCCGCATCGGCACCGGCAAGACGTTCCTGGTGCAGTGCTGGGCCGGCGAGCTCGGCATCCCGTGCGTCGTCTTCAAGAACTTCCGCGACCGCTGGGTGGGCGCGACCGAGTCCAACCTGGAAAAGATCTTCGCGATTCTGCGCGCGCTCGGCCAGGTCGTCGTCTTTGTCGACGAGGCCGATCAGGCGGCTGGCAAGCGCGAGGGCGGCGACGGTGACAGCGGCTTGTCGGGGCGCGTCTACTCGATGCTGGCCAAGGAAATGTCCGACACGCGCAACCGCGGCCGGATCATCTGGGTGTTCGCAACGTCGCGTCCGGATCTGCTGGAAGTCGACCTCAAACGCCAGGGACGCCTGGACGTCCATATCCCG
>DATBJJ010000021.1:0-18405 GCA_036556425.1 Vicinamibacterales bacterium
ATGCTCGACTTCGCCGGCAGCCTGGCGGAGACGATGTTCAAGTTCACGAACATCGTGATGTATTTCGCGCCCATCGGCGTCGGCGCGGCCATCGCCTACACCGTGGGCCACATGGGGCTCGGGATCCTGGTGAGCCTTTTCAAGCTCCTCGCGACGCTCTACGTCGCTCTCGCCGTCTTCCTGGTCTTCGTTCTCCTCCCCATCGCGCTCATCGCCCGCGTTCCCCTGCGCCGCTTCCTCTCCGCGATCGCGGAGCCGGTATCCATCGCCTTCGCCACCACCAGCTCCGAAGCGGCGCTTCCCCTCGCGATGGAGCGGCTCGAGCAGCTCGGGGTCCCGCGCCAGATCGTCGCGTTCGTGATGCCGACCGGCTACAGCTTCAACCTCGACGGCAGCACGCTCTACCTGTCGCTGACCGCGATCTTCGTGGCGCAGGCGGCGGGCATCGATCTGACCGTCGGCCAGCAGTTCCTGCTGCTGCTGACGCTGATGCTGACGAGCAAGGGCGTCGCGGGCGTCCCTCGCGCGTCGCTCGTCATCCTCGCTGGTACACTGGCGTCCTACGGGCTTCCGCTCGAGGGCGTCACGCTGATCCTCGGCGTCGACGAGCTCATGGACATGGCGCGCACGATGGTGAACGTCGTCGGCAACTGTCTCGCGACGGTCGTCATCGCGAAGTGGGAAGGGGAATTCAGGGAAGCGAGCGACCAGGAGCTGCAGCTTGCGGCGTCCCGCGGCGAGATCTGATCGAACGCGATGGTACAGCAGGGCCTATCAGCCACTCGCCCGAGCAGCCGCTTCAAACAGTGGTTTCTCGAAGGGCTCCGCGAACCGATAGGGCCGCACGCTCGGGCAACCCACCAGTCCCCCTGGTGGCAGGTCATGTGTCTCACCGGCGTCGACTATTTCTCGACGCTCGGCTATCAACCAGGCATCGCGTTTCTCGCGGCGGGCATGCTGTCGCCCGTCGCCACGCTGGTGCTGATCCTGCTCACGCTCCTCGGCGCGCTTCCGATCTACAACCGCGTCGCGGCGCGCAGCCCGCACGGACAAGGCAGCATCTCGATGCTCGAGGAGTATTTGCCGCGCTGGCGCGGCAAGATGCTCGTCCTCGTGCTCCTGGGGTTCGCCGCGACGGATTTCGTCATCACGATCACGCTGTCCGCCGCCGACGCGACCGCGCACATCGTCGGCAACCCGTTCGTTCCCGAGAGCGTCAACCATCCGGTTCTGGTGACGCTGCTGCTGCTCGCGGCGCTGTCAGCCGTCTTCCTGAAGGGCTTCAGGGAAGCGATCGGGCTCGCGGTGTTCATCGTCATCACGTATCTGCTGCTGAACGTCATCGTCGTCGCGTGGGGCATTCAGGAGATCGTGCGTCACCCGGAGTACTTGCCGCGGTGGCGCGACGCGTTGACCACAACCTATCCGAACCCGACCCTGATGATCATCGCGGCGCTGATCGTGTTTCCGAAGCTCGCCCTCGGCTTGTCGGGATTCGAGACCGGCGTCGCGGTGATGCCGCTGGTCAAGGGCGATCCGGACGACGATCCGGAACGTCCGCACGGGCGAATCCGGAATACGAAGAAACTGCTGATCACGGCGGCCGCGATCATGACCGTTCTGTTGATGGGAAGCTCGATCGCCACCACGCTGCTCATTCCAGCGCCGGAGTTTCAGGAGGGCGGGAGAGCGTGGGGACGCGCGCTCGCGTATCTCGCGCACGAGCACCTCGGCGAGACGTTCGGAACGATTTACGACCTGAGCACGATCTCGATTCTCTGGTTTGCCGGCGCGTCGGCGATGACGGGTTTGCTGAATCTCGTGCCGCGCTATTTGCCGCGGTACGGCATGGCGCCGGAGTGGGCGAGGGCCTCCCGTCCGCTCGTCGTGTTGTTCACGGTGATCACCTTCCTGATCACGATCCTCTTCGACGCGAACGTCGAGGCGCAGGGCGGAGCGTATGCGACCGGCGTCCTCGTGCTGATGACGTCCGCGTCGCTCGCCGTGACGTTGTCGTTCCGGCACAGCCGGCGCCTCTGGCTCGCGTTCGTCGCGATCACCGCCATCTTCATCTACACGACGATTCTGAACATCTACGAGCGCCCGGACGGCGTCAAGATCGCCTCGTGGTTCATCCTGACGATCATCGTGACGTCGCTCGTGTCGCGCGTCGTGCGATCGACGGAGCTGCGCGTGCAATCCGTCGACCCCGATGCGGAGGCGCGGCGCTTCCTTCGCGAAGGCGCGCAGGGCCCGGTGCGAATCATCGCCAACCGGCCGGATACGGGATTGCCGCAGGAATACGAGCACAAGCTCCGCGAGGCGAGCGATTCGCATCACCTCACGCCCGACGAGCGCGTGCTGTTCCTCGAAGTGCGGCCGGGAGACGTGTCGGAGTTCAGCGGCCCGATGCACGTCGAAGGCGTCGAGGTGGGCGGGTTCCGCGTGCTGCGCTGCACGAGCTCGGCGATCCCGAACGCGATTGCCGCGCTGCTCTTGTACATCCGCGACGAGACCGGCCAGATTCCGCACGCATACTTCGGGTGGACGGAGGGAAACCCGATCCTCTATCTGCTGAAGTTCCTCGCGCTCGGCGAGGGAGATACGGCGCCGGTCACTCGAGAGGTCCTACGTCAGCGCGAGCCAAATCCCCTGCAGCGTCCGAGGATCCACGTCGGCTGAGATCAGTCTCTGTCTGGCTCGAGCGTGACTGCGGCCTCCTCGACGCCGTGGCCCTTTACCGACGTCACTTCGAGCAGCAACCGGTCGTAGTGCACCGCGTCGCCAACCTGCGGCGGACGGCCGAGCACCGTCAGGATCAAACCGCTCACGCTGTCGACTTCTTCGTGCTCGAGATCCAAATCGAAGTGCTGCCCGAGCTCGTCGAGCCGCATCGTGCCAGGCACGCGCAAGCGGCCGTCCGCGTCGCGATAGGCCTGGGCGGGGGAGCCGGGACCTTCGTCGATATCGCCGACCACTTCCTCGAACAAGTCCTCGAGCGTGACGATCCCCGACGTCCCGCCGTGCTCGTCGATCACGATGACCATCTGCGTGCGCTCGCGCCGCATCGCGGCGAGGACGGTGTCGAGCGCCGCGGTTTCCGGCAAGAGCGGGAGCGGCCGCGCGTGGGCCTGACCGATCGCTTCGTTGCGCAGCAGCAGGCGCAGCAGATCCTTGATGTGGATCATGCCGACGATATGATCGAGATCCTGCTCGATGACGGGATAGCGCGTGTGCGGCGCGCTGCCGAGCATCTCGCGAACGCGCGAGGGAGAGGTGCCGAGCGGAATCCCGGTGATGCGCACGCGCGGAACCATGACCTCACCCGCGGTGAGGTTGGCGAAGTCGAACAGCACCTGCAGCATCTGGCCGGACTCGGCGCGGATCGCGCCGAGCTCCTCGCTCTCCTGCACGATCAACTGCAGCTCCTCCGGCGTGTAGTACTGCTCCTGCGTCTGGACCTGCCGATTCACGCCGAACACCTTCAGAACGGCGTTGCCGGCGGCGTTCAATACGACGACGAGCGGGAAGACCAGCGTCTTCACCCACAGCATCGGCGGCGTGATCCAGAGCGCCATCCGCTCGGCCTGCTGCAGCGCGAGCGACTTCGGGATCATCTCGCCGATGACGATGTGAAAGTACGTGAGGATCGCGATCGCGACGACGCTCGCGAGGCCGTGGGATGCGAGGAGCGCCGGCGCGCCCGCGCGGCCGAGCATGACGTAGATCCCATCGGCGAGCACGTGCTCGCCATACATGCCGAGTCCGAGGCTCGCGACCGTGATGCCGAGCTGCGCGGTGGCGATGTAGCGGTCCTGGAGCTGCGGGTCGCGCAGGAGCGCTTGAACCGCCCGCGCCAGCCGGTGGCCTCGCGCGGCGCTCGCGTCGATCGCGGCGCGCGGCGCGCCCACGATCGCGAACTCCGCGGCGACGAACGCGCCGTTCAAGAGGATCAGTCCGGTGATGATCAGAAAGGGGGTCATTCAACCCCCTCGTTCGGCGGGAGCACGAGCGCCGACGACACGACGTCACCTTCGACCGCTTCGACGATCAGCGGCACGCCGCTGATGGTGAGGTGCTCGCCCGTTGCGGGCGCACTGCCCACCATACGCGGGATGAACCCGCCGACGGTCTCGTTCGGGAGGCCGCGCCAGTCGGCGCCGAGGACTTGCGCCGCCTGCTCGACGCGCATTGCACCCGGCAGCCTCACGCTGCCATCCTCGAGCAGGATCGCGCGCGCCGGCGCGCCCTTGAACTCGTCCGACACGCCGCCGAGCAGCTCGGCGACGACGTCCTCGAGCGTGATCATGCCTTCGATGCGTCCATCCTCGCCGACGACGAGCGCCTGGTGAATACGCCGGTCGCGCATGTATGCGAGCAGATGGTCCGCGGGAATGCTGTCGTGCACGCGCGCGATCGGACGCAGGAGCGGAAGAACCGACGTGCGCTGACGGCCGCTGACGAAATCGATCACGACATCCTTCGTGTGCAGCACGCCGACGATCTCGTCGACGGATCCGCGACACACCGGCAGCCGGCTGTACGGGCTCGTGGCGACGAGCCGCAGGACTTCGGAGAACGGCGTCGATGCGTCGACCGCGGCGAGCCGTTCGCGCGACACCATCAGCTCGCGCGCCGTTCGAAGCCCGAGGCGGAGCGCCTGGTGCAAGCGCACCTGCTCGCGCGGCTCGAGCAGTCCGCCGTCGCGGCTCTCCGCGATCAGCAATTCGATCTCTTCCGGCGAGTGCACGTGCCGGTGCCCCGTCGTCTTGACGCGCATCAAGCGGAGGATCAGGTTGCCGCTGCCGTTGAGAAAATCGATCGACCACGCGAACGCGCGCTCGGCCCATTGCATCGGCACGACGGTCCACATCGCGATGCGCGTGGGATCCTGGAGCGCGAGCGATTTCGGGATGAGCTCGCCTGCGACCATCGCGAGCGTCGTGAGCACGAGCAGAACCAGCACGGCGGAGGTCGACAACGCGCTCTCGGGATCGAGGCCGGAGACGCCTTCGACGAGCGGCGCGAAGCGCGGGGCGATCGCGCGCTGCGCGTACGCGCCGAGGATCAGGCTGCACAGCGTGATGCCGACTTGCGACGCCGCGATGTAGCGATCGAGCGCGTGGGGATCTTCGACGACCGGCAGCACCCGGGCGGCCAGAGCGCTTCCGTCTTCAGCGAGCCGTCTCAACCGGCTTCGGCGGGCGCCGACCGCGGCGAACTCCGCGGCTACGAACAGCGCCGTCAGCAGGATCAGCAGGGCAATGATCCCTGACGCCAGGAGCATCCGCTCAGGATGGTACTCTATTCGGCGCGCAGGGCGATGACGGGGTCGACGCGCGTCGCTCGAAGGCCGGGAATGATGCTCGCGGCCAACGCGACGGCGGTGAGCACCGCCGCGACCGCGACGAACGTGGCGGGATCGCCCGGCTCGACCTGGAACAGCAGTCCGGTGATCAGCCGCGTGAGGAAGAGCGCGCCGGCCGCGCCGGCGGCGATCCCGATCGCGACGAGCGCGATCGCGCGTGACACGATCATGCGGAGCACGTCGGCGCCGTTGGCGCCGAGCGCCATGCGAATGCCGATCTCCTGCGTACGCTGCGTGACGCTGTAGGCAATCACGCCGTAGATACCGACGGCCGCGAGCAGCACCGCCGCGCCCGCGAAGATCGTGAGCAGCAACATCGTCAACCGCCGTTCCGCGACGGAGTTCGACACGATCTCGTCCATCGTTCTGACGCCGGCGATGGCGAGCGCGGGATCGAGACGCCGCACGATCCCCGTCACTTCGTGGACGATCTGGCGCGGATTGCCAGCCGTGCGAATCGCGATCGTCATCGTGCCGTAGGGGTTTCTCGCAAAAGGCCAATACGTCATCGGTCGAATGGTGGCCGCGTCGAGCCCGTAGTGCTTGACGTCGCCGACGACGCCGATGATTTCGTCCTCGCGGCCGTCCCACGCGATCCGCACGTGCTTGCCGATCGGATCCTCGCCGGGCCAGTGCCGCCGCGCCATCGTCTCGCTGATCACCACGCGGTTCGTCGCGTCGGCCGGATCGTTCTCGTCGAAGAGGCGGCCTTTCAGAAGAGGCACTCCCATCGCCTTCCAGTACTCGCGCGCGATGACGCGGACGTCGGTGACCGGCTCTTGGCCGCGCGCCGGTTTCGGCTGTCCCACGATCTCCATCGACGTCGCGGCGCCGAGGCCGGTCATCGGAAGAAAGCTGATCGCGCCGGCGGCCTGCACGCCCGGCAGCGTGCTCACGTCGTCGAAGAATCGCGTGTAGAACTGCGCGCGCTGTCCGTCGCCTCCATATCGCGCGCCCGGCAGCGTCAGACGCATCGTCACGGTCCGCGACGGATCGAATCCCGGATTGACGTCGAGCAGTCGCATGAAGCTGCGCACGAGCAGCCCCGCGCCGACGAGGAGGATCAACGCGAGCGCGACCTCGGCGACGACGAAGATGCTGCGCGCGCGATTGCCGTGCGCGCCGGAGCCCGTGCGTCCGCCCTCCTTGAGCGACTCGTTCACGCTGTAGCCCGCCGCCGTCAACGCGGGAATGATCCCGAAGAGCACGCCGCTCAGAAGCGCGCTGCCGAGCGTGAACGCGAGAACCCACCCGTCTATGCCGACCATCTCGAGCCGCTGAATCGTCAAACGCTCGGCGACGACCGTGCGAAGGAAGGCCAACGCCCACCACGCGAGCAGCAATCCGCAGACGCCGCCGGCGAGCGAGAGCACGATGCTCTCCGAGAGCAGTTGACGAACGAGGCGCGTTCTTGCGGCGCCCAGCGCGGCGCGCACGGCGAGCTCACGCCGGCGCGATGTCGCGCGGGCGAGCAGCAGGTTCGCGACGTTCGCGCACGCGATCAACAACACGAACCCCACCGCGCCCGCGAGCACGAAGAGCGCGGGGCGCACGGGACCGGTCAACTGTTCGCGCAGCGGCAGCACGGTGACCGACCATCCCGTGTTGAAGTCAGGGAACATCGCGGTCAGATCGCCGGCGACGCGGATCATGTCCTGCTGCGCGCCCTCGAATGTGGCGTCCGCCTTCAGGCGTCCCACGACTTGAAGCGATCGGCCGCGTGGAATTCGGGACTCCGGCCTGAATCCAATCGGCAACCAGACGTCGATCGTCTTGTCGAGAAACGCGAAGCTCGAGGGGACGACGCCGATGATCGTGTACGGATAGCCGTCGATCCGCACCGGCCGCTCGGTGATCGATCGATCGCCGTCGAATCGCCGGTGCCACAGACGATCGCTGATCACCGCGAGCCGGACGTTGGGGACGTTCTCCGCTGGAGCAAACGTTCGTCCGAGGACGGGCTGTACTCCCATGAGTGGAAACACTTCGGCGGAGACCGACTGCGTCCCCAGCTCCTCGGGCTCGCCGGTTCCGGTGAGCGTCACCGTATACGACATCGACACGGCCGCGAGATCCTCGAACGTGCGGTTAATCTCGCGCCAGTGAATGAAGTTCGCGGGGGCGACGACGTTGGTCTTGCGATCCCGCGGCATGTTGCGCTCCCACACCATCGCCAGACGGTCTGCGTCTCGGTAGGGAAGCGGCTTCAGGAGGAGCGTGTTGATGACGCTGAAGATCGCGGTGTTCGCGCCGATGCCGATCGCCAGCGCCGCGATCGCGACGATCGTGAATCCCGGCGATCGCAGGAGGATGCGGACGGCGTATTTCAAAGCTACCTCCCGATGACGCCGATAGCCCACGCCGCCTGACGGCGGACGCCGGCGCTCGAGTCCTTGAGCGCGCCGACGAGGCCGCTCAACGCGCGCGAATCGCCCACCGCGCCGAGCGCCCACGCGGCCTTCTCGCGAACTTCTGGACTCTGATCGCCGAGCGCGCCCATCAAGCCGTCGACCGCCCGTGCGTCGTCGATCGCGCCAAGCGCCCACGCTGCTTGCTTGCGGACTCTTGCCTCGGCGTCTTTGAGGGCGGCGATCAGCGGCGACACGGCTTCGCGATCGTCGATCGCGCCGAGCGCCCATGCCGCCTGCTCGCGAACGGCCGCTTCGCGATCGCGCAGCGCATCGACGAGCGCGGGGACGGCGCGGCTGTCGTCCAGCGCGCCGAGCGTCCACGCCGCATTGCGCCGAGCGATCCAGGCATCGCTCTTGAGCGCGTTGACGACCGGTTGAAACGCGCGAGACCCGATCGCCGCGAGCGCGCCAGCCGCTTGCTCGCCTGGAGTCGTCGGATCGTTGGCGCTGCCCCGCCACCATCGGCGCGCGCAGGTGCTGCCGTCGACCGGCGATCCATCCGCCAGCAGTTTGACGAGTACTTGAAGCGCGTCCGCGGCGCGATCGCCGAGATCGCGCAGCCCGCATGCCGCCCGCGCGCGTACCGCGGCGTCGGCTGAATCCAGATCCGCGATGAACTCGCGCGCGTTCCGATCGGCGTTCGATTGCGGTTGTGCGGCCGTGCCGGATGCCGCGACCGGCAACAGCGTCAGCGCGACGCAGAGGCTCGCCACGGAACGGCGGCGCACGTTACCGTCCTCCGCCGAACGAGAGGAGATGGATCCGGTTCAGGCGCGGGTTGGGGTTCGAGTGCGGGTTCTGGTCCGAATGCGGATTTGGATTCGGATGTGGATTGGGATTCGGCTGCGGATTGGGGTTCGGGTTGGGATTGGGGTTCGGATTGGGATTCGGATTGGGGTCCGGATGCGGATGCCGATCCAGTTCGAAGCTCAGATCTTCGAGACGGCCGCGGTGTCCGCCGCCGAGCTCCGCCAACGCGCTCACCGCCGCGCGCCTCACGCCGGCGTCCTCGTCCTTCAACGCGGCCGTCAGCGCCGCGATCGCGCTCGCGTCGCCGATTTCGGCGAGCGCGAGGATCGCGCGCCGACGGACGTCGACGTTGGCATCGCGCACGAGCGCCGCAATCGCCTCGACCGATCCGCGATCGCCGATCTCTCCGAGCGCTGTCGCCGCGCGTCCACGCACGCGCGGATCCGCGTCCTTCAGCGCTTGACGCAACGCGGGGGCCGATTGCGCGTCGGAGAACTCGCCGAGCGCGGAAACCACTTGCAGCCGCACCTCGACCTGCGCGTCTTTCATCGTCTCGATCAGCGCGGGAACGGCGCGCGGGTTTTTCAGCTCGCCGAGCGCGTGCGCCGCCTGACGGCGGACGCCCGCATCGGTGTCCTTCAGCGCCGTGATCAACCCGTCCACGGCTGCCTCCGCCGGGCTCTTCTGGGCGCGCGCGGCTCGCGACGGCGACCACTCGAACGATGGGCTGACGACGACGAGCGCGATGCCGAGGCAGATCGCGCTCGACCGGCTGAGCGTGCGGAAGAAAACGGCGAGCGGGCTCATGACGTTCTCCATGCTAGAAAATTAGCAATCCATCCCATGAAAAAGGGGTCCGCGCGCGGACCCCCATTCCACAATCACCAGCGGTTGGCGAGTTGACCCAGCGCGAATGCGGCCTGCTGCCGGACGTCCGCGCTCGTGTCCTTCAGCGCGATCGTCAGCGCTTCGATCGCGCGCGGATCGCGAATTTGCCCGAGCGCGAACACGACCTGCTCGCGCACGCTTGCCGCCGAATCCTTGACGGCGATGACGAGCGCTTCGACCGCCGAGCGATCGCGGATTTGACCCAACGCGAACGCCGCCTGCTCGCGAACGTCGGCGTTCTCGTCTTTCAGGGCCGCGATGAGCGCCTGCACGGCGCGCGCGTCGCGGATTTGTCCGAGCGCGAACGCCGCCTGCTGCCGTACGTCCGGCTTCGAATCGTGAAGCGCGGCGATCAAGCCGTCGATCGCCGACGCGTCGCGGAGCTGCCCGAGCGCGAAGACCGCCTGCTCGCGGACCTCGCCGTCCGGATCCTTCATGAGCGCCGCCAGCGCCGGCGCGGCCCGCTTGTCGCGGATCTGGCTGAGCGCGAAGACCGCTTGCTGCCGCACGTCGGCAGCGACATCCTTCAGCGCGGCGATCAACGCGTCGACCGCGCGCACGTCGCGGATCTGGCTGAGCGCGAACGCCGCCTGCTCGCGAACGCCGGCGTTATCGTCTTTCAACGCGGCGATGATCGGCTCGACGGAGCGCGCATCGCGAAGCTGTCCGAGCGCGCGCACGACTTCTTCGCGGACGCTCGCGTTCGTGTCCTTGACCGCCGCGAGCAGCGGATCGATCGCGCGCTTGTCGTGCATCTGGCCCAGCGCGCGCGCCGCTTCTTCGCGGACGTCGGGCGCGGAATCCTTGAGCGCCTGCACGAGCGGCTCGAAGATCGCCGGGTCGCGCAGCTGCACGAGCGCGTGCATCGCCGCTTCGCGAACTTCCTTGTCCGTATCCTTGAGCGCCGCAGTCAGCGCGGCGACCATCCGCGGATCCGCCGCGGCCCGCTTCCCGTCCTGCGCGAACGCCCAACTCACCGCACCGAAGACGGCGGATTGCATCGAACCCTGAATCGCGCCCTGAACGGCGCCCTGCGTCGCCCCTTGGACGGCGCCCTGCGTCGCACCCTGCACGGCGCTCTGAACGGCGTCTTGGGCGACCGACTGCGTCACTGCCTGAGTCACCGACTGAGAGACCGCTTGCGCCACGGTCGACGACTGCGGCGCGGCGTTCGCCGCCGGCGTTGCACCGGCGGCCGCCGCCGTATGTAGAGGCTCGACGCCGAATGCCTTCGCGTGATCCGGGTGCGGGGTCGGCTGCGGATTCGGCGACGCATGAGGATTGGGGGCCTGCGACTCCGCATCGGCCGTCTCGACGATCGCTGCCGGCGCCGCGGCTTCCGCAACGCCCCACGGCTGCAGCGCCGCGAGCGGGAAGAGCGCGCAGGCCACGACGGCCGCCGCAACGGCTGCGCGCAGCGCCGTGACGCCCGAGCGCGGCACCTTCGGGTCGAGAATCGCGATCAACCGTCCCTCGAGCTGCGAGCGATGCGCCATGGCGAGCGTCGCGCCCGCGATGAGCGACGGAAACCGTCCGGCGCGCATCACGCGCGCGATCTCGAGCAACTCTTCCGCGTAATCCGAACCGCGCGTGCCCGCGGCCAGCACGAGGTCGTCGCACGCACGCTCGCGCTCCGTCCGGATGCGGCGCGCCGCGATCCACGCCAGCGGGTTGAACCAATAGGCCGCGCACGCGAGCTGCACGACAACGTGCGTGAGGCAGTCGCGGCGCTTCACGTGGGCGAGCTCGTGCAGCAGGACGATCCGCAGCCGCTCGACCGGCCACCGCACCGCATCCGCGGGCATCAGCACCGACGGACGCATCACGCCCCACGCCATCGGCATCGTCGCGCTCCGGCTCTCGAGGAACGCGAGCCGCCGCGTGATGCCGAGATCCGATGCGAGCTCCACTGCCAGCGGCAGCCACGGCGCGTCGACGACGCGCGCGGTGCGGCGGGACATCCATTGCACGGCGATCAGGCCGAGCAGCAGACGGGCGACAACGATCGCGGCGCCGATCGCCCAGAATGCGAGCAACGCCGATCGCACCGACAACGCTGACAGCACCGATCGGATGGATGACATGGACAGCACAGATTCGACGGGTGCTGACGGCGATGACGCGACTGTCTCGGATGGTGTCGACGCGCGCCCTGTCGATGGCGCGACAGAGGTCGACGATGAAGCGTCGTTCCGATCCGCAAGATCTGTCCGGTCCGCACGATCTGTCCGATCCGCGAGAGCCGTCCGATCCGCGAGAGCCGTCCGATCCGCGCGATCCGTTCTATCCGCGCGATCCGTTCTATCGGCGAGATCTGTCCGATCCGCGCGATCCGTTCTATCCGCGAGATCCGCGTCTATAGTGACGAGCGGAAGCTGCCAGCGGGGCAGCGCGAGCGAGAGGACCGGGAGCAGCAGCGCGCTGGCGAGCGCGAGGGTCCAGATGAGATGACGCACGGCGGCGGACGCGCGATGGAGCGCCGAGGTCGCGAGGCCGGCGAGCGCGAGCACGAGCGTCGCTTTCAGGAGCGCGTCGATGAGAATCTCCGGCATGGCTATGCTCCCGTGCGGCGCGCGTGATCGATCATCCGCGCGAGCCGATCCAATTCCGCGTCCGACATGCGCGTGGACGATTCGTCGAGCAGCGCCGAAATCGCCTGCTCGGCCGAGCCGTCGAAGAACGTGCGCAGCATGTGGCGGAGCGCCGACCGCTTCGCGTTGTCGCGGGCGAGGGTCGGCAAGTAGATGTAGCGCGGCCCGTCCTGCTCGTGCCGGACGTGCCCCTTTTCCTCGAGAATGCGCAGCATCGCGCGAACGGCCGAGTAGCTCGGCGGGTCGGGCAGGGCCGTCTGCACCTCGGCCGCGGTCGCGCGGCCCTGGGTATAGAGGATGTCGATGATCTGCCGCTCCCGGCGGCTCAACTCGTTATGCGGATGCGTTTTCATGGGCATTTCGGTCTCGCCTAGGTCTGTCTTTCCCTTAGACGGAGGCAATTCGGAAAAGGTGCTGAAAAAATAGCACACCTCCCGCCGGGACTCAAATGACGCGGAAAAGGGCGCAAATCCCGGCCGCCCGCGTGGAGTAAGATGCCCCACTATGTTCAAGGAATTCCGTGATTTCGCCGCCCGGGGAAACGTCGTCGACCTGGCCGTCGGCGTCATCATCGGCGCCGCGTTCGGCAAGGTCGTCACGTCGATCGTCAACGACCTCATCATGCCGCCCATTGGCATGCTCATCGGCCGCGTGGACTTCAGCAACCTGTTTGTCGCGCTGAACGGTGGCACGTACGTCTCGCTCGAAGAGGCGAAGAGGGCGGGCGCGCCGACGTTCAACTACGGCATGTTCCTGAACACCTGTCTGGAGTTCGTGATCGTCGCGTTTGCAGTCTTCTTGCTCGTGAAGCAGGTGAACCGGCTCAAGGGCCCAGTGGTGATCGACACGCGCGACTGCCCGTACTGCTTCTCGAAGATGGCGTTGAACGCGACGCGGTGTCCGGCGTGCACGTCGCAGGTGACGACGTCGAAGGGCTGACGCGGAAAGGACTGGCACATGAAGATCAGACACCTCGTGTTGTTCGGTGTGTTTGCGACCGCGCTGGCCGCGGCGTTCGCCGCGTCGTCCGGCGTCGGCGTCGTGAGCGCGCGGCAGCAGGACGCAGTGCCCGTCGACGCGGACGATATCGGCGGCGTGGTGACGGGCGCGAAGGGTCCCGAGGCAGGCGTGTGGGTGATCGCGGAGACGACAGATCTCCCGACGCGCTTCGCGCGCATCGTCGTCACCGACGATCGCGGACGCTACCTGATTCCGGATCTACCGAAGGCGCAGTACAACGTCTGGGTTCGCGGGTATGGGCTCGTCGACTCGCCGAAAGTACAGAGCGTCCCTGGTAAGACCGTCGCGTTGAAGGCCGTGCCGGCGCCGGATCCGCGGGCGGCCGCGGCGATTTATCCAGCGGGCTATTGGTTCTCGCTGATGAAAGTTCCGGACAAGAGCGAATTCCCCGGCACCGGTCCAACGGGCAACGGCATCGCGCCCGCGATGAAGACGCAGGCCGAGTTCCTTCGTCAGTTGAAGTCCGGCGGCTGCCTCGCCTGCCACGCGCTCGGCACGAAAGGCACGCGCGAGATTCCAAAAGAGCTCGGCGCGTTCCCGACGTCGGCCGCGGCGTGGGAGCGCCGCCTGCAGTCGGGTCAAGCCGGCGCGCAGATGATCAACGGGATGAATCAATTCGGCCGCGACCGCGCGCTGGCGATGTTCGCGGATTGGACGGATCGCATCGCGGGCGGCGAAGTGCCGTCGGCGCCGCCGCGTCCCCGCGGCGTCGAGCGGAACGTCGTGATCACGATGTGGGACTGGGCGGATCCGAAAGCCTACTTGCACGATGAAGTCTCGACGGATCGCCGCAACCCGACGCTCAACGCGAACGGACTGATTTACGGCGCGCTGGAGTTGAGCGCGGACTACCTGCCTGTGCTCGATCCGGTGCGCAGCACGATCGGCCAGGTGAAGTTGACGGTCCGCGATCCGAACACGGCGCCGACGCCGGCGACGATGATGCAGCCGTCGCCGTACTGGGGAAGCGAGCCGATCTGGACGAGCAAGAACAACGTCCACAATCCGATGTTCGATGAGAAGGGCCGCATGTGGATCACCTCCACCGTGCGTCCGCCCGACAATCCGCCGGTGTGCAAGCAGGGATCGGATCATCCGTCGGCCAAGCTGTTTCCGATTCAGCGTTCGGGACGGCATCTCGCGATGTACGACCCGAAGACGCAAAAGCTCACGCACATCGGCACGTGCTTCAGCACGCATCACCTGATGTTCGCCGAGGACGCGAACAACACGCTGTGGACGAGCGGCGGCGGCCAGGTGATCGGGTGGCTGAACAGGAAAGTGTTCGAGGAGACCGGCGACGAGGACAAGGCGCAGGGATGGACGGCCGTGATCCTCGATACGAACGGCAACGGCAAGCGCGACGCGTACGTCGAGCCGAACGATCCCGTCGATCCCACGAAGGACAAGCGCTACGGCGCCGCGCTCTACGCCGTCGCGCCGGCGCCGGATGGATCCGTGTGGGGATCGGTGCTGGGATTCCCCGGCGCGCTGATCAGATTGAGCCCCGGCGCGAATCCTCCCGAGACGGCGATTTCCGAAGTGTTCGAGCCGCCGTTCAACAATCCGAAGGCCGCCGTTCAAGGCTTCTCGCCGCGCGGCATGGACATCGATCGAAACGGCGTTGCGTGGGTCGCGCTCGCGAGCGGCCACCTCGCGAGCTTCGATCGCCGCAAGTGCAAGGGTCCGCTGAACGGTCCGAACGCCACCGGCCAGCATTGCCCCGAGGGGTGGACGCTCTACGTCGAACCCCTTCCGCAAATGAAGGGCGTCACCGACTCCGGCAGCGCCGAGTCGAGCTACTACACGTGGGTCGATCAGTTCGACACGCTCGGTCTCGGCAGGAACATTCCCATCAACACGGGCAACGAGTCCGAAGGGCTCCTCGTGTTGAAGGACGGCCAGTGGATCGTGCTGCGCGTGCCGTATCCGACGGGTTACTACACGAAGTGGCTCGACGGGCGCATCGACGATCCGAAGGGCGGATGGAAAGGCCGCGGACTCTGGTCGACGGTCAGCACGCGCGCGCCGTTCCACATGGAGACCGGAAAGGGCACGACGAGCAAAGTGATCAAGTTCCAGCTTCGTCCCGATCCGCTGGCCAAGTGATGCGCGCGCTCGCTGCCGCTCTGTTCGCCGCGCTCGTCGTCGTGCAAGCGCCGAAGCCCGATCCGTCGCGCTTCCTCACGCAGCCGCTCGTGCCCGGCATCTTCACCGCCGATCCGTCGGCGCACGTCTTCAACGGGAAGATCTACATCTACCCGTCGCACGACATCGAAGCGGGAGTGAAGCCGGACGATCTCGGCAGCCACTTCGCGATGCGCGACTATCACGTGTTCTCGATGGACGCGCCGGGCGGAACGGTCACGGATCACGGCGTCGCCCTCGACATCGCGAACGTGCCGTGGGCGGGGCGTCAGATGTGGGCGCCGGACGCCGCGGAGAAGCGCGGCACGTACTACTTCTATTTTCCGGTGAAGGACAAACAGGACGTCTTCCGGATCGGCGCCGCGACCGGCAAGAGTCCCGCGGGTCCGTTCACCGCGCGGCCCGCGCCCATCGAGGGCAGCTTCAGCATCGATCCCGCGGTCTTCAAGGATTCCGACGGACGCTTCTACATGTACTTCGGCGGAATCTGGGGTGGTCAGCTGCAACGCTGGGCGACGGGAACGTACAACGCGAAGGACGTCTATCCCGCGAAGGATCAGCCCGCGCTCTGCGCGAAGGTTGCCCGCCTCGCCGACGACATGGTGAGCTTCGCCGAGAAGCCGCGAGACGTCGTCGTGCAGGACGAGAGTGGGAAGCCGCTGACAGCGAGCGACAACGGCCGCCGTTTCTTCGAAGCGTCGTGGCTCCACAAATACAAGGACACCTACTACTTCTCCTATTCAACCGGCGACACGCACTTCATCGTCTACGCGACGGGCAAGTCGCCGTACGGGCCGTTCACGTATCGCGGGAAGATTCTCGAGCCGGTGCTCGGGTGGACGAATCATCATTCGATCGTGGAATTCAAGGGCAAGTGGTATCTCTTCTACCACGACGCTCAGTCCTCGGGCGGCCAGACGCATCTGCGTGCCATCAAGATGACGGAGCTGACGCACCGCCAGGATGGCTCGATAGAGACGATCGACGCCTACCGAGAGTAGTGACCAGCGTCAGCCGGACCCGAGCTCCGTGCTGATACGTCCATCTGGATCGAGGTCTTTTGAAAGCCATCGCGAGTGAAATTCGAGAAGCTGGTGGATTTCGACGACGTGGTGACGTGCCTGCCGATCGTTGAGGAAGTGCTGCAGGGGTTTCGCCACGAGCCCGCGTTTCAGATCGCCCGCGACGCGATGCACGCACTGCCGATCGTCGAGTCTCCATTGCGCCGAGTGCTCTTCGACGACGCGGTGGATTTGTATCGCCGCGCGCGGCGCGCGGGTTTCACGATTCGATCGGGCGTCGATTGTGTGATCGCCGCGTGCGCGATTCGAAACGGCCTCGCCGTGTTGCATCGCGACCGCGATTTCGACGTGCTCGGCCGCGTTTCGCCCTTGGAGAGCCGGACCGTCTGAGGGTCCGGCAAGCGTCCCGCTGAAGCTGGACCTCCGCCGAAGTAAACTATCGATAGTCAATTAAGCCAGAAGGAGATTCGACTCGGATGTTGCCCCACCAGTGGGAGACGTTCAAACGCGCCGCGCGCCGCGAAAAGATCGACAAGGTGCCGATGGCGCTGATCGTGGACAGTCCATGGATCCCCGGCTATCTCGGGATCAGCCACATGGACTACTACCTCGACCCCGAGCTGTGGTTCCAATCGAACCTGAAGATCATGCGGGAGTATCCCGACATCATCTTCATCCCGTCGTGGTGGATGGAGTACGGCATGGCGGCCGAGCCGTCGGTGCTCGGCGCGAAGATCAAATTCTGGCAGGACAACACGCCGAGCGAATACCACACGCTCTATCGCCTCGAGGACATCGAACAGTTTCCTGAGTACGAAGTCGAAGCGGACGCGTTTGCCGCGCTGACGCTGCACCGCTACAAGATGGTGAAGCAGCGCATCCTCGATCAGGGCTACATCCTACCGCTCGTGACCGCGCGCGGTCCGCTCTGCACCGCCGGCTTCGTGCGGAGCACGACGAACTTGATGATCGAGCTCGTCGAGGATCCGGTCGGCAGCCACAAGCTGATCGATCTCTGCACGCGCGTCGTGATCGATTGGCTCAAGGCGCAGCATGCGGTGCTCGGCGACCGCGTCGAAGGCATCTTCCTCCTCGACGACATCGTCGGCTTCATCAACGAAGAGCACTACATGGAGTTCGCGCACCCGTACTTGACGCGCATCTGCGATGCGTTTCCGAAGGATTGGGTGAAGATTTACCACAACGACGCCGAGGTCGACGCCTGTCTCGATCATCTGCCGGACGCCGGCTTCACCGTGTTGAATTGGGGGAAGCAGAAGGACATTCGCGAGGTGAAGGAGCGCGTTGGCGATCGCATGTGCCTGATGGGCAACGTCAACCCGCTCGAGATAGCGGTGCGCGGCACTCCCGAAGAAGTCAAGGAAGCGACGCTCGACGTGCTCGAGGGGTCGGGCGGCGAAGGCGTCATTCTCTCCGTAGGCGGCGGAGTCAGCCCGGGCATGCCGCGCGAGAACATCCTCGCGATGCTCGAGGCGCTGAACGAATTCAACGCGGCTCGGGTCTGATGCAATCATGATCGACTATGCGCTCATGAATCAGTGTCTCTACGAGGGCAAGGCGAAGGAGGTCGAGGAGATGACCCGCCGCGCGCTCGACGAGGGCCGGCCCGTGCAGGAAGTGCTCACGGACGGCCTCATTGCCGGCATGAGCGTGGTCGGCGAGGATTTCAAGCACAACATTCTTTACGTTCCCGAGGTCCTCATCGCGGCGCGCGCGATGAAGGCCGGCATGGCCGTGCTGAAACCGCTCCTGAGCGCGCGCGACGGCGGGACCAAGCCCGCCGGCGTGCTGTTGATGGGGACGGTGCGCGGCGACCTTCACGACATTGGAAAGAACCTCGTCTGCATGATGGCGGAGGGCGCCGGCTTCGAGGTGCACGACATCGGCGTCGATCAGAGCGTCGAGAAGTTCATGGCGGCGGCCGATCGCGTGAACGCGACGATCGTCGGCATGAGCGCGCTGCTGACGACGACCATGACGTACATGAAGACGGTCGTGGACGGATTCGAGGCCGCAGGCAAGGGTCACGTGAAGATGGCCGTCGGCGGCGCCCCCATCAGCCAGATGTTCGCCGACGAGATCGGCGCCGACGGCTACGGCGCGAACGCATCGGCCGCGGTCGATCTGTTCCTCCGCCTGGCCGGCAAGTCCGCGTGAGCATGGCGACCTACCGGATCCTCTACTGG
>DATBJJ010000022.1:0-7301 GCA_036556425.1 Vicinamibacterales bacterium
CCCGGTGAAATGTCGTCGTCGTACCAGCCGCGGCCGACTGGTCGGATCGAGCCGACTCTGAGCGGCGTGACTGCGAAGAAACTAAACCGGCACGCCGCGGTATCGAGCGGCGTCGGCGCTGTTTCGCCAATGCTGCGCGGAGCCCCCGGCGGCCCAACCGATTCCGGCATGACGCACGGAGCACCCCAAGCCGACGCCGCCACCGTAAGCGGGCCGCGGCGTGTCGGTTTTCCACGCCGCGAAGCGGAGGCTCGAGCCGACTAGTCGGCCGCGGCTCCGATGTTCGACCGGGATTCCTATATCGGCAACTCGATCGTAAAGACAGCTCCCCCCTCTGGGCGATTGGCGGCGGTGACGCGTCCGCCGTGCAGCTCGATCAGATGCTTCACGATCGCGAGCCCCAAACCCGTCCCTCCGGGATCGCGCGCGGCGCGCGTGCGTGACTTGTCGACGCGATAGAAGCGCTCGAAGACGCGCGGGAGATCGGCCTCGGGAATCCCCGGCCCGGAATCGGTGACGACGAGGTGGATGCGCGAGCCGCGGCGCGCCGACGACAGGCCGATCGCGCTGCGCTCGGGCGCGTAGTTCGTCGCGTTCTCGACGAGATTCCGCAGCGCGTCGTGCAGCTTCGCGGGATCGCCGCGCACCGTCGCGGCGTCTTGCGCGACGTGGATCTCGATGGTCTGCCCGCGCCCTTCGACGACCGACGACAGATCGGCGACGACCCCGGCGAAGAGCGACTCGACGGGGGAGGCGACGTGCTCGATGGGCTCCTGGCCCGCGTCGAGCCGCGCGAGCCGCAGCAGATCGCGCACGAGCCGCTCCATGCGCAGCGTGTGGCGGCCGATGATCTCCAGGAATCGCCGCGCGTCGCCCGCGTCGGATCCCTCGTCGAGCAGCGCTTCGACGTAGCCGCGCACCGCGGTGAGCGGCGTCCTCAGCTCGTGCGACACGTTGGCGACGAAGTCGCGGCGGATCCGATCGGCGCGCCGAAGATCCGTGATGTCGTGCATCACGAGCACGGCGCCGGCGACCGTTTCCGTTGCCACTGGCGCGCTGCGCGCGATGATGATCCGCTCCGGCTCGCGCGGCAGCGTGAGCTCGAGCCCCTCGGTGATCGAGCCGCGAAGCGCCGACCCGATCTGCGCGGCGATGTCAGGCTGCCGCACGATCTCGAGGTAGTGGCGCCCCTCGGAGGCGTCGAGGAGGTGCAGCATCTGCCGCGCGGCGTTGTTGACCAACTGCACGCGGCCGTGATCGTTGACGACCAGGACGCCCTCGATCATTCCCGACAGGATCGCTTCCATGCGCGCCCGATCCGACGCGAGATCCGCCGCGCGCCGTCCGATCTCGCGCGCGGACGAATCGAGCGCGCGCGCGACGGTGCCGATCTCGTCGCCGCCGTAGTCGCGCGCCGGGTGCGACCAATCGCCTGACGCATAGCGCTCCGCAACCGCGGCGATCGCGCCGACGCGCCGGCTGAGAATCAACGAGGTCGCCCACGAGAGCGCGAAGGCCGCGCCGATCCCCGCCGCGAACGCGATCATCGCGATGCGGCGGACTTCCGCGAGCTGGTGGCTGACGTCCGTGAGCGGAAGCGCGAGCCGCACCGTCGCGAGCTCCGTGACCCCCGCGCTTCGAACGGGTACCGCGACGTACAACATGTCGGTCCCGAGCGTCGCGCTGTAGCGCCGCGCGATCCCGAGCCCCTCGCGGCGCGCCTGCTGAATCTCTGGGCGGTCGCCGTGATTCTCCACCGTCTTCAGCTGTTCCGCGTCGAGATCCGAATCGCCGAGCACCGTCCCATCGGTTCCGACGAACGTGACGCGCGCGGAGACCAGCCGGCCGATCTCGTCCGCCTCGGCGTCGAGCTCGCCGACCGCGGCAGCTTGACGATGCGCGAGCGTTTCGGCGGCGAGCCGCGCTTCGCCGACGAGCCCGCGCTCGATCCGCTCGTTCATCGCCCGTCGGATGGACGAGGAGACCATGACCGTGGCGACGAGAACGGTCAGCGAGGCGACGGTGAGCGACGCGAGAAAGAGGCGCGTGCGGAACGTCACGGCGTGTCGATCAATTTGTAGCCGAACTGCTTGATCGTCTCGATGCCGTCGGTGAGGGGCGGCAGCTTCTCGCGAAGGCGCCGGATGTGCACGTCGACCGTGCGCGTGCCGCCCGTGTAGTGATAGCCCCAGACGTCGCTGAGGAGCAGATCGCGCGAGAGCACGCGGCCCTTGTGCTGCACGAGATAGAGGAGCAGCAGGAATTCCTTCGCCGTCAGCCGCACATCCTGACCGTCGAGCGTGACGTTGTGCTTGTCCACATCGAGCGTAATCGGTCCGTAGCGAAGCGGTCCCGCCGTCGTCGCGCGACCGCTTCGGCGGAGCAGCGCCGTCACGCGCGCGCTGAGCTCCTTCGGGCTGAACGGCTTCGTGACGTAATCGTCCGCGCCGAGCTCGAGGCCCGAGACGCGATCCGATTCTTCGCCGCGTGCGGTGAGCATGATGATTGGAATCCGCTCCGTTGCTGCATCCGTGCGCATCGCTTGACACACGACGAGCCCGTCCATGCCCGGCAGCATGAGATCGAGGATCACGAGATCCGCGGGAAGCTTGCGCAATCGCGGGAGCACGTCCGCGCCCGATGAAAGTTTGTCCACGCGATGGCCGGCCTTTTCGAGGTAGTGCGCAATGAGCGCCGCGATGTCGGCGTCATCCTCGACGACGAGAATCTGGGCCATGAGGGCGAGCCAGTATACCTGTGGCTCGCCGCCGCTCCCCGCCGTCCGCTGGCCGCTCTCCGCGGACAGCGGGATGGCCTCTTCGGAGGACACATCCCGCGAGCTCGACCGCGATTTCAGGCCTGTTTTCACAGAAACCACGTTGGTATCGCCCTTGGAATACCCCGTCGCAACCTCCACTCGCGAGAGCTCGCGAACGAGCGACAGCGAGTGAGCCACGCGAACGGCGCGGGGACCTGGGGGCCCCGCGAGAGAGCGTGTAATGGGGTTCGGGGGACGAAGTCCCCCGATTGATAAGGGAGAGGGACCATGATCACGATCAACCGCCGCAATACGCTCGTTCGGAGCATGGCTGCATCGATCGGCATCGCGGCGCTGGCCGCGACCGTGGGGTGCGGCGCGCAAAACGCGGGCACGGTGTCCGCGCAGCCGCTCGCGAACGCCGCGCAGCAAGTGACGCCAGCGGGCTCGCCCGTTGTCGTAACGTGCGAACCGAATCAACGCACGCTCGTTCGCCCCGTCGTGGTGAACGGCGCGACGCTGTCGCAGATCGAGTGCGTGTCGACGAACGCGGCGATCGTACCGGCGCAGACGTTCGCGCCGGCGGCGCCCGCGCCAGTCGAGTATCGAACGGTCCGCGCGCAAACGGTGCCCGACGATCTCGGCGACGCGCGCGTGGTGACGACCGAGCGGCCGGTGACGACGGCGCGCGCGATTCCGGCGCGTCAGGTCGTGTATCGCGATGAGGTGGCGAGACCGAAGCGCACCGTCGCGAAGAGCGCGGTGATCATCGGGTCGACAGCCGGTGCCGGCGCGGGCGTTGGCGCGCTGATCGGCGGCAAGAAGGGCGCGGTCATCGGCGCCGTCGCCGGCGCGGGCGGCGCGACGCTCTGGGATCAGATCACGCGGCGGCAGAAGTAGGCTCGGGGATCCGGGATCGGGGTTTCGGGATCCGCGATCGGGAATATCATTCAGATCGTAGTCGCGCGACGATGATCTGAATGATTTTCCGAATCCCGGATCCCCGATCCCCGATCCCGGACATCAGCGCCTTGAGCCCGCCTCTCATCCTCCTCACCAACGCCACTCTCGCGACGCGCACGGGAACCGAAACCGCGCTGCGCGATCTCGCCCTCGGTCTGAAATCTGCCGGTCACAAAGTAATGGTGTACTCGCCGGAGCTCGGCGAGATTGCGGACGAGATCCACTCGTCGGGCATTCCTGTGTTCTCGCGGCTGCAGGACGCCCCCGAGGAACCGGACATCGTCCATGGCAACCATCACGTCGAGACCGTCGAAGCAGTCCTTCAGTTTCGGAAGGCGCGCGGGCTGTTCGTCTGTCACGACAGGCGGGCGCACATGTCCGCGCCTCCCCGCATGGGCCGGATCATGCGCTATGTGGCGGTCGACTATCACTGCCTCGAAAGATTGACGGAGCAGTACGGAATTCCCGAGCACCTCGCTCGCGTGATCTACAACTCGGTCGACACGACCCGCTTCGTTCCGCGTCCGCCGCTGCCGCCGCGCCCGCGGCGCGCGCTCGTCTTCAGCAATTACGCTGGACCCGGTGCATATCTCGACGCCGTGCGCGAGGCGTCCGCGCGATTGAGCCTCCCGCTCGACGTCGTCGGCTCCGGCGCGGGAAACAGTTCGTCCGGTCCGGAACAGATCCTCGGTCAGTACGATCTCGTGTTCGCGAAGGCCCGCTGCGCGATCGAGGCGATGGCGGTCGGCGCCGCGGTGGTGCTCGCTGACACGTCGGGTCTCGGTCCGCTCGTGACGAGCGCCGACGTCGCCGACCTGCGGCGGTGGAACTTCGGCGCGCGCCTCCTGAGCGGCGCCTTGGATCCGGAAGCGATTGCGCGCCAGGCGCAGCGGTACGATGCGGACGATGCGGCGGCGGTGAGCCGCTACATTCGCGAGCGGGCCGATGTCTCGCGTGCGGTCGAACGCTATCTTCGCGTGTACGACGATCTGATGAACGAACCGCCGCCCGCGGCGGTCAACGCGTCGCGAGAGCTGGACGAATACCTGCGGCACACCGCGACGAGAATGGCGCAGATGGAGTTGGAGCTCGCGGAGTACCGGCGTCCGCACCGAATGGAAGCGCTCTCCGATTCCGCGTGCGCACGAGTCACGCTCGTGATCCGCGAGTGCCCGGAAACTCTTTCGTGCGGCGCGATCGCGGACGTTCGAGTGGAGCTCGAGAACGGCGGCCTCGAAGAAATCGGCACCTTTCCTCCATTTCCCGTGCAGTTGTCGTATCGGTGGTTCAAAGAGGGGATCGAGGAACCGGTCGTCGCCGAAGGCACGCGCACGGCATTGCGGCCGCCTGTTGCTCGCGGCGGAGCCGCCGCCTACTGGATGAGGATCGCAGCGCCGGGCGATCCCGGACGCTATCGCCTTCGCGTCACCCTCGTTCAGGAGTTCGTGAGATGGCTCGACGCGCTACCGTTTTTTCCAACCGCGGAACGAGCGCTCGTGGTCGGCCGCCTCGACTCAGGCAGCTATCACTCCAACTGATCGGCGAATCGCCAGAGTCCGATGCGCTTGGCGTGCACGGTGCCGCCGGCGTAGAGACAACTCGCGCATCGACGACGGCACGAGGAGGTGGAAACGAGAACGGTGGACGCTTCAGACCCAGCGGGCGCATTCGCCTGTTGTGATGTGGGATTGTCATTACGTTCGATGAAGATCGTTGTCAGCAAGTAGCGGCTGCCCGACTGCTCGAGGTTCCGTAAAGCGCGCGAGATGTCCGACAACGAAAAGTCGACCAGTGTCCCGAGCAGCGAAATCATATCGGGGAGGAAATCGGCAGCACGCGAGAGGGTCGACCCTGAGCCGGTATTGTCGCCCGCCGGTTTTGCTCGACCCGCCGGAATAGACAGGGATCAATGGGCGCTCGGGATCCGGGTCGGGACACCAATTCCCGACGGCAGGTATTTCGCGGCCCGCGCGGGATCAACTTATTGGTATTGACATGCGTATGATGGTCCCTCGCACCAGCAGGACGAGCCAGTCCAGTAGCAGTGCATCTCGAGCACAGTGCATGACCATTCCCATTCGGGGTCGTCGCAGATCATCGCGCCGGTCGAGCACGTGTAGTAGTACGAATTGACTTGGTCGACACATTCTTGAACGCCAGGGTATTCGACGTTGCACCACTGCAGACCTGCGGCCCGCTCGGCATCGCACTGCTGCTGACAGGAGCGTGCGGCAACTGGCTGCATCGTCGCGCTCAAGAACAACAAGAAAACTGCGACTGCCCCGAAGCACATCGCTGCAGCCATTCGTCTCGATCGATTCATCGAACACCTCCTGCGCGTGAACGGTCGTCAGCCTGCAGACCAGGCAGCGAAATACCGAAGAAAGTCGCGACGTCGTGGACCATATCCGGTCCGTACGCGCCTTGCCAAATCCTGACCACGTCGCCTGACGGAGCTACCACGATCGTTGTCGGCGTCGGGCCGAGCTTGTAGTTCGCGATGGTCTGCGCCGACGGATTCACGAGGACCGGAAAGTCGATGTTGTTGGCGCGGAGGTACGGTTGAACGTTCGGATCGAGCGATATGCCGATCAACCGATATCGTTCGCCAGCGCTCGCCGCGATCGCCTGAACGTTGGCGAGATTCCTTCCGCACCAGACGCAGTCAGGCGTGAAGACATAGAACACGGTGTTGACGCGAGCGGCGCGCGCGTCGACCAGCGACGGCTTTCCTTCCATGTCCTTGCCTTCAAATGGCGGAACCGTGGAACCGATGACCAGCGGAGCGATTCGCCGCGGCATCGCGGCAGGCGACAGAACCTTTACACCCAGGTAGACGTTGGCAGTCAGCGATAGGAACAGAAGGGTGAGAACGATCCGATCGACTGGCGCTGCGTTTGGAGAGGACATAACCACCGCTCCCGGTGGGCCTCGCAGCAAGGCTCCACCCTCGGGCAGGCTAATCCTGCCAGCGCGGAGGTGTCAACCGGTATTTCTTGTGATGTACTTCTTGTGATGACCCTGAGTCCGCATTCCGTCACAGTTTTTGCGCATTTCGTAACATTTTACAGACGATTGACCCCTGACGACCGCAGGGATAGAATCCGCGCCAGGCCGCCGGTTGAGGTGCCCCTAGCCGGCGGGCGGGGCCGTGTGCGCGTCCCCGAATTGCCTTCATAGACCTCGCGCAAGGGAGGATGAGATGCGCTTTAAGATGCTGGGCGCACTGCTGGTTGCGCTGCTTGCCGCAGTGCCGGCGGTGGCACAGGAACAGTCGGGATCCATACAAGGCGTAGTCAAGGACGCGCAAGGAGCCGTACTCCCGGGCGCGACCGTTGAAGCCAAGAACTCCGGCGGCGCGTCGGTCACCGCCGTCTCTGACACACAAGGCGTGTATCGGTTCCCGGCGCTGCCCGCCGGAACCTACGAGATCACAGGCGCGCTCTCAGGCTTCACGCCGAACAAGGCGACGGACGTCCGGCTCGGGCTGGGCCAGGTGCTCAAGATCGATCTCACGCTCGCGGTGGCGGCGGTCGCGGAGACCGTGCAGGTTACCGCGGAGTCCCCGCTCATCGACGTG